>NZ_AUJZ01000001.1:0-748168 GCF_000424485.1 Butyrivibrio sp. WCD2001 | reverse complement strand
TGCCCGTTGATGCATAGAAGTGATTTCTAAAAGAAATCGGAATAATTTCATCAAGGTCGATATGTGTTTCTAATAGAGACAGGAAAGCAGGTTTGTCATTTTCAAGTTTATCTTGGCAATCTGCAAAGATATCAGCCAAAGAAAGCTGTTTGTATGGTATCATATATATCAGAATAACTCCTTTCTTGGTGTTGGTCAGTGGTTTCTTGTCAATTCTATTGTACCATATCCGGTGAGGGGTTATTCATTTTTATTGCTAGAAAAATGCCGTATTTATGCGGCTTTTGGCGTTTCGCAAACGCCTAATTAAATATTTTTTATGGGGGTAAAGCCATGCAGATTTATGTTTCACAGAGCGTAGTTCGAAGTGGCGACGGAACGAGAAACCATCCATTCCGTTTCATTCAGGAGGCTGCCGACATAGCGCGTCCCGGAGACGTAGTAATTGTTGCTCCGGGTATTTACAGAGAATTTGTGCATCCGAAAAACAGCGGAACCAAGGATCAGCCTATAGTTTATTGTACCACCGAGCCTCAGGGGGCTGTGATCACAGGCGCCGAGGAAATAAAGGAATGGGAACCCTTCAGGGGGGATGTCTGGAAGGTCAGTGTTCCCAATAATATTTTCGGAAATTACAATCCCTTCACAACGAAGGTAGAAGGTGACTGGTACTTTGCCGACAGAGAGAATCATACAGGAGAAGTTTATTTGAATGGAAAATCCATGTATGAAGAGAATTCCCTTGAGGCGGTTGAAAATCCCGAAGTCAGAAGAAGCTCCTGGGATCCGGAATTTAGCGTTTATACCTGGTTCTCAGCGCAGGAGATGAATGACACCGTTATCTTTGCCAATTTTCATGGAAAAGATCCGAACGAAGAAACTGTCGAGATAAGCGTAAGAAGGAACTGCTTCATGCCACTTACCGATGGTATAAATTACATCACTGTGTCAGGCTTTGCAATGAGGCAGGCAGCAACGCAGTGGGCACCGCCTACAGCTTATCAGGACGGACTTATAGGACCGCACTGGGCTAAGGGTTGGATCATTGAGGACTGTGAGATCTATGA
Organism: Butyrivibrio sp. WCD2001; assembly: GCF_000424485.1. NCBI lineage: Bacteria > Bacillati > Bacillota > Clostridia > Lachnospirales > Lachnospiraceae > Butyrivibrio > Butyrivibrio sp. WCD2001. The sequence continues at coordinate 747,101 of NZ_AUJZ01000001.1, read as the reverse complement.
ATCCAAGTGCTCGGGCATTTCTTTGGGAAAATATCTTCAGAGCGGCAATGATAATAAGTGGACCAAGACCTACATTAAGGATGGCACTCAGACCGAGCGAGATGCTGTTTGTCAGGCAGTAAATGAGGGCTGGGACAAAGAGCATATTGGTTCTCACATAGTAAGAAGGTGTGAAATCCATGATTGCGGGCAGACCGGAATTGTTGGACATCTCGGAGGTGCCTTCAGCGTAATTGAAGATAACCATATTTACAGGATAAATACCAAGCATAATATAGAAGGTGCCGAGATTGGCGGCATCAAGATGCACGCCGCGATCGATACGATTTTCAGAAGAAATCACATCCATCACTGCACCAGAGGAATCTGGCTTGACTGGCAGGCACAGGGAACAAGGGTTACGCAGAACTTTTTCCATGATAATACACCGCCCGAAGGGTGCGAAATAAAGAGCGGATTGTCTCTGGGAGAGGATTTGTTTGTCGAGGTATCGCACGGACCGACTCTTATTGACCACAATCTTATGCTGTCGGATATTTCCTGCAGATTAAGCACTCAGGGTATCGCACTGGTGCACAATCTTATAAATGGTTCGTTTACCTTTGTAGGTGAGGGGTGTGACAACGGCGGACTTAAGTTCCAGAGCTGCAGATACACGCCGTACCATGTTCCGCACTCCACGAAAATTGCGGGATTTATGACTATTCTGCACGGCGATGCAAGATTCTATAACAATATCTTCGTTCAGAAGGAGATAAGGCAGGACCTCAGAGATTATGTGCATCAGGCAGGCTTTGAGTCACTGACGCTATACAATTTTATATGCGGAACCAAGCCCTATGACGGTTATCCCACGAAGGAACAGTATTTTGCCTCGTTAAAACCGATGTCCGGAGACTTCGCTAAGCCCGGCAGCAATGATAAATACTATGATCATCTTCCGGTTTACACCGGTGGAAATGCGTTCTTTAACGGAGCGCAGCCCTGTGACAGCGAGCATTCGCCCTATATTGAGAAAAATCATACCGTTAAGATAATTGTCTCCGAAGAGGACGGACATTTCAGACTTCACACAAACCTCTACGAGTATCTGCCAAGGAGCATGACTCGAATGGTTTCTACTAAGGTTATGGGACAGGCATTTGAGCCGGAGCAGTTTTTTGAAAATCCGGACGGGACAGAGATTATATTTGATACGGACTATTTTGGAAGAAAAAGATCAATCCATCCTCTCTGCGGACCTTTTGAAGAAGGTGCTGCGGACAGATTTACCGTTGCATATCCCACCATGGGCGGACGTGCAATATATTATCACGATAAACACCGCCTTGAAGGAAGAGCGCGTAAGCGTATTTCTCAGAAGGACTTGGAGGATATGGAGCCGGAGCAGAGACCTTTTGGGGAGTTTGAGAACGGTCCCGAGGGTGAAGCAAGCTGGGAAGCCATGGAAAAAGAGGATGAAGTGGCAAGAATCCAAGCTGATATTACAATGACCGGCTGTGAAAATGTTACCTTCCCATACAACGGAACGTTGTTCCAGGTTCAGGATATTTTTGTAAGAGGCAACACGGCGTGGCTTCGCGATCTTAAAACGCAGAGGCTTGTTGAGGTTGACTGCGAATACGGAATCTATTCGGAGAAGAAAAAATGGAGTGTCAGCTCATTGCAGTCTGTAGATGCCGGTTCTGATGCCAATATGAGCGGTATTGTTCAGACAGTGGGAACACTTTTGTGCGTACTCAGTAAGAGTATGGCTCATGATCCCGCAGATGCCTGCAAGACTATAAGCGAGAGAGTAAATAAGGCTCTCGAGCCCCGCATAACTATGAGACTCACACCTAAATATTTAAAATTTATACAGGAGAAAAAATTCATCTCATTAGAGGATGTTATTTACAGAGTAAAGACATCACCTATTGAGCCTGTCACAGAGACTGTTGAGAATCTGTGATACAGATAACTATTAATAATGGAAAGACATACAAATTGGTACAAACTTGATAACGCTGCAAAGATCATTCCTTCAACAGTTAGCGGGGCAAATACGAGAGTTTTTCGTATTTCCTGCGAACTGTTTGAGGAGATTGATCCGGTTATATTACAAAGGGCGCTTGATGAGTCCATCGTCGAATACCCTTTTTTCAATTGCATTTTAAGGAGAGGACTTTTCTGGTATTATCTTGAGGATTCAAACCTTTCCTGCGAGGTGGAGGAAGAGCATCTGCCGCCCTGCAGTGCGCTGTATCTTCCCGGTAAAAAGAGTCTTTTATACAGAGTGTTTTATTATAAAAGACGTATAAGCATAGAGATGTTCCATGTGCTGGCCGACGGAACGGGTGCGTTCATGTTCTTTAGGCGTATGGTGACGAGATATCTCGAGATTGCGCACGATTTTCATGCGGATGACGATTTCTTCGCAGCGGAAATTTCATCACTTCAGGAGAAAAATAACGATGCCTTCAGGCATTTTTATCAGAACCAGAAAGGCTTAAAGCAGCTAAAGAGCCTTTCTTCAAACAATGCTTATCAGCTTCATGGAGAAGCTGACAGTAACAATGAGTCACATATTGTTGAAGCCTGTGTTTCGGCTAAGGCTTTCAAAAAGCTTGCAGAGAAGTATGGCTCAACAGTTGGAGTTCTTTCGACTGCGGTTTATATCGCAGCCATAATAGATACGATGTCGACTGCACAGAAGAAGAAGCCTATTGTTGTAAGTGTGCCGGTAAACCTGAGGCAGTATTTTCAATCTTACACAGCGAGAAATTTCTTTGGGGTAATAAGCATAAAATACGATCCCATGGATTTTGACAATACGCTGCAGAGCATTATAGATGTGGTGAATGCAGCTTTTAAGAAGCAGCTTGAGCCTTCAAGAATTAATGAGACCATGAATTCTTATGCGGCGCTTGAGCATAATATAGCGATAAAGGTTGTGCCGCTTTTCATAAAGGATTATGTCGTAGGACAGTTTGATGCTGCTGCCAAGAAAGGTGTGACGACTTCGATTTCAAATATGGGTGTTATAAAAATGCCCGCTGAGGTGACTCCTTTCATAGAGAGATTTGCGGCGTTTATGACTGCTTCCAAGGAGCAGATAACCATATGCAGCTTCAGGGATAAGATGGTGTTCGGAGAGTGTTCGGCCTTCACCAATCATCCCACGATGCTGAACCTTTGCAGAAGGCTGACTGCTGAGGGAATCGGTGTTGAGATAAGCACCAATGATTATGATGTTCCAATTATTAAGGAAAAGAAGACAAGGGAGAGTAAGTAAATGCATTATTGCCCGAAATGTAAAATTGTAATAAGAGGGAACAAGACCTGCTGTCCTTTGTGCGAAGGAAAAATTCTCGGCAGGAGCGACGTTCTTAGAACCGGTATAGATGAGAGGATGTATGATATCGATGACTTTTCGGAGGAGCCGGATGAGCCCTACCCGACGCTTCCCGAGAGAAAAATCAACGGCGTGACTTTTGTGAAAATATGCACCTTTTTACTGGCAATCATTATAGTACTTGGAATTACTCTTAAGTATCTCTTCGGAGATATGGTGACCTGGGTTGGAATGGTTATTCTCGGAAGTGTTGTGTTATGGCTGGATATACTGGCCATCATGCGCTACCGCTATAACATATTAAAAGTTCTTGCAGTTGAGGTACTTGTCGCGATAATTGTCGACTATTACATTGACAAGGTTACAGGCTTTCACGGATGGAGTGTTATTTGGATGATTCCTTTTTGCCTGGTGGGGCATTCGATCGCGAGCTGGATTATCGCTAAATTTATGAAGCTTCGTATAGAGGAGTACATCATATATATTGTATTTGATGCTGTGCTCGCCTTTTCCCAGGCCTATTTCATCTGGAGCGGTGAAAACACATATCCTTACGCAGCGGTGTTTGTCATGGCAGCTTTCGCGATTGCTGTCGCCGCATTGTTACTGTTCCGCTTTAGAGAGCTTAGCAGTGCAACGCAGAGGATGTTTAACGTGTAAACCTTCTATGTGGCGAGAAGCCACAACGAGAAAATGCTTGCATTTTCGAGTCTGGCTCTGAAGAATTACTTACAAGAGATGATGGATCATGGACTACAAAGAAAAACGCAAAATCAGAAAGCAAAAACTAGAGCAGCAGTTTGGCGACTTCGTGGAGAATTCCATCGGGAAAAGAATAGTTGATAAAGACCTTATTGCCCCTGAACTCCCCGATAAGCCTGAAAAGAAGAAGTGGTACCGCGTTATAATTCCCATGGGGCTAAGTGGTGATGGCTCTGAATATCATGTTTATGTAAAGATTGCAGATCCCAAAAAGCTCTGCATCTTTTTTTCAGGCGGAGGTGTGGCGTACAACGAGTACACTGCTGCAAGGCCTATTACCGGTGGAAAGGTTGCTGCGGATCTTCCCAATTACTATTGGAATAATCTGCGCCCTTTTACTCAGATAATGAACATCGATATGGGGATCATGAACCTCAAGGATAAGGCAAACCCTTTCAAGGACTGGTCTATAATTGATATTCCTTATGCCACCGGCGATTTTCACGTAGGAAACAACGATTTTCCCTATGAAGGTGAGGATGGAGAGAAGCATGTTCTGCATTTTCACGGATATATCAATTTCCTTGAAGCGATGGGGGTATCCAGAAATTTGTTCGGAAACCCGAAAAGACTTCTGATAGCTGGTAACAGCGCAGGCGCTTTTGCGGTTCCGGCACTTACTGATGAGATACTCAGAGTGTGGTATCCTGAGGTGAAAGATGTGACGCTTTTATCGGACAGTGCGCTTCTTCTTTACAATAAGTGGGAGTATACCGCACGGGAAGTTTGGAAAGCTCCGGAGCCGATATGTGATGCCATTAAGTCAGACAACATCACGCTTAGCTGGTATAGACGATTATTTAAAAAATATGGTGACAGACTTAGATATCTTTACTCCAGTTCCACCAGGGATTATGTGCTTAGTGCCTACTATAATGATGTTACCAACAAAACCTACAAGACGGATGCGGATGTTCAGGATGCGTACTATAATCAGCTTAAGGAAATGGTGAAGGAGTTAAAGAATCTTACTCCGAAGTTCGGTATGTTTATAAATGACTGGACGTTGCCTATCGTCACAAAAGGCGGAACTGTCCATACAGCTGTACGGGAACCGTATTTTACCCTTTTTTCGCAAAACGATGTGACAATGGCGCGATGGCTTCACGATGCCGTAAACGGGAATGTTTATGATGTCGGGATGGAGCTACTGAAATGATGTCATAACTATATAGCCTTCCCCCTGTGGGGCGCACGACGTCCGGGGGACGTCGGCTTTGCGCTGACCGGAGCGGAGCGTAGACAAGGTGGCACGAAGTGCCGGATGAGGGGAAACAATATACTAAATTTTTTCTAAGTTTATGCCGAAATAAAGTATGAAAAAATAAAAGCAGGGGATTTATGCGCATGCAAAAACGTAGGGGGAAAATCAGGAAAACAATAAGAAATACTATCCTTACGTTATCCTGCATCACCTTTCTGGTGGTGACAGGTATTTTTGCTGTAGAGATTTATCAGGAGCAAAAGAGCAGCGCCAACATGAGAAAAGTTCAGGCAATGGCAGCCGTTACGGTTGGCGAATCAGGCACCGTAAAGAAGGCTATAAGTGATGATCCTGATGATCCAAAGAACAATCTCGCAGCTCTGAAAATCGAGTACCTGTATAAGAAGAACAAGGATCTGACCGGCTGGCTTCGAATCAACAATTCGGATATTGATTATCCGATAATGTACAGGGAAGGGGATAATGACTATTATCTTCAGCACGATTTTTTCGGAAATGATGACAGAAACGGCCTATTGGTTTTAGATAAAAGATGCAGTTTTGATTTGTCTGATAATCACCTTCTGATACACGGACATAACATGAAGTCCGGAGCATTGTTCGGAACTCTGAAGTATTATAAAGAAGATGAGTATCTTAGAAAGCACCAGGCAGTTGAGCTTGACACACCGACAGAACAGCGATTTTATGAGATAATAGCAGTGGTTGATACCACAGCAAACGGTGAGAAGGATGGCTTTAACTACGCAGATTATATCAATATAAATGATAAGCAGACTTTTGATACCTACATTGCATATCTTAAAGCAAAGTCACTTCACAAGATAGCAGCGACAGCTTCCTACGGTGACCAGCTGCTTACACTTTCAACCTGTGACTATACAATGAAGAACGGAAGATTACTTGTTGTTGCGAAACGAGTAGGATGATAATTTGCTAAATGACAGAGATGAATTTTGAGTCTAAACATCGGAAGGGGAATTTGACATGAAAAAAATACGAGTACTTACAATAATTCCAATTTGTCTTATGCTTATGCTTACGCCTGTATCTGGAATCCGCGCAGGTGCTGTAACGGTTGATATTAAGGACAATTACGATGCCGGACTTTTAGGCGAAGAGAGGGATGGTAACGGTAAAGATGAAGATGAGGATGCTGCAAGCACCGCGAGCTCAAGTACTGCAGCAAACAGTGCATCCAAGGCTTCATCAGCAGCAAGTAATACGGCTTCATCAACTGCTCCGGCAGCAACCACGCCGACAACTACTACGCCGGCAGCAACAGATGTCGCTGCTAACACTGCTTCTACAGCAGCAACCACCACAACAACAGATCTTCCCAAAACAGGTGATGATAACCGCATAATGATTACCTTCATTGCAATGCTTGCCAGCTTTTCCGTATTCCTGACAGCACTGCTTACAGGGAAACATCTTAAGGCATGAAGATACACATATTGTTGATAAGCTTAGGTCCGGACATATTGTTCGGGCCTTTTTATTTTTGGTCTAAAATTTTTAAATTTCCTCTAAAGTTATAATGTTTTTAGCCGATATATAAGATAGCAAGGGATATGCCGAATATCAAAGGATTGATAATCTTTGGTATTCGGCCGTTTTTGTGTTCAAGGAGTGATGCTTTTACCCATAAATGATGCAGAATGGGGATTTATGGGTGTGCCTGGTTAGAGAGGTTACCAAGATTATTCCAATATAGGAAAAATATTGGTATAGCGGAAGGAATTATTTGCCAAGATATTTGATAAATTAGAAATATCTTGGTAAAGAAGCTAGGACTATTTACCAAGAAATTGCTAATAGTAGAATAATCTTGGTAAAGAGAAACGAATTTCCTACCCAGATTTTCAGGAAAAGAACGTTATCTGGGTAAGAGAGGAAGCAAGAACGGGAAATAGTCAGTTAAAAAGAACATAGTTTGCCTTGATATGGACATATCAAGCAATTTCAAGGTAAAGATAAGAAAAATGCCAAACTAGTAGTATCAAGGCAAATATAGGAAAATGCTTACCTTGAATGAGTTCAAAAACAAAAATTCAAGGCAAAATGGGGGATATCTGGGACAACTGCGATTAATAAAAGGAGGGATTGTCTATGATGGAACTCACCGGAATTAAAGAGCAAAACGGTATCTATACATATAGTTATAACGTTACACCGGATAAAGTATCATCAAACGCTAATTCTGCACAGATAGAAACCAATAAAATACAGCAATCAAAGCAAACATCACAGATAAATACAGCCAATACCCAAAGCTTTGCTGACTGCTACAACAATGCGGCCGATACAATTCAGAAAACCTCAAAGTCAGATTACTCAAAGGCAGAGTGGGATGCGCAGAGAACAAAGAATACTGCAATAGGAAAACTTCAAAAGCTGGATGCGGATGTTGCTGCGCTTGAGAGAGTTGCGCCTAATGCACCGCAGGAAGTCAAAAGTGCGTGGATTGATGCTTCCAGGGAGACAGGTTTTAATGGCATGGGATACGGGGAAAGCGGTGCAACAAAGCTCTTTGCGGAAGTATCGGCCAGTGCAAGAATGACAGACAATAGTATTGCAGGAGTCCAGGATCTTTTTGGCGGGACTGTGGATTCAGCAATAGATGCTGTGTCAGCGGCCAGATATGACACCATAAACAACAGTGCAAACGGAAATAGTAAGGAACTGGAATTCTACGACAATCTCTTGGGGAAACTGAACGGCCTCAAGGATGGAAGCTATACGCCGTCAGATGTCAGTACTTTTGAGAAAATGAATAAGAATAATATTGATGTATATCCGGGAGAAGAATCAAAAGCAGTAGAAAAACTGGAACTTCCGGATAATTACGGCCAGGGTTATTTCTTCCATAGGGCGGCAGCGTCTGATGCGGAAGGAAATAGCTTAGAACTTAGTGCTAAGTATCCCGCCGACTATGATAAAACAAATCCGTCGGTTGAAGTCTATGTGAAACAAGGTGATCAGGAAGGCTTATACAAAGTTGAGGTGAATAAGGTAAATCCTGAAACTGCCGGACAGGCAGAACTTTATGGCTTGTTTGCTTATATTGAGGATGACAAAAATGTTCCAAGGAATATAGACCCTGACTCATCAGACCTCTATTATTCAGAACTTGATAAAAAACTGGAGAAGCTTAAGAGTGATAATTTTTCGCAGATAGACACTCAGGAAATGGTAAACACCTTCAAGAGTATGGATACACTTTCCTATTGGGATAAGATAGACCTTAGAAAAAGTCTGATGGAGATTATGTAAATATGATGTTAAAAGGCGGTGTGCGATTGCATACCGCCTTTTGAAATATTGTAAATAATATAGCTTTGATTTAAACTTAAACGAGGAAACTCAACTAATTCAGTAAATAATGATTTTGTTCATTTAGGTCAATAGGGGGAAACCAAATGAGAAGTAAACCATTATCTCTATTACTTATGTCTACGATAGTATGCTGCCTGTTTTCCGGATGTGGCAAAAAGGGAAATGATGCTGCAACAGCTCCTGAAAATAATGGTACGACAGAAGCAGCCCAGAACAGCACGTCCGATTCTGCCGGGGATAAATCTGCAGAAAAATCTGAATCTGCTTCTCCTTATGATGGAGTACCACCGCTTGTCCTGCACAAGACAAGTAAATATGAATGGAATGAGGATAATAAGCCTTATCTCAAACATTACTACAGTTATCTTTCTCTTGGCAAAGAATATGCTGCTTCACACAGCGAGCTTGCGAAGAATATAAATGATGCCAGAGATGATATTGAAGCACACGAGTATGACTATTATACGTTATCCATGGAAGAGGCGAAGGAATATGATGATCTTACCTTCGAGTGCAGCTGGTATACGTATCTTAGGAGGGCTGACAGCAAGTACATCAGCTTTGTCAATGAATGTGAAAATGCGGGAACCTTCGACTTTAATGTCCTGTCATATATAGCGCATTCATATTATGTGGATAGCGGAAAAGAGATTAAGCTGACAGACATCGTTGCTGATGAGGATGCTTTTTATGACCTTCTGGCAGAGAAAGTAAAGAAAAATGTTGACGAAACACTGACGGATTATATGGGAGAGCCGTCGAACCTTGACAAGGAAGGTATTAAAAAAAGTATAAAGACCTGTATGCAAGGCACAGGGTGCGCATGGACTCTGGATCCTCAGGGGGTAACCTTTTGGTTTGATTCAAATGTATTTTCGCCATTTTCAACGTCAAACACTGTATTCTTCTCAGAAGATAAAGATGGGAAGATTTTTAAGGAGGAGTTTGCAAAAGATATCCCGGATGAATGGATAATGATGATGCCGGGAGGAGACAATACGCATTTTGATGAGGATGATGACGGAGAAGAGAATACTGTACTTTCTTCGGAAATAACTGAGTATGATCCGGATTTTGATGACTACTATGTTTCAGGTTTTATGATCAGCTATGAAGATGACTACAAAAAGTACAAGGGGGAAGAGGCTAGCTCCTACTTCATTTTCCTTATGCATAAAGATCATAAAAATCTTATTCTTGAATCACATTATGAGTATGATTATGCACTTATCAGTGCTTATCCGCTTGTTAATGGCAAAATAAAACAGGGCGACACAATGCTTGCTGGACTCGAATATGCCTGGGATGAGGCAGACGAAGATGAAGACGCTGCTCCTTTTTATATGCCGGTAGGAACGGAAGATATCAGGGTGCTTATTGATGAAGGCGGTGAGGAGCATGATGTAAAGGCTGATACAATAAGCGTCTCCATGGATGGAGAACTTTATAAAAAAGGTGAGGAAAATGCGTTTGATGGCCCCAAATCAGAAGAAGACCTTTTCACCTTCATGGAGGGGGAGTGGAGTCTTGTAAATCCGGTGACACTTAAAGATTATGGTCATATGGAAATCAAAAACGATGGCTCTTTTACATATGGATATACAGGCTCTGACGAGACCTGTACAGGTGAGTTTACACCAGATCACCAGTGTCCCGGAGAGAAAAATGTACCCTTATCATTTTCTGTAAATGTGTCAGGGATAGATAAGATGACCTTTGCAGACAATGGATATTATGTGCCTGATGACGGTAAGGATACATCAAATGTGAAACTGTATTATGGCAGCTGCGACAAAGAAGACTTCATTTACATGGAGGAGACAGGTAACGGCGATTCCTTCATGGGAAGCGTTCTTTTCCAGGATCAAAGTAGTGTGGACGGGTCATTTTCACTTTCATCAAATTCTTATCTGATGCATAGAAAGAGCAGCGAAACGATAGAGGCATCCGCAAACACAGGAAGCTTTTATGCATGGGTATGGAAAGCTGACGATAAAGGGCTCTGGGCACAGGAAATGAAACCCCTTACCTGGGACGGAGAGAATGAGTACACATTAAATCGCTTTACGGCAGCAGCTTTTGAACCGAAACAGATGAGCGCCGAATACTATAAATATTCAGATGGAATAGATAAGAAGCTGCTCTTAAACGGACAGCGACTGGAAATGGAATATCCAAGATACATGTGCAAACTGAGTATCGGATCAGATGGAAGCATAAAAGATATTGAAGAGGTTGACAGTGCATTTTACGGAATGTATGACCTTGGGGATTTGGATCCGGAGATTTCTTATGATGGTCTGAAGTTCAATTATAATGGCACTACCTTTGATTTGGAAGGAAAAGGCGCGGGAAATGCAATTCTTGATGTTTATCATGCATATGGAAAAGAGATTGTGGAGTGTCATGTAAATCCACATACAAGTTTATATTACATTTTTGATAAGTTCCGCGGAGAATTCTGCGAGGAACTCATAGACGGGACGAATCTTATCTGGCTGGATGATGACTTCACAACTGCAATTTATGCGCAGAAGAATGAAGTGAGAGACCTGTGCGGTGATTTTATGTTTGCTGTAGATGGTGAAGAAATTTCAGATCTTGAATTTACCGATGGCGGAAAGAGGGTAAAATGCTCTTACTATGTAAATGGCTATAGCGATGTCGAGGAAGAGACATTTGAAATGCCCGAGCGCCGAGACGCTGCAATGAATGCATATTGTAATTATGTGGATTCCGGAAGAGCAGGTGACTACAGAAAGTTTATGGAATATGCACCTGAAGATGCCGTATTCCTTGCTGTTACAGATCCGCAGGCTTGGGCAAGAGACCTCTTTTTCCTATCAGACATGCTTGAAGAGACAGCTGTAAACTATGTAATGGTTGTCTCTCTGCACGACAACTCGGTCGTTGATGTATATAAGGACGGCGAAACATGTACTGCTACCGAGTATCTGGATAAAGGAAAGAGCAGCATGTACAAGATGACGGTTTCTGAGACTATGCCTTTATATACCATTAAGGTAACAACAGACGAAGATGGAAAAGAGACCACTACAGAGTGGCCGGTAACGGAATTCAGTGGTGAAACCTACCAGCATTGCAGTTTTATTTCTAAGTGATGGCAAGGATATTTCTTTTGGCGAAGAAGTGTGAAAACTGAGGACTATCTAGGGGAGAATGCTATGAAAAGGAAGACTTTAAGAACACTTTTATTGGTATCTGTAATGACCGTTATGGCGTTGAACATGATTGCGTGCGGAGGAAGTAAAGAAGGTGGGAGTGGCGATACGGCTACAGCTACAGAAAGCACAGCTGCGGAGGAAACTGCCGGGGAAGAGGCTGAAGCAAAAGAAGAAGCTGGATCACAGAACGCATCAGAAGATAATAAGAATACAGAATCAGTTAAAGTAGCTCATTTATCAGAAAGTGAATGCTCAGAGAAAATTGATCAGCTTCTGGCAACTAATCCTGTGACTCCTGACAACATAGGTGTACTTAAAGAAATGGCAGAATGCGTGACCTTTGGCCGGGTTATTGATGATGATGGAGTTATCTTTTCAGAGATGGATAACAGGAATAAGGCATCACTTCGATTCCAGATTCTAGATAGCATTCTTTGGCTAAAGAAATCTGTTCATGAGGATATAGCAACTACTGTAAATGATGAGACAGCGATTCCATTAGAGGATGCAGAGAGGATTTTCAAGGACTTTTACGGAGAAGAGAATTTTACTCCGTACGAATACGAAAGGGTAGAAGACGGATATGTTTATCCTTTGATGGCTGACGGTGAAGCCTGGCAACGGGTTGAGCATATGCAATTTTTTGAGGATGATGACTACATTCTCTTTACGGGGCCGGGATTCTATGAAAGTAACGGCGGAGATGAGGAGTTCTTGGGATATGCAGATATTCTCTTTTCTAAGAATCCTGACAGCAAATATGGAGCAACGCTTCTTTATGGAAGATACCGTGATGAGAAAATAAACATATCTTCCGTAGAAACTTCGTCTGAGCTTTCTGCGTCCAGTGGGAAGACTTATTCAGGAGATAATTTGATTGATGGGGATTATACCACTGTATGGGCTGAAGGTGTTTCGGGAACAGGTGTAGGCGAGACTATCACACTTCATTTGGACAAAAAACAGCTTGTATATGGAGTAGTGATCTGTAACGGCTATACTGCAAGCTATGAACAGTTTGAAAATAATGGAGTGGTATCAGAGGCAAGTGCTGATTTTGGAGAGGGAAATACCGTAAAAGGTGAAGTTATAAGCTGTAATTATGAGGGATACACAGCGGAAAATCTGGCAGAGTTTAACCGGACAAAGCTTGAATTGGAAGAGCCTGTGATGACAGATACAATCGTTATTACGATAACCGGGGCAACTTCCGGAGCCAAATATGATGATACCTGCGTAAGCGAGGTGATGGCATACTAAAAAGCAGAACACGGGAGTCGAACCCGCCTCTTCAGCTTGGGAAGCTGACATACTACCGATGTACTAGTCCTGCAAACAACTATTTAATAATAAACAATTTGTGCTATAATTTCAAGTGGTTGAAAATAGTTTCGTTTCAGATTGGAGGAGAATATGGTAGTAGATAAGAGTAAGGCTCTCGAGAAGAGCAAAGGGTTTGCTAACGAGTTTCGTGAGTTCATCATGCGCGGCAATGTCATGGATCTGGCTGTCGGTGTTATCATCGGTGGAGCTTTCCAGAGCATTATCAATTCACTTGTAAATGACATCATAATGCCTGTTATCAGTGTTCTCACAGGTGGTATCGATTTTTCAAACTGGTTCGTTTCACTTGATGGCTCCAAGTACAGCAATCTTGCTGCAGCACAGGAAGCAGGAGCAGCTACACTTAACTATGGTGTATTCATTACAGCGGTTATCAACTTCCTGCTTATGGCACTTGTTATTTTCTGCATAGTAAAATCTCTTAACAAGGTCAGTGAAAAAGTGAAGAAGGAACAAGAGGAGGAAGCTCCTGCAACAAAGATTTGTCCTCACTGCAAGAGCGAGATCAACATCGAGGCTACAAAGTGCCCTTGCTGTACATCTGATTTATAATTTCTGATAAAAAAGCGGATCGCCAATGACTAATTGACGATCCGTTTTTATATGCTCATTATGTGTTACACGCTTTATGCAAGCTCCGCAATATCAAGAAGAAGTCTTTCTGTATCATCCCATCCAAGACAGGGATCAGTGATTGATTTTCCATAGATACCTTCACCTATCTTCTGGCAGCCTTCCTCAATATAACTTTCAATCATTACGCCCTTTACAAGCTCACTGATGTTTTTGTTCTGATTTCTGGAATGTAAAACTTCTTTTACAATACGTACCTGTTCCTGATATTTCTTGCCTGAATTGTTATGGTTGGCATCGATGATGGCAGCAGGATTTTTTATGTCTCTCTCGGAATATAGATAAGCAAGAAGACTGAGGTCCTCATAGTGGTAGTTGGGCTGGGACTGTCCGTGCTTATTCTGAGAACCGCGAAGGACGCAGTGAGAGAGAGGATTTCCGCTGGTTTTTACCTCATAGCCTCTGTATACAAAGGAATGAGGAAGCTGAGCTGCATAAACGGAATTGAGCATTACGCTTAGGGTACCGCTTGTAGGATTCTTCATTCCTGCGGGAACCCCAAATCCGCTGGCAACCATTCTGTGCTCCTGGTCCTCTACAGAGCGTGCTCCGATGGCAACATATGAAAGAATATCCTCAACATATCCCCAGTTCTCGGGATAAAGCATCTCATCGGCAGCGGTGAGTCCTGACTCCTCTATGGCACGAATCTGCATGTGACGCATTGCTACAAGACCGGCTCTGAAATCTGTCTTACCCTCGGGATCCGGCTGAGAAGTAATTCCCTTATATCCTTCACCTGTTGTACGAGGTTTGTTTGTATAAACTCTGGGAACGATTATCAGCTTATCCTTTACCCTGTCATTTACCTTGGCAAGTCTTGATACGTAATCGCAAACCGCATCCTCATTATCTGCAGAGCAGGGGCCTACGATGACAAGAAATTTATTACTGTTTCCTGTGAGAACATCAGCAATTTCCTTATCTCTTTTCTTTTTTAATTCAATTAAGTCCTTTGAAAGCGGGAACTCATCCCTGATTTCCTCAGGAGACGGAAGCTGCTGTATATATTGAAATGACATTTGAAAATACCTCCAATAAAATTCTCTAACGTGTTCCACTATAACACGTTAAAGTAAGAAAGTAAACGCCAATAATTTTAAATATAAAAAAAGTGTAAAGAATATCGGGAAAATCTGCAACTTTGTTTCCAAAACTTTAATAATTAATAATCGTTTATTTGATAATTTTCCACATAATTTATGATACACTTTTTATATGGAAAAATAAAATTATGATTTTTCAAAAAGCAAGCTGTTATTGACACCGGTTCGGGTGACGGTATAGTCCCTGGCCACAACAATAATTTATGAGGGTATGACTATGTGGAAAAAGATGTCTATTATGGCAAAGATGCTGATTGGTATTATTCCTATCGTTGCTATAGCAATGATTCTGATGACCTATATCAGTGTCTCAACCAGCCGCAGTCTGATCCAGGAGCAGACGACTGAAAGAAATGAGGCAATAACCGAAGGTAATATCAATAAGGTCGACAGCTATTTGGATGCGATAAGAACCACGGCTGTAGGACTCGCGGAAACTGTTGGCGCAACCTACAGAAGTGCGACAATGGAAGATTTTAAAGATGCTTTCACCAATGTCCAGCTGAACAATGAACTCATATCCGGATGCGGAATCTGGTTTGAGCCCTTTGTTTATCAAGGCGATCAGGAGTACATGGGACCTTATTGGTATAAGGATGGTTCTTCTGTAGTAGAGACTTGGGATTACAGTAATGCTGAGTATGATTATCACAATCAGGAATATTATCTTAATGCCAAGGCTTTGTCGAAGGGAACTGCGAAGATAACAGATCCTTACTATGATCCGACATCGGGAACTGTTATGTCGACCTGTTCGGCACCTATTTACAATAACAAAGATGAGTATATCGGCTGTGTTACTGTAGATGTTGTGCTTGATTCGATTGCTAATATTGCCGGTGCAATCACAGTAGGCAAAACCGGATCAGCTATGATGGTAACCTCTGATGGAACTTATCTCTATACCGCAGATAATCAGAAGGTTCAGGATGGCGCAAAGATAACAGATGAAGATAACGCTTCGCTTGTAGTTGCCGCATCTCAGGTACTTGCCAATGAGACAGGTATGGCAAGATTTGAGGAGAACGGAAAATATATTATTGTTAACTACGGAACGGTTCCGGAGGTTAACTGGAAGCTTATGATTCGCATGAATCAGGATGAGCTTGAAGAAGACGTAAATCAGATGACTTATATGATGGTGGGGATTTTGATAGCTGCCCTTGTTATAAGTTCACTGGTAGTAATACTCCTTGTAAGTTCTATTGCAAGAAATATCGCAAGCGTTAAAAAGTTTGCAGGATCCCTTGCAAGCGGCGACTTTACTGTATCAAAGCTTCATGCTAAGAACCAGGATGAGCTTGGACTTATGAGTGATTCCTTAAATAACATGTATGAGTCCAACAGAAGCGTAATCAGCCAGATATCCGATGAATCGGAACAGATAAGCTCGGCAAGTGCTTCACTGTCATCGATGGCAAACGAGCTTACCAGCCAGTTTGAGAAGATTCAGAGCAACATGTCCGGTGTAAACGATGCGATGATGTCATCCGGAGCAGCTACAGAGGAAGTAAGTGCATCCGTAGAGGAAGTTAATACTTCGGTTCAGAGCCTTGCAGATGTGAGTGAGGAGAGCCTTGCTGCTACCAAGGATATCATGATTCGCGCACATGAGATCGAGCAGAACAGCCAGAAGGCATACGATAATGCAATAAATATCGCGCAGGAGAGAAGTCAGGAGCTTTCGGATGCATCCGAGAAGGCAAAGGTTGTTGAAGAGATCAGTAACATGGCGCAGTCTATTGCTGAGATTGCCGATCAGATCAACCTCCTTTCACTGAATGCTTCAATTGAGGCTGCAAGAGCAGGAGAGCATGGTAAGGGCTTCGCGGTTGTTGCTTCTGAGATCAATAAGCTTGCAACGGACACCGCCGAGGCAGTTCAGCAGATCCAGACCACTATCGACGGCGTTCAGGATGCTTTCCAGACACTTACCGAGAGTTCACAGGCACTGCTTGATTTTGTAAATAATACTGCTGCACCTGACTATGAGAACTTCGTGCATGTAGCCCGTCAGTATGGTGATGATGCTCAGCAGTTCGGCTCACAGTCCGATCAGATAGCTCAGATGGTAGAGAATATCAGAAATGCAATGAATGAGGTTAATAATGCGATTCAGAATATCGCAGAATCAACTCAGGAAACAGCATCCCATAGCTCTGATATTACCGATTCCATCAATACTGCTGCTGATGTAGTTGAAAACGTCGGTGATATGTCCAGCAAACAGGAAGACATTGCTGTTACTCTTGACGGAATTGTAAAGAACTTCAAACTCAGGTAAGGGCATATATCTCATAATTGCAAATTGTGATACAATTAAAGCTGTTCAGGATGAAAATTTTGACATTTTCTCCTGAATAGCTTTAATAATTTGGGGGATATATGAGTCAGAGACCACTTCGTGAATCAAATATAGAGCTTCTGAGAATATTGTCAGCCTGTGGGGTAATAATGCTGCATTATAACAGTATGAAAAACGGAGGCTTTGCAGGAGCTGCTGATGGCAGCATAAATCAGTTTATTCTTGTTTTACTCGAGACCTTTAGCATTTGTGCTGTAAATGTATTTGTTCTGATCACCGGTTATTTCATGTGTAAAGTTAATAAGCGTGATGGCATTAAACCTCTTAGCCTTGTAATGCAGGTGATTGTTTTTGCGCTGATTACTGTTTTGGCAAAGCGCGTCTTTTTACATCAAAGCTCTTCAATTGACGACTTGTTTGAATATATTTTTTCAGGCAACTGGTTTGTGTATGTGTTTGTGGCGCTCTATTTTATTTCGCCGTTCATCAATATTGCCTGGGAGAAACTTGATGTTTCCGGAAGAAAGCTTCTTATCGGAATATCATTTGTTTTGTTTTCGGTTTATCCAACAGTGATTGATATTTTAAAATACTGGTCAGGCAGACAGCTTGCCGGAAGCAGTACTATTGGAATTGATGGAGCTCAGGCAGGATATACAATTGTAAACTTTGCGCTTGTCTATCTGATTGGAGCTGGAATTCGGGATATGGATGAAAAGCATGTTCCGACGGTTGGACATCTGTTATTCTGGTATATTCTGAGTATCCTGGTGACGGTAGCCTGGAGCTATGCTGATGGAATAAGGGCAGGAAAGAACATCTATGATACGATAGCCTGGAACTATAACAATCCGCTTATTATTTCCCAGGCAGCGCTTTTATTCATGATGTTCAGAAAAATAAAGATAACGAACAATCGTATAATAAATGCCATAGCCGGAGGAACCTTTACTGTCTATATTTTAAATCTCAGACTTGTAGGCTTTTTGGATGCTAAGAGATTTGCGGGAGGTGACACCCCGCTGCTCATACTTCATATTATAGGCAGTATCATAGGCATATATGTATTTAGTTATATATGTTATATCCTTTATTTGTTTATAAAGCGTCCGATATATAAGATGATATCTGAAAAATGGTATCGAAACAGACGTTTTACAGTATAGCAAATGAATTTAAAATAATGATAATATGGCTTCAATCAGCCATTTGGGGAGGATACTATGAGCGATTTATTTAAAGATAAAAACGGATTAACAGAAGAGGAATATTTAAAGGATTACAATCCGGACAAGTGGAAAAAACCATCTGTTACGTCTGATATTTGTATAATAACAAATGATCCTGATAATAGAAAACTGCTTCTTGTAAAGAGGGGAAACCATCCATGCATAGGCATGTGGGCACTTCCGGGAGGATTTACCCAGGCCGGGGAGAGTATAGAAGAAACGGCTTCGAGAGAACTTGAGGAAGAAACTGCTGTAAAAATGGCTCCAAGCGACCTTGAGCTTGTCGGAGTCTACAGTAAGCCCGGGAGAGACCCCAGGGATTGGACAATTTCTATTGCGTTTCTTGCAGAGGTTGATGAAAATAAGGTAAAGCCTATAGCGGGTGACGATGCTGATGCCACCGGATGGTATAAGATTGAGGATACTGCGGAAGGAGTAAAGCTTTCCTGCGGTGATAATGTTTTTTATTCAAAGGACCTTGCATTCGATCACGAAGAGATCCTTCGTGATGCTTTAAAACTTATCAGGGGTATAGGATGACGAAAAACAAAATAGCCGTCACTGTGATAAGGCTTACAGTGACGGTATTGTTTACATGTGCGATCTGTGCATGCGCAAATAGTGAGGAAAACGAAGATCCTCCGGAACTCTTTGAGAAGATACCGGAGGGTGAGCATCCTTCTGAGCTCGCAAGAGCAATAACTCAAGTGGATGAGGATACCAAGCCTGCGCTTTCTGAAAGTAAAACAGATGATATTTCTGCAAGTGATGATGCTCAGGAAGAAACCGGTGAAGCAAACGGCGAAGAAGTCGATATTGAAGAATTACAACCGATTGATATCAAAGAACTTGAGGTGAGCGAAGCAATTGTTATTGATGATGCTGATGAGGACCTTATAACCGCTGCAGATGGGACAGAAACAGACTATGAATCGATATCGGACGATACGGAATTGCCGAGTTTTTATACTTCCGATAAAACTGATAACAGGGATTATATAACAGCTGTAAGGAATCAGGGTGATACTGCACTTTGTTGGAATTTTGCGGCGCTCGGGGCTGTGGAAAGCAATCTTCTAAAGAAGCATGAGGATCTTGAGACAGATTCGCTTAACCTATCGGAGAAGCACGGAGCATACTATAACATGCATAAAGCCGAAGGCTCTGCAGGCGGTGGCATCGACGAAGACTATCGCGAATTTGTTTATGAAGAGGGTGATGGTTTTTTAAGCAAGTATGACACCGGCTATTTATCCGTTGGAGGTGTTACTGACTATTGCCTTAGTATTTTGACAGCCTGGAAAGGCCCTGTTGTGGATGAAAATATGAATTCAATACATGTTCTCAGAGGTCAGAATGATTTTTATACGCAAAATGCTGATGTACCTACTGATGCGTATGGGAATGCCGTTTGCCATGTCCAAAATGTCATGGAAGTTCCGGCTACAGAAAAGAACAGGGAACTTATTAAAAGGCTGATAGTAAAGCACGGAAGCGTGACGGCCAGTATTTGCGCTGATGATGACTATTGGACAGGCAAAAAGGTTGCGCTGTACGATTATAAAAAGTACGGAAACGGAAATTATGCCGATCATGAAGTACTAATAGTAGGTTGGAATGACGACTACCCTGCTGCAAACTTCATTACAAAACCTTCAGAGAATGGCGCTTTTATCTGCAGGAACAGCTGGGGTACCAAATACGGGGCATCAGGTTACTTTTATCTGTCCTACGAGGACAGTATCTTGTGTAATAACAATGTTGCTGCGTATGATTGTGCAATGCCGGAAGATGATAACTGGTATGATACGAATTATCAGTATGCAGGTTTTTTGACACATATCAAGGATCCGATAATCGACCAGGAAAACGTAGTTTACATGTTTGATAAAAATAACGCGGAGTATGGAATTGTCTTTTCACCGGAAAGTGATGAGGAACTTTCAGCCTTCGGATACTTTACGATGAGTACTCTTTCAAATGATACTGCAAGCATCTACGAGCTTCCGGGAGAAGCAGATGGTTCAAATGCAGATTATTACAGTATTAGTGTGCTCGGAAGCCCAATCATAACAATGGATTGCAAATCGATTACCGGAGGATATCACACGTTTTCTTTAACTGAAAAGATAGAGGTACAAAAAGACAAAAAGTATATTCTGGTTATAAAACCCGGTAAGGAGCAGTACCTCGTCTATGAAAAGGCCATGGATTACACAACTGAGCAGCATAAGGATGAGTGGCATAACAATCTGGGATCAATACATACAGTGAACACGGCAAGCGGTCACAGCTATCTGGTCGATAGAACCGGCAATTACATGCTCAGGCAAGATGAAAGAGACTTCTTTGTGAAGATATACACAAAGAAAATAAGAAATACAGATTTGATTACAAAATAAAATCCCCATTAATGGGAGGTGACCATGCGATGGGGAGTCGCATGGCCATGTTGTATGAAAAAAGTTTTTGGGGTTCAGAAGATGTTCTTCATCTCTGATGTGTTTATATTAAGATAAATATGTTGCCAAAATATGGACGGTTCATAAAGTAAAAATATTATGTTTATAAACTATATCTGTAATGTGTGAAGCAGAAATAAAAATTAACGGATTAGCGTAGTCAAATTCAGAAAAAGCCCAGAATTTATGGGATTTTTAGTTTGTTAAAGAAATACCGATTCTTGCAATGTTATTTTGAATGTGCTATATTTTGTGGTAGGAAATGATTTAAACACAAATTCTGCTAATTGTGATTCATAGGAGGTTTGTAGTGGGGAGAGAAGATAAGACACCTGCAGAGATTCGTACCACAGATAAATTGAAGATTCAGAGAATCCTTTCTGAAGCCGGCTATATGGTTGAGATGGGAAACGGAAGTGTTCCGACAGTCGTTTGTAAGAGACGCGAGGATATGAGCAAGGATCTTCAGGCTATCCGTAAGATACTGAAGGAACAGCGATACGAAGGAAGCTTCGGAGTTCGCGCTCCACGTAAGACGGATGAGCTTATATCAAATGAGAATATAGATAATTCAGAAGTTATGGACGAGATGGTACCTGCAGCAGGTTGAGACTGATGATAAAAATAAGGAGTTGACTTATAATTAAGGCAACTCCTTTTTTATACCTATTACTGAACCACAGCATTCGCTTCATCCTGAGCAGATTCATCATGAACGGTAACCATTGAAAGAGACTGAGCTCTTTTGATCTCATCTTTCTGCTTTTTAACAGAGAGGATGTAGGTCATAAGCTGACTGTCGATACCACGCATCTTACAGCCTACTGCATCGTAGGTCCCGATTTTGAAATTTCGTACAACTGTAAGGTTCATCTCAAAAGCTTTTGTATAACCGGCTGGCTTAAAGGTAAGCCTTATTGTGTCACCGGCTTTTGCTGTGGCGGATTTTCCGAGAAGAAGTGATAAACCGCGAATAGAAATATCATAGATAATAGCGCTTGTTGTAGTCACATGATTTATAACTGCTTTGCTGAGGGCATTTATTACATATCTTTCAGCTTTTCTCTGATTATCTGCATCGGATATCGCTTCGGTTCCCTTTAGAAGATAATACGTATCATTCCAGTTTTCATACGGAATAACTGACTCAAGATGGAAATTTATAGAAATACCGGAAGGCATCTTAGCTATTGCTGTAGCCTGAGTAGCAGCGGGTATGGGTTGTCCGTGATATTTAAGCGGACCGACCAGAAGTGAGTCATCCATAACCGAGATGGCTTTCGTCTTAATGTTTACCGGCATATTATCGATTAGTGTGCTCACGGTGAGTTCTGTTCCTTGAGCTAAAGCAGTGATATTCATAGCGCCCTCATACGTTTGAATAAAATGTTTATTTGTACATGAATAATTGCAACCTTATATATTAAACAATGGGAAAACACAAATGTAAAGTGAGTTTTCACAAAAAAATTAAGCCGTGGTGAAAGTAAATGCCAAAAACTAATAAACTATATGAAAAAATAATTCCTAAATTTGTGCCCAATTCAGTAGTTCTGGCTCTTTTTTCCATTATTGCATTCTTTTCGGGACCTGTAAAGAAACGGATAAGAGAACTTCATTTCCGGGAAAACAGCAGGCTGTTTTCGGAGCATGCAGAACGTTTTCTTAAGAATACCGGGCACATAGAGAACCAGTCGGAGTGGACAGGTGTCTTATTTGGTACTCATAAAAAATCAGATATGTCTTACTCGGGCTGTGAAATAATAGCAACCTACAATGCACTTAGGAGTCTCGGCGATAAGAGCGATACTATACCTTATCTTATAAGATATTTCGAACAAAAAGGGATTGCACTTAAGGGTGGCTTTGGAATTACTCCGTCAGCGCCGTGCAAATTTTTTAGGAGCAGGGGCTTTGAAGTAAAAAAGCTTACCACAAGAAAAAAGGAGGATATCAATTCCTTTGGCGAGAGATATCGTACTTTTATCGTGACATTTTACTGGAATGTAAATAATATCAAAGATCAGCTTCATACAGTAAATATCTCGAAAGAGGCTGACGGCTTCTATATACACAACAATTATTTCAGGGCAAAGGGAGGCGGCTACTCACGTCAGGGGGCCTATTCAAGCCTTGCGGAAGCGATAGATAATCTTGGGGCCAATGCCGTGCCATTGGCTATTGTCTGTATTCGCCCTTCCACAGCCCATATAGATCGGAGGACTATGAAAAATACCGACGAAAGATTTACTACTAAAACATCACTGGTCCTGTATTTTTTAGAAGGGTGTAAAGCATTATTCCTTTCAGAAGTCATCTTTTCGATAATGGTGGCTTTTCTTGATATGGTTAATCCTAAAATCATACAGTATACGGTCGATTATCTAATCGGGGATTCAAATTCCCGCATGCCGTTTTATATGCAGATGATAGTCGATTTCACAGGTGGAAAGGAGTATCTAAGGGCGCATATAGCTATGATGGCTCTTATTGTAGTTATCATAGCATTTCTATGTGCTGTTTTCAGGTATCTCAATAAGCTGCTCAACTCGATGGCTGCTGAAAAGCTTATATGCAGGATGAGAGATATTCTCTTTGAGCATATCAGCCATCTGCCCTTTTCATGGCACAGTGAGAACCATACGGGTGACATTATTCAGAGATGTACATCAGATGTGGAGACAATCAAGAACTTTCTCTCTGAGCAGCTGACCGCACTTTTCAGAATTGTGATCATGATAGGGCTCGGTTTAACATTCATGTTTCAGATAGATGTGAAGCTTTCACTGATTTCAGCCGCATTCATTCCGGTAATAGTACTGTATTCTCTTTTCTTTCATAACAGGATCGGAAGTGCCTTTGAAAATGCGGATATCGAGGAGGGAAAGCTCTCAGCTATAGCGCAGGAGAACCTGACCGGAGTCAGAGTGGTAAGAGCGTTTGGACGTGAGAAGTTCGAGCGTGAGCGCTTTGAGAAAAAGAACACAGAATATACTAATATGTGGGTTCACCTTATGAAGTTGCTGGCAGCCTTCTGGACATCAAATGATCTGATATCAGGCTTTCAGGGTATGACGGTACTTGTGATGGGTTCTGTATTCTGCGTCCAGGGGCGAATTACAGTGGGTGAGCTCATAGCATTCGTTGCATACAATGCTATGATTTCTTGGCCTGTGCGACTTCTGGGGCGTGTTATATCCGAGATGAGTAAGGCCGGCGTTTCCATTGACAGGCTTCGTTATATCATGAACTCCGAGGTGGAGAAGGATGACGAGGATGCCGGAGAACCACCGCTTAACAAGGATATAGAGTTTAATCATGTGAGCTTTACTTATGAAAACGGGACAGCAGAGATTCTTAAGGACGTCAGCTTTAAGGTTGAAGCAGGGAAGACTGTGGGTGTGCTTGGAGGAACGGGTTCCGGAAAATCGACACTTATGTACCTTCTTGACAGACTCTACAACCTTCCGGAGAATGGTGGAAGCATTACTATAGGCGGAGTCGATATTCGCAAAATCAAGATGCATTACTTAAGGGAAAACATCGGTTTCGTGCTTCAGGAGCCATTCCTGTTTTCGAGAACGCTTTTTGAAAACATCGGAATTACCAGTAAGTCAGCTAAGATGGAGGATGTCAGAAAAGCTGCTAAGATGGCGTCGCTTGATGACACCATTAAAAATTTCGATGAGGGCTACGATACCTTCGTAGGAGAGCGTGGAGTAACCCTTTCAGGCGGACAGAAGCAGAGGACTGCGATAGCGCAGATGCTCATTACTAACCCGCCGATTATGATCTTTGATGATTCGCTTTCAGCTGTTGATACGGAGACGGATGCCAAGATAAGGGCAGCTCTCGATAAACACGCGGGAATGGCTACAACTATCATCATTTCCCACAGAATAACTACGCTAATGCATGCGGATCGAATAATTGTACTTAGTCACGGAAAGGTTGTAGAGGAAGGAACTCACGATGAGCTTCTTGCAGAGAATGGCCTTTACCGCAGAATTTATGACATACAGATTCAGGGAGGAGGTGAAGGTATTGCCTGAAAATGATACCAATAAAACCGTCACCAGGCTTCCATGGTTTGGAATACCAAGACTTATGCCTTTTTTGAAACCTTATCTGCCAAAGATGGCAGTAATGGTCTTTCTGGGGAGTATGGTAAGTCTGGTGGATTCGGTTGTACCGCTTTTTAACAGGTATGCACTAAATAATTTCGTTGCCAGGGGAACGATTAAAGGAATAGGCATCTTTGCTTTTGTTTACGCTGTTATTCTTGTACTTAAGCTGATTATGGACTTTACCAGTGCGTATATGTGCGGGGAAATAGAGATGTCTGTGGACAGGGATCTTAGAAATGCAGCATTTAACCATCTGCAGGAGCTGTCCTTTTCCTACTTCAACCAGAACAATGTCGGCTATATTCATGCCAGGGTAATGAGTGATACCGGTAAGATCGGTATGATGTGCGCCTGGAGAATGATGGACATAGTCTGGAACGGCAGTTACATACTATTCGTATTTATAGTTATGCTCACGGTTAATGTAAGACTTGCGCTGTATGTTCTTGCACTTGTTCCGATTGCAATAGTGCTTGTTATTTATTTCCAAAAGCATTTGATAGTGCTTAATAGGAAAATACGAGAGCTGAATTCAACAATAACAGGTAATTTCAATGAGGGTATTACAGGTGCCAAGGCAATAAAAACACTTGTTGTTGAAAAGAAGATTCAGGAAGATTTCATGGAGGATACAGAGAAGTATAGAAAAAACGCAGTTCATGCGACGCACTTTTCTGCAATGTTTACGGCCTCGGTAACAATGCTTTCGTCCTGTGCCCTTGCGCTTGTGCTTTGGAGAGGTGGTATGATTACGATGGAGGGCGTTATGGAAATAGGAACGCTTTCGGTTTTCCTGTCCTATGCGCTTGGAATACTTGAACCTATACAGAACATAATCGTTACGATTTCCGAACTTATTGCTGTTCAGGTTAATGTGGAGAGACTTACAAGACTACTTAACACAGAGTCTGATGTTGCGGATTCTCCTGATGTTGTAAGGAAGTACGGAGACACCTTTAATCCAAGGAAGGAAAACTGGGAAGAACTGGTGGGAGACGTAGAGTTCAAGGATGTATCCTTCCATTATCCCGACGGAACCGAGTATGTGCTGGAGCATTTTAATCTGAAGGTTCCGCAGGGAAGTAACGTAGCTATTGTCGGCGAGACCGGAGCAGGCAAGTCCACACTTGTAAACCTCGTTTGCAGATTTTTTGAGCCTACCTCAGGACAGGTGCTTATAGACGGAAGGGATGCAAGAGAGAGATCGCAGCTGTGGCTTCACAGTAACATCGGCTATGTTTTGCAGACACCGCATCTTTTCTCGGGAAGTGTCAGAGAAAATCTGAAATATGGCAATCCGAATGCGACTGATGAGGAGATATGGGAAGCACTCAGGCTGGTATCTGCTGATAAAATTGTAAACAGGATGGAGAAAGGCCTTGATAGTGATGTCGGAGAGGGCGGAGATATGCTATCGACTGGTGAAAAGCAGCTCTTGTCCTTTGCAAGAGCTATTCTTGCAGATCCCAGGATACTGGTACTCGATGAAGCTACTTCTTCCATTGACACCGTGACAGAGAAAGCCATACAGGATGCCATATCGGTTGTTATTAAAGGCAGAACATCCTTTATGATTGCCCATAGATTATCAACAGTAGTTGATGCAGATTTTATACTTGTTGTAAGAGACGGAAAGATAATTGAACGCGGAACACATAAGGAACTTATGAAGAATATCGGTGGTTATTATCACCAGCTCTTCTCCAGACAGTATGAGGAGATGGAAGTCAGAGCAGCACTCTAAAATCATGCCTTCCCCTTGGGAAGGATGTGAAGTTAATTAAAGCCTTCCCCTAGTGGGGAAGGTGTCAGCGTAGCAGACGTATGAGGGGATAATTATAAATATGGATAAATTCACTATATTTAGTAACAATATACCTGCCACTTTTCTTATCGAAGAGGAGAGCTTTGAAGGGATTAAACTAATAGGAAAAACTGTCGCAGAGGACATACAGAGTGTGACCGGTATAATGCCTGAGATTATCCGGGGCATATTGGACATGCAGGCAGAAAACGTTTCTGAAAGTTCATGTGAAAATATCATTCTCATGGCTACCTGTGGACACAGCCCGGTTCTTGACAGGCTTGAGTCCCTTGGAAAGATAACGACAAAGGACATAGAAGGTAAACGTGAAGTCTATAAGATATCACTTGTTGATGAACCTTTCCCTGAGAATGGTCATGTAAAGCAGATGCTCGTGATTGCAGGAAGTGATAAACGCGGAACCATCTACGGAATGTTCAGACTTTCTGAGATGTGCGGAGTATCTCCGCTGATTTATTTTGGAGATGTGACACCACTTAAAAAGAACGAGATAATCCTAAAGCTTGATAAAGAAATTGTATCCAAGGAGCCTTCTGTTAGATATCGAGGATTTTTTATTAATGATGAGTGGCCTGCCTTTGGAAACTGGGCTACAGAGAAATTCGGCGATGTGAATGCAAAGTGCTATAGGAAGATATTTGAACTCCTTCTAAGGCTGAAGGGCAATTACATGTGGCCTGCCATGTGGAATTCCAATTTCTCGGAGGATGGTCCGGGGCTTCTTAGCGCTGAACTTGCAGATAAGCTTGGCGTAGTGATGGGGCTGTCTCATCATGAGCCTATGTGCAGAGCAGGTAACGAGTGGCAGCAGCAGTATAAAAAATACAGTGACGATAACACCTGGAGCTTTTTATCAAATGAAGAGGGCATTACAAAGTTCTGGGAGGACGGAATAAACAGGAATAAGGCATTCGAAAATGTGATTACCATAGGTATGCGCGGTGAGGCGGACTCAAAGCTCATGCCTGAGGATGCTACACTTTCAGATAATATCAGGGTTATAAAGAAGGCTATTAAGACTCAGGATGACCTTATCAGAAGAAATGTGAATGAGGATATTTCAATGGTGCCAAGGATGCTCGCTATCTACAAAGAGGTAGAGGACTACTATTTTGGTGATGAGTACACCGAGGGACTAAAGGACTGGGATGAGCTTAAGGATGTCATCTTTTTACTTAGTGATGATAATCACGGTCATGTTCGGGCACTTCCTACAGATGATACAAGAAATCATCCGGGCGGATTTGGAATGTATTATCATTTTGATTATCATGGCGCTCCTGTCAGCTATGAATGGGTCAATTGTACGAGACTGACTAAGACCTGGGAACAGATGAGCCTTGCTTACGAATCAGGAGTGAGGCAGATGTGGATTGTGAATGTGGGCGACCTTAAGCTCAATGAGTATCCGCTTTCATTTTTCATGGATATGGCATATGACTATGAAAAATATGGTGAAAAGTCTGTTAATAAGATAGAGGAGTATGTCTATGGTTGGATTAACAGGCAATTTCCCGGTGTTAGCGATGAGCAGAAAAAAGATATCGCTAAGGTGCTCGAGGGTTATACGAGATTCAATGCGCAGAGAACGCCGGAGACTATGAATCCGGATGTATATCATCCCGTGAACTTCATGGAGGGAGACAGAGTCTGGAGAGATGCAAGGGATATACTTGATACTGCTGACAGATTAAATAGAGAGCTTAGAGATGAAGCACTTACTGCATACAGGAGTATGATTTATTATCAGGCTGCAGCAAGCCTTAACAATGTGCTTATGAATGTTGAAGCAGGTATGAATAGAGAGCTTGCTCTTAGAGGCTGCGTCTATGCAAATCATTATGCTGAGTCTGTCAGGAAAAGGATCGAGGAGGATATCCGATATGTTAATGAGTTCCATGAGTTTAATGACTGCAAGTGGAAACATATGATGAGCTCTGATCACACTAATTTCAGAAGCTGGGATGCATATAACTGGACATACCCTACGGTATCGGTTGTTTCGCCAATTCACGGGCCTAAGGCAGCAGTGTCATTCAGGGGGGAAAAGATAGTAAACTATGGTGCTCATTGGCAGTGCCCGCCTGCACCTGTAAGCTACGGATTTACAAGACCTGAAACTACGGAAGTCTTTCTTGATATTGACAGTAGAGGTGATGTGAGCTATGTTTATGAAATTGAGAATGATATTGATTGGCTTATTTGCAAGAATGCTAAGGGAAGAGTAGAAGTTTCGCGAAGCAGAGTGGCAAATCTCATAGCAGAAGACGATAACGGCACTTCAAGTGACGGAAGGAAAACTGTATGTTTTGCAAAAAGGGGAGAGCTGATAACCGGAAAAATCGAGGCAAAAGCCAAGGTGAAGATTAGCTTTGATGATGGCACTTTTACTGATGTGGACATCATTTTTAAAGCTGACAAGGAGAACTACCCTGATGGTTATAGTAGAGAAAACCTCTATATGGAAAAATGTGGAATCATCACAGTAAATGCTGAGTGTTTTCATGAGAAAAAAGATGTGCGCGGAGCTGGCTTTAAGGTAGTGGATTATCTTGGAAAGAGCGGCAAGCCTGCAATCAAGGTATTCCCTTCGACTTCAAATTTTGATAAAAAGGAAATCCTTGATGGAAAGGCTCCTTTGGTGAAATACAATGTACTTGTCGAAGATGATGGTGTTTATACATTGGATTTCCATCTTGCCATGACTAATCCCATAGTAAAAGGGGGACTCCTTAAGTTTGGCTACGCAGTAAATGAATCTGAAATTATAATCGAAAACGCCTTGAAAGATGGCTATTTTACAGATTTTCCATGCAGGCAGTGGTGCGACGACGTCCTTTCACACGAGCATACAAAAAGTGTTAAGGTAAGCCTTCATAAGGGGATAAATACTATCGCGCTCTATGCAGGAGATGCCGGCGCAGTATTCGACAAGCTGGTACTTTGCAGAGAGGATGTTATACTTCCGAAAACATATTTATATCGACAATGAGTTCTACTCAGTAAGCCTTGTAAAAGCAAAAGCTAAGAAATAATCATTTAAATATTATATCCGGAGGGAAAAAGTATGAAAAATCATTTTTTAAAAGTTAGTGCTGTCGCAAAAAGATTTTTGGCACTCGCACTTATTGCGGCACTTGTTTTAGCCAATCCTTTAAGTGTTGAAGCTAAAACAAAGGTAAAGACATTAAAGTCAATCAAGAATGATGCCGGTAACCTCACAGTAAGCGTTGCTAATTCATGTGCAACTGAGATTAAAGCAGGCAAGAGCTACAAATTCAAGCTCAAGCAAAAGAATCATAGAGGTTTATCATATGTAAAATTCACAGCTCCTGCTACAAAGGATTATACATTCACATTATCTAAATTAAGTACACCCAATGGCAGCTATGCAAATGGATTCTACACTTTATACAAGCAGCAGGCTGATGGTGTTGATGGACTTACTTCTTACGAAAATATCAAGACCAACGCTCCCGGTGAAGGCTATTTTGCAAGCAGATCAGGCAACAAGCGGTTCCCTAAGACAAGAAAGCAGACAGTAAGTCTTAATGCCGGTGATACAGTATATATCTTCTTCGACACTTTGGCAATTCTTGCGAAGCACGTTACATTTAATTTCAAGGTAAGTAAATAATTACTATGATATAGGTGTCAAAAGATACTTTTGACACCTATATCATTTTTATAAACAATAAAACCGCTTAACCATTATGATTAAGCGGTTTTGTTTTGAGCAGGGGAAGCAGGATTCGAACCCGCATGAACGGTTTTGGAGACCGCAATACTAGCCATTGTATGATTCCCCTATCCTTGGCGCTTTATGTCGCCAACGAATGAAATTATATCACAGTAATATGGTGATGTAAACATGTTTTTTGAACTTTTTACATCTTAAAAATAGTGTGCTGTTACTACGCGCTTTTTAGGGCTTTACTTTGTCAAAACCGCGAATGAAAAGGCAGGAAGAGTAAGGGTGTTCCCATCCAGTACTGCGTCTTCGCCACCGGTTGAAAGAGATGCTCCAAGAGTCTTGAAGCCATCAGCATCATCACTTTTGGCTAAATCGATCTGAAGCGGCTCTTTACCGTTATTCAAAGCAATAAGAATAACAGAGTCTGTATCTGATATTTCTTTTGTCCATACAGCACAGCGATCGCCGCAAAGCTGATCAAGGATAGCGCACTTCCCACGTGCTATTGCAGGATAAGCATTCCTTATTCTGATTGCTTTTTTATAGTAATTGTAAATAGAAGACTCATCATTTTTCTGATCTTCAAGGGTACCATAGGTCATCTCGATTTTATCCATACCGGAAGGACCTTTGGTCATGCCTTCAGAACCCGATTCGCCCCACTGCATGGGAGCGCGCTTGTTCTCATCTTTTCCGGAACCCTTCATTCCAAGCTCTTCACCATAGTATATGAAGGCGTTACCGCTCATAAGGAGATTCAGCGCTCCGGCTAGCTTGGTGCTTTCCTCGGCATTTTTTCCTATAAAATATCCGGCACTCCTTGCCATATCATGATTGGTGTAGAAGGGAGCGTTAACGTAGTTCTCGGAATATGATGAAAAAAGCTCATCTCCATCGATCTGCTGCTGCACATATTTGGCAGGCTTCAGCTTACTCTTGGCACATTTTGCTATAGCCCCTTCACTTCCTGAAAAATCGAAATCAAAAAGTGAATCAATGCCGCTGGCATAATACTTGGAGTAGGTAGAAGAATTTGTCCAGGCTTCACCGACGATATAAGCATCGGGATTTATAGATTTTACGGCACTGACAAATTCCTTTAGCTGCGCGGTGCTTGTATCGGTATCATCAGTTGTATATGAAGTAACAGCGTCCATTCGGAAACCATCGCAGCCAAGATCAAGCCAGAACTTTGCGATATCAGCAAATTCCTGTCTTACCTTTTCGTTATCAAGATTTAGATCAGGCATCTCTGACCAGAATCTGCACTCGTAGTACCAGTCGGTACCTGCAAGCTTCTCATAACCTGTTGCAGACTCTTTTGAGAAATTATAGTAGTCAAAGTAGGGACATTCCGCAGAATCGGGCTCTGCACCTTCAGGCAGATTCTTCAGATAATCGCAAGCTTCTTTAAACCATGGGTGCTGAGAAGAGGTATGATTCATAACCATGTCATTGATAACACGGATTCCGCGCTTGTGAGATTCTTCAATGAGCTGTTTGTAATCATCAATGGTTCCATACTCGGGATCGATGTCACAGTAATCGGTCACATCATATTTATGATATGTTGGAGATGGACAAACCGGCATAAGCCATATCTGATTACAACCAAGATCTTCAGCTGTAGAATCATCTCCGTCATTTATGTAATCAAGCTTGTTGATCACACCCTTCAGATCCCCGATTCCATCACCATCGCTGTCACAAAAGGAGTACACGAAGATCTCGTAAGTGGTGCGATAGTTATCATCGATGGTGGTACTTTCTTTTTTATTTCCACATGCAGAAGTGCTTGCCATTAAGCAAAGTGTAGAGACAAGACTTATATATTTGAGTCTTTTGGAATATTTTTTCATACTGTTTTCTCCCCCTGTTGATTTTACTCCCTGACTTCCTTGTGGTTCGACAGTGGCCTGAAAATGGTCATACGCCCTGTCCAGCCGACAATTCTTGTAATTATGACTCCGGCAAGCACGCCGCAACTGTCGATAATGATGTCCTTCTTCTGAGGGGAGCGGCCGGCGATGAATGACTGGTGGTATTCATCGAGGCAGGCGTAGCCTACGCATATTGCACCGGCAATAATAACAAGTGGAAATCCCCTAAGCCCATAGACATAGAGCGGAAAAGCAACCGTAATAGCAAGAAGCATATATTCCGAAAAATGAGCAAGCTTCCTTATATAATACTGATATGTGGTACTTAGCTCTGAAATATGGGCATCAGTCCATCCCTTATCTAGAACATCATTGGTTACGTTCAAAACCTCAACCCCGACTTTGTAGCTAAGAGCTGAGCTTGCATCGGCATTTTGGTCAGAAAAATTAAAAATCAGGCACATCATTACAATTGCAGGCAGAAACGACAGGGGCTTTAAAACAAAGCGCAGCGTCTGCTTTATATATAGAAGAAAATATTTCATATTTTATATTCCTTTTTCTATCTGTGAAAATTGGTTAGGAACAAGTATACAGCAAAACTATTCTTTGAACAAATTTCCATATATATTTTTTTCTTTCTTATGTTATAATTCATTGAGATAAATTTTCTTAATATATTGAATCCGAGGGGGCAGAGATATGTTTGAAGGAAAAGACGGCGAGAACAGCGTAGAAGATATCATTTCAAGATATAAGGATGATGTTGCGAGCCTTGCACCTTACATAACATGGCTTAAGGAGCATACCAAGCAGCAGGTTGCAGAGAGTTACTCCAACAGCGAATTATCCAAATCAATGCCGTTTCCTGTCTATGATTCAAATCTTCTGAGCTTTGTAAAACAGGCACAGCAGACGAAGATGATGAATCGCAACTATACATATGTCTATACAAGAAATCATCTCCATACATATAAGGATGAACTTCTATTTATAGAAGATGCTGAGATCACAGACATGGATGACCTTGCAGGAATTCTCTCAAGATACATTCTTGAGGGTCAGACCAAGGGAACCGTGTGGGCCGAGGGTGTTTATACCGGAGTCCTCTATGCTGTTGTTTACAAGATGGATGATCTCATACACTTCTGGGGTACAATGTCGTATTAAGAAGATTATGAACTAACTTTTGATTTCAGGAGTTTTACTAATGGGTGAGAAATCTGCTCAGAAAAGAAAATACATTCTGGAAAAAGCTCGCGAAGTATTCGCGGAAAAGGGATTTAAAAATGTCACCATGAAGGATGTCGTAGAAGCTTGTGACATCAGTCGTGGAGGGCTTTATCTCTATTTCTCGTCCACTGAAGAAATCTTCCTTGCCGTATTGTCTGAAGAGACAGCGGATGAGGATGAGGAAGCTATTTCAAAAGCGTTGAATAATGACGCTACTGCCGGCGATATGCTGGCTCTTTTCTTGAAAGAGCAGAAAAAGGAAATTCTTCGAAAGAAGAACAGCCTTGTTATTGCCACTTATGAATATTTTGCAAACAGGGATATTCCCGCCTCTGACAATCCGCTTCGTAAACAGTTCGATACCGGAGTTCAGATTGTTCAGGCTTTAATTGAAAACGGAATACGTTCAGGCGAGTTTTTCTGTGCTGATCCGTATGGATGTGCCCGCAACCTTATGTATGTGGTTGAGGGTCTTAAAGTATCCGCTAAAACTATTGGTGTTAGCGAGTCCGCGGTTGACCGCGAATTGTTATATATATTGGAGGGCTTAGTGCCCGCAGATAATTAATCAGTGTTTTTCGACACTGATTTTTTGATATAAAAATAGTCTTCTTGTTCGGGCCTTCCCCCTGGGGGGAAGGTGTCAGCGAAGCTGACGGATGAGGGGATGACATTTATAAACTATCAGGAGGAGATTTATGAGCCAAGTCAGAAGAGTCTATGTGGAAAAGAAAGCACCCTATGCCGGAAAAGCCAAGGAGCTTCGTAAGGAGATCAAGAGCTATCTCGGTATCAAGAGTGTATCCAAGGTAAGGGAGTTCATCCGTTACGATGTGGAGAACATTTCGGATGAGGTATTTGAAAAAGCCTGCACTACAGTTTTTTCAGAGCCCCCGGTTGATATCCTTTATCATGAAAAGATCGAGATCCCGGAAGGGGCAAAAGTGTTCAGCGTTGAGGCGCTTCCCGGACAGTTCGATCAGAGGGCTGACTCAGCAGTTCAGTGTGTACGTTTTATTAAGGGCGACGAGGAGCCGGTTATCCGCACAGCTGTAACATACATGCTGATGGGAGACATTACTGATGAGGAACTTTCTAAAATAGAAGAGTACGTAATGAACCCCGTTGATTCAAGAATTGCTGATGAAGGAAAGCCTGAGACTCTTGTAGATAACTTCGAAGAGCCTGAGGATGTTAAGATTCTGGACGGATTTAAGGATATGGCAGAGGATGATCTTAAAAAGCTCTACGAATCCTTCGGTCTTGCTATGACCTTTAATGATTTCAAGTGGATTCAGCAGTACTTCCACGATGATGAGAAGCGCGATCCCTCAATGACAGAGATCCGCGTTCTTGATACATACTGGTCAGATCACTGCCGTCATACAACCTTCGGCACAGAGCTCAAAAACGTAAGCTTTGGTGACGGTTTCTATGCTGCGCCTATCAAAGCTTCATATGATAAATATCTTAGCGCGAGAGAGGACGTTTACGCTGATCCTAAGAAGCGCGAGGAGAAATTCATCTCCCTTATGGACATCGCCCTTATGGGAATGAAGAAACTCAAGAAAGACGGAAAGCTCACAGACATGGAAGAGTCTGAAGAGAATAACGCATGTACAGTTGTTGTTCCTGTAGATGTTGACTACGGTAACGGCCCTGTAAAAGAAAACTGGCTCGTATTTTTCAAAAATGAGACTCACAACCATCCTACAGAGATTGAGCCCTTCGGTGGTGCTGCTACATGCCTTGGCGGCGCTATCAGAGATCCGCTCTCAGGAAGAGGTTATGTATATCAGGCAATGCGTGTGACAGGTGCAGCTGATCCCACTGTTCCGGTTGCTGATACACTTAAAGGTAAGCTTTCACAGAAAAAGCTTGTTCGCGGTGCTGCTTCAGGTTATTCAAGTTATGGTAACCAGATCGGTCTTGCAACAGGCTATGTAAAGGAAGTTTACCATCCTGACTACGCTGCAAAGAGAATGGAAATCGGTGCTGTTATGGGCGCTGCTCCTCAGGAACATGTAATAAGAGAGAGCTCCGATCCCGGAGACATCATTGTGCTTCTTGGCGGTAGAACAGGACGCGACGGCTGCGGCGGAGCTACAGGTTCATCCAAAGCTCACACAGCTGATTCAATCCTTACCTGCGGCGCTGAGGTTCAGAAGGGTAACGCACCTACAGAGCGTAAATTGCAGAGACTTTTCAGAAGACCCGAGGTTTCAGAACTTATTAAAAAATGTAACGACTTTGGTGCCGGCGGTGTATCCGTAGCAATCGGTGAGCTTGCAGACGGTCTTGATGTAGATCTCGATAAGGTTCCGAAGAAGTACGCAGGTCTTGACGGAACAGAGCTTGCAATCTCCGAGTCACAGGAGAGAATGGCAGTAGTTGTTGATCCTTCTCAGGTAGATAAGTTCCTTGAGTACGCAGCAGAGGAGAACCTCGAGGCAGTTAAGGTTGCTATTGTTACTGAGGAGCCCAGACTTGTCCTTAAGTGGAGAGGCAAGAAAATCGTAGACATCAAGCGTTCATTCCTTGATACCAACGGCGCTCATCAGGAGACTGAGGTTGAGGTTCAGATTCCTGCAGCAGAAGATAACTATTTTGATAAGTATGCGTGCAAAGCAGCAGGCGAAGCACTTAAGAATAACGACGTAAAAACAGCATGGCTTTCAGAAATGGAAGACCTCAATGTCTGCTCACAGAAGGGACTCGTTGAGATGTTCGACTCTTCAATCGGCGCAGGCACAGTGACCATGCCTTACGGAGGAAAATACCAGCTGACAGAGACGCAGTCCATGGTAGCTAAGCTCCCTGTTCTCGGGGGAAAAACGGATACCGTAACAATGATGGCTTACGGCTTCGATCCTTACCTCTCTTCATGGAGTCCCTACCACGGCGCAGCTTATGCAGTAACAGAGTCTGTTGCCAGAATCGTAGCAACAGGCGGTGATTATAAAAAGCTTCATCTCACCTTCCAGGAGTACTTCCAGAGAATGACAGCTGACAAGACCAGATGGAGTCAGCCGCTCACAGCCCTTCTCGGATCCTTTGAGGCACAGCTCAGATTCGGTATCGCATCAATCGGCGGTAAGGATTCAATGTCAGGATCCTTCTTCTATGAGGGCGATGAAAAGAGAGCATCCGGTGAGATCAACGTTCCTCCGACTCTTGTATCTTTCGCAGTGGACGTTGCAAAGCAGAGTGATGTCATTACTCCCGAGCTTAAGAAAGCCGGAGATATGCTCATCGAGCTTCCGATAGACAGGGATGAGTACGGCCTTCCTGATTATGAAAAGGTTATGGCCAGATACGATGAGATACACGACCTTATGCAGAAGGGTTATGTTTCCGCAGCTTATGCAATTGATTCCTACGGCGTAGCAGCAGCTATAAGCCGCATGGCATTCGGTAACGGATTCGGTGTGAAGATCGCGGGCTGTGTGAAAAATGAGGACCTTTTCACAAACAGAATCGGAAACATCCTGGTGGAAGTTCCCGCAGATAAGGCCGGAGAAGTACTCGCACTCAGAGAAGCAAGAGAAATCGGTGTGGTTACCGATGACAAGAAGTTCACTATCGGAAACGTTGAGATTTCTGAAGAAGAGGCTCTTGAAAACTGGAAGAATAAGCTTGAAAAGGTATTCCCTTCAGTAGCACCCATTTCCGAGGAGGATACCGAGAGCGCAGATAAGAAGAGCATCTTTGATGATGGTGCACTTACAAAAGAATATAAGACTTCTGATATATATGTTTGCAAAAACAAGACAGCAAAGCCCACAGTTTTCATCCCGGTATTCCCCGGAAGTAACTGTGAGTACGACTCTGCTCAGGCTTTCGAGAGAGCAGGTGCTGACACCATAGTAAAAATCTTCAGAAACAGAAATGCGGAGGATATCGTAGAGTCTGTTGCTGAATTTAAGAAGGCAATCGAACAGGCACAGATCATCATGTTCCCCGGCGGATTCTCAGCAGGTGATGAGCCGGACGGAAGTGCCAAGTTCTTTGCAACTGCCTTCCAGAATGAGAGTATCAAGGAAGCGGTTAACGACCTTCTTCAGAAGAGAGACGGTCTTGCACTTGGTATCTGTAACGGATTCCAGGCTATGATCAAGCTTGGTCTTGTTCCCAACGGACAGATTACAGGACAGAATCCTGAGAGCCCGACACTGACCTTCAACACAATCGGACGCCACATCTCAACAATGGCGTACCTTAAGGTTGTCAGCAACAAGTCTCCCTGGATGCAGGGCGCTGAACTCGGCGGAGTTTATGTAAATCCCGCATCCCACGGTGAAGGAAGATTTGTAGCACCCGTAGATGCCCTTAAGAAGCTCTTCGAGAACGGTCAGGTTGTTACACAGTACTGCGATCCCGAGGGTCAGGTACATCTCGACAATCTCTGGAACATCAACGGTTCCTACATGGCAGTTGAGGGTATCACATCACCCGATGGCAGATGCCTTGGAAAGATGTGCCACTCAGAGAGAAGAGGAGACGGCGTAGCTGTTAACATCTTCGGCGAGCAGGATATGAAGATATTTGAGAGTGGCGTTAGATACTTCAGCTAACCCCTCATCCGTCAGACTTCGTCTGACACCTTCCCCCCAAGGGGAAGGCAATAAAGAAGAAACAAACCTCAAAGCCTTCCCCCAGGGGGGAAGGTGGCGCGCAGCGCCGGATGAGGGGAATTATACAGGAGGAGCGAATGAAAGCATTTTTGATCTTAGAGGATGGCACAGTTTTCAAGGGCCATGCCATAGGCGCGGTAAAGGAAGTAATAAGCGAAATCGTATTTAATACTTCCATGGCGGGCTATACAGAGGTCTTTACTGATCCGTCCTATGCGGGACAGGCGGTCTGCATGACCTATCCGCTTATCGGAAATTACGGCGTGTGCAAGGATGATATGGAATCCGAGCGCATCTGGCTGGACGGAGTTATAGTCAGAGAGCTCTCTGACGTGGCATCCAATTTCCGATGCGACATGACAATCCAGGAATTTCTTGAAGAATACGATATTCCGGGAATAGAGAGAATAGATACGCGTAAGCTTGTTCGCATCCTTCGTGAAAAGGGCACAATGAACGGAATGATAACCACCAACGAGAACTACAACCTTGATGAGATCATTCCGAGGCTCAAGGCATATACTACAGGAAAAGTTGTTGAGAAGGTTTCCTGCAAAGAAGTAAAGAATATTGCAGGAAGTAAGGAACTCTCTGACAATGGACCGCTTTCCGGAAGTGCGGTATTTAAGAAGGAAGACTACGAGGCATCCTTAAAGGGAGACCTTTCCAAGAGAGAAAAGCGCCCCAGCCTTGTTAAGGAGCTTAACGGCAAAGGCCTAAAGGTTGCGCTTTTGGATGTAGGAGCAAAGGATAACATAGCAGCTTCTCTTGCTGCACGAGGATGCGACGTAACAGTTTATCCTCAGGATACATCAGCGGAGAAGATTCTTGAGGGAAAACCGGACGGCATAATGCTTAGTAATGGCCCCGGCGATCCGAAGGAATGCACAGGCGTTATCGAGGAAATTAAAAAGCTCTATGCATCGGATGTTCCGATTTTTGCAATCTGCCTTGGACACCAGCTCATGGCACTAGCAACAGGAGCAGATACCTATAAGATGAAGTACGGTCACAGAGGTGGTAACCACCCCGTCAAGGATCTGGAGACCGGAAGAGTTTATATATCATCCCAGAACCACGGCTACGTGGTAGATACCGATAAACTCGACAGCAATGTAGCGGTACCTGCATTTGTGAATGTAAACGACGGAACAAACGAAGGACTTAAGTATGTCGGAAAGAACATCTTCACAGTTCAGTTCCACCCTGAGGCCTGTTGTGGTCCCCAGGACAGCGGATACTTATTCGATAGGTTCATTAACATGATGAAGAATAAATAAAAGCCTTCCCCTTGAGGGGAAGGTGGCGCGAAGCGCCGGATGAGGTGTTGAACTAGAGAAAGGATATAAAATGCCCAAAAATTTAGATGTGAAAAAAGTTTTGGTTATAGGTTCGGGACCGATCGTAATCGGTCAGGCGGCGGAGTTCGACTATGCTGGAACTCAGGCCTGCCGCTCCCTTAAGGAGGAGGGCATCGAGGTTGTCCTTGTAAACTCCAATCCTGCAACCATCATGACAGATAAAGACATAGCGGATGAGGTTTATATTGAGCCTCTCACAGTCAAGGTTCTCGAGCAGATCATTGAAAAGGAAAAGCCCGACAGCGTTCTTCCTACTCTTGGAGGACAGGCAGGACTTAACCTTGGAATGGAACTTGCAGAGTCAGGATTTCTTGAAAAGCACGGTGTAAAGCTTCTCGGAACAACAGCTGAGACTATCAAAAAAGCTGAGGACCGTCAGGAGTTCAAGGATACCATGGAAAAAATCGGCGAGCCCTGCGCAGCATCACTGGTTGTGCATAACGTCGATGACGGTGTGGCTTTTGCTGAGAAAATCGGATATCCGGTAGTTCTCAGACCTGCTTTCACACTTGGAGGATCCGGCGGCGGAATCGCACATAACAGAATAGAGTGTGAGGAGATTCTTGAAAACGGACTCAGACTTTCAAGAGCTAACGAGGTTCTTGTTGAGCGCTGTATTGCAGGCTGGAAAGAGATTGAGTACGAGGTTATGCGTGACGGCGCAGGTAACTGCATCACCGTCTGCAACATGGAAAACATTGATCCCGTAGGTGTTCACACAGGTGACAGTATCGTTGTTGCGCCTTCACAGACACTTACCGACAAAGAGTACCAGATGCTCAGAAGCGCAGCTCTCAATATCATAGATGAGCTTCAGATTACCGGTGGATGTAACGTACAGTTTGCGCTTCATCCCACAAGCTTTGAGTACTGTGTAATCGAGGTTAATCCCCGTGTAAGCCGTTCATCAGCTCTGGCTTCCAAGGCAACAGGTTATCCGATCGCCAAGGTTGCTGCTAAGATTGCTCTCGGTTATACACTTGATGAAATTAAGAACGCTATTACTGGAAAGACCTACGCCAGCTTCGAGCCTACACTCGACTACTGCGTAGTTAAATTCCCGAGACTTCCTTTCGATAAGTTTATTACGGCAAAACGTACACTTACAACGCAGATGAAGGCGACCGGTGAGGTTATGAGTATCTGCACCAACTTTGAGGGTGCGATGATGAAGGCTATCCGCTCACTTGAGCAGCATGTTGACTGCCTTACAAGCTACGATTTTTCAGAGCTTGATGACGACGAGTTAAAGGACAGACTCACCATCGTGGATGACCAGAGAATCTGGGTTATCGCAGAGGCGCTTCGCCGCGGAATGAGCCATGAGGAGATTCATAAGATAACCATGATCGATCTCTGGTTCATCGATAAGATACACAAGCTTGTCAAGATGGAGCTTAAGCTCCTGCGACTTGGTGAAAAGAGCACAATAGCACGTCATAAGCCCTCCGAGGAGAATGTTCCCGAATTCGAGGAAGCTAAGAAAATCATAAGCGCCGATACACTTCTTAATGCTAAGAAGCTTGAGTATCCTGACAAGGTAATAAGCAGACTTACAAGATTTTCAGTTGAAACAATTAAGGCTCTGAGGGACTTCTATGGAATCAAGGCAGCCTACAAGCTCGTTGATACCTGCGCTGCGGAGTTTGCAGCTGAGACACCTTATTACTACTCGGTATACGGCGATGCAGATGAGGAAAATGAGGCAGAGGGCGAAGGAAGCGGCAAAAAGAAAATCCTTGTTCTCGGTTCAGGCCCCATCAGAATCGGTCAGGGTATCGAGTTCGACTATTGCTCTGTTCATGCAACCTGGGCTTTCGAAAAGGCAGGTTATGAGACCATTATCATCAACAATAACCCTGAGACGGTTTCAACCGATTTTGATATAGCGGATAAGCTCTACTTTGAGCCCCTCACTCCCGAGGATGTTGAGAACATAGTAAGACTTGAAAAGCCCGACGGAGCGGTAGTACAGTTTGGTGGACAGACCGCAATCAAGCTCACTCAGGATCTTATGAAAATGGGTGTCAAGATTTACGGAACCAAGGCTGAGGATGTTGATGCAGCAGAGGACAGAGAAATCTTTGACAGAATCCTTGAGGAGACTGGAATTAAGCGCGCTGAAGGTGCGACAGTTTATACAGCAGAGGAGGCTAAGGAGGTAGCAAACAGACTTGGCTATCCCGTACTTGTTCGCCCTTCCTACGTACTTGGCGGACAGGGAATGCAGATTGCGCTCTCTGATAAAGAAATCGAAGAGTTTATTAACATAATCAACAGAATCGCTCAGGATCATCCGATACTTGTAGATAAGTATCTGCAGGGCGTTGAGACTGAGGTAGACGCAGTGTGCGACGGAGAGAATATTGTTATCCCCGGAATTATGGAACATATCGAGAGATCAGGTATCCATTCCGGAGACTCCATTTCGGTTTATCCCGCACAGTCACTTTCCGACAAGGTAAAGCAGACCATCGCCGATTACACAGAGAGACTTGCAAAAGCGCTCCATGTAATCGGACTCATAAACGTACAGTTCATCGCAGTGGGAGATGAGGTTTACATCATCGAGGCGAACCCCAGATCCTCAAGAACCGTTCCTTACATCAGTAAGGTTACGGGCATTCCGATTGTTGATCTTGCAGCTCAGGTAATGATGGGCAAAAAGCTCACAGAGCTTGGTTATACACCTGGACTTCAGCCCGAGGCAGAGCATATCGCTATCAAGATGCCGGTATTCTCCTTCGAGAAGATCAGAGGAGCTGAGATTAGCCTAGGACCTGAGATGAAGAGTACAGGTGAGTGCCTTGGTATAAGCAAGTCATACAGTGAGGCTCTTTATAAGGCCTTCATCGGAGCAGGAATAAAACTTCCTAAGCATAAGCAGATGATAATTACCGTTAAGG
Source organism: Butyrivibrio sp. WCD2001 (assembly GCF_000424485.1). Taxonomy (NCBI): domain Bacteria; kingdom Bacillati; phylum Bacillota; class Clostridia; order Lachnospirales; family Lachnospiraceae; genus Butyrivibrio; species Butyrivibrio sp. WCD2001. The sequence continues at coordinate 704,517 of NZ_AUJZ01000001.1, read as the reverse complement.
ATTCGGATAAGGGCGAGGTTATCGACATAGCAAGACGCTTTGAAAAGCTTGGCTATATCATCTATGCGACACGCTCAACTGCTGACACACTTAACGAGAACGGCGTAAAGGCAAGGAAGGTCAACCGTATCAGCCAGGAATCACCTACGGTCATCGACCTTATCCTCGGTCACAGAATAGATCTTGTTATCGATACGCCCACCCAGGGACGAGATAAGAGCCGAGACGGTTTCCTGATTCGCCGCACAGCAATCGAGACAGGTGTTAACGTAATCACTGCACTCGATACAGCGAAAGCGCTTGTTACAAGCCTTGAGGATACCTACAAAGAGGATACTCTTGAGCTTGTAGACATAGCAAAAATCTAATGAATATGTAAAAGTTGGAGGCTGTAAAAGGCCTCCAATTTTTTCTGCTCTTTTCATGTTTTTTATGGTAAGATATTAACACTGTGTGAAAAAGGAGAATTTGGGGAAATGAAAAAGAAAATCACTAAAATTTTAAGTATTATACTGATTGTCATCGTAGTACTGTTTATTGGCGGATCAGTAGCAATGGGCGGCTATATCACAGACCGTATTCTGTATCAGAACAAAGATAATGATACTGTTGGAAACAGCTTAAAGCAGCTTGAAAAGTGGGGCTATGATCTGGAAGGCTTCAGGAGTAAGTATACAGGCGTGGATATCAGCGCTACAGCAGAGGATGGGAATGAAGTTCCCGGAACTTATTATGATAACGGAAGTGATAAGCTGGTAGTGCTTGTTCACGGTGCAGGCGGCGACAGAACATTCGATGCAACCTTGGCTGAGCCTTATCTTGAGGATGGCTATGATGTAATTACCTATGATCAGAGAGGCCATGGAGCTAATCCCGACGAAAAGGTTACTTTCGGAATTCATGAACAACTCGATGTGAGAGCACTTGTAAAATATGCAAGAGAGACTCTCGGTAAAGAAAAGGTTATTGTTCACGGACAGTCAATGGGGGCTCAGACCACCGCGATCTATGCATCAAACGTAACTCCCGGAACACCCGAGGCAGCTGATGCGGTTATCTGCGACAGTCCTGTTCCCAGCATGGAATCCATGTTGCGACTTATGTTCGGAGATGGCCTCGAGGGAATGTATTCACCCATGACTAACTATCTTATCGCGGTAACTAAGGGATATATGAAGGTTGTAAACCACGTCGATTTCGATGACGGAGATACTGTGAAGGAAGTGGCAAAGGATCAGCTGCCGACCATGATAATCGTATCCGATAAGGATGAGGTATGCCTCCCCGATATGGTTGAAGATGTTTATGAAAATGTCGGAAGCTCTGTAAAAACCATTTATCATGCAGACAGTGCCCACATTGAGGGTGTCCTCGATGACAAGGAAGGTTATATGAACGCAGTAAGAGATTTCCTTGATCCTCTTGGATTATAATAATTATCTGATAAGCAAAATATAAAAAGGAATGTGCTGAAGACAGTACATTCCTTTTTTGTCGTGCGCCTAGCGGCGCACGTTTCGCCTGACGATATAGCTTTATAGCGATACTACTTTACAGTAATCCTTAAGAATCGAATTTATGTATTCCTTATTTAATTCTTCACCGATGATTATCAGTACATTCCTGCTTGAAACAACAGGTGCAATCTTCAGCTCGTTTTCAGTAGCATTAAATTCAATCTGCGAGTTGTCACCGGTCTTTACAAAGCCTTTAATTCTGATAACTTTTCCGGCATTAGTATCTTTGAAAAGTGATTCTGCAATTTCTCTCAGATTATCCTCGGATATTTCAACATCAAAATAAAAGAGCGGAGTGAATTGTTTATCTTCCAGGGGAAGCTTTACATAAGATGCATGTCTGTAGCCACAACCTGCAAGAGATTTAAAGTCAGTCTCTGTAAACTCATCATAATGCTTGGCAATAAAATCCTTGGAGAGATCAAACCAGGGGCCTTCTTTTCCCAGTCCGAATTTTGCCATGATGGAATTAACGCTTGAAATAACTTTGGGAACGTCTGTGCCATCCGAAATCTTACTTACAACTATTTTTCCTGCATGAGCGATTTCAGACATGAAGAGATAGCGTGACATTCCTTCAAGTGAACTCACAGATGAAGCATCTACTATAGATATTACATTTCCTATCTCATACCAGCGATCAAGTGGCTCGTCGTAGAGCACATCAAAGAATTCATCCACGTCGTAAATTCCCGAGGGTTCGATGATAACTCTTGTGTAGCCGCTCATTCCCATGGATATCAGTTTTGTTCTAAATCTTCGTCGGTGAGCTTCCTGGCCGTCGCCTCCGACAATCATCTCAAGGTTGCAGTTTTCACCAAAAAGATCCTGAAGCAGCACCATGTCTATATTTACAGCGCCGTAATCATTTTCAATGATACATATACGCTCACCCTGTGATAGCAGATATTTAGCATATTCCCTAATGAAGGTAGTTTTACCGGAACCAAGAAAACCGGTTATCAAGTCTATTTTTACCATATTTCATCCTCTGATCATTTCTTTTCTACCAATTATAGTATAAAAAGGAATTTTGCGATGATAAAAAATCTCTACTAAGAAATAATTACCTCCATTTGGGGGTAGATGTGTGCGGGATTTTTTCCTAGAATAATAGGTGGCAACATAAATTTTCAATTCAGATATGAAGGGGGCAATATGAAGAGAAAAATTCTGGCCGTTGCAATAGTTCTTACTATGTCAATTTCTATAGTTGCATGCGGTTCCTCGAAGAAAGGCGCGGATAGTGGTAATACCGGCGAAACTACGAGCATTCCTGAGGGAAAACTGAAGGCAACTTCTGACAAGATACCGGAAACAACCGAGACTACAGATAATACTGATAATAAAGAAGCAGCTTCTTCGGAAATCGCGCAGGATGAGAATACTCTTGCCGGCTACTACAAGGTAATATCCATGACCACGGACGGTGAGGATATAACTGCTGAGCTTGAGCAATTAGCTGCAATCGGATCAGGTATATTCGCTGTCATTAATCCCGATGGAACAGGTCAAATTAACATGATGGGTGAAATGACGGATTTCGACTGGGATGAGAAATATTTCCACATGCATGATGATACAGTGAGCGATACTGATGTGCCCTATACTTTTGCCGACGGTAAACTTACAATCGCTCAGGAGAGCGACGAGATGATATTTGTCCGCATGACTGACGAGGAAAAACAGGCCTACGATAACGGTGATTATGACAAAACCATAGATCAGCTCACGGATGAGATGCTGGATTCCTCATATTTGCCGGATATGTCTTCAGCAAAACATAACGATACAGGGTATTATGAGATTATGGCTTTTCAGGAGGATAGCAAGACCTACACCGCTGACCAGCTTAAGAAAGCAGGAGTAGCTTTTGATATGATGCTTTGCCCTGACGGAAAAGGCTATGCGAACTTTATAGGTACCTACTACGATCTCTCCTGGGATGATGGTACCATCTATGTTGCGACAGACCAAGGACAGGAGAAGATGATCTACTTTAAATCGGATTATGACGGCAAAAGCATAATCACAATAAATGATTCAAATATGGCGATGGTCTTTGAATATGTTAAAGAAGCTGATCCGACCTACGAATGGACAGGCGTGTCGGGAGTACTTGAATAAGAAATAGAAAATCGGATATTTGATTATGGGAAACTGAGGTAATGCAGAAACGTATCAATCTGCGTTACCTCTTTTTTAATTTTTTGACAAAATTACCCCCAAATGGCGGTAGTGGAATTTTTAAAAAATATTTACAATAATCTCGCGGAAACGTGAAAACAAATTTCACAGCAACAAAGGGGGTTATAAAGAATGAAGAGAAGGAAACTAATGAAGCAAATGGGACGAAAAGTCCTGGGGGCAGTGCTGGCGTGTGCCCTGAGTGTAACAATGTTGCCGGCTGTAGGAGGAGAGGCCATTAAAGCTGAGGCTGCGGTGGTGAAAACAACAGCTAATACAAGCTTGGGGGCTAATTCGATTACTAATATCGAGCCTGGACATTTTAATGTTATTACGTATGGCATGGCAGATGGACGAGAGGAACTTTTATTCAACGTTCTCAGCAAAACGAAATGTCAGAGTGGGTTTACAGTGTCCACGCCTTGTCTGTTAATCGACTGTAAGATGCCGGTATGGGAGAACAGCCATAGGTCAACTTATGATGTAAATTATTATTTTAGAACTGCCAGCGTAGAACAAGCACATTTTTCTCCTTTGGAATCCAGAGTGATACAGGAGATTGATGATGGATATCACGGCTGGGATTATTGTTTGCTTAGTAAAAGTGATATTAATGAATTTTATGGTAATAATTCACAAGCTATGATAAAAAGCTATAACGGGATCAAGAGAGACTGGTGGTTAAGAGATACGTATGGCACTGATTATGGGTACTATGTTAATACAAATGGTAGTGTCTATAGTGATAAAAAAAATACCCAGGTAATTGGCTTTACTCCATCAATGAACATACCTTTAAACAAAATACTGTTCTCTACAAAAGTTGGGCAGGCGGATTCAACACATGGTATGTATAAGCTTACTCTGTTAGATAAATATGATTCTGATAAACGTAAAATAACAACTAAGACTATTGGAAGATGCCAAGGTAAGATCAAGTTTTCATATGAAGTTGATGCAAACTACAAATATAACAACTATAGCAGAATGTCTCTTATTATCACTAACAAGCAGATACTAGGTGATAAATATCTTGCTGATATGTCCAATACAAAACTCTATGAATATGTGAATTTAGGGAAATATGAAAATGCTAAAGGAGAAATTACATACGAGCTTCCCTTCGATCTGAAGAATAAAACTTATGGAAAAGACTATTTTGTTTATTTCACAATCGAAGGTGAGCCGGATGGATCTGATAATGGTTCCTCATATTTTGCTGCATTTCCAAGTCAGGTAAATGTTCCTGATACAGATGCGCACGTTTTTGGTGAGCCGTATTGGAGAGTAAGCGCTCCTGCATCATGTGAAAGAGCAGGTAATAAACAGGAATACCATGATTGTCTTATATGCGGAGAACATGTAAGGACAGGGAATAGAGATTCTATTCCGAGACTTGGACATGATTATGCGGATCCTGTATATGAATGGAGTGCAGATGGAAAGACATGTACGGCGTCAAGAACCTGTAAAAGAGATAAATGCGGAAAAGTAGAAAAGGAAGAAGGACTGGTTTCATCAAAAGTTAAAACTCCGGCATCAATAGGTAAGAAGGGAACAACTACATATACAGCAGAGTTTACAAACAAAATTTTCAAGACTCAGACAATAGACATCGAAGATATCCCTGCTCTCGACAAGGATGGCAAGCCAATAATTGAACCCGGCGAAGAAACAAAGCCCGGTGAAGAAGGCAAGTCCGGCGAAGCAGGAAAGCCCACAGAGGAGGCTAAGAAGGTCGAGGATGCTGCACCTGTAACAGAGGCTGATGTTGATGGCGCTCATTACAAGGTTGACGGAGAGAATGCATCACTTGAATCCACAAAGGATGTAAGCGGAGACTTCACTGTTCCCGGAACTGTAAAGATCGGAGATAAGGATTATCCCGTAAACAAGATCGGACCTTCGGCATTCAAGAATACTGAGATCACAAGTCTCGCAGTTGAAGGCGAGGTTACTGAAATCGGCGACAGTGCTTTTGAGGGCTGTAAGAAACTTAAGAAGGTTACAATCGGTGCAAATATATCCAAGATCGGTAAGAAGGCATTCTTCAAGTGCTCAAATCTTAAAAAGATCACCTTCAAGGGAGCCAAGGTAAAGAGCATCGGTGCTAAGGCCTTCAAGAAGATTAAGAAAGGCGCTACTTTCAAGACACCCAAGAAGAAACTTAAGGCTTACACAAAGCTTCTTAAAAAGAAGACGGATGCCGGAGTGAAAATTAAAAAGTAATACAAAAATTTTCTGCCTTCCCCCTTGGGGGAAGGTGGCTGCGAAGCAGACGGATGAGGGGGATTAAAATGAAATTTCTCTCAAAATAAGAAGTTCTATAAGGAGGATTCAGATGAAAAAAAGAATTTCAGTAGTTTTATTCTCGATATTATTGTCATTTATCCTGGCGGCAAGCCCGGCAGCAAGCGTTTTCGGACCTCAGGCAACAATTACCGCAGAGGCTAAGAAGAAAGCTAAGAAATCTAAAAAGAAGACTAAAAAAGCAAAGAAGGTTAAGAGTAAGAAAGCTAAGGGAATAACCCTTGTAGCGGGAGCAACTAAGAAGATCTCCGTAAAGGGCGGAAAGAATTTTAAGAGCTCAAACAAGAAAGTTGTATCTGTAACAAAGAAGGGCGTGCTTACAGCTAATAAACCCGGCACAGCAACAATTACAGGAAAATGCAGCACAGGTAATTATTCTGTAAAGGTTACGGTACCTGATATGAATATAAATGAGACAATGGCTCAGGTTTTCCTTGGAGAGTCATTACAATTAAATGCAGGTAATGCAGCAAATGTAAAGTGGAGCAGCAGTAACGATCAGGTTGCATCAGTAAATAACGGCCTTGTAACAGCTGTAGGCGTAGGAAGCGCAGTTATCACAGCTTCGGCAGGAAAAACTTCAGTATCCTGCACAGTATCTGTTCCTCAGTTCACAATAAGCCAGACTTCTGCAACAATTAACTATGGGCAGACACTTACACTTACTGTAAGCGGAGCATCAAATGTAACCTGGAGCAGCAGTAATGAAGCAGTAGCAACAGTTTCAGGCGGCGTTGTAAAGAGCGTTGATGACGGAAGCGCAGTTATCACAGCAACAGCAGCCGGGTATTCTGTTTCCTGCAATCTTACAATCGTTGATCCTGTTGTGATCAGACAGCCCGCTATTTCATACAAGACTGTTACAAGAGAAGCTACAAGAAACGGAAAGCCGGTATATGAGGAGATTAACCAGACTACAATCACCTTTAACGGACTACCTCAGAGAGCAAAACACATGAAGAAAATCGACCGCAGTAACGGTAAGGGAAGTGAAGCCGATGGAAAACAGGATGGTAAGTATCTCACAGTTGCATGCGCACTTGCAGCTATGACAGCTTATTCAGAGGGCAGAGACGCAGAAGGTCAGGCAATGATGAATGAACTTTTGGTTTCACCTCACATTTCCAGAGCATCTGTTGGTGGTGCCGGAAACCTTACATATTATTTCGGTTATGATAATAAGAAGGAAAAACTTCCGTGGGCATTCTTTGAGGGATCAAAGCCTTATAACTACAACCACAATCAGCCAATTACCGTTGTTATGGAAGAATCTCCCTATGCACCTCAGAAGAGCACAATTTACGGCGTAGAGCTTTCGATTGAACAGATTTTGTTCCACACAGATAACCATCCTTGCCTTAAGAACAACCTGACAGTACAGGTTTACCGCGATCCTTCCGATGGACAGTGGTATCTGTGGCCTAGCGGATTTAATTCACTGTTAAGTACCGCTAGTATCTACTGAGTTTCTTCATTCTTTTTATAAACCTCAATAGTTTCAGGAAAAAGTCGCTGCAGAAATGTGGCGGCTTTTTCTGTGGAAAAAAATAAAAAAATTTTTGAAATATCTGCAACATTTTTTGAATCCCATCTGTATATAGAGTAGAACGGCAACAAACAAGTTATTTTTTAAAAATCTGACACATTTTTAAAAACGGAGGGAAAAATTATGAGAAGAAAAATGAATGTTGCATCAGTTGTTCTAAGCATCATAATCGCAGCAAGCTCTGTATGCGGATGCGGCGGAAGCACACATGAAACGGCGACCACAGCACAAGAAACCTATACTACAGAGTCGACATCAGACCAGGCGTATTATGAAGAGCCGACAGCTGCTACTGAGTATTACGAGGAAGAGGCCTGCGAAGCACCTGCAGCTACAGCAGATAAGAGTGCAGCAGGGGCTGAAAATTCATATGAAACAGCGATGTGTGAAACTGAGGATTGCACCGACATTTACGATCCTTACGTTCAGGAGTACAACACAGAGTCCTATGAAAAACCTGAGGAGAATGGATATGACCTTGTAACCGCAAAACCGCTTTCAACCTTTGCGGCAGACGTTGATACAGCATCCTACTCCAATGTAAGAAGAATGATTGAGGATGGATATTCTCTGACAGATATAAATCCCAGCGCAGTCAGACCGGAAGAGTTCATCAACTATTTTTCCTATGACCTCAATAATCCTGTGGGAGATGAGAAGTTCGGTATCACGACAGAAATCGCTAAGTGCCCTTGGAACGAGGACCACGAGCTCATGTTTGTTGGTATGAAAACAAGAGACATCGACCTTTCTGAGGCACCCGACAGTAATCTGGTATTCCTGGTAGATGTATCCGGTTCAATGGATGAACCCGATAAGCTTCCTCTTTTGCAGAAATCACTCACAGAGCTTGTGGATACACTTCCCGACAAGGGCTGCGTCTCAATAGTTACCTACTCAGGACAGGAGGCAGTACTTCTTTCCGGAACAAGCATGAAGAATAAATCAAAGATCAAAGATGCCATCGACAGCATGCAGGCAAGCGGTTGCACAAACGGTGAAGCCGGCATTCAGAAAGCTTACAAGATTGCTGAAAATAACTTTATTAAAGGCGGCATCAACAGAATCATCATGTGCACCGATGGCGACCTTAACGTAGGAGTTTCAAATCCCGACGATCTCGAGAAACTCATTGAGCAGAAGAGAGACAAGGGCATTTTTTTATCAGTACTCGGCTTTGGTAGCGGCAACTTAAAGGACGACAACCTTGAGAGACTTGCAGACTGCGGTAACGGTAACTATTCATACATCGATTCACTTTTCGAGGGCAAGAAGGTCCTCATCGATGAGATGGGATCAACACTTGTAACAGTAGCCAAGGACGTTAAGCTCCAGGTTGAGTTCAACCCCGAGAGAGTTAATTCCTACAGACTTATCGGCTATGAAAACAGACTCATGAACGACGAAGATTTCAACGATGACACCAAGGACGGCGGCGAGATCGGCGCAGGACACAGCGTAGTAGCACTTTACGAGATCATTCCTGCAGGTGCAAAGAGCGAGATCAAGCTTAAGTACCAGGATAATGATTCAGATAATAAAAAAGAAGATAATCGTAAGAAGGATTCAGACAGTGCTTACAGCGATGAGTACGCAACAGTAAGCGTTCGCTACAAAGAGCCCGAGGCAGACAAATCACAGCTCTTCTCAGTAGTTGTGGGCGACAAGGACTTCTATGAAAACGGAAGTGAAAACTTAAAGTTCGCAGGACTTGTAGCAGAATTTGCAATGATCCTTTCAGACAGTGAATATAAGGGAACAGCAACACTTACAGGCATTATGGACGATTACAAAACAATCGAGACCAAGGATGAATACAGAGATGAATTCGGCCAGCTCGTAAGAATGATGGCGAAGAGAAGTTGATTACAGCCTTCCCCTTGGGGGGAAGGTGCCCCGAAGGGGCGGATGAGGGGATAATCTTAACCAGCTCCTGGTGCAAAATCTGGAAAAACGCACCGTTATCGTGATATACTATGCATTGGAAATTTAAACAGTTGTCTTTTTGAAAACAAAGGAATAAAAATCATTTGGGGAATCCGAGGGACAAAAGACAACTCATAAAGAGGGAATCGATGTCGCGTGGGAGGAAATCATACGGTATGAAAAATGACATCGGGTTAGGGAAACGATGAGAACAATTTCAATGCATAGGAATATCGCGAAATATTATGTAGAAACAATTTTTGAAACGATATTCTTTTTAAAGGAAAAAAAAGATTACAGAGATTTTAGTGAAAGGGCTATCCGTGCGATTTTAGCAGATGTAAAAAAGCAAACTAACGGTAGCCGGTATCATGCTTTTGGCGGTGAGACTCAAAGTATGTCTTATGAAGAGAAGACCGCAAGTGCGGATGCTCAGAATGCCGCAGCAGCAAGAGCAGGAGAAATTCTGGAAAAATACGGGAACAATATTTTGAGAGTAGCTTATTCTTACCTTCACAATATGAGTGATGCGGAGGACATCGTCCAGGATACGCTCATTCAGTACATCAGGAAGGCACCTTATTTTGAAAATGAAAAGCACGAGAAAGCATGGCTTCTTACAGTAGCAGCGAATTTGAGTAAGAACAAGATCGACTATCTGAATGTGAGAAAAGCCGATGAGCTTTCAGAAGAACTTGTTGCAGAGAATAAGGAGGACCTGGCATTTGTATGGGAGGCAGTAAAACAGCTCCCTGAAAAGTATAGAGAGGTGGTACATCTTTTCTATCAGGAAGGATATTCAACCAAAGATATAGCGGGGATCTTGAATCGAAAGGAGTCGACTGTCCGCTCTGATTTAAATCGCGCAAGAGGACAGCTAAAAAATATTCTAAAGGAGGCGTATGACTTTGAGTAAATATAATGAAGTTATGGAATCAGTAAAAATTACCAATGAAATGCGCAATAGAATCCTTTCGAATGTAGATGAGAAACTACGTGTGGGGGATGCTAATATTACCGAATTTGATAGCACAAGAAAAAAGAAATCCGGTAATAATGTAATAAAATTTGTAAAGAGATATGGTTCTATGGCAGCGGTCTTTGCTCTGCTGATTCTTGGAACCTATGGAGTTATCAGAACAGTTGGACTTGGCGGTTCAAAGTCAGAGATGGCTACTACAGCACCTGCCGAATATGAAACTGATTCTGCAACGGAAACAATGGAAGAAGCCACTTCAGAAGCTATAGACTATGCAGAGGTTACCGAAGAAGCAACCGAAGATGCTGCTTTACCTGAATCAGCAGATTCTGTTATGACACCATCCATAAGTGCAGCAGAGGGTGCAAAGGGTTCGGAATCTGAGAATGCTATAGATTTTACAGGAAGTGCTAAAGAGGATTCAGCTTCCGAGGAGGCTGAGAGCCCGGCAATGACAAAAGATGAGTTTTCATCTGCATCAGAGCTTTCACAGGCTTTAGGATTTGATATTACAGACATTGAATCACTGAAAAATGAAGCAACAGAGGTTCAATATTTTAAATATGATGAAGGCGGAGAGATCCTTTATAAAACAGATAATAACAGCATAAGCTATTTTGCATCTGAAATTGGACTGTTCACCGGTTCCGAGGAATTAGATGTTAGTTCTTTTGAAAACAAAAAGCTTATGGAATTTGACAGTTACAGAGTTATCGCCTGCGGCGACGACACAACTTATAAATTTGCTTATTGGGAAAAAGATGGAATCATGTACTCCCTTGTTTCTGATAAAGGCATGACGGAAGAGGAGATTCAGACATACATAAGTAAATAAAAAAGCCTTCCCCCTCCGGGGGAAGGTGTCTGCGAAGCAGACGGATGAGGGGACTTTTTTACATCAGCTCCTCATCATATATAGCTCTTTGTCCGCCAACATACTTAGGCCTGTGTCTTGCACAGATTATAGGAGCAGCGCCGATTTTTCGTAGTGATATACGCATCGGAACCACAACACTGTGCATATGCATACCAATCATGGTACCGCCGATATCTATTCCGGCGTCAGCTTTGCAATTGAGGCTTTCAACAAGAACTGGATCATCAAATCTCTCGTAGCATACAGTGCCAAGCGCGCCGCCTGCGTGATTTGGCTGAGGAATAGCATTTACCTGCTCGAAGCCGTATTTTTCCATGGTTTCTCTTTCAACTACCAAAGCTCTGTTAAGATGCTCGCAGCACTGAGCGGCTGCTAGGATTCCGTTTTCCTTAAGAACCGGAATAATGCCGTCATAGACAGCGTTTGCAACATCCACATTCGTGGCTGTTCCGATCTGGTCGCCAAGGACCTCACTGGATGAACATCCGATTACAAAGATGGAACCGGGACGAAGTTTTGCTCCTTCAAGTATTTCTGTTACTGCCTGTCTGCTCTGCGCAGTTATTTCTTCAAAATTCATAATGAACCTGCCTTTTTTATTTTATATCACCAATATCCATTATAGCAGTACCAAATAAAGTAGCAACCTGGGTTTGGAAAAATAGTGCTCCATCCAAATTTTCCTTGCAATAATTCTCCCACTGTATAGAATCTTATGTGGAAATAAAACAGATCCATTTATTTTTTGAGGAGTATTATGAAAAACAAACTTAAGAAGCTATTGTCAGATCCTGTGCTTGTAATAGCGTGGATTCTGGCTTTTTTATCGTCATTTATCGTACGCCCGGATTCTGAATATGCCGGATACATTGATTTCAGGTCACTTGGAATACTTTGGGGACTTATGATCATCATTCAGGGTCTTCGCGAGAATTCAATATTTGAGAAAATCGGAGACGTACTTCTTTCAAAGGTTAAGAAAAGCTGGCAGCTTGCATTAGTCCTTGTATTTCTTTGCTTTGTAAGCAGCATGTTTATAACAAACGATGTGGCGCTGATTACCTTTGTGCCCTTCGCGCTTATGACACTTAGTAGCTGTAAGAGAGAAGACCTGATGATTCCTGTTATCGTGCTTCAGACTGTTGCGGCGAATCTCGGAAGCATGTTAACACCTATCGGTAATCCGCAGAACCTATATCTTTACGGCCTTACAGGAATGGGAATCGGTGAGTTTGTGCTCTGCATGCTGCCTTATTCGGTTATGGCAGCGGTTCTTTTGCTTACAGCGATGCTTGTTCTTCCCGGAAAATCCAAGACTCTTGAAGGCAGAAAGAAGGATTATAATATAGTAAGACACTTTGGAGGCACCAAACAGATCGTAGTTTATTGCCTCCTTTTTGCGATTGCACTTTTATCAGTGCTTCGAATAGTTCCGTGGTTTATAATGGTGATAGCTGTTCTTGTTGTAGTTGCTGTTATGGATGGAAAAATCCTATTAAGGGCTGACTATATACTACTTTTGACTTTTGTTGGATTTTTCATTTTCACCGGAAACATGGGGCGCATGGACTTCGTCAAAGAGAATCTGACAAAGCTGATGGAAGGACGCGAGTTTATCACTTCAGTGGTGGCCAGCCAGTTTATCAGTAATGTTCCTGCGACGCTGATGCTTTCAGGTTTTACAGAAAACTACAAGGAGCTTCTTGCAGGCGTAAATGTTGGCGGTCTCGGAACCCTTATCGCCTCTATGGCGAGCCTTATTTCTTTCAAGGCTTTCTCCAATGACTATAAGGAGAGCAGAGGAAAATACCTGCTTGTGTTTACTGCGGTTAATGTATTGTTCCTTGTGATATTTGTTGGAATGCACTTTGTGATTGTCTGATATTTCTGTGTTGAGGGATGATTGTTATTTTTTAATTTAGGATTACCCGTAGAACTGAAAAAAAGAAGAATATCTTGGTAATAGATTGAATTACTCGCACAAATATAAAGGATAGCAATATGGAAATTACAACCCTATGCTACATGGAGAGGGATGGGAAATATCTCATGCTTCACCGTATAAAGAAAAAGAATGATATAAATGAAGGTAAGTGGATTGCACCGGGAGGACACTGTGAAAACGGTGAGAGCCCTGATGATTGTGTGAAAAGAGAAGTGCTTGAGGAGACCGGAATCAAGCTGAATTCTTTGAAGTTTAGGGGAATTGTGACGTTCTACTCACGTGCTGTAGCCGGGAACAGAGACGGATTATACGAGCCTTCGGAAGCTGAAAATGGCGATGTAACGGATTACATGTGCCTTTTCACATCCGATGATTTTGAAGGCGACGCAGGAGACTGCAACGAAGGCGTCCTTGAATGGATATCCAAGGACGAACTTGTAAAGCTTGATCTCTGGAAGGGTGATCTGATTTTCCTTGATCTGATCAAAGACCCTGCGCAGCCGTTCTTTTCACTAAAGCTCACTTATGAAGGTGATGAGCTTGTTGAGGCTGTTTTGGATGGGAAGCTGCTGAATATATGAAAAAACAGCCTTATTCAATGTGCATACAACTGCGCAATAATATAGGAGCTTAATACAAATTACAGAATCTGCTCCATGCCAACCTTGTAGGGCTGCATTCCAAGTGATTCATAGAATTTCATGGCACTTTCATTGCAGTTCCAGACATTTAGGGTGATATTGTAGTAGCCGGCATCCTTGGCCCAGCCAAGAACATAGTCGTATAAACTTCTTCCGACATGCTGACCGCGGCAGTTTTCATCAACGCATAGATCATCGATATAAAGAGTCTTGATGTCTGTAAGAAGATTGTCATTCGGGTGCTCCTGGTGCACACAGAAGGCGTAGCCCAGCATCACATCATTGTCATCTACCGCAGCGAAAATAGGCCTTGAATCATCCTTCAGGATTACTTTAAGTTCATCGTCGGTATATTTATTATTTTTCTTAAAAAGATCGGGACGTCCCAGATGATGGACAAGATTAACCTGTTTTAAAAGCTCGTGAATCTGTGGAATATCCTTATCAAGTGCTCGTCTGAAATTCATTTTCATTCCTCCCAAGGTACTCGCGATTTTGAAGCATCGAATACCTTTTGTGATATAGTTATAGAAGTTTAAACATTAACAGTATAATTGAAATGGAAAAGATAGTGAACATAAATTACGCAAAAGAACTTGAAAAGAGAATACAGCAGTTCCAGAAGGAAGGACGTTTCCCAAGACTTCTTCTTCATGCCTGCTGCGCTCCGTGTTCATCCTACTGTCTTGAGTATCTTAGACAGTACTTCGATATCACCGTGTTTTTCTACAATCCGAATATCATGAATGAACCAGAGTACAGAAAGCGAGTGGAGGAGGAAAAGCGCCTCATAGCCGAATATAACAAACAGGTTGAAAACGGCGATTTTGAGGGGATGAATTCCGATGAAGGCGCCAGGAAAATCGAAATCATCGAAGGTGACTATATCGTAAGCGATTATCTTGAGGCTGTGAAAGGGCTTGAGAATTGCCCTGAAGGGGGCGAGCGGTGCACCAGATGCTTTGAACTTCGTCTTGAGGAATCCGCTCGGATAGCAAAAGAGCATAGCTTCGAGTTTTTCACAACAACGCTCACAATTTCGCCTTTAAAGGATGCAGCGAGACTAAACCGAATTGGAAATGAGATGGGGGAGAAATATAGTGTCTCGTTTTTGCCTTCTGATTTTAAGAAAAAAGACGGCTATAAACGCTCTATAGAACTGTCGCATAAATTCGATCTCTACAGGCAGGATTTCTGCGGCTGCGAGTTTTCAAGGCTGGAGCGGGAAAGCCAGGAGCGTGATAGACAGGAGCAGGGTGAAAATGGAAGAAAACACCTTTGATAAAATCTATGATATTGTGAGGCAAATTCCCAAGGGAAAGGTTGCGACCTACGGACAGATAGCGCTGCTTGCAGGAAACAGGCGCTGGAGCAGAGTCGTGGGCTATGCACTTCACGTAAATCCCGATCCCGAGCACATCCCGTGCTACCGCGTCGTGAACCGCGAGGGAAGGGTGTCATCGGCATTTGCATTCGGGGGTGAGAACATTCAGATAAAAATGCTTGAGGCAGACGGAATCGAATTTGTGGATGAGACTCACGTCGATATTGACAGATTCATATGGAAGCCCGGCATACCTGACATTTGAAATTTCAGATATTTGTGTTAGAATTCATTATTATTCATATTAGTTATAAGGAAGGAAGATTATCTTGGAAAAAATCTTAGAGTTAATTTCAAAAGAAGTTTCCGCTGCATTTGAGGCAGCCGGTTTTGATGCAGAGCTTGGAAAGGTTACTCTTTCCAACAGACCTGACCTCTGTGAATATCAGTGCAACGGAGCAATGGCAGGCGCCAAGAAATATGGCAAAGCACCTTTCATGATTGCGGATGCGGTTGCTGAAAAGCTTCAGGGAAGCGAGATCTTTTCATCTGTAGAATCAGTTAAGCCCGGATTCCTGAATCTCAAGGTTAGCGAGGATTTCGTAAGAGGCTATATTGTGAAAATGCTCCATGAGCATCACTTTGGAATCAAGACTCCTCTTCATGCGCCTAATTTCATGATCGACTACGGCGGACCGAACGTTGCAAAGCCGCTCCATGTAGGACACCTTCGCTCAGCAGTTATCGGTGAGAGCCTTAAGAGAATTCTCAAGTACGCAGGCTACAAGGTAACAGGCGACATTCACCTCGGTGACTGGGGACTTCAGATGGGCCTCATTATCACAGAGCTTAAGCATCGTCAGCCCGATCTTCCTTATTTTGATAAAAACCACACCGGACAGTACCCGAAGGAAGCGCCTTTCACTATCGGTGAGCTTGAGGAGATTTATCCTGCAGCCAGCGCTAAGTCCAAGGAGGATGAAGCTTTCAAGGCTGAGGCAATGGAGGCAACAAAGCTTCTTCAGGACGGCGATAATGGTTATCGTGCGCTTTGGCACCACATCATGAATGTGTCTGTAAATGATCTTAAGAAAAATTACAAGAACCTCAATGTGGATTTCGATCTCTGGAGAGGTGAATCCGACGTTCACGAAGTAATCCCGGGAATGGTTGATTACATGAAGCAGCACGGCTATGCTCATGAGAGCCAGGGAGCTCTCGTTGTTGATGTTGCTGAGGAGACAGACGCCAAGGAGATTCCGCCCTGCATGATCCTTAAGTCAGACGGAGCTTCACTTTACAATACAACAGACCTTGCTACTATTCAGCAGCGCATGGAGGAGTTCAAGCCAGAAGGCCTCATCTACGTGGTAGATAAGCGCCAGGAACTCTACTTTACACAGGTTTTCCGCTGCGCTAGAAAGACTAAGCTTGTTCTTCCCGAGACAGAGCTTCACTTTGTAGGATTCGGCACCATGAACGGCAAGGACGGCAAGCCCTTCAAGACAAGAGAGGGCGGAGTTATGCGTCTTGAGAAGCTTATCGCAGAAATCGATGAGCAGATGTATAACCGCATCAAGGAAGGCAACCAGGAAATCGATGACACCGAGGCAAAAGATACAGCTCACAAGGTAGCTCTTGCAGCCATCAAATACGGAGATCTTTCAAACCAGCCTTCAAAGGATTACATTTTCGATATCGACAAGTTCACATCCTTCGAGGGAGACACCGGTCCGTACATCCTTTACACAATGGTACGTATCAAGTCTATCCTTTCAAAGTATGAGAACGAGGGCGGTAATGTTAAGGAAGCACTCCTTAGAAATGCAGAGTCCGCTGATGAAAAGAACTTGATGCTTCTTCTCACAAGATTTACGGATGCAGTGGAGAGCGCAGCAAGAGATCTCATGCCCAACAGAGTTTGTGCATATATCTACGAGTTGTCAAATGCGCTTAACAGCTTCTACCACTCAACCAAGATCCTCACTGAGCCTGATGAAGAGAAGAAGAGCGGATACATCGCACTCCTTAATGTAACACTTAAGGTGCTCGAGACAGGAATAGATTTACTTGGCTTTAGTGCACCGGATAGGATGTAAACCATATACACTTAAAAATGAATATTGGTCATTTTTTAAGTGGAAACTTAATTGCGCAGAGCGAGTTTTAAAGCCTTATATACTCGCAGCTTCATGGAACCTTAAAGTCGTCAAGTACGAATTATGAACCATTTGGTTCATAATCCGTAGGCTTGGCGGCTTTTTTATGTCTTATACTAATACAGCACGCTTATTTATATATACATATATTTTTGTTGTTTAGTTATAGATGGAGGAACAACTGATGAAGTTTGCAATGCTTAAGAAAATGATATCTTTTTCACTGACGCTTTTGGTGGTGGCTTCTATTGGAGCAGTTTTTTATAATCCGATGACAGCAAAGGCGCAGGGAGAAGTTAAAACCATAACCGGCCTTGGGACAGGAGCTATCGAGAATCCCGTAAACGGTGGCGGAGAGTGGAATTATGTCTACTACGGCCAGTATGATGATAAGAGCGTAAAATATCGAGTACTTGATATAGATTGCAGTGATTTCAGTGATTATAAAAAAGTAAGTAAAAACACAATGCTTCTTGATTGCGACAACGTTCTCTATCACTTGATGCCCGGTACTTCTGCAGGCCTGATTGAGGACCTTAACGATCAGGGATTCCTTGATGCGAATGTTTTTACCGATGCTGAGAAGGATGCAATAGCTTTTAGCAGAAAAGAAAGAAGATCATCTTCAGATGGAGAAGGAGTTGACGGCGGTTTTGCGCAGCTAAAGGAGACAAAGATATTTGTACTTGATCCCAAAGAGGTAACGAATACAAGCTATGGATATAAGAACCAGGCAGAGGATTTTAATAGAATAAAAAAGAATATTACTACCGGAAGAAAGGATGACTGGTGGCTTCGACTTGGGAAAGAAGGAACAAAATTATTAAATAAAAGACTTTACAGAGTTGATAGTCTTGGAATAATTGGCTCCAGATCGGCGAACGAATCTGAAGGTGTAAGCCCCGCGTTTAACCTTAAAAAAGAATCCATACTCTTTTCATCATTAGTTGCGGGAACAGACAACGAGTATAAACTTACAGTTATCGATCGTGCGATGCAAACTCCGTCTGACATAAGAGGACATGTCGATGGTGATACTGAGGAAATAAGTTTTAAATTCCCTCATACAGAGGATGATGATGAGGTTTCATTTTCGGTGATCCTTTTAAAGAAGAGATACGAAGAAGGGCTGACAATAAGTAATGCTTCCGATTTTGCATATATACCGGTTGACGTTGCAAGCTCAAAGCAGTCCGGAAACGGTAAGGACATAAACAACTATGTGACCGGAACGTTTAATCTCCCTGAGAATTACAATGATTTCAAGTTTGCATATCTGGTATGTGAGAAAATCGGTGGCGATACAGAGACCGACTATGCAAACACTCCGAAGTATTTTGAGTTTAAAGCTGATGAGCATACTCACTCCTGGGAAGCTGAGTACCTTGGCGCAGGTGATGACAACGCTACAATAAAGTGTCTTGACTGCTCTGAAAGTTACACAATATCTATAACTGCAGTAAACAGAGACTATGGCGAGGCACTTAAAGTTGATATTCAAAAGCCCGAGAACCTTCCTGAAGAGATAGAAGTAAGTGATGTCATATACAGAGACAGAGAGGGAAATGAACTAAACGAAACCGATATCCATGAAATTGGCGAGTACACTGCCGCAGCAGTTATAAAATACAAGGATGAGGACGGCAGAGAGCAGCAGAAGGAGATTGCCAATAATTTCCAAATAACTAAGAAAGAACTGCTTCCTACTATGGTGGCACTGAGCGAGGATTCTTATATCTACGACGGTGAGGAGAAGACTCCGGAGGTTACTGTAAAGAACGGCGATATAGTGCTTGATAAGGATGACTATACCGTTGAATATAAGGATAACGTTGATCCCGGAGTTGCCGAGGTTATTGTTACTGCTGTTAATCCCAATTATTTCGGAAAAACAGTTAAGACTTTCAGAATAAAGAAGAGTTCCGTAGCAGATAAAGAGAAGGATATCTCGGAAAAGATTGATGACAAGCTTCACAATGGTGATGACAAGTCTTCAGATGACAAAAAGAACGATGAGGATGACGCTGAAAAGAAGGTAGAGGATATAGCTGAGAAGACCGGTGTTTCCGATATTTTTGACAGAATTGAGGAGAAATATAAAAAGGAAGATAATGCTTCTGCTGAGGTATCATCCGGAAATGCTGCGGTAACAGAAGAGGTAAATCAGCCGGTAGTTGTAGTAAATACAGCTTACCGCCACAACATTGGAGATAAGGTCATCTGCCAGGGTAACACCTATGAGGTGACTTCAAATGATGACGCAGACCTTACGGTAAAATTCATAAAGGCCAGATCAGAGGCTGCCGGCAGCATTACAATTCCTCTATCCATAGTAATCGATGGTAACGAATACAGAGTAACCGAGATAACGGATAATGCATTTTATGGCAATAAGAGCCTCAAGACGGCTATTATCGGTGAGAATGTAGAGAAGATTGGTCAGAACGCTTTCTATGGCTGCAAGAAGCTTAAAAATGTTAAAATTAAGACACTGTTCCTTACGAAGAAAACAATAGGTACGAACGCCTTTAAAAAGATCAACAAAAAGGCTAAGATACAGGTTCCTAAGAGCAAGCTCAAAGCTTACAAGAAAATCCTTAAAGCAAGAGGTGTTTCAGGAAAATCACAGAAGGTTACACAAAAGTAACACGAATAATACAAATATCATAGATGGCACAAATAGCGCCTTCACTCGTTTAAAGCCTTCCCCCACCGGGGGAAGGTGGCACGAAGTGCCGGATGAGGGGAGGCGTATTTTCTTACATTGCTACGTATTCAGCAAGCAGCCTATATGTATTCTTAATTCCATCAATATGAGTTCTCTCATAGCCATGACTTGCTCTGGTGCCGGGACCAATTGCAGCGTGCCTTATATCGAAGCCTGCCACAAGTGCCGGATCAGCGTCTGTTCCATAGTGTGGAGTGAAAATATCGGGGACATAGTCAGCACCGGATTTTCTGCCGGCTTCCTCAAGCTCTTTTATCATGTCAAGATTATAAGGGAATCTACTATCCATGCAGAATACTGAAACCTTGCGCTCAGAGCTGGTCTGCTCAGGTCCGATGCACGCGATATCCAAAGCAAGGAAATCCTTAACATCGTTAGGAATGCAGGATCCGCCGTGTCCGATCTCTTCATAGAAGGGAATGAACGCATAAACCTTACGATTTAATGTTATTTTGCCATCCTTAACATCGTGGAGCAGTTCCATAATAAGTGCGACAAGTGCCTTATCATCAATGAAGTGTGATTTGATATAGCCATTGGCATATGTGAATCTGGGTTCAACAGCTACATAATCACCAGTTTCTATACCAAGCTTTCTGACGTCATCAGCGCTCTTGACATCCTCATCAAGAACTACAAAAGAATTGGTATCAAAGCTTGCAACTTCTTTGTTTAATTCGTCTTCTGTGACGTGAACTGAAGCATTCTTTCTCTGGACGCAGCCTGTTATAACATTTCCGCTTCTTGTATGAATACGCACATTCTCACGCTCGGTATGATATGCGTAGAGACCGCCAACCTTGTATACCTTAATTGTGCCATCATCATTGATGTGGCGAACCATCATTCCGATTGTATCGCCGTGAGCGGTGATAAGGAGCGGATTCCCTTCGCCGCCGATTTCAGCTAAAATGCCGCCCTTGTGAAGGGTAGTGGTTTTGAAGCCGAGCGCCTCAATTTCCTTTATAAGATAATCCTGAAGCTCGTGGTACTGACCTGTGACGGAATCAATAGCCAGCTCCTTTTCAAGCTCTTCAAGATATCGTTTTTCATTTAATTCGTAGCTCATAAGATAAACCTTCCTTGTTTTGATAAAATTGTGACTGGTGGTCACTAAGATATAATAGCATAAAAAATAAGACATAGGTCACTGACTTATGTCTTATTCTACATAGCGAGAGGGGGATTCGAACCCTCGACACCGCGGGTATGAACCGCGTGCTCTAGCCAACTGAGCTATCTCGCCATATTCATTTTGTTGTCGTCTCTTGCCGACCGACTAGGATAGTATATCGCTCCCCAAAGGTAATGTCAACAATAATTTTAAATTTTTTTCAAAGAATTTTTGGAGCTCTATAAAGGTAATTATAATACTTTTATATCGCTTTTTTAATAGTGAGTTAATTGACTTTGGATTTTCTCTAAAATACCATAAAGACATGATTAATCTTGTTTCAATTTATTCGTCCAATATAGTTGGACTTTTGGTAATGGCAGTGATCCTGCTCAGCCGTGGATGGCGAATTCAGAACAAGAATTCCGAAAGTCTGATACTTCTTGTGATGATTTTTTCTGTTATATCCGGCTGTATCGTTGATCCACTGGTTTTCTATTTTGATGGAAAGCCTGGGACATTTGTTCGCATTTTTTTGTATATCGGTAATTCGTTCCTGTTTTTCTTAAATGCCGTTATAGGACCGGCATATATAACTATAATTGTCAGACATATCAACGAAAGCCAGTCCTGTAGACAGAGGCTGATTGTATATTCATTGTGTCTAAGTGAGATACTGCTTCTTCTTATAAATCTATTTAAACCTCTTGTGTTCCTGATTGATGAAAACAATTGCTATCGAAGGCTCTCTTTTTATGGCGTGTACATAATAGTTGAGGCCTTTTTCCTGCTTTATGGATTGTATGAATACTTTGCGGCGAAGCGAAGAGGCAGAATCCTCAGCTTTTTCCCGACCTGGCAGTTTCTTGTTCCTATTGCGGTTGGTATGCTGGTGCAGACGGCATTGTACGGAGTATCTTTGATCTGGCCGTGTGTGGGTGTGTCTGTGTGCTGCATAGCACTGAGCCTTCAAAATGAGAATATCTACCTGGACAAACTGACAGGTGCGTTTAACCGTTTTTATCTTAATGGAATAGTGAATGCAGCAAAAAAACGCGGAGAAAAACTTTCGGCCTTAATGCTTGATATGAACGGATTTAAGCAGATAAACGACAACTATTCTCATACGGAAGGCGACAACGCGCTCATAGCCATGGCAGATATTCTGAACCAGGTAGTAATGAATAACGGCGTTGTTATCCGCTTTGCAGGAGATGAGTTTATCGTAATTCTGGATAAAACAGCAACACATTCAATCGCTGATTATAAAGAATTTATTGCTGATGCTATAGAAGATTACAACGACGCGTCAAAAAAAACTTATAAATTGTCTGCGGCCATCGGTGGAGATATCATCGACCTAAGCACCGATGAGAACATCGATCTGATCAGCGAAATTGATAAGCATATGTATGCTGACAAAGAGGAGTACTATAAGAAGAATAACAGGCGCAAGAGGTAGGAAGTATCATTTTCACCGCGATTTGAGGATATTCCCATTTTGTGGTATATTTCAAAGAAGGCAATTACAGGAGAAATGCCATTTAAGGTATTTCTCTTTTTTACTTTGTAATAAAGGAATATCATAATGTCAGACTATAGAATACAAATTATTAATAATATACTTGAAAGGGAATTCCAGGGGGTTAGTCTTGAAAACCAGATGATGTTGCTGATTGTTGAGACCTGCATAGTTTTTGTTCCCGGCTTGATTCTTCTTTTTAAGAAGAAAATCACGTTTGGAAAATTGCTGCATGTTTACCTGATGGTAGTATATCTGGGGGTTATATTGACCATGACCATTTTCAGACGCCCTATCGGGATGAGGCCGGGGATAGTTCATCTTAATGTTGACACAGGCTTTTCCTTAAGCGGAATAGTCTCCAAATGGAGTGCTGCGTTTAGTACGCTTAACACTATCCTGTTTATTCCATGGGGGATGATAATCTATCCGTTTTTTAGTAAAAAAAGCCCCATAATTAGGATCATAATTACTACAATTATTGGCGCATTTACCAGTCTTTTCATAGAATGTACACAGCTCCATACTGCGACGGGAATGTTCGAAGCTACCGATATTGTAACAAATACGACCGGAACATTTATCGGCGCTGTGATTATGGCTGCGCTATGCGTGGTATTCAGACCGAAAAATAAAAATAGTTAACGAGGTGGAGTAGTTAATGGAAAAAACATCGAAAATTTCATTTGTTCTTATATATGTTTGGCTTGGTGCTTTTAGTGCGATTACATATCTAGAATTGTTTCTTGGCGCGTCTAAAAACTTTGATATAAACAAATACTGGGCTCATAACATAATGATTTGCTTTTTGATTAATATTCTTATATTTAATCTGGTAAAGAAAAAGCTTACATTAATAGTTATTTCAGCAGCTGCTTTTATCTGGAGTACCATATCACATTTTGTTTTGCAATTACATGGCAGTGCGCTTTGTGCAAGCCTTTTTAAAAACTTTAAAACAGCTGTTACGGTTATAGATAATTATAATTTAACAATAGACTTAAGAGTTCTGCTTATTGCGCTTATTTTTATAATAAATCTGGCGGTAGTGATACTTTTTCCGAAGAAGCATATAGAAACATATTCTGAAGGAAAACTTTATATGCTGCCCAAGCTGTTATTCCTTGCATTTTTTGTGGCCTATGCGTGCTTATCCTATAAGATCGCAAATAATAATATGAGCTGGGCACCATTTTTTATTATAGAACAGCGCGGATATTGCTCATATCTGATAACTGACAGCATATACTGTGTCAATCATTTTAGTAAGCCCGATGGGTATAATGTAAAACTTGTTCCTGTTAATGTCGAGGGTTTTGATGATAACGTGTCAGATACCAATCCGGATATAATAGTAATCCTGAATGAGGCGTTCAGCGATATCACAAAATACAGTGATGTACAAACAGATAAGGATCCTTTGGATGAACTTAACTCCATAGAGAACCTGAACATGGGCTATTGCCTGGTTCCGAATGCCGGAGGCGGCACAAATACATCTGAATATGAGCTGCTTACTTCCAATTCGACCGCTTTACTTTCAGTTGGTGCACCGTTTAACTATATTAACTTTGAGAAGCATAATGATTCAGTGGTTTCTTATCTGGAGAAAAATAATTATTCCACCTACGCTTTTCATTGTTTTTCAAAGGAAAACTACAACCGAAAGATAGCATATCCGGCTATGGGATTTGACCATGTTTATCTTGGGCCTGATCAATATGAATATCACAACAAGAACGGAAACAGAGACTGGCTTGATGAAGATAACTATAAGGACATAATCAGAGTCTATAATGAAACATCTGATAATCCGAAGTTTATGTATCTGCTTACATACCAGAATCATGGCGGGTACGAGCAAAATCCTCCGGAGATGGATACGATCCACTCATTGGGAGAATATGAGGTTTCCAATGACATAATTGATGAGTATGAGTCCAGTTTGGCACTTTCTGCTCATGCATTTAAAGAGCTGACTGATTATTTTTCAGCGGTTGAGAGACCTGTGATCATATGCATGGTGGGAGATCATACGTTTTCTTATTCCACCCAGCTCGGACAGGAAAATGTTTCAGCGCAGGAAAAGGACATAAATGACAGAACGGTTCCTTACCTAGTTTGGTCCAACTACCAGATTGACACTAAAATGTTTACTGATTATTCCAGTATGATAGACCTTATTCCGTCGGTTCTTTATTCGGCAGGAATAGAGCTTGATGACTATTACAAACAGATACTTGATCTGCATGAAAACATGCCAGGCAGGTCTACTGTAGGGCAATATGTTGGAACTGATGGAAATATCAATGATATTTGGGAACATCCTGAGATAGAGGACAAGTGGAATAAATATCTCTATGCGGAGTACCATAGATTAACAAATAAATGAAAAATCATTTGCTATAACAAGAGAAGGCGCGGGCACTATGCCCACGCCTTTTTAGCATCCTGAATGTGCTTCTATTTATGTACTTGAAGGCTGAGAAAATATAATGTAAAATTTTTGAGTTGATTTTTCTATTATAGTTGGAAGGAAAAATGTATGAAAAAATATGTAAAACAACTGATTCAATGGATTATAGCCGCACTAATAGCAGGACTTATTATGAACACGGTTCTGTTTTTTTATAATAGTCGTCCAGGATGGATAGAAAGAACGAAGGGTGCTACAACCGGCATATATACACCCAATTCCTATATTATAAAGATGACTGAGGGAAAGGGATGTCATAAAAGTGATTCAAGAGGATATGTAAATAATAGTGATAAGCTTGCAGATCATTATGTAATAGCCGTTGGGGCATCGCATACACAAGGTAAAGAAGTTGATGATGGAGAAAGATATACCGATTTGCTCAATGAATGGCTGGGATATAAAGACGAGGTTTATGTATATAATGTTTCCGAAGATGGCTATTATTTGCCGTATATTATAAATGGATTTAAAGCTCTTACAGAGGAGTTCCCTGATGCTGAAAAAATAATTATTGAAATCGCTACAACTTCATTTGATGTGGATCTCTTAAAGTCTGCATATGAACAGAGAGAATTTGATCAATCGCAATTGGGAGAGAATATATTTGATACACTATCACTTATGGATAAAATGAAAAAATATGTAAAACAGTATTCACCTCTGCTGTATAATGCAGAAAATCAGCTTGCTTCTATCAAGAAAATACACGGTGAATCAGAGACAAAAAATAATAAAGAAGTGGATATCGATGAATACAGAGATGCTCTGGATAAAGATTTTGATATGATGACTTCTTTATTTGATAAGGAAATAATAATTCTTTATCATCCAAATGTTGAGCTTAATGAAGACGGAGGAATGACAATTAAGACTGCTGAAACAGATGGTATATTCAAAGAGATTTGTGAAAAATACGATATTGCAGTAGTAGATATGAGTGACAAATTCCGTGAGGAATATGAGAATAACTGGGTAGTATCGACTGGCTTTTCAAATACAACTATCGCAGAGGGCCACCTCAATAAGGAGGGACATAGGATGATAGCGGAAGAATTACTTAAGATAATGGAATAAAGGAGTTTTTGCAATGAGTTTTCTTAGTATAGAATTTGCTTGTTTTTTTCTTATCCTGCACATATTGTTATATGCATTCAGGGATTATAAAAAGCAGAATGTTATTCTGCTTCTGGCAAGTTATTTTTTCTACGCAATGGCGGATATTCGGTTATTGGCGTTACTATTTGGCATATCCATAACAATGTGGTTTTTGGGGAAAAAGATATATGAAACAGGAAATAGAGTATTTCTTATAACTGGTGTTTTGATAGATGTAATCACATTGGGAATTTTTAAGTATTACAATTTTTTTGTTGGAAGTATTTTTAAGTTGGCGGGCAATGACTATACTGCACTTAATATAATTTTACCACTGGGTATATCGTTCTATATATTTCAATCAATCAGCTATATTGCTGATATATATATGAAAAAAATAGATGCCGAAGAAGACCTGGTAAATGTACTTCTATATATAGGTTTTTTTCCACAGATTACATCTGGACCTATTGTTAAAGCGAATTATTTTCTTCCTCAGCTTAAAAAGGAACGAGTTTTTTGTTGGAATAATATAGGGGACGGATTGCAGCTTTTTTGTATTGGTGCGTTTAAAAAGGTAGTGATCGCAGATCATTTAGCTGTTGCTGTGGATGCAGTATATGCTACTCCGGCAGCTTACAATAGTGTAAGTATTATATTTGCAATAATTGCGTATTCTTTGCAAATATATTTTGACTTTTCTGGTTATTCAGATATGGCTATAGGTGTAGCAACCACTATGGGATTTGAGCTTGGGAAGAACTTTAATCTTCCTTATTTGGCTGAAAATCCTTCTGATTTTTGGAGAAGATGGCACATAAGCTTATCATCATGGTTCAGAGATTATGTATATTTTCCTCTTGGAGGAAGCAGAAAAGGACGTTTTAAGACATATTTCAATCTTTTTGTAACAATGCTTTTAAGCGGCTTATGGCATGGCGCCAGTTGGGCATTTGTTTTTTGGGGATTATTGCACGCTTTTTTATCAGTAATACACAAAATGTTCTGCGATATTACTGGAAAAGCAAAAAAAGGAGAAACAAAAACTACTTTTTCGAAAATCTTATCTATAATAGTTAATTATTTTTGCGTTACCATATTGTGGATTCCATTTAGAACAAATAGTATGTCAGATGCGCTTTACATATTGAGAAGAGCTTTTTGCTTTTCGGCTGGAGTTAATTATATAAATGATTTTTGCATTATCTTTTTAATACTTACACTTATTATTCAGACATATGCGTTAGTAAAGAATAATGGGAATAATCCGGTGAAACCGCTTGATTTATGTTTGCTGAGAAATAAAGTGATTTTTATTTACTTTATAATTGCTGCGTTTATTTTTGCATATATTGGGAATACGGCATTTATTTATGCTCAATTCTAATAAGTTATAGATATATAATTGGGTTCGCAAGGCAGACGTAATGAGATATGGATAAATATATTGTAATAGGTAGGAATCGAGAATTATGACTTTGGAATATAATTATATATCTAAATATCGTAAAGAGCTTATGGGAATTGCAATTTTACTGATTGTGATTAGCCATAATAATATGGATTTTCCATGGGGATTTCACAACGTTAATAGCGGTATAAAAATGCTATGCCAGGTTGGTGTTGATATCTTTTTCTTGTTATCGGGATTCGGTTGTTATTATTCAATGAAAAAAGACAGCAATCCAATATCATTTTATAAGAAGAGAATAATGAGACTGGTTCCGCCTTATTTAACAGTTTTGCTTATTTTTAGCCTATATGCGATATGTGTAATGGGCAAAACACTTAAGGAATATTTATGGACATATTCTCTTGTATCATTCTATGTCGATAATACTCTGAATGAATGGTTTATTGCTTCGATTATTCTGGTATATCTTATATATCCGCTTATCTTTGCAATAGTTGAAAAAAGTGAAACTATTTTAAAAGCATGGATAATACTACTGTATGCCATAATAGTATTGTTTTTGTTCCATATTATTAGAATTCCTTATCCTGTTAAAGTTGTATTTGAGCTTCTTGGAACACGATTCCCGGCTTTTTTGATTGGATCTTGGTTGGCAAAGAATAGTGAAGGAAACAGAGGGATTAAATTTTCAACAGCGTTATATTTAATAATACTTGGGGCATTATCATGTATATTATCCCTTTACGTTTTTAAGGTGAAAGTAGCAAACAGCTGGTTCATAATTCGTACTGTGTTTATATTTATTGTTTTTTCGATACTTATTTGCTGGATCGCCGCAAGGATTAAAGCGGAAAATAATAATATAATAAGATGTTGCACGGCTTTTTTCACTTTTATTGGTGGAATCACATTGGAATTATATCTTGTGCATGAGAAAGTACTTGGAATTCTGACTCCGATAATGTATGGTATATTGCCATTAAATTCGTATTTGGTTCAATTAGTGATATATATATTAGGAACCATATTAAGTATTTTACTTGCCAATTATTTGAGTAAGTTGTTGGAACGACTTCAAAGAAAATAATGCCTTCGTATTCTAAAAGCAAAAAAATGCATTTTGTGGACGTTATTTCTGGAAAGAGGATTATATATGAAAAAGAAGTTGTATATTATTATAGTTAGTATTTTAGCAATATGTTTCTTAGTTGCCATAGGCTATAGCTATTATGACGAAGATGGTTTTTTAAATAATAGAGATACAAAATTTTACAGTAATTTTAATCGATTCAACAGATTTAAGTTTTATAAGTCGGAATGGGTTAGCGGACAAACCCCCAGATTGACATGGAGCCCGGACAATGTGCAATATGAAAATGGTAAAATGCTCCTTAGCATAAGGAATGATGATTCAGGACTTACAGGTGGCGAAATATTATCACTGAAAAAGTATGGCTTTGGATTATACCAGGTTAGGATGAAACCAATTAAGAATACAGGCGCTGTATCTTCCTTTTTTAACTATTTTAATGATGGTGATAAAGGGACTGAAATAGATATTGAATTTTTAGGGTATGACACCACAAAGATCCAATTCAATTATTATACTGACGGAGTTGGTGGTCACGCCTATTTATACGATCTGGGATTTGATGCAGCGGAAGAGTATCATGACTATGCTTTCAACTGGACGAGCGATTCAATTCAGTGGTTTGTGGATGGGGAAATGGTCTATGAAGCAAATGAAAATATACCTCAATTAGAGGCTCAGATCTTTATGAATGCATGGACGGGAGACGAGATAGAGTGGCATAAAGAATATGATGGAACGTCACCGCTTTATGCTTATTACGATTGGACATCGTATACAGAATTAAAGTAATATATGATCATAAATATAAGGAAAGAGCGGGAAATCAAGTTTTGAATTCCCACTCTTTTTTAATGCTTAAAAACTTGTTACTTTTTTATTCTTTTAATGCTCTTTGAAGGATAGAAAAAGAAATCTAAAAAAGCATTTGTATTTGTGATTTTAGCAATAATAATTGGACAGATAATACCGGCAAGAAGTCCAATGATAAGGTGAACACTATACATTGTTATCCCGCATTTTTTTAGTACAACACGAAATCCTGCTGTAAAAATTGTATGTAGTAAATAAATAGGAAAAGAGTACTTTGCAATAAAAAGGAGAAAGGATTTTATATTATTATTACACATAAAAATGGATATTATTGAAATGCTTGCAGCAATACCCAATACTTGCTTCAGTTCGCGCAATCCATAAAAGGATATCTCCTGATTTATAAAAAATACTGAAATGATCACTAAATGAACCAATATAATCAAGACTTTCGTTATCATGTTGACTTTATCAAGATACATTTGGGGAAGGCAAACACCTAATCCAAATACTAATAGAAATGCAATAGCTTGCCCTCCAAAAGGTAAACTTAGTCCAGTGATATGTAAAATCCCAATAATAGCCAAAAGTGCAAAGAGTGTAGCTATATCATTTAGTACTGTGGAGAGGACAACCCAAAATAAAAACAAGAAAAACAATCCATATATAAACCAGTACTGAGCAACCGGAGTTTTCCATAAATATAAAATATCAGATATTTTACTATCGTGATTAGTTCCACTAATTACAGAATTTATAAGAATGTAAATAGAAGAAATGAAAAAATAGGGTATGCCAAGATTTAATAATTTATGAAGTATGAATTTTATTCTGGAACCCTTTCCATGCCATTGACCAGTGATTTTGTATACATAACCACTAAGAAACATAAATAGAGCAACATGGAATGACCATAAAACATATTCTGACCAAAGCTCTAAATTAGGAAGTGGTGCATCAATGCTGGCATTTCTTATGCCCAAAATTACATGCCCCAAGACAACTAAAAGACAAGCATATCCACGCAAACAATCTACTAAATAGTCCCTCTTATTCATACAATTCTATGCTCCTCGTGCGTTTTTTATTGCATATTCATTCTTTTGATGTGAACACACAATTATGAAGTTTAACGGATAAATAAGGAAAAGTAAAGAATTTCTGCGTGTTTTTACATAATGTATAGTAAATGGTGAGATATTAAAAATTTATAGATATATTTTTATGGTGATTATAGTCATAAAAAATAATAAAAATGATAATTGCAATGGTGTTATAAGTGTATTGTTTACTTTGTTGTGTAATGAGTACTGGTAATTATAAAATTTTTGCTAACTGTACATTGTCATTTTATGCATTTTACGCTAAAATTTTGCGGATGGATTTTTGGCAGTTATTATAGAAAGAGTGGTAGGACGTCGAAGTGATAAGAATACTCCAATGTGTAAACAACATGCATAGAGCCGGACTTGAGACTATGCTGATGAATTATTACAGAAGAATAGATAGGACTGAATTTCAGTTTGACTTTCTTACGCATCGTCCTGATAAAGATGATTATGATGATGAGATATTATCTATGGGCGGAAAAGTATATTATGCGCCAAGATTGTACCCACAGAATCTGCCTGCGTACTATAAATATATGCAGCAATTCTTTGAAGAACATAAAGAATATAAGATAATGCATTCACATATTGATGCGATGAGTTACTTGCCTTTAAAGGCAGGAAAGAAGTCGGGAGTACCGATTAGAATAGCCCACAGTCATAACACTTCTATTGATAAGGATTTAAAGTATTGGCTGAAGATGTATTATCGTGCAAAAATAACATCGGTTGCGACTGATTATCTGTCATGTGGTGAAGAGGCAGGGAAGTTTCTATTTAAGGATAAGCCATTTACAGTTGTTCCCAATGCTATAGAAAAAGAGCCTTTTTTGTTTAATCCGGATATTAGAAATAATAAAAGGAAAGAACTGGGTGTAGAAAACAATTTGGTCATAGGCCATATAGGACGTATTTCATACCAGAAAAATCATAATTTATTAGTTCGCATTTTTGCTGAATTAGTAAAAATGAGAGCAGATGCAGTGCTACTTATTATAGGGGTAGGAGAAAAGGAAGAGGAAATAAAGAAACTCGTTAATGATCTTCAATTGACTGATAAAGTAAGGTTTCTTGGCAAAAGAGAAGATGTAAATGAGTTATATCAGGCAATGGATGCTTTTGTAATGCCTTCATTCTTTGAAGGTGTGCCTGTAGTGGGTGTTGAAGCACAATTTTCACAGCTTCCTTGTTTCTTCTCTGATAAAGTTCCTGTAGAAGTTGACTTTAGTGAAGCCACACATTTCATTGGCTTGGAAGAATCACCGATTATATGGGCAGAAACAATACTTAAAAATCTTGCTCAAATAGATAAAAGGGAAGATATAAAGCTGACAGATAATGAATATGATATCAATGAATCATATTCCAGGTTGACTGATATTTACAGGAACTTATATTCAAAACTTTAAAAGTGAGGAACTTATGAAAGTTTTAGTGATAACCAGACATGCTCCGATTAATTACGGATCATTACTCCAGGCAATTGCGACACAGAAGATATTTGAAAGCCTTGGACATGAATGTAAGATAATTGATTATTTGCGTGTTGATGAAGAATACGGAAATGTTGAGAGAACCGCTCTTTTTAATAAGAGAAAATGGAATAAAAATCCGTTTCAAAGAGCTATATATTTGATGATACGCGTGCCCGCAAGTAAATATGCCGGAAGAAAGTTCGGAGCAATGCAAAAAAAATACCTCAATTTAACGCGGAGGTATTCATCGGCTGAAGAATTAAAAAACGAAATGGAGATTGCTGATTATTATGTTACCGGTAGCGATCAGGTATGGGGTAAGGTAGTATGTGGTGAATACGATACAAGTTATTTTTTGGATTTTATAGACGATGATGATAAGAAGATAGCCTTCGCAAGTAGTATGGGACATTCTGTCGATTCAGAGAATGTAAAACAGATGTTTATCAAATATCTGTCCAGATACAAAAAAATAGCTGTCAGGGAAGACACCGCTGTTGATTACTTAAAATCTATAGGTATAGAAGCGAAGCAGGTTCTTGATCCCACTCTTATGATTTCCGGTGATGAGTGGAGAAAAATGATAACTCATAAGCCTGCGGGAAAATATGTGCTGATTTATCAGGTTCATAATGATAAGAAAATTGGTGCTTACGCTAAACAATATGCGGCTAAAAGAGGGCTGCCACTTATACGTATTTCGCAGAACTTTCATCAGATTATCAGGGAAGGGAAACTTAAATATTTACCGGATGCAGGAGAGTTTCTTGGGCTTATTGATAATGCAGATTGCCTTATCACGGATTCATTTCATGGAACTGCATTTGCAATCAACCTAAATACAGATTTTGTTGAGATTCTACCTAACACCAATACAGGTAGCAGGAATCAGAGTATTTTAAGACTTCTTGGCTTAAGTTACAGAATTGTAAGTGATATGAATGATTTTTCGTTAATTGGCAAAACGATTGATTATACCGAAGTTAATGCAAAATTATGTGAGGAGCGTAAAAAATCATATCAAATTCTGAATGAGTTTATTGAATAGATATCATGAAAGAAAAAATAGAGCTTTTTACCAACAAAATAGATTGTTGTGCATGTGGAGCATGTATGAATGCATGTCCCAAAGGTGCAATTTCATTTTTTCAGGATGAATTTGGTTTTGGTTACCCTGAGATTAATAATGATTTGTGCATAGGATGTGGCTCTTGTATAAGAGCTTGTGGGTTTAAGAAATTGCCTACAAAAAATTATCCTGTTAAGACTTATGCTGCA
The DNA here is from genome assembly GCF_000424485.1 of Butyrivibrio sp. WCD2001. Classification (NCBI taxonomy): domain Bacteria; kingdom Bacillati; phylum Bacillota; class Clostridia; order Lachnospirales; family Lachnospiraceae; genus Butyrivibrio; species Butyrivibrio sp. WCD2001. The sequence goes on along the minus strand of NZ_AUJZ01000001.1, from coordinate 670,989 downwards.
GCAGCAAAAGATATAGATATTTTGAAAAAGTCTGCTTCCGGGGGAGCGTTTGCTGTACTGGCCAGGAAAACAATTGAAAAAGGCGGCATGGTATATGGGGCTGCTTTAAATATATCGGATAACAAATTTTTGCCGGAACATATATGTGTTTCAAAATCAGAGAACTTAAGTAAATTACAAGGATCAAAATATGTTCAAAGTGATGTTGGATATATTTTCAGAGAAATACAAGAAAGAATATCTTCAGGGAAGCAAATTGTTTTTTCGGGGACACCATGCCAGGTGGCAGGGCTTCGTAAATATTTAGGCAAGGACTATGATAATTTAATTTGTATCGATATTATTTGTCACGGAGTTCCTGGTACAAAATTATTTAGCGATTATATGAATTATAGATCGCAAAAACTTAAAGGTAATATTCAGGAATTCTATTTTAGAGATAAGACAAAAGGGCAGGGATATACCACTAGAACGGTTTTGAAAACTGATAAAAAAACAATTTCGCATATTCGTGTAGGAGAGAAAGATGCATATATCAGGTTTTTCTCCAAGTCATTGACACTAAGAGATAATTGTTACAACTGTCCATTTGCTACGAAGGAAAGAGTGGGAGATATTACTCTGGGGGATTACTGGGGATTTCATAAGGAAAACCCCAATATTAGAATCAGCGGGTTGAATGATAGACTTGGTGTATCATGCATCCTTTGTAATACTGATAGAGGTATAAGGCTATTAAATGAGTGCATTGATGATTTTGTCATTATTGAATCGGAATATGACAAGATCTATAAAAATAATAAACAGTTAAATGGGGCAACTGAAAAACCGGAGCTTAGACAATTTGTTTTGCAAACATATCAAAATGGCGGATATGATGCGCTTGAAAAACTATATTCCAGGAAATGGTATAAGGATAAGATTAAGTATACGATCAGCGGACTAATCCCAATATCTGTTAAAAAAATTATTAAGAATGCAATAAACAGAGCCTAGGAGAATTATGAAAAAAGTATTGGTAGTAATGCCATCATTGTACAATGGTGGAGCAGAAAGAAGTGTAGTAAATCTATTAAACGAACTTCCAAGTGATAAATATGAAGTTGATCTTCTTCTTTTCAAAAAAGAAGGAATGTTTCTGGCACAGGTGCCAAAATGGGTGAATGTGCTTGATACACCTAAAGATTTGAAGAGAATGTATGGTAAAATAGCGGATTCGGGATTGTATACACCATGGAGGTTATTTGGAAATGCTATTTCCAGTGCTGTCACTTCAAATTCCAGACAAAAGCGCGGACATAGATGGAAATACTTCTATAGCAAGGCCATAAAACAGCTGGAGAAAGAATATGATGTAGCATTAGCATATATTTCCGGCGAAATTCTGTATTATGTTGATGAAAAAGTAAAAGCTAAAAAGAAGATTGTATGGATACATAACGATTATCGTTCTGCAGGACATCCCAGGAAATACGATTACAAACATCTTAAGAATATGGATGCTATTGTATCAATCTCAGATTCTTGTGTTGATATTATGAAGGATGAATTTCCGGAGTTTGCAGATAAGACTGTAATGATAGAGAATATAACATCTTCAGTCCTGACAAGAGAACGAGCTGAAGAGTTTTATCCTGAAGAATATAGCAAAGACGATATGAACCTTTTATCCATCGGACGTTTACATGAGCAAAAAGGATTTGATTATGCGATAGAAGCTGCTTCGATACTTAAGAAGAAAAATATCAATTTTAAATGGTTTATAGTTGGTACAGGTGATTTGGAACAGGATCTTAGAAGTCAGATAAAACAGTGTGATGTTGAAGACAGGGTAATTCTTCTTGGGGGAAGATCTAATCCATATCCGTATATAGCTAATGCCAATATTTTTATTCAGCCATCCAGATATGAAGGGAAATCCGTTGTTCTTGATGAAACGAAAATTCTTGGAACACCTATTATAGCCACAGCATATCCAACAGTTCGAGATCAGTTGGAAGAAAATAAAGAAGGAATGATCGTAGATTTGGATGCAAGTTCTCTGGCTGATGGAATTGAAAAGATGCTTGGCGATGAAAGTATAAGAAACAACATTCACATGTATCTAAAAGAGCATGAATATGGAAATCAGGCTGAGATTAAGAAATATATAGATTTGTTTGAAAAGTAAGAAAGATTGAGGAGAAGTATGAAAGTAATAGCGTTTTATTTACCACAGTTTCACGATATACCGGAAAATGATGAGTGGTGGGGAAAAGGATTCACAGAGTGGGTTAATGTTAAGAAAGCAAAACCATTATATGAAGGCCATGAGCAGCCGCGTGTACCGCTTAATGATAATTACTATAATCTGCTTGATGATGATGTGAAGGTTTGGCAGGCTAAAATTGCTAAAGAACATGGCATTTATGGTTTTTGCTACTATCATTATTGGTTTAATGGTAAAAAGCTTTTGGAAAAACCAATGGAGCAGATGCTTGCAAATAAAAATGTAGATTTGCCTTTCTGTGTTTGCTGGGCAAATGAGCCTTGGACAAAGGCGTGGGTTGGTAAAAAGGAAGTGCTTCTTCCTCAGCATTATGGTGATGAAAAGGAATGGAAAGAGCATTTTGATTACTTGCTGCCTTTCTTTAAAGATGAAAGATATATCTTATCTGACGGTAAGCCGTTAATGGTAATCTATAGAGCAGAAGTTATTCCGAGAATGAATGATATGCTTGATTATTGGGATGCCCTGGCAAAAGAAAATGGACTAAATGGTATGACTTATGCTTACCAGGATGTAGCATTTGATTTTATCGAGGATAAGGATGACAGCAGATTCACATATAATATAGAATTCCAGCCCGCATATTCATGGATGGACATGGTAGATAAATCCAAGATAAAGGGATCTAAGGTATGGAAGAAAATGCGTTCTGCAAAAAGAAATCTTTATGTATCTATTGAACATTTGACGGGATTCGATGTTGAAAGGAAACTTAAGAAGAGTAACGTAAAAGAGGTTGCAAAGGTAGACTTTGATGAGGCTTGGCAGACTATTTTGGATAGGCAGCCTAATAGTGAGAAAAATGTTCCCGGAGCTTTTGTTGGATGGGATAATACTCCCAGAAAAGGTGCCAATGGTAAAGTATATGTTGGAGATACGCCGGAAAAGCTTAAGAAATACATGACACAGCAGATACGTAATGCAAAAGAAAAGTACAATAAAGATATGATCTTTATGTATGCTTGGAATGAATGGGCTGAAGGTGGCTATTTGGAACCTGATACTCGAAATGGGTATGGCAACCTTGAAGCAATTAGGGATGCATTAAAAGCAAATGATGAGTTCCCGTGGTAAAAAATTCAGATAAGTTATTGAGAATTTAAAATGAAGAGTATCAATCTGTCAAACAACAAATACATAATAACTGTATCCTATGGTAATTACACAAAAAGTAACGGTGGTACAGATAAAGTTATATTTACTCATCAAAAGATGCTGAATGATAAAGGAGTTTCAGTGATTCATTTGTGCCCATTATTCAGAATAGGAATGCACTTTAAGGTTAAAACTGATAGAATATGGCAGATTCTGGTTGATGGGATATTTCATGGATATTGTTATACCGAGGAATTATGCAAGGAATTATACAGATTAAGTAAAGAAGGCATAGAACCTAGTAACATCTTCATTCATCATCTAAGAGATGTGAATATAGATGAATTAACCACCATAGTTAAGTATATAGATGTGCCGATATATTTTTACCTGCATGACTATATGACAGTTTGTTGCTCTGCCGGTCTTATAAATGATAAAGAAGAATTTTGTGGCCCGGAAGAACCTTCAGATATCAAGTGTGCAAACTGCAGTTATCGTAAGAACGGGAATTATCAAAGAGAAGAAAAGACAAAAGAGTTTTTAAAATGTTTTAGCAATAGGATTACTTTTATTGCTCCATCAGATGCTGCAAAAAAAGTATGGGTACATACTTATAAAGAATATGAGGGTAAAGTAAAGACTATCTATCATCAAAAGCAAATTGGGCAATATGAAGGAAACCATGAATTATTACGCGATGATGAGCCTCTTAAGATAGCATTTGTCGGATATCAAAGTCCTCTTAAGGGATGGAACATATGGAAAAAAGCTATTGAGAAATGCCATGCAGAATCTCTTAACGAGATGTTCTATCAGTTTGGCAGAGTACAGGATCATATGGATTTTGTGGAAGAGGTAGGCGTTGATTATAGATCTGACAAAGAATCAATGGTGGCAAAGCTCAGAGATAATGGAATACATGTGGCAGTACTTTGGTCTATATGGCCTGAAACATATAGTTACACATATTATGAAGCTTCCGCATCAAACGCATTTATCTTGACTAATGCGGAAAGTGGAAACATGGCAGATCAGGTTGTTAGAAATGAAAATGGTATTGTTGCAGATAATAAGGATGATCTTACCAATATATTACTGAATGAAAAGGCGCTCAGGGAAAAAGTTAACGAATTCAGAAGAAGCGAATATATAAGTACTGAAAAACTTGAAGAAAATGATGATTTGTTGACGCTTATAGGGGATAGAAAAAGAATTGATAAATCATTCGATTTAGGTAATGATTGCGGAGAAACAATTGAGCTAGTATATTATAAACTTGTCAATGAAGTCTATGGACTGCTTAAAAGAAAGAAATAAAAATAATGATTAAACGGTATTATTTAATTGATGAAGAAAAACTTTTGATATGGCTAGCGTGCTTTTTCCTGGTTTTACATGCATTTTCGCAAGGACTGCAAACAAAAATTTTCAGGTCACCTATTGTAGCACCTATATTGTTTGCGGTTACTATATGCATTTTTCTATCTAAATGCAATAAGAAGATATATTTTAAAGACATTGTTGTAGTACTAATACTATTTGTTATTTCATTTTTTAATAATGCAAATTTTTCGCATAATCAATATATACATATATATTATTATACAGTTGGCCTATTTTTTGTTTATATCGTTGCATGCAAGAGAGAGGATTGGATAGATGTAATTTTTAAAATGCTATATTTTGTCGGTTGCTTTTATGCACTTATGACATATATTACTTTTATTTTTCCGCCATTTTTCTATAGAGTAGTCGTTCCAATATTTAGTGGATCAGGATATATGGAGAAGATGATATCCCTATATTCGCAGGGATATATGACAGGATTTGCACCCCATTATAGTACGAATGCCAGTTATCTTGCATTAACATTGATTGTTCCTCTTATGGGAATACTTACTAATCCGAATCAAAAACGGAATAAAGATGTTTTTATTGCAATAATGATATTTGTGGCAATACTGTTAACCGGAAAAAGAGCTCATAGTATCTTTTCTTTGATTGCGATAATTTTAACTTATTTCATAATTAATCCAAATCTTGATTTCAAAAAATGGGCAAAGCTGTTAGGTGTAATAATAGCTGGAATTGTAATGCTTCTTATTCTTTCCAGATTTGTTCCACAGATACTAAATGTAGTCAATAGATTTATTGACTCAGCAGAAAAAGGTGATATTGAATTAGGAAGAGGTGTACAGCGTGCTTTAGCACTTTTTCTTTGGACTAAAAGTCCTATTTTTGGAATCGGCTGGGACGCATATAAGTATACTTTTTTGGATTTAACAGGAAACCTGATAAATGTTCATAATGTATATATTCAATTATTATGTGAAGTGGGTATTGTGGGATGCATTCCATTTGCCATCTTTTTTATTACTTCAATAGTAAATGGAATTCGTGTCGCAAGATATGTCTATTTCAATTGTGAAGATAATGGCACTACTATGCGTAAAATTGTATTTGCTTTGTATGAGCAGCTATTCTTTTTGATTTATTGTTTTACTGGAAATCCCTTGTATGATGAGCCGACTTTGTTTATGTACCTTAGTGGTTGTGCTGTTTCGGATTACTATTTTTATAAATTGATAAAAGGTGCATGACTTTTAGAGGAGATTACGGTATGAAATGCGGAATATTAACATTCCATTTTGCTCATAATTATGGGGCAGTTTTACAGGCATATGCTTTGAAAAATCACATAAAAAGCATGGGGCATGAAGCTGAAATTATAGATTATGTTCCTGAGCATCTAAAAAGGTTTTATTCGAACAACCCTTTTGTAAATGGTAAAAGGCTTCGAAGTGTTTCTAAGCAGATAATTAGGATTCATAAGAATAAAATGCAGTTTAAAAGATTTGGTGCTTTTATTTCTGATGAGCTGCTTGATGAGAGTTCTTTTGATGCTGATTTATTATTATGTGGAAGCGATCAGATTTGGAATAACCAAATTACAGGCAACAGCCCTGAATATTTTGCCGGGGTTGGCAATTATAAGAGAATTGCTTCTTACGCAGCAAGTTTTGGCAGTTCAGAGCTTGATGAGTATCAAAAGGATTGTATAAAAAAGTATTTACCTGGATATTCCGGGATTTCACTCAGAGAAGGTGATCTTCTTGGAAAAGTATCTGAGCTATCCGGTAAGGATGTCGAGTTGGTAATGGATCCTGTTTTCTTAATGGATAAACAGGAGTGGCATTCTTTTTCAAATAAGGCAATCAATAATTACGAAACAGATTATATCTTATATTACGCATTGAGAAATGATGATGAACTAAAGGATAAGGCAAAAAAACTATCAGAAAAACTTAGCGTAAAAGTTTATTGTATTCATCCTACAGGTAAGGATCTTAAAACAGAGTTTACACAGTTATATGATGTTGGGCCATATGAATTTGTAAACCTAATAGAAAATGCAAAATATATTGTAACAAATTCATTTCATGCGATGGCATTCTCTACTATTTTTGGCAAGAAGGCTATTTATAAAGCCTATTCAAAGACAGAATCCAGAGTTCCCAGTTTGTTAAAAATATGTGATGCTAAGTCTTCTGAGGAAGAAGGCGTAGATTGTTATGATTTAGCGCGGGTGGATAAAAAGAAATTAGATGAGAAAATAGCTAGTTCAAAATCTTTTTTGAAAACCGTTTTAGATAAAGTATGAGGAAAGTATGAGTAGAAAGAAAAAGTATTACAACATTTTTTTTAGTTTTGGAAGTCAGTTTATTATTATTTCGCTGGGGTTAATTGTACCAAGAATTATTCTGACCGGCTATGGATCTGATACAAATGGATTGACAAGTACGGTGACTCAGATATTTACATATATGGCATTGCTTGAGGCTGGAATAGGTCAGGCCACAAGAAATGCACTTTATAAGCCGGTTAGCGAAAAGAACAAAGGTGAGATTTCAAAGATCATGTCCGTTTCCAGGCATTATTATAGGAAAGTAACAGTTTTTTATGGACTTATAGTTGTTCTATTAGCAGCTCTTTTACCATTTGTAATAAAAAGTAAGATTAGTTATTTTACAATTTTTCTTGTTGTTCTGTTTGAAGGAATGACTCAGGTCATTTCTTTTTGGTTTACAGAAAACTGGATTCAGCTTTTGGTAACAGAAGGCGAAAACTATATAAAAGTTAATGTTGAGATGGTCGGCAGGCTTGCCGGGTATTTGGTCAAAATTATACTTGCATTGAATGGAGTTAACATTGCTGCAATTCAAGCGGCCTACTTCATTATTTCTTTGGTTAAGCTTTTTTACTATAGCAGATATATGAAGAAACATTATGGGTGGGTTGATTACTCGGCTGCTGATCAGAGCATAAAATTAAATGATAGAAACTCATATATAATAACAGAAATAGCCTGGACCATTTTTTCGTCCACAGATATGATAATTCTTTCAATTTATGCCTCTACTGAGATGGCAAGTGTTTATTCTATATATAATCTTGTTTTCATGAATTTGAATTATTTATTACAAGCAGTCTACTTAAGTACTCAGTATATTTTGGGGCAGAATTATTATGAGAACAAAGAAAAATATATAAAGACACATGATCTGTTTAATTCGATTTATCTTGGAATAATGACTACATTGATGCTTGTTTCTTATTACTTAATTATTCCTTTTGTCAGAATTTATACCGATGGTGTAAAAGACATAAATTATATATATACAGCATTACCGATACTATTTTGCTTAGTTCAGATTTTATCTTGGAGCAGATTTGTTACAGGCAATCTTTCAGGTATAGCAGGATACGCAAAGATGGTTAGCAAATTATCCATGGTAGAGGCAATTATAAATGTTGTGGGGTCATTGATATTAGTAAGAAGTTATGGGATTGTTGGTGTTTTGATGGCGACAGTTATTGCACTTCCCATAAAAGTGGTATATTTGACCTGGCTTTCCGAGAAAAAAATCTTAAATAGAAATGGAATTAAAGCTGTTTCAATTTTGGGCATAAATTATTTGTTTTTTGGCTTGGGAGTTTTTGTCCATTCGCACATAAATATGAATATTTCTACAATTAAGGAGTTTGTCATTGCCGGAGCTAAGATTACTCCAATATGTTTTGTAATAGGGTTTGTTTTAAATGGTGTTGTTAACCCCAATTTGTTTCATATAGTTGCAAATAAGTGTCAAAGGATTTTAAAGAAATAAAGAGAATGAAGACATATGCTGTAATAAATAAAAATGAAGAAGTAAGGAAATTATCACGATCAGGTGGTATTTTTACAGCACTTTCAGATGAAATTCTGAACCGTGGTGGTGTGATATATGGTTGTGTATTAGATGAGAATTTCAGTGCAAAACACATCAGAGCTACAACCTTTAAAGAGCGTGATCTTATGCGCGGGTCCAAATACATCCAAAGCATAATTGGAGACTCTTTTAAACAGGCAAAAGTTGATTTGGATAACGGATTGGATGTCTTGTTTTCAGGGACATCTTGCCAGATTGCAGGGCTAAAGAATTATTTGCGTAAGGATTATGATAATCTTGTATGCTTGGATATTTTATGCCATGGGGTTCCAAGCCCGGCCGTTTGGAAGAAATATTTGGAATGGGTATCAAATCGCTTAAAATCAAAGATTATTAGTGCAAATTTTAGGAATAAGCTTGAATATGGATGGAGAGCTCATTACGAGACTATAACAGGTTTAAATGGTAAACAGTTTCATGGCAGAGTCTTTTTTCATATTGCTTATGTTGAGAATTTTGTAAGACCATCCTGCTATGAATGTAAATATGCTGATATCAGACACCCTGCAGATATTACTATTGGTGATTATTGGGGGATAGAAAAAGCTTATCCTGCATTTGACGATAATAAGGGTGTTTCATTAGTTCTTATAAATACTACAAAAGGGCAGGCCATATTTGATAGCGTAAAGGATAATATTTTTTATTCAGAGACAAAGATTGAAGATTCATTACAACCTGTTTTAAAGGGACCATTTTCAAGACCTGAAAATAGAGATAAGTTTTGGAATGATTTTTCAAAATATCCATTCACCTTAATTGCATATAAGTATGGTGAATATGGAGTAATAAATAAATATAAAAAGCGTATAGGATATAAAATAAATGCTTTATCTAACAGAGTATTCGGAGTGAAAAAATGATGGTTCTTTACAAAAGAAAAGAAGAGTGTTGTGGTTGCTTTGCGTGCTATTCTGTTTGCCCACGAGAAGCAATAATTATGCAGGATGATGAAGAAGGCTTTGCTTATCCAATAATTGATAATGATTTATGTGTTGATTGTGGATTGTGCTCAAAAGTCTGTCCTATAAAAAATGTCATCAAGAACTGACAGGCATGTTTTTTGCAGGAAAAATAATAAATAATCAAATGAAATTGTATTCAGAACATTATTTGAGATCTTAGGTTGAGGAAGTAACAAACATATGCAAAATATGAAATGCAAAATTTTTCTTATAATCTTTGCGCTTTTAGCTATTGGTATTTCGTTGGGAGCTTATTTCATTAATGATAATGATGATGCTGTCATATCAGAAATACAGTGCTATATACAAGGGGATGAAAAAATAAAACTATTTAGAGAAGAGAACACATTATATGCCTTTGTTCCGTCTGGGATAACGATGAATGATATGTTTTTTTCCTGTAATTCAAATAATTTAGTAATAGACGGAAAGAATGTTAATACGGGAGATTCATTTTCTGATATTGACTTGAACGTAGGTAATACATATAAGCTGAAATTTAGAAGAAAAGTATATGATTTTGTTGTTTTGAAATCTGAGAATGTATCGACGTTTTTTATATCTAATGCGAGTGGAGATTTTACTGAAGTTATTGATGATAAAAAGAACAAGGAACCTATTAGACTCAGTGTTTTGGACGTTAATGGAAATAATGAATACAGTGGGATTGGGGCTGTAAAGGGAAGAGGAAATTCTACATGGGTTTTGGATAAGAAACCATTTAATCTGTATTTTGATGAAATGGTTTCTCTTTTGGGATTTCAGGAGTCTAACAAATATTGTCTTCTTGCAAATGGTTATGATCAATCCAATCTCAGAAACAAGTTGGTTTATGATTTTGCTAAAAGAGTCGAGTCAAAATGGACACCTTCCTGTGACTATGTTGATTTATATATAAATGGTGAATATTATGGATTGTATCTTCTGTCTGAAAGCGTTGAAGTCAGTGAGAATAAAATAAATATTGGTCAGGATTCCGGATATTGGTATAGTATGTCAATTCCGAGCAGACTTTCATCTTTAGATAAATATGTAATAACTGATGATGGAAGAATTGTTGAAGTAAAGTATTCTCCCAAAAAGGATTGTTCATTATTGCTGAACCATTTAAATGAATTTGAACAGAATTTGAAGGATGGCAATTATGAGCAATGGATTGATTTGGATTCATGGAGCACAAAATATCTGATAGAAGAAATATTTTTAAACTCAGATATAGCTTCTATGTATTTTTATTGGGATGATAATAGCGAAGATAGCATTATTTATGCCGGACCTCAGTGGGACTATGATAATGCACTTGGAAATGCAGCACTTAACAGAGTTAAAGTTCCGCCTACCGCTCAGCTTTTAAGTCAGGCATCCAGATTTGAGGGATATGGTAATACCTGGTTCTGTGAGTTGGCAAAGAATAAATCATTTATCAGTGTTATTGAGAATAAGTACAGGGAGGAATATCGTCCTCTTATTGATGAGATTATAAATGATGAGTTTGATCAACTGACAAAACGTATAGAAAAGGCCTCTTATTCTAATTCCGTACGATGGAAATCAATGTATGACAGTTTTATTTATAATGATTCGCCGGAAGAAATAAAAAATTACCTGATAGACAGAATATCATTTCTTAATTCAAAATGGATTGATAATGAGGAATGGATTTCAGTAAGGCTAAACAGGGGAGCGGGAAAAAGTTATTTATACTATTCAAAAAAAATAGGTGATAATCTTAATACGCTTCCTAATGGTGAAGAAGCAGACGTACTTGATTTTTCATATTGGGAAGATGAGTACTCCGGAGAAAAATGTTTATCCGATGAAAAACTTTGTAAAGATACATTTCTAAAGGCCATAAAAACAAGTGATGCAAATGGAACAGGATCTGATTGGAAAAGAATTATAACAAAAGAAAATGTATTCTGCTTTGGTATGTGTTTTCTTTTTTCCGGTTTTCTGGTGGGAATGGCTATTATAGATTGGAGGCGAAATTTTGGGAGATAAATATCGGCATGAATATAAATACCTTGTAACAGATCAGCAGATAGAAATTCTCAAACAGCGTCTGAACTATTTGATTCCGGTTGATCCACATGCAGGTGAAAACAAGTCATACAATATTAGATCATTATATTTTGATGACTATTATAATAGATGCTATTACGAGAATTTAAACGGAACTGATCCCAGAGAAAAATTCAGGATAAGAATCTATAACGGTAGCTCCTCAAGAATCACACTGGAATGTAAGCGCAAGGAGAGAGGAAAGACATTAAAGACTTCAACATCTCTTTCGGTAGAACAGTGTGAGCAGCTGATGAGAGGACAACCTATTGTTGAGGATATTGATAATCAACATCCGGTGCTTCGAAAGCTTACAATGAACATGTTGCTTAGTAATATGAGGCCGGCTATCATTGTTGGGTATGACAGGATTCCCTATATTTATGAAATGGGAAATGTAAGAGTTACTATTGATATGAATTTGTTTTCTTCAACAAACCTTGATAGATTTCTTGCCGGCAATTTGAGTCAAAGACCGGTTATGCCTAGAGGTCATCATTTGTTGGAGGTAAAGTGGGATGAGTTTATTCCTGATATGATTTATCGCGCATGTCAGCTTGATAATCTTCATCAAACTGCTTATAGTAAATATTTTTTATGTAGACAATACAATATGTAGGAGGTTTTTATAGTATGGAAAAAATATTTAAAAAGTCATTTTTGGAAGGATATGCCAGCGTTGATATTACTGTAGAGTCTGTAGTATTAGCACTTGCTATAACATTTTTGATAGGTTTATATATTTTCTTTGTATATCGAGTAGTTACAAGGAAAACATTTTATTCTAAGAACTTTAATATTTCACTTGTTGGAGTTGCCCTTATTACCTCAGCGATTATTGTTACTATTCAATCATCGGTTGTTGTCAGCCTGGGTATGGTAGGTGCTCTTTCAATTGTAAGATTTAGAACAGCAATAAAAGACCCCATGGATCTTATGTTCCTTTTCTGGTCTATTTCGGTGGGTATTATATGTGGTGCAGGATTCGCGATTTTTGCAGTTTTGCTTTCTGCAGCAATAACAGTTACTATTTTGGGCCTTGACTGGCTTCCTGTCGCTAAAGCGCCGATGATTTTGGTGATAAACTGTACGGATATTGATGCGGAAGAAAAAATAATGAGTCGAATAAAGAATTATGTAAATCATTTTTCTATAAAATCCAGAAATCTTACGACAACCTCCTTGGATTTAACAGTTGAACTTCGTACAGAAAATGGAGGAAAGCTGGTCAGGGATATTATTGATGTTGATGGTGTTACTTCAGCAAATCTGCTCCAACATAATGGAGAAGTAACATTTTAATTAAATACATAAGAGCTTATTTTGATATAGCTGATTTACATCTATAAGGGAGAAGAATTGTAGAATGGGCTTTATAAAGAAAATTGGGAGAAAGCTGGCCCCATATTTATTTGTTCTTATAATTTTAGCTTTACTGTTATCTGTTTTTTTTATTGATAATATAAAAAGTATTTTAATTTTACTGATTGTTGCTTTTATAACATATAGTATAATTTCTCGTACCGCTTGGTTTAAGCAATATGTATTAAACAGATTAAGAGGAGCGTTCTGGCATATTTATTTAAAAAGTGGAAGACACTTAAATGTTGCTGCAAATGTAAAGTTTTTAAATCCTTCAAAAATCACTTTAGGCGAGCATGTAGATGTCGCTGAAAATGTTGCATTTTGCCCTTTGAATAATATTGGAGAAACTAAATATCCATCTGAAATAATAGTTGGAAATAGAGTTCATTTCGGACCTTTTGATCGAATAGCTTCCATGGAAAAGGTAACAATAGAAGATGATGTCCTTTTTGCTGCGTTTGTACATGTTACGGACCATTCGCATGAATATAGAAAGGCAGGTGTTCCTGTTTGGCAGCAAGGTGTTTATTCTGAGGGCCCGGTTGTAATTAAAAGAGGTGCGTGGTTAGGGTTTGGATGCCATGTATTATCAGGAGTTACTATTGGGGAATTTTCTATAGTTGGAGCCAATTCGACTGTGACTAAGAGTATTCCGCCATATAGTGTTGCAGTAGGAAGTCCAGCAAGAGTGGTCAAACGGTTTAATTTTGATACGAATACGTGGGAAAGCGTTAAATAGAGATACAGAAAGGGAAATACACATGAGAACATACTTAGTAACAGGAGGAGCTGGATTTATCGGCTCTAACTATATTCATTATATGTTTAAGAAATATGATAATGAAATCCGAATTATTAATGTTGATAAATTAACATATGCAGGAAACCTTGAGAATCTTAAGGATATTGAGCAGAGGGAGAACTATACCTTTATTAAGGCCGATATTTGTGATAAGGATGCTATAAGTAAGATTTTTGCTGAAAATGACATCGACAGGGTTGTTCATTTTGCAGCAGAGTCACATGTGGATCGTTCTATAAAGAATCCCGAGGTATTTGTTCAGACTAATGTGCTGGGCACTGCGGTAATGCTTAATTGTGCTAAGGCAGCATGGGAACTTCCCGATGGATCTTTCAAGAATGGAAAGAAGTTCCTGCATGTTTCAACAGATGAGGTATATGGATCCCTGCCGGATGATGATAATGCATTTTTCTATGAGACTACTCCGTATGATCCTCATTCACCATACTCAGCTTCAAAGGCATCTTCCGATATGCTTGTAAAAGCATATATGGATACATATAAGTTCCCAGCGAACATCACAAATTGCTCAAATAACTATGGACCATATCAGTTCCCTGAGAAACTGATTCCGCTTATCATAAATAATGCTCTCCAGGGAAAAGATCTTCCCGTATATGGAGATGGTAAAAATGTCCGTGACTGGTTATATGTTGAAGATCATGCCAAGGGAATTGATATGGTTCAGGAGAAGGGAAAACTTTTTGAGACCTACAATATTGGTGGACATAATGAAAAACAGAATATTCAGATTATACACATTATAATAGACACACTTCAGGAGATGCTTCCGGAGGGAGATTCCCGTAAGGAACTTGTTTCAGAAAAACTTATTAAATATGTAACAGATAGAAAAGGACATGACAGAAGATATGCGATTGCTCCAGATAAGATTAAGGCTGAGATAGGCTGGGAACCTGAAACTTGTTTTGAAGTAGGAATCAAAAAAACAATAGCGTGGTTCTTCGAACATGAGGATTGGATGAAAAATGTAACTTCAGGCGACTATCAGAAATATTATCAGGAGATGTATAAATAATATGCGTAAGGTATTAGTTACAGGTTGCAATGGGCAGCTTGGGAGAGCGATAAGGCAGGTATATGATAAAGAAGTTGAGTTCATACTGACTGACGTTGTAGAAGGAGAGGAAATCACTTCACTTAATATCATGGAACTTGAAGAGGTTATTTCTTTTGCAATGGAGAAAAAGCCGGATGTTATTATCAACTGTGCAGCAGCAACTAATGTAGATGGATGTGAGAAGGACTGGGATTTTGCATATAAGCTTAATGCACTTGGACCACGTAATCTTGCAATTGCAGCAAGCATGGTAGATGCTAAGCTGGTGCATATTAGTACGGACTACGTTTTTCCGGGAAATGCTTCGAAACCAATCACAGAATTCGATATTCCGGCACCAATCAGTGCTTATGGCAAAACAAAGTATGAAGGGGAAAAGTTTGTCCAGCAATTTGCCAGCAAGTGGTTTATCGTTCGGACCGCATGGCTGTATGGAGATGGAAAGAATTTTGTAAAAACTATGATTAATCTTTCCCAAAATCATGACGAGCTATCTGTTGTATGCGATCAGTTTGGATCACCAACCTCTGCACTTGAGCTTGCCAGAATGATTCATCATATAGAGCCAACATCAAATTATGGAATATTTCATGGAACGTGCGAAGGAGATACTAACTGGGCCGATTTCACAGAGGAAATATTCAGACTAAAGGGAATAGATGTAAAAGTTAATCATGTGACGAGCGAAGAGTATAAAGCTATGAATCCCAACTCGGCAGATAGACCTCATTACAGTATTCTTGATAACTATATGCTGAGACTTACGACAGATTATACTATGGCCAATTGGCATGATGCTCTTAAAGAATATCTTAGTACATTTAAAGGATAATTATTTAAAGGTTCCAATCAAATAAAAGATTGGAACCTTTTTTAATCTGGTAAATTTACTTGAAAAGTTTAATTAACTTTGCACCATCTCTCTTATACTTGTATTCGTCATTGGGAATAGTATGACACCAAAGTGTTTTGGGAGTAGTGGTAAGTGAAAGACTTCTGCTTGTTACAATTTGAATAACATTATTGTTATCACCATTTGCAAATTTAGTATCAATACCACCTTCTGTTGTAAGGATATTGGACGAATAATCTTCCTTTACCCAAACCTTGTAGGCGCATGCGAAATATTTATAATCACTGTTATTTATCGGTTTTCTTTCGCCCCAATAGTGGAATGCATAATTGTTTAGATCGGTTGCGTTCAGTTTGATTTCTACATGATCGGGAAAATAGCTTATATTTTCGCAATCACGATGAACCCGTGAAGACCACGGGAGCTTATACAGTTTTAACCCTTGTGGGTAGCGTTGTCTATCAACGACTATCCATTTTTTCTGGCTGGAAGAATACGCAAATAATGCAATTTGGCCGAGACATATTGTAAAATCCCGGTTCATCTTTTTCCCGGATTCAAGATAAATAGCACCAATACTTACTGCTGAAGTGTGCTTTGGAGTTGTATATCCAAGAATACGTCCGTAGTTTCTATGACACTCTCTGGAAAAATCAGACATGGCTTCCGAAGGGGTATTCATGGAGCAATATATCGGATCATTAGCTAAATCAGAAGGTATTATATGATCTACAAGGTCATCTTTATAATCACCAGAAACAGTTACTTTGCATTTTGCTGATTTTTTACCTACTATAGCAGTAATTGTAGTTGTTCCTTTGGAAATGGGAGATATTATTCCATTATCTATGGTTGCAACAGATTTATTACTGGAACGCCATATTACTTTGCTGTTCGTGGCATATTCAGGATCAGTTTTTACTGTGAGTTTATATATCATTCCCAGTTTTAAGTGAATACTTTTTCTTGAAAGACGAACGGAGTTAACTTTGAGAGACTTGACTACTTTTAAGGCTAGGATCGATTTTTTGTTTCCGCTTTTTGTGGTTATCGTGATTTTTGCGTTTCCGGCTTTCAAGCTTTTGATCAAGCCGGTATCACTTACAGTTGCTACATCGTCGTTGTTGGAAGAATATCTCAAATCGCTTAGATTTATAGCTTTGGTGCCACTGATTGAAATGATTTGTACTTTTGATCCTTTTTCAATTTGGATTGTGTTACGTTTGCCTTTTTTCGTTAAAGTTGAAGTAATATAATAATCTGTTCTTTTGGCGAAAACGGGAATCGATGGAAATGCATACTGCAATAGGGTAAAAGCAATTAGTATGCACATACAACGTTTAATAATTTTCATAAGAACTTGCACTCCTTTTATGTTTGCAGGTTGATATGGATTATTAGAAAAATCATTCTTTAAGCTGCTTAAGCAATACTAATGACAAGTATATATACAGCATTAAAAATGAGGGCATGTTTATAGTACTTAAAGTGCATAATAAATATGATGGCAATATCAAAGAAAATGTATATGTTGATGTGGTTTTTGAGACTTTAAGGCATTTTAACATGATGAAAAACCAAAAAAATATAAGGATACAATATGCTAAAAAACCGATTATACCTTCTGAAACAAAAATTTCAACAAGACCAACATCTATAGTGGAATAGTTATACCAATGTCCTTGCCATTTATACATTACCTCTTTGCGCATTTGTGCGCCTGAGCCAAGACCAAAAAGAGGATTTTTAGATAAAGCATATCCAATACCACTAAATTGGGAGGATCTTGACAATACACCACCTGTGGAGTTGCCACCATATCCTACTGTGGAATCTGGAGAATCTTCATTCAAATCATAATTAAAGCCGGCTTCATTAAGTAATGACTTTGCGGTTCCCTCATAATAATATTTAATACGAGGGGTTTGGCACATCAGTAAAATGAATAGCAAAAGAAAGTTTGAAATACATAAAAAATGCTTGATAAAAGACTTGCGTTCCGATTTATCAAATAGTCTTACTATAGAATATAATATGATTATAAATGCTATAAATATCATATCAGATCGTGAACCGGAATGAATAATTGCAAGTATATTTAATGGTGATATACAAACATAAATAAGCTTTTTGGTTACGTGATAGAGAAATAAAATGAGAGGGAACACCAAAACGCACATATTGCCAAAAAAACCGGGGAGTCCCATTGTTGTAGTGGCGCGAAGTAACCCAAGACGTATATAGTGATCATTAAGGATATCTCTGGATACAGTATAAAGATAATCAAAAGGGCGGAAATAGGAAAAACTTTCATTTATTCCAATAAAAAATAGTATTGTAGCAGGCCAGACAATACACTTAATTATCTTTATGAAATCTCTTTTTGCAGGATCAACAAGATATAAACCAATTATCAAACCTAACTGCTCAAATATTATAAGAAAAATAGTTTTTATTGGTTGTGAATATGTTGTGATATAGTAAATATTTGATATAATGCGTAGCAAAAAATAACCTGCAAAAAACAAGCATTCCTTCGTGATGCTATGAATACTAAGTTTGCTATGGGCACTAATGTTTCGTCTATTAACAAAGACAAAAATATAAAAGACGAGATATAATAATCTGCTGACTGTTACCAATGGGAGTGAAGCAGAAAACTCGATTGCATAATATTCCGGTAAAAACAACATACAGGGAATAAAGAAATAGATGAACTGTCCTTTTGCGAAAAAATAAATTGTTAAAACGATTATTATGATTGAAAAAATGATAGAAAATAAATTCATAGCTAAAACTCCTCGGAAAGATTATATCATACAATAAAAACTTCCCATACCCCCAATGGAGGGGATGGGAAGTTTTTCTATTGGCTTTTATCAATAATATAAGTTGAGAAGCTGAGTGCAATCTATGTCATGGTCATATTCGCTGTTTGGTATTGTATGACACCAGAGTGTTTTTGGTGTTGTGGTAAGGGATAAACTACGACTGGATAAAAGCTGAAGAACATTATTACTATCAGCATCTTTCGAATCTATTCCGCTTTCTGTAGTTAATTTGTTAGCAGCATAAGATTCTTTTACCCAAACCGTATAAGCGCAAGCATAATATAAATAATCGTCTTGATCTATAGGCTTTTTTACACCCCAAAAATGAAAAGCAAATCCCTCGAGATCGGATGCATTAAGCTTTACCTCCACATGATCTGAATAATATTGTATATTATCACAAGCAATGTGAATATTTGAGTTCCATGGTAATTTATATCTTTTTAGGCCGAGTGGATATGGCTGTTCATCAAGTGCCACCCATTTGTTTTGGCTCTTGGAAAATGCATATAAAGCCATTTTTCCAAGACAAATAGTATATGACGAAGACATATGCTTTTGAGATGCAAGGTAAATAGCACCAATACTGACAGCAGTAGTTTGTATGGGCGTAAGCTGATTAAGAATACGTCCGTAGTTTCTATGGCATTCAATTGAGAAGTCCGACATGGCTTCTGAGGGTAAATTCATAGAGCAATAAATCGGATCATTGATCAGGTCAGGCGGAATTTCACGTTCATATTGATTGTTTGAAGGAACGTTACCGTATGAACTGCCATAATTTTGATTGCCTCGATGTGATTGTTCCGAATTACCATTTTCACTTTGCGAAGAGTTATCCTCATTGTTCTCAGAGGAACCACCTTCCGGTACTTCAGGAGCTATAGTTTCATTTTGTGAATCATTCTCGTATGTATTATCTTCATGATTTTCTCCATAAGAAGTATCATTATTTGAACTGGCATTGTTTTGATTCGAATCGTTCTGATTCTGATATCCGGAATCCTGGTCAGAGTCTTCCGAACCGGACCCCTCCGAGCCGGAACCACCCGAGCCAGACCCCTCCGAGCCGGACCCCTCCGAGCCGGAACCACCCGAGCCGGACCCCTCCGAGCCGGACCCCTCCGAGCCGGAACCACCCGAGCCGGACCCTTCTGAATCAGACTTATCCGAACCAGAGCCATCTGAATTGGAATTATCTTTGCTTGGAGAAGTTGAGGGAGTATCAGTTACAGTAACTGTGCAGGTTGTTACTTTCTTATCAACAATAGCTGATATTTTGGCAGTGCCTGCGGAAACAGCTTTGATTTTTCCGTTTTTAACAGTGGCAACTTTTTTGTTGTTTGATTTCCAATTAACAGTACCAACTTGTGCATATGCAGGATTTAGAGATAACTGCAGTTTTTCAGAATCACCTTTTTTTATTTTTAGAGATTTATTATTGAATTTTAATGATTTTAATGGAAGATTTTTTGCGACATTTATCACAAGGAGAGATTTCTTTTTATTATCTTTAGATGTTATGGTAACCCTGGCTGTACCGGGTTTTAGGCACTTGACTGTCCCGTTTTTGCTTACACTAACAATTGTTTTTCCGCTTGTTGAATAGTTTACTTTGTTGCCGGTTAAGGTGCTATCACCAATTTGCGAATAGATTTTTAGTGTTGAGCTGTTAGCAACCAGAACGCTTTTTTGAGTTCCTTTTTTTGTGAGCTTTACAGCTACATTATAAGAAGTGTTTTTCGCAGAGGCTCGAAATGGAGATAGAAAGAACGAGACCATTATCAAAGCAAGTAATATTTTCAACGAGTTACTAATGATTTTATTCATGGATTATTATCCTACCTTTCTCGAAATACATCGCTTAGGGTTAATAATAACGAATCCCCAATCACTAACTTGGAAATATAATTCATATTTATGCATTTTAAGTAACAAAATAATTATAACATTAACATTATACTAGAAATCGTCTGTATAAAAATTTACAAAAATTGTTAGAGAAAATTCTTTTTCTTTATAAAAAAATCAATAGCTATTTTACAATAATGATGATATAATCGATTGGATTTTATGCAACTGCAAAATTATATTTGAAATAACATTTGGGGAAGGATAGGAAAATGTACAAAAACGAGTTGGAAATTGATGTTTTTAGATGCTTTAATGCGCTGTTTAAAAATATCAAGTTCATTTTATGCATCACATTTTTGTTTTTTGTTATGGGGGTTGGTTTATCACTCGAGAGTGGTAATGATACTTTTGGTGCGAATGCAACTGTTTATGCGTCAGCGGTAAATTCATATTCTGATACTGCAAATGCGGTTACAGCCATGAATGCCTATATGGATGTCGCAAAGTCATATAAAGTATGCCAGAGAGCAGCTCTTATTCTTGGAAGAAGTGATGTTGAGGCATCACAGATACAAAATAGTATTGGTATTTCATCATCAGCTGATTCCAGTGCAGCTTCTACTTTAGCCAAAACGAACGCAGCAACAATTATTACCTTTACAGCTACAACATATGATCCTGAATTGTCTATGGCAATGGCGGATGCAATGGCAGAAGCTTATACAAAAGAAATGGCAAACATTCTTCATACAGATTCCGTAAAGGTTCTTGATAATGCATATACATATTATCAGGCTTATAGCGCAAATAGAGCAGCTTGGAAAAAGAGAATAAAATTCTTTATTGCCGGATTTGTGCTTGCATGTGCCGGTGTTGTCCTTTATGAAATACTTGATAGAAAAGTACGTACTGTACGAGAGGCAACTATAAGAAACAATCTTCCTATAATAGGTGTTATTCCTGATTATAAAGATAACGAGGTGCTACATTGAAAAAATTAGAAATTTACAAGAATGATAATTATATTTTAAATGATGCATTTGATCAGGCAGTTATGAATATGCACATATTGAAAAAACAGCATGGATATAAGAGTTTTGTTATCTGTGGCTGTGAAGCGGGCGATGGGGCTACAACAGTAGCTATTAACATTGCTGCCGCACTTGCAGGTTCAGGCTGGAAAACAGTACTCATAGATGGGGATATGAGAAAAAAGAACAGATACAAGAGATTAAATGAAAATGCCAGTGTTGGTTTTTCAGATTACCTTATGGACAGAGCTCCGATCGGAAGAGTTAAGTATGAAACAACAACAGATAATCTCACATATATTCCCTGTGGTGAATTGATTGATAATCCTGTGAGATTACTTTGTTCCAGTAAGATGAATGAAGCAAAATCACAGTTGGAAGAAATGTATGATTTTATTATTTATGATATGCCTGCTGTGAATGTAGCTATGGATGCAGAAGTCATTGCAGTTTCTTCTGATGCTACTATATTGGTATCTTCTATTGGGGAGACAAGTAAAAAGGGATTGATAAATGCTGCAAATGCTTTGACTGAAGTAAAAGCAAATCTTATTGGTACTATTGTAAATAGGGCAGACATGAAACAGTATGCTTCATATCATGAAGAATACGATTATTTCCAGAATGAGAAATATATAAAGAAACTTTCAAAAGACAAGAAGAGAAAGAGATAAGGATAAGGGATGATGAGTAATAAATATACTGGAATAAAGACATTCATATTATGTCTGGGTACGGTAGTATTTATGGGGGTTAATTCTAAGATGCTTGCATTTGCTACAGGAGCAGGCATACAGCTTGGAACAGATGTTACTGAAGAGGTTGCACCCGGGACAGCTCAAAAAACAACTAATATAGAAGGAAATGGTATAGAGGACCCCAATGCTATAAATACTGATGGCGAAGTCCTCGGCGATATGCCTGAGGATGTGGCTGTTGAAGACAATGCTGTTGATGAAACAGCCGGTCAGAATACTGGTAGTACTAATGAGGCGCAAACGGAAGATGAAATAAATGCGGACTCAGCTATAGCATATATTGAAGTGAAAAATTATACAATCGAGGGAGGATTGTTAGAAGCAGGAAATGATTTGAGTATAAATCTTACCATACAAAATATCAGTTCTGCAGCCCGTGCTGAGAGTCTGGTAATGACTATGTCCAGTCAGTCAGGTATGGTATTTCCCAAATATGGAACTGACAATCAGATAGTAATAGGAACACTTCTTCCTAAAGAAAGTAAAACAATATCGATTCCCGTTACTGTTAGTTCCAAACTTGAAGCGGATTCAGCCGATTTTACCTGCAAGTTTGATTATCTTAGTTTGGAAAAGCAGATGAGCAGTACCTCTACAATGATTCTTACTACATCAAGCGGAAAGAGTCTTGCGGTAAAGAGTATAGACATAAATGCTCATGCAATACTTAATGGTAAATCACTATTAAATATCAGTTATGTCAATATGACCAATGGTAATATTACTGATGCAGAGCTGCTTATTGAAGGAAATGTATCAGATGACAGCAAGAAGATCAGATTGGATACAGTATATGCAGGCAAGACTTATACAAAAGATTACAATGTGACCTTTACTAATGCTGGAGAACAGGCAGTAAAAGTAAAACTTGTATATACGGACATTACCGGTGAAAGAATGCAAGCAGATCTTGGGACATTTAGTGTAACTGTAAGTCCGGAGGTTTCATCAAACAAGCCTAGTGGTACTAATGCAATTCTTCTTTGGGGTGGAAGAGCATTGGCGGCTGTAGTGTTATTGGCTATAGTGGGTATTTGTTTTACATATTTTAAGAAAAAATAAAATGCAAGGTATTGGGGCTACTTTTGATTTGGAAAAACAAACGAAAGTAGCCCTTTTGGGGTGTTTTAATGGATAGGATTGCAATAATATCCCCCTGTATACTACCGGTTCCTGCTAAATTGGGCGGGGCTGTCGAGGGACTTATTACTCAAATAATTGAGGATAATGAAAAGAATAAAGCCTGTAAGATCGATCTTTATTGTATTGATGATCATTCTGAATGTGAGCAGGATTATAAGTACACTGAATTTTTCAGAATAAATAAACATGCAGTTACTTCAATAGTTGATAAATTCAGTGACGCTTTTTACAGAAGAATTCCGACGGCTGGTTCAAAAAGAATACTTGATAAAGAAATATTAAAAGTGTTTGCGAAAAGAGTAAATGAGATTCGTGGGGAGTATGATGCAATTATTATTGAGAATCTTATGTCGACAGCAAATGAGATTGTGAAATATTGTAAGGGCAGATTTGAGATTCCAATTTATTTCCATATGCATAATTGTGTTGATGTATATAGAAGTCCTAAATATATATCAGAATTGGTGAAAAATGGAGTTCAGTTTATAGCTGTCAGTGAATATATAAAAGAGGAAATATTATCAAATGATAGAAATGCTTTAGTGCATGTACTTTATAACGGAGTTAAAATAACTGATTGCCAAAAGAAGGAGGATAAAAAAGACGTAGCGAATTTATTCCTTTATTCCGGAAGGATAATTCCGGAAAAGGGTGTGAAAGAGCTGGTAATTGCATTTGGCAAATTCATAGAAGAACTCGATAAATCTCAAAAAGAACAATATCGCCTTGATATAATAGGTTTTTCAAAGGAGAAGACACGCTATGAAAAGCAGGTGTTAGATATTTCGCAGAAGTATGAAGGAAATATTAAATGTATTGGGATGCTTTCTCCTGAAGAGATACTTAGGAAGTATTATGAATATGATGCAGTAATAATGCCAACAAAGAATATGGAGCCATTTGGATTGGTTGCGCTTGAAACTATATCACGCGGAATTCCGCTTATTACAACTAATTCAGGTGCTATCCCGGAGATTGTCGGTGATGGGGCTGTTATAATCGATAAGGATCATGATTTTATTGACAATATAAAAAATGCAATAAGCAGGGCATCTTTTGATTCGGATTATAGAAAAGCTGTCGCTGATAAAGGATACATACGAGCACGTTCAACAGATAAGTACAATATTAGTTTTTATTATAATAATTTTATAAAGATTGTTTCCGGTAATTCCTTTAATGAAATTATATCTGTTATCGTGCCTGTTTATAATGTTGAGGAATATATTGATAGATGTGTGGAATCCATTACTAATCAGACGTATTCCAGGCTTGAGATAATTCTGGTAGATGATGGTTCTACCGACTCATCCGGACAGATTTGTGGCAGATATGCTCAAATGGATGACAGAATTCAGGTGATACATCAGCAAAATCAAGGGCTATCAGCTGCCAGAAATACAGGACTTGAGTGCATGTCTGGAGATGTAGTGTTTTTTTGTGACAGTGATGATTATCTACAGTCGAATACACTTGAGAAAATGCTTGATAAGATGAATAGAGATCATGCAGATATTGTTGCATGTGGAATAAAAATGTTCGGGGAAAAAGAAGATTTATTTACGAGCGCTGCATGTGGCTTATGGAGTGGGCATGAAGCAGTAATTCAAATGATGAGGACAAATAATATATGCACGGTCGCTTGGAATAAATTATATAAGAAATATTTATTTGAATCTGTCAGATTTCCTGTCGGGGCTCTTCATGAAGATGAAGCAACTACATATAAGCTGGTATATAACGCAAAAATAGTATCATTTACTCCTGTTCCTTATTATAACTATTTACAAAGAAGCAGCGGCATTATGGGAGAAAATATCAGCCACCGCAGCAATTTTTATATAGAGGCTTTGCAGGAAAGAGTAAAGTATTTTTATGGGAATGAAGATAGTGAACTTACACAGCATAGCTTGATTTCATTATTAGATGGGATTAAGTATATTTATAGAAATACAGAAAATATAGATTTTCGAAAGAAACTAATAAATTTATATCGCGAGAATATTACTTGTTGGGGAATTCCCAAAGTTATGGGGATAAGGAAAGCGATGTCGTTGTTTTTATGGAATTATATAAGGTATTAAATCATGGATGACAAGCTGGTTTCAATTGTAATGCCAACCTATAACGGTTCAAATTACATAGATGATAGTATAAAAGCTCTTATAAATCAGACGTACAAGAATTTAGAGATAATAATTGTTGATGATGGTTCTACTGACTCTGTTATCGATATTTGCGAAAAATATATGATAATAGATAAGCGTATAAGAGTTATTTCTACAAAAAACAGAGGGGTTTCAGCAGCAAGGAATATAGGCATTAGTGAAGCTAAAGGCGATTATATTGTATTTGTTGATGATGATGACTATCCATCAGAGATTTTGATCGAGAAATATTTGGACGCTTATGATCAATGGAAGGACAAAGAGGTATCACTAATTACCTGTGGAATGACCTTTAAGAACACTTATAACAAAAGAGTAAATGATAAAGATTACATTCTTGAATCCGGGCGTGGATATGTTAAGGGGGAAAATTATTTACTTACCAGAAATTATGCGGCTACTCTCGCTTGGCTAAAACTGTTTAATTTTGTTACTAACAAGTGCTATGACCTGGGGATAATAAAAAAAGCAGGTATAAAATTTGATGAAACAATAAGTGTTGGAGAGGATTTAAAATTCAACATTGATTATTTGGAAAATTCCGAGGGATATATCGGAATGATAAATCTGCCACTTTATTTCTATATAAAAAGAAAAGTTGATGGATTATCTGTAAAATATCACTCTGATGATTTAAAAAACACGAAAGAGATTTATAGAAGATTCATAAGATGGGAAAATGAGCAAGAAGATGTTACGGATGATAACATTATAGTTTTAAAGTCTCTTTTCATTCATGACTGGACAAACAGACTTACAGCTATATATCAAATGCATAAGGGCGAATCTCCATTATCATGCGCTAAACGAAGCCTTAATAGGGAACTGCGGAGTAGAGAGTTTAGAACTATGCTTCATGAGGTTCGCAAAGCTAAGAAAATTCGTATGTTTAGATACATATGCCTTCGAACAGGAAATTACGAAGTGTTCTTTTTCTTCCGTAGATTCTATCAGTTTTTGAAAGGTTAATCGTTTTTTATAAAGGGAGTACTTGTTTTGGAAATCGAAACAAATAAACTGGTATCAATCATTATCCCGGTTTATAACGTAGAAAAATATCTCGATGAATGTATACAGTCAGTTGTTTCGCAAACATATGATAAAATCGAGATCATCATAATAGATGATGGTTCGGTAGACTCATGTGTCGACATTTGCGATGCTTGGGCAGGAAAAGACTCAAGAATAGAGGTTATTCATCAGAATCATAGAGGTGTTTCGGCAGCGCGAAACGTCGGCCTTGACAGAGCAAAAGGAGATTATATTTGCTTTATTGACTCAGATGATCGTGTGACAGATAAATATGTTGAAGATTTTTTAACTGCCATAGAAAAAATGGATGTGGATATTGTGTTTTGTGATATAGACACCAGGAGACTTCCGGATGGCGCAGCTGTCTTAGGTGATGATAGGGTTTTGTCAGCCCAAGAATTCAGGCAGTTTCTCTATGCCCCTAATTCCCGGGAATATGTTGAAATGGTAGTAATATGGAACAAAATATACAGACGCAAGCTATTTGAAAAAGTGAGATTTGCAGATAATAAGATCCACGAAGACGAGCTTCTTATAAATAATTTTATTTATGATGTTCCTAAAATGGGATATATCCCGGCTAAGAATTACTTTTATCGATATAACAGTGATGGTATTACCGGAAAAAAGCATACTTATAATATTGAGCATTTGAATGCCATCGAAGCATATGAAGATAGAATAAATAGAGCAATTCAATATAATGACAAGGGATTAGCTGAAATATCGTTGAAATTATCATTGCTCAAAATGATCGAGTTTTATAAAAACGGAAATGATGATATGAAATCTAAAGTTAAAGAAAAATACAAATATATGTATAGTGATTTTTCTTACTTGTTTGATATTAAAAAACGCTTAAAATATCGTTTGTTCATGTTTAACCCATCTTTGCATTGCAAGTTGTTTGGCTGATTATTTTACGGATAAAAAATGAAAAAAATACTTAATGGTTCAGATAAGCTGGTATCGATTATAGTACCTGCTTATAATGTGGAAAAATATATTTATGGATGTCTTGATTCTATTTTGACTCAAACTTACCGGAATATAGAGGTGATTGTAGTCGATGATGGATCGTCAGATGGTACTTGGGATATCATAGAATCTCTTATGGCACAGGATTCTCGCGTAAAGGGATATAAAAAAACTAATGGCGGGGTATCATCCGCCAGAAATTTTGCTTTACAGAAAATTAGTGGATATTATTGCCAGTTTGTTGATGCGGATGATTATATTTCAGAAAGTGCCGTTGAAACACTTGTTAATGCAATTGAGCAAAATAATGCGGATTGGGTGAATTTTCAGTACCATCGTGTTGATGAAAATAGTAATCCTCTTGAAGAACTCGACTTTATTACAGGATATTATGATATTTCGAAGGAGAAAGAAAAGTTTGGTTTCATAAGAGATAAGCTTATTGAATATCTTGTCGGTTATGAAGTGTGTTTTAAGTTGTTTCGGACAGATATTATAAGAGAAAATAATCTGATATTTGATGAAAAATGCAAAATAGGAGAAGATTTGGAATTTAACATTACGTATTGTCTTCTTTCAAAAAGCATAGAGTGTATTGAGGATAGACTTTATTACTATGTTATTAGAAATGAGTCAGCTACAGGCAAAAGCAATGAACTACAGATTCAGCTTAGGGAACGTTTGATTCTTCTAAAAGGTATTCAAAAACCGTATGAATCATATTTTTCTGATGAATATCAGGTGAAATTCTATCAGATATTTTATAAACTTATCATGTTTGCGAATTATAGATTTTCAGCGAAGGAAACTGTTGCGGTTGCGCCAAAACTTGAAGAATACGGATATTATATAAATATGCTGAAAATAGCAGTTTCAAAAAAGCAGGAATTTTACGAGTTTTATCCTAAAGAAATGGCTATGGTCTATTGGAGATTCGGATATTATATTATTGCTGAATTAGAACATGATATAAAAGGAAAACTATATTTTGCTTTTTATAACATATATAGATGTTTAAGAAAGCGACCTACAATTGGAAATTTG
This sequence comes from Butyrivibrio sp. WCD2001, assembly GCF_000424485.1. Lineage (NCBI taxonomy): Bacteria > Bacillati > Bacillota > Clostridia > Lachnospirales > Lachnospiraceae > Butyrivibrio > Butyrivibrio sp. WCD2001. The sequence continues at coordinate 642,386 of NZ_AUJZ01000001.1, read as the reverse complement.
ATTTTTCACTAAAGGAGAATGTTTTGTCAGATAAGCATGCTTATCTTATTATGGCTCATAATGATTTTGAATCATTACAATATTTATTTAAGGCCATAGATGATATAAGAAATGACATATATCTTCATATTGATAAAAAGACATCATATGTTGATTATAATGAAATACGTAGTTGGGTGTCAGAGTCTCAGCTGTTCTTTACGCCAAGGATAGATGTGAGATGGGGACATACAAGTTTCACAGAATGCGAGCTTTTGCTTTTGAAAGAGGCAACAGCCAAAGAACAATATCATTATTATCATCTTTTGTCGGGAATAGATTATCCGTTAAAATCCCAGGATGAAATACATAATTATTTATTTGATAAGAATGAAGAGTTTATATCATATTATCATAACGGTGAACGTGGCGAAGATTTTATGTATAAACTAAAATACTATCATGTTTTTAAAAAGTGGGATGGGAAAGGCGTCTTTGATGGCGCCGGAAAAAAAGCTGCGTTTATGCGCTGGCTTCACGAGTTCGAGTGGAAATTGGTCAGTTTTGAAGAACGACGTGGTATAGACAGAACTAAGAAATTGCAAGGAATAGACATTGTTAAGGGGGATAATTGGTTCTCGATTACTGATGATTTTGCAAGATATATAGTTAGTCAGAAAAGAAAAATATTAAGGGATTACTGGCTGACCAGTTGTTCTGATGAATTCTTCGTTGGAACAATTGCAATGAACTCACAGTTTAAAGATAGAGTTGTTAATACAAATCTTAGACTTATTGATTGGGACAGAGGATCACCTTATGAATTTTGTTATGGTGATAAAGATGAGCTGGTAGCATCGGATGCCTTTTTTGCAAGAAAGATATCATACACAAATCAGCCACAGTTAGTCAAAACTCTGATAGGGCGTGATAAAAAATCAATGAATCCACCCAAAAAGGATTTACCACTTATTAGTATTGTGGTTCCGGTATATAATGTTGAAGATTATTTGGAAGAATGTCTCATATCGATAGCAAAGCAGACATATAAAAACATAGAAGTTTTAATTGTGGATGATGGTGCAACAGATGGGTCAGCTATAATAGCGAAAAAGTATGCAGACAGCGACAACAGATTTATATATATAAAGCAAAAAAATGGTGGATTGTCAGCGGCAAGAAACCGTGGCATTGATGAGGCCAAAGGCGAATACATTGCTTTTGTTGATTCAGACGATTGGGTGGATGAGAAGTATATTGAGCTTCTTTATAATAATTTGATTGAAACCGGTGCAGATGTTTCTGTCTGTGGATTTATTAAAGAGTCTGACATACGTGATACATATACTTATAAAAAAGATGAAGTGCTGTCCAGATCAAAGTCAATGGCTGTTTTGGGAAATATTTTTCCTAAAGAATATCTTTTAATGGTTGTTACCTGGAATAAATTATATAGAAAGAGCATTTTTGACAAAGTTCGGTTCAAAGAGGGGAAAATTCATGAAGATGAGTATGCAATTCATCGCGTGATTGATGAAACATCAATGGTATCGACTATGACTGATGCCTTATATCATTATAGAGTCAGGAACAATAGTATTATGGGTGCTCAAAACACTGCTGACTTAAGACATTTTGATGCTATAGAAGCTCATAGGGACAGGGTTAAATGCTGTAGACAACAGATATATGCAGATATATACAGACTTATCGTTTATTCTTTATTTGAAGAAATCATACAGCTTATGTTCAGATATGATGATGATGCATATAGGAACTATCATCTAAGTAGCAGATTTCGAAAACTTCTTATTTCTGAGTGTATAAAAAACTATGATCAGCTTGATAATCATCAGAAAAAAGAGTACCTAATGGCTATTATAAGCCCTAAGGGATATGTTAGAAGAATAAACAGGATTAACGAAAAAGGGTAAACAGAAAGGGAAGTAAAAATGATAATAGGAATTCATCAGCCATATTTTTTTCCGTATATAGGCTATTGGCAGCTTATGAATGCGGTTGATGAATATGTTATAGCTGATAATTTGAATTATATGAAGCAGGGTTTTATCAATAGGAATCAGATTCTTATAAATGGAGAGCCTCAGTATTTCAGGCTTCCTGTTCATAAACCTTCACAGAATAGGCTTATCAACGAAACCGAGATTTCGTTTGATAAAAATGAATTAGATAAGATGCTTAATACGCTAAGAAGTTCTTATGCAAAGGCACCGAATTTCGAAAAAACTTATGAACATGTGAAAAAAGCTCTTGAATTTGGTCTTACTGATGAAGGAAAAAATATAGCAGTTTTCCTTGAAAATGCCATAAGAAGCACTGCGAAAGAACTGGGGATTACAACCCCGATATATGTTGCTTCAAGAGATGTGATTTTGGATGGAACATATAAGAGGGAACATTATGTTGTTCAGTCTTGTAAAAACAGAGGAGCGACGGAATACTATAACGCTATTGGTGGTACAAAACTGTATTGTCAAAAGTTTTTTCGTGAAAATGGGCTTGGATTAAAGTTTGTAAAGGCTAATGAAGATATCAGGTATAAACAGTTTGATAGTGATAAGTTTGTGCCAAACCTTTCAATCATTGACATAATGATGTTTTGCTCGGATGATCAGATAACTGAGATGTTAACACGGTTTTCGCTGGAAGATGGTTTTGAAAGTTTTGACGAGGAAAATGAATAAATACGTTATTCAAAGTCATTCATTATCGAAAAAAGAAATATTTACTAATGGATACTAATTATTGTAAAATACATCTTTGGTATGCGCTAGGAGCCTGTGATAAGAAACTCTTATACGAGGGTTATCAGGTATTTTGTTAAAAAAGGTTAGGAAGATGGATGAAAAGATAAAGGTTAGCGTAATTGTTGCTACCTATAATCAGGAGAAATATATTGGACATACACTTGAGAGTGTTGTTTCACAAAATGTTGATTTTAAATATGAGGTACTTGTTGGCGAAGACTGTTCCACAGATAGTACATCAAGAATTGTTAAGGAATATGCTTCAAAATATCCTGATATAATTTTTCCCTTTTTTAGGGAAAAAAATCTTGGGATGTATGCTAATTTACCTGAACTATTCACTCATGCATGTGGTGAATACATAGCTATTATCGAAGGTGATGATTATTGGATTGATGAAAAGAAACTACAAAAACAAGTTGATTTTCTTGATTCCCATAAAGATTATGTTGCATGTTTCGGTCAAAGTATAGTAGTTGATGAGAATGATGTGATACATCCGGAACGTGAAGAATACATGCCATATATTAAAGAGAAAAGGGATTATACAATAAAGGATTTTGAAAAGTATATTTTTCCCGGTCAGACAGCCACAGCTATGTATAGAAAATCAGGATATGAAATGCTTCAAAAGAAGATAATTCAGTCTAAGATAGACCCTAGAAATATGGTGGACGTGGCTCAGGTCTTATGTATGATGTCTGTGGGAAAGATGTATAATCTTGGAGAAAAAGTAGCAGCATACAGATATGTGACGGCCAAAGACTCCGGAACGTGGTCATCTCAAAATGATTACTATGGGGTAAAGCCTATTATTGATTATCTGGATGGAATGAATAATCTGGAACAGATTGCTTCAAAACTGGGACTTGAACTTGACTTTGATGACAGAAGGTCTTATGAACTGAACAAATTATATGATAATATGGGTACGTTCTCTAAAGAGGATACATATAAAATACGGCATAAAATAAAGGAGGACTATAACACAAAGCAAAAATATTATAAAGTTCGTCTAAAACATTTTTTTAAAGGGGTTAAAAGGACATAACAGCCAAATACAATTATAAATTTGGGGGATAATTGTGGCAGACAACATGTCTAAATTATTAGAGGGGGCGTAAATACGCAAATTGAGCTTATATATTTAAGCATTCAAATTTGGAACTATATAATTATTTTTTGGAAGAGGAGAACATTGGTATGGAAAAATTATTATTCTTGGGAAATAACTGTCATGTAGACGAGATGATCAGACATGCAAAGGAGAGAGGCGTACACACTATTGTTACGGATAATCTTCCCGTTGAGAAGTCACCTGAAAAGGGTATGGCTGATGAAGCATGGGATATCAGCGTAGTTGACATCGATGCACTTGAGAAAAAGTGCAAAGAAGAAGGCGTAACAGCTATTCTTGCAGGTGCGGGAGAGACCTGTATAGAGGCTAACAAGGAACTTTGTAAGAGACTTGGTCTTCATTTTTATGCAGAAGATGAGACATTGGCAATCGTAAATGACAAGGCTGAATTCAAGAAAGTCTGCGCTGAGTGCGGAATGGAAGTTCCTATGGATTATAAGCTTGATATTGAGTTTAAAAAAGAGGATATTAAGCAGATTAAGTATCCTGTAGTTGTAAAGCCTGTTGATGGTTGCTCAAGTATTGGCCTTCATATCTGCTACAATGAGCAGGAACTTATTGAGGGCTATAAGGATGCTTATGAGAAGTCTGATAAGCATAAGGTTGTTGTTGAGGAGTACATTGAGGGAGAACTTGCAGGCTACATCGTTGTTGTAAAAAATGGTGTTTGTGAGCTTGCCGGCTGTGGCGATGATGTAAAAGAATATCGCAATGGCCAGAGAAGAGTATTTGGATTCCTTCCTTCAAAGCATATTAAGCTTTTTGAGAAATATAAACCTAATATTGATAAAATGCTTACAAAGATTGGCTGTAATGAAGGTATTTGTGGTCTCCAGTTTTTAACTGATAGTAATAGATTTGCTATCATTGAGATGAATTACAGACTTCCGGGTGGAAGGTATCCTTTCGAGGAACTTCTTTGCAATACAATGCTTGACACTGTACTTGAGGAAAAGAAGAACCAGCCTTGTAATGCAAAAGCTGCTATGCAGATGTATTCATATGCATTCTGGCTCAATCCCGGAACCATTAAAGAGATAAAGGGAATTGATAAGATAAAAGAGCAGATTCCCGGAATTCAGATACAGCAGGTTAAGCAGGTAGGAAATGTAGTCAACCCTGATACAGCTATGCTTATGGTTTTCGGCTTTATTCTGTTCTCATGCAAGAGTGAAGACTACGACAAATGTCTTAATATAATAAACAGCAATTTAGAAGTAATATCAGAGTCCGGCGAAAACATGACTTGTCCTTATGAGTATGACCGCAGGGGATATGCCGTAAAAAGCGGTGATGTAGAGAGTGTTGGACTCGCAGTTTAAAAGAGGAATGAGATGAGCACTAATAAATTCGTTGATACGAGAGAAGGCATATTTGTCACAAAACCTTCGCTTCCTCCACTTGACGAATACGTGGAATATTTAAGAAGAATTTGGGATAAGGGCATCTTAACCAATATGGGACCCCTCCACGAGGAATTCAGGGAGAAACTTAATGATTTTCTTGGGGTGGAGATTTGCCTGCCAAGTTGTAATGGACATATGGGACTGGAACTTACCATACAGGCATTTGAACTTAAGGGAGAGATTATAACTACCCCTTATACCTTTGCTTCCACGACACATGCCATCGTAAGAAACGGATGTACTCCGGTATTTTGTGATATCAGGGAAGAAGACTGTACAATGGATACGGAGAAAATTGAGGAGCTTATCACTGATAAGACTGTTGCAATTGTTCCGGTTCATGTGTACGGATTACCCTGCAATGTAGAAGAAATAGAAAGAATTGCACAAAAGCATGGGCTAAAAGTCATTTACGATGCGGCCCATGCTTTTGGAGTAAGAATTGGAGAGAAGGGCATAGCTGCATATGGAGATGCTTCTATGTTCTCTTTTCATGCAACAAAAGCATTTAATACAATTGAGGGCGGATGTGTGGCCTTAAGTGATGCTAAAAGGGCTATGCGATTATATCAGCTGGAAAACTTTGGAATCATGGGTGAGGAACAGGTTTCTTTTACCGGAGCTAATGCTAAGATGAACGAGTTTGAGGCTGCGATGGGGCTTTGCAATCTCAAACATTTTGCAGAAAATATTGAGAAGAGAAAAAAGGTATATGAGCATTATTCAAACAGACTTTCTAAACTTGACGGAGTCAGGATGCTTACACCATATCGCAGCGATATAATAAGAAATTATTCATATTGTCCCATATTCATAGATAAGAATATTTGTGGCATGGGAAGAGACGATCTATATACATATCTAGCAGCTCATAATATATATTCCAGAAAATATTTTTATCCTTTGACAAGTCAGTTTGAATGTTATAAAGATGTCGATTTCAGAGGATATACACCTGTTGCGGAAAAAATGTCGGGTCAGGTTTTAACTCTTCCGATGTATGCTGATTTAGAGCTTGAAAAAGTTGATTGTATTTGCGATTTGATAATCGACTTTCTGAAGTGATTTTGTTTTTTGTTTTTTTATAGTAGAGGAGTAATATTGTAATGGCTATGCCTATTAAAAAGGAGAAACTTCAGATTTACCGCGATGTTTTCAAGACATTTCGATGGGCCTTATACGTATTAAAGGATTATAAAGTAAGACTTTACATTTATATTTGTATTCTTGTACTCCATACTCTTTATGGGATATTTTTAACCAGCCGGGTTGGAGGAATTGTTGATTTAGCGTTACAGGATAACATGCAAAATCTTATAATGTCAGGAATCACCCTGGTGCTGTTATATATTGTTAATATTTTTATAAGCATTACCAGTAATAGATTTTCTGCACATAATTACAATGGAATGTACAATGAATTGGAACTCAAAGTATATCGGAAAATAATGGATTCTTCGTGGGAAGATCTCACTGAATACCATTCGGGAGACCTTATTACCAGACTTTCGACAGATATTAAGTGCGTTGCAGGTAATACAAGTGGTCTTGTACCGACAATGATATCGACTTTTACTATGATTGTGTTTTCCGGGGTATATATTATTGCAATAGATTTTACAATGGTTCTGGTAGCAATTGTTGTAGTACCTATAGTTGTTTTAGCTTCCAGAATCTATATGGGAAAGATATATCAGTCACAAAAAATTATTAGAGAAGTAGAATCAAGGATCAATTCCTACAATAAAGAGACCTTTAATAATATTCAAGCTGTAAAGGCTTTTGGACTTGGGGAGCTCTTTTACCAAAAGATGTATGATCTTGAAAAGACAAGAAAAACTGCGGATCTTCGTTCAAATCAATATTCTTTAAGTTCATGGGGAATTTCATTTTTTGCGACAGTGTTAGGTGCATGCATCTGTATAGGATGGATGTTTTACAGGGTTCATTCAGGAGCTATATCCTTTGGCTCATTATCTGTTATGGTGTTTTTGGCTATAGAAGTAGGTCAATCAATGAAGACATTTCTTAATTTGATTCCTACTATTATGGAGTTTATGACAGCATCAGAACGAGTAAAGAAGCTCATGGATTTACCTGATGAAGAAGATTATATCGATGATGATATTACTGACTTTACAGCTCATTCAGGTGATGGAGTATCAGTCAGAATAGAAGATATGCATTTTAAATATAAGAATGGTTATTCTGTATTTGAAGGTGCAACTCTTGAGGCGAATCCTGGTGAAATAATCGCACTTGTAGGTCCCTCAGGTGAGGGAAAGACTACAATGCTAAGAATTATCTTGGGCATTGTTACAGCATTAAAAGGAAAAGTGCTTGCTTCAAATGGGGTAGATAGTCTGAGGCTCGGTAAAATGACCAGATCGCTTATATCTTATGTTCCTCAAGGGAATACTATGATGGCTGGCAGTATCTTGGAAAATATGCAACTTGTAAAGCAAGATGCGACTACTGACCAAATAAAAGAAGCGCTTGAAACAGCATGTATTTATGACTTCATTGAAAGACTTCCTGATGGGATTGATCATATGCTTGGTGAGAACGGACTTGGATTTTCGGAGGGACAAAATCAAAGATTATCAATAGCCAGAGCGCTTCTTAAGGATGCTCCGATTCTTCTTTTGGATGAGGCGACATCAGCGCTTGATGTTGCTACCGAGCGAAAAGTTCTTAATAACATTATGATTAAGGATCCTAAGAAAACGGTAATTTTTACAACGCATAGACCTACTGTCCTTTCTATGTGTGACAGAGTATATAGAATAGCCAACAAAAAGGTCCAGATAATTGGTGCCGAAGACATTCAGAAGCTTATGGATGAGTTTTAAAGGAATAGCTTATCTTGTAAAATGAGACTTTTGTGCTGATTAAGGGTAATAGAAATGCCAAATCATAATATTAAAGTAAGTGTTGTAATGGTGACCTATAATCACGAAAAATATATTAGGCGTGCTATTGACAGCATAATGAGACAAAATGTGAATTTTGATTTTGAAGTTCTTGTTGGAGAAGATTGTTCAAAGGATGGCACAGCAATAATTGTTAAGGAATATGCTGATAAGTATCCTGATGTTATCATTCCGTTTTTGCGTGATAGAAATATGGGAATGACTAAAAATGAACTGGATATTATCGTACGTACCAGAGGTGAGTACATCGCATTTTTGGAGGGTGACGATTATTGGATAGATGATAATAAGTTGCAGAAACAAGTGGATTTTTTGGATGCTCATTGTGAATGCGAAGCGTGTTTTGGTTTATGCTGGATAGTGGATCAAAATGATGTCCGTCTTCCTGAGATTGAGAAATACAGTGGATTCATTAAGCAAGGAGGAGAGTATACAATTAAGGAATTTGAAGACTATCTTCTCCCAGGGCAGACAGCCACATCTATGTTTAGGCATAATTCTTTTGTAGAAACAATTAAAGATTTAAAAAAATCAGATTATGATATGTCTGGATTTATGGATAGACATTATGCTTTGATTGCTTTATCAAAAGGGAAAATATATAATTCCGGAGATTTTATTTCTGCATATAGGTATGTGTTAGCTCAAGGTTCAGGCTCTTGGTCTTCGGAAAATGATAATTATAGTATAAAAAACTTACTTAATTATCTTGATGGGTTAAAGGAAATTGAACATCTTGGAAATTATCTGGGATTAACAGTCGACTTTGATGACAGAAGAAAATTTGAGTGGGATAAATACATAAATAATAGGTCACTATTCTCAAAAACTGAAAAAGTTCAAATTAGAAATAAAATACTTTTTGACAGTAACAATAGATTTGGCATTCTAAAATATATTATCATGAAGCGCATAAGGAAATAAAAAAGTGTAAGGAGGAAATATAAATGAGTGAAATTTTTGATGTGATTGTTGATGTAATAGCAGATGTTGCAGATATTGAAAAAGAAGAAATAACAGAGGATAGCGAATTCATAGATACGCTTGACCTTTCTTCGCTCGAGATAATGTCTATAATTTCTAAGGTTGAAAAAGAATTTTCAATAAAAATAGATGAAAAAGAGTTATTATCTATTACAACTGTCAAGGAATTAGAAGATTTAATTATTGAGAAGAAGGGATAATAGTGATGGTTGAAATTTTAAACCTTTGTAAACAATATGGAGAACGAAGTTCCTTCAGAATTTTGGACGGAGATTATTCAAAAAATATCTCATATATGAAGTTTTATCAAGATATGGGCACATGTGCGGCTGCTCTTGAAAAAAGATTTGGGAAGATGCATGAAAAGAGAGTGGGTCTTTATCTTGAAACTTCTTATGAATACTTAGTAATACTTGGAGCTTTATTTTTTAGTAGAGCGGTTGCAGTTCCCCTAAATAAACGTGAAAGTATAGAGAATATATTCTATGAGATAGAAAAGGCAGATATTACTGATTTGATTGTTGAAGATGAAAATGCATCAGAGTTTTGCCACTTGGGAGTGAATATAGTTAAAAAGTCGGAACTTCTTTCGGATGAGTCAGGGTATGTGGAATTGACTGATTTTTGCGATTCTGAGCAGGATCGCACTTCGTTGTTGATATTTACTTCCGGTACTACAGGTAGACCCAAAGGTGTAATGCTTACAGCAGGCAATATTTTTAAATATCCCAAAACGATGTTTGACTCAAATTCACCATTTGATAGTTGTGATGGACTTAAGGTGTACACTAATTTCCCTTTCTACCATATTGGAGGAATTATCGGGTGGATTACGCACATCGAAAATGGATGCGCCACGTATCTTAGCGTAAATCCGGCTAATATACTTATGGATTTGGAAAACGAGCAGATTGATAGCGCAGTAGTAACGCCTGCGACGCTAAAACTTTGGAAAAAAGCAATCAAGCGAGGGCATATAGAGAGACTTGGAAATACCAAATTGGTTGTAACTGCGGGGGCGCCGGTTGATTTTGAGACGGTCGATACTTTTATGCAGAATGGAATTAGCTTTGGCCAGTTTTATGGTATGAGTGAAACCTGTGGAAACATAAGCTTTAATTTTGACTGTAAAAATCACTTGAAATCAGTAGGACGTGCTGATGCTATGGTTGATGTTATGATAATTGATGATGAAATCTGCGTCAGAAGTCCGGGAGTCATGCAGGGGTATTATAAGGACGAGGAGGAAACGAAGAATAGCCTTATAGATGGTGTCCTTCATACAGGAGATCTTGGATACATAGACGAGGATGGATACATTTATATCACCGGAAGAAAGAAAAATCTAATCATATTATCCGGTGGTGAAAATGTTAGCCCTGAAGAGCTTGAGCGCCTTGTATATACATGTTCTTATGTAACGGAATGTAAGGTTTTTGATAAAAACGACAGAATTTGCATAGAGATATTCTGTGATGAATCGAAAAGAGATGATATTAAGGAATTCATTTCTGAATTAAATAAGAAACTTCCGATTTATAAAAGAATATATGGCATTGGTTTTAGAGATCAGGAGTTTGAAAAAACATCCAGTGGTAAGATAAAGAGATAAAGTAGTCTTTAATATGATTAGGAATAAAGCCAGGAAAAGCATTACGCTTTCCTGGCTTTAGCTATGTTGTCTTTTATGTAAACAAATAGGAATGTAGCAATGATGGCAAATGGAATTCTGATGGCTAAAATTATGATACTTCTTAATCCCGGATCACCTTTCCACCATTCATAAATAAATAGATAAGTCAGATAATTCCCTATTGCAACCATCTCTATAGAATGGATGCAAAGGAAATATAATGATTGCCGTCCTATTTTTCTTATAAATGTACATATAAAACCATCAAAACTGTTTAGATGTAAGAAAAACTTTATTATGAGTACTCCAAGAAGCCCATTGGCAATTATGGATATAGGACCTAATGGATATTCATCAGTTGCCATACCAAAAAACTTACTGAAATTTGTATAAAACAAGTAGGGAATAACAATAATGGCAATGCCAATAGCATGCTTTATTTTGATGGGAGATACCAGTAATTTGTTCTTTTTAATATAATATCCTAACCACAAATATGAAACTGCTATAAATGCCTGTGATAAACTCCATGGCAAAGGACCGGCAAAACTTATTATCCAGCCTATGACGGTTGTTAAAAGTGATAATAAGAATAATTTTACTCCGCTAAAATTATTAACCCAAAAATTGAAAATGAAGGTGGCAATTGACAAAGCAGCCAAAAACCATATAGGACCACATGCAAGCAGCCAAAAATCATTAATTCCTCGATTTGTAGGAAAACCGAACAAACCACCAAGGAGTATTTGTATTGTCTGTTTGAGCGAAATTTTAAAGCCGCCATACAGGAAATAATAACTGAAGAAATGCAGTATTGTGGCTATGACCACAGTTATAATATATGGAATAATTAAAGTTTCATATTGCTTAACTATACATTTTTTGTATGTGGTCTTTCTAAAACCATATCCGCTAATAATAAATAAGGCAGGCATAGTTGCTTGTCCAAAAATCATAAATGCAAATGTGAGGAAAAGAACAAAAATATTGACATTTGCAACTAATTCATCAATAGAATGGTATTCGTCAAGAAAGGGAATTAAGCCGGCAGTATGTGATACTACGACTAAAATCATAACAATACCCTTGAGAAGATCAAACATGCCTAATGTGTTTTTGATGACAAATTTTTTGTTTTTCATAATAGAGCTCCTCTTATACTATAATGTGCTTCAATATTAAGCTTATTTAACTAAGACTACGGAGTAGATTTTCTTTAAATTTTCTTCAAGTTCATATTCATTTATGCCTAATTGACTATTTTTTTCCTCTGATGGGACAATTTCATTTACAGAGATTAAAGATTGAGTAATTCCATGATTATGCAATGCTATAGCTATATTATCTCCGGCAAAATCAGCTAGGGGCCAATTGTACATCACATCATATTTTGGAACTATGAGTGCTACTTCATTCTTTCCGCTTTGTTCAGCATCTTTAAACTGCGCTATGATATCTTCCATGAGTGCTTCGCACTTCTTATATGAGATATTTGAATTATTGTAAGAAAAAAATACTTTTCCTGGTTGAATGAAAAGTAGTATGCATGTTCCGGATAAAATTATGAGCAAACGTGCATATTTTTTACTTATATAAATAAGTCCGTTGAGTGCAGCAATAAGAGCTAAAAAGAGATAAAACAAGATATCTATCGCAACCTCTGCTCTATATATGTAATTTGGCTCTACAGTAGCACTTAGTATTATTAAATATGATATGGATAAGAAAAGATAAAAAATAAAATTGAAAACAGTTCGTCTAAAGAAATCATGCTTTTTTATCCACAGTATGCAAACAACTAAGCCTAAAGCTGTAATGAAAACATTAATTGCCAAAATGTTTACTAATGATAATGAAATAGTTAATGGCACATTTTCTAATGTGCTTTTTCCGATATCATCGGCTCTTCCGCCTGTAGTTTCAAGAAAATTGGATAGAAACCAGATAATAATTATCAATAGATTTATGATGTTACAGGAGCAGTATTTTATCAAATTGAAGTGTCTGTTTCTGATCGATTCTATGAGATTAAAAAGTAAATCTGTACCTACGTATGCGGCAAGTATCACTGACGAGAAAAGGTTTGAAAAAATAGCAAAATATAGCCAGATTGCCAATATTGCCTTATGAGGCAATGTGCTTTTTTTGTACAATGATTTCATGCCGCCATAAGACATGGAATGCATAACTAACGATGCGCAAAGAACAGATGATAAAGTATAATTATAAAAGCATGTAAGGTCTTCTGACCATATCAGAAAAATGTTGCTATTACCACTATGAATATATGCAATGAAATGCAATATGATAAAAAGTATTCCATAAATAATGCTTAATGATAATGAACATATTTTTTTTCTATAAAATAATAATGAGAATTCGGAAAAATAAAGAGTTAAGAGCGTACTACCAAATAAAGCGTGTGCAAGTGTTAGAGAAAGGCAGTAATTATGTGTGAGAGGCATTATGTAGTGTACGCCCAGATATGAAACCACGGGCATAAAGGTTTCCGGGAATACCTTTATGGGGTTCCAGTGACCTATCATCGGGATTGGCTTACGGAATTGGCCAATATATAACCAATCATCTGTGTCATATACCGTAAGCGGATTGATTATTGAAAGAAAAACAAACAGAAAAATAAATACTATTATTCCGTATATAGCAAATATTTTTTTGGATGAGAGGGTTTTCTTATTCATGAAGTTATTATAGTTTCCTTTCCTAATTAAATGAGTCTAAAAGAAAATCATCAGAAATACAATAGGATTTTATAACAATAAATGCTAGAAAAACAGATTATTTCATTGTAAAATTTCAGACAGAGTTTTAGATAACAAGGATTTTCGGTGTAAAATGAATAATTTTGGTAATACGATATCAACTATAATACCTTTTTACAATAACTCTAAGACTCTGCCTATTATGCTTGAAAGCATATTGGGCGGAGTTTTGGTTCCGGATGAGATAATTCTGATAGATGATGGATCAACTGATAATTCTTCTGACATTGTAAAAGATTATGTTAAAAGATATCCGGTAATACAATCTTATCGTCAGGATCATAAGGGGGTTTCGGCAGCCAGAAATCTTGGTATGTCTCTTACAAGATGTGATTGGATCAGCTTTCTTGATGCGGACGATTATATTGAACCGGATATGTATGAACAGATGATCCTGGCTGTAAATGATGGCGGGTGCGATGGGTGCATTTGCGGCTATTTTACACATAAGGATGGAATAATTACATCCTATGCAAGAGGTAAATCGGACACGCTGCAATCAAATGATATATTGAAGGCAATGTTTACAGATGATACAGTTAGAGGATTTCTTGTTACAAAACTATTTAGAGCAGATTTATTAAAACAATATACATTTGATGAAAACATTGTGATGTGTGAAGATTTGTTGTTTCAAACACGCTTTTTCGCTAATAATGATCTTAAATACAAGTATATTCCCAAAGCATTTTATCATTATGTTCAAAATAGTTCATCGGCGACATCAACAAGAGATTATTTCACAAATGATACATTTGTTTATAAACCCGCTTTTGATATGGTGGGAAGTATTATAAAAGAGGATTATGTTTTAGATTGTTATAATTCGATTTTGGAATATAGTATGTATACATTAATAAAAGCCTATGGTGAAGGTGATAGAAGTAAGCGAATAATAGATCAAATCAGTGCATTGAAAAAAGAACTCAAGAGAACGACTTGCAAGAATAAGTCGAAGCGCAGACTTGCATATGAAATAGCACCTAAATTATTTAGTAAATTAATATGATAGAATTGGGTTCAACCATATACAGTTATTTGTAGTTTTTTCGAATTAGAAAGAATCTGATAATGAAGTTATTATTGCTAGGAGATGTTGATAAAACAGATAGAATAATAGAACTGGCTAAAGCAAGAGGCGTTTATACTATTCTGACGGATAATCTTGGTCAGAAAAAGTCGAAATGTAAACTGATTGCAGATGAATCCTGGGATATAAGTGTTTATGATACGGATACACTTGAGAAACTATCAATAGAAAGAGGAATTACAGCCATTACATGCGGAGCCAGTGAAAACTGCATGGATGCAACCAGAAAGCTATGTAAGAGACTTAATTTGCCATTTTATGTCTCCGATTATGCATGGGAGATTACAAATGACAAGTTGAAATTTAAGCAGCTATGCAGACAATATGGAATTCCTGTTGTTAAAGAGTATATGCCGGATATAAGTCTAGGCACTAAAGAAATGGAGCATATCGAATATCCTGTCGTTGTGAAACCGACTGACAGCTGTTCGAGTATAGGATTTCACCTATGTGAAAATGAACAGGATCTTATTAATGGCTACAGGGATGCATATCATAAATCGAAGACCAACAGAGTGGTAATCGAAAAGTTTTATTCCGGGGTAGAGATAAGTCTTATATTTGGATTCAACCGGGGAGAGCCATATTTAATTGAAGCAGGCGCAACATTTGGTGACAGAAAAGATGATATACCGTTCGTTTTTGGATACGGACCTGCAGATTGCCTGGGTAGATTGGAAAAGGAACTGTTTCCTCAATTATCGAAATTATTTAATGAACTTGGTTGTTATGAGGGAATAGCTTGTATTCAGGTTATTTTCGAAGGTGATGAATACGCTGTGACGGAAATGAATTATCGTCTTCCTGGCGGGGCATCTCCTATACAAGATTATATGTGTCAGATTGTTCTTGATTATGCCTTGAATGAAGACTATCTTGCCTCAATTTCACAGCCTGAACCGGTGAATGTTTCCGCTTATTTGGTTTCGCTTAAACCGGGGAAAATAGCTTCTGTTGAAGGGGTTGAAAGTATAAGGGAATTGCCGGGAATTGCATATGTGAAGATAAATATGGAAGATGGGACTGTAATTGAGCCGGATTCAGGTATGCGCCGGATATTTTGCATAATAGTCTCTGCGCTTCCTTTTAATCAATTTAAAAGTCAGATCAGTACTATAAATGAATTGCTTAAAGTTACTGATGAGAATGGAAATGATATGGTCATGAGATTTATTCTTGATGAAAACAATAATGTTATTGATGGCGGTTTATAAATATGGATTTTAGTATAGACAAAAAAATACCCCATACAATCCACTATTTCTGGTTTGGCGGCGGAAAAAAGCCTGAATCGGTGCAAGAATACATCGATAGCTGGCGTAGAAACTGCCCGGATTTTGAGATAAAAGAGTGGAATGAGTCAAATTACGACATTCATAAGCATCCATATATGGAAAAAGCCTTTGATGAAAAAAAGTGGGCGTTTGTTTCGGATTACGCAAGAATGGATGTTCTCTATAATCGTGGCGGGATATATCTGGATACTGATGTAGAGATAATAAAAGACTTGTCGCCGTTATGTGAAAACAAGGCGTTTTTTGGCTTTGAAAACAGCGAACTGGTAAATGACGGGCAGGGCTTTGGATGCGTAGCAGGTCTCCCTATTTTCAAAGAAATGCTTGATCTATACGACAGCGATGAAGCCTATGATTTTTGGGGCGGAGAAAAACATAATGTTGAGAGTCCGAAACTTCGTACACTGGTACTTAAGAGACATGGACTTAGACTCGATGGTTCAAGACAGACAGTAGAGGATGTGGAAATATTCCCAACAGATTTTTTTTGCCCTCTGAATTATGCTACGGGACGCATCGAAATTACGGAAAATACTTTCAGTATTCATCATTTTGATGGTAGCTGGAAAAGCGGCAACAGCGGCTTTTACACGAACCTGATGCGGAAACTCAATAGGATTTTCGGGGAGGAAAAAGGGAAGAGAGTTTTTGATTGCATTATACGTATTAAAGATAATATCAAGACGATACTGCGTAAATAATTGATATATCATTGGATTGTATACAAAATACTATTAGTTTTATGCTTTTTACTAGACATAACTACTTATAATAATGTATACTTGTGAACCGAATGGCGTACTAGTTTTATTAACGATTCGCTGGTTCTTGTGGGGAGGAACTATTATAAAAAAGAGTTTAATTGTTTGGAGAGTTTATGAATCGTTCTAATGTTTCTGCGTCTTTTGATGTTGTTCACGCAATACTGGATGTAGTTTTTCAATGTCTTTCGATGACAATTGTATATTTGGTTTGGGGGCACTTGGTGAAGGCCGAACAGCGTGACAGCATTTTAGCTATGCTGTTTGTTTTTGTTGTAATTTATGTTGTGTGCAACAGAGCTGCAAATATCTATAATAACACTCTGTTTTTCTATGTTGACAGAATAATACGTCGTAAGACAGTTTCCTTTTTGTGGGCAACTTTTAGTTGTTTTCTCGTTTATTGGTTTTGCCTTGACCATGTAATTGATGCTGATTTTCTTATGGCGTTTTTGACATTGTCTTACCTTATAGTTCTGGTCGAGAGTCTGTTCTTTTTAAGGCTGATCGACAGGCTTATAAACAGAAAACATATCCCAAGATGTGTATATGTGGGAAGCAAGGATTCTTATAATAAATTCAGATATTTCCTTAATAAAACTCCGCTTACATTAAATGAGATAGGCTATGTGAGCTTTGATGATGACGATGATTCCCTTGAATACATCGGATGCTTGTCCGATCTTGAGGAGATTATCAGAAAGTATAATATTGATCAGGTTTATATCATGCAGAAGCGTGAGATGGATATTGCTTATATTCAGAAGTATATCGATCTTTGCATCGAAATGGGTGTTACCTGCAGAGTTATTGTTGATATTTACAGAAGGAGAAAGGCTTTCTCCTATAACAGCAGTATCGGAACTTATCCAGTTATGACCTACCATACTATCAGTATGAACACATGGGAATCACTGATGAAGCGTCTGTTCGATATCATTTTTGCTTTGATCGGCATTATTCTGACATCGCCGATAATGATTATCACTGCGCTTGCGATTAAGCTTGACTCAAAAGGCCCCGCTATATTTAAGCAGGTCAGAGTTGGTAAAAACGGCAGACACTTCAAGATATGGAAGTTTAGAAGCATGTATGCTGATGCTGAGGAGCGTAAAGCTGAACTCATGGAACTCAATGAGGTTCAGGATGGCATGATGTTCAAGATTAAGGATGATCCGCGAATTACCAGAGTTGGTAAGTTCATTAGAAAGACCAGTATTGATGAGCTTCCGCAGTTCTTTAACGTGCTTTTCGGATCAATGAGTTTTGTTGGAACAAGACCGCCGACGCTTGATGAGGTCGAGAAATATACTGCCGATCAGTGGAGGAGAATCAGCATCAAGCCCGGTATAACGGGTAGATGGCAGACCAGCGGCAGGAGTAATATTACTGACTTTGATCAGGTTGTTAATCTGGATGTCGACTATATCGACAACTGGAACCTGATGATGGACTTGAAGATTATATTTAAGACTGTACTTGAGATATTTAAACGCAACGGGTCTTACTAGAATTATTTGGGAGCTATAATATGAAAATTGCAATGATTGGGCACAAGAGAATACCGTCCAGAGAGGGAGGAGTGGAGATAGTTGTAGAGGAGCTCTCTACACGTCTTGTGCTTATGGGACATGCGGTTACGGCATACAATCGTAAGGGGAAAAATGTTGCCGATAAGAACGCTGATAAAGAGGCTCATAAGCTCAAAAGCTACAAAGGAATACGTATAGTTCATGTACCTACACCTGAGCTGAAGGCATTAAATGCGGTAGTTTATTCTTTTCTTGCTACAATTTTTGCACTTCTTGGCAATTATGATGTAATTCATTACCATGCAGAGGGACCTTGTGCGATGCTTGTGATTCCTCATTTTTTCGGAATCAGAACTATTGCGACCATACATGGTCTTGACTGGCAGAGAGCAAAGTGGGGCGGTTTCGCCACAAAATATCTTAAATTTGGCGAGAAAATTGCAGCAAGATATGCGGATGAGGTTATCGTTCTTTCCCGTAACGTTCAGCAGTACTTTCTGGATACTTACGGAAGACAGACTATTTACATACCAAACGGCGTAAACAGGACCGAGTTCCTGAACCCCGACAGAATTGTTAAGAAGTTTGGACTTGAGAAAGAAAAATATATTCTTTATCTTGGAAGAATCGTTCCTGAGAAGGGAATAACATATCTTCTTGAGGCTTTTTCCAAGATTGATACTGACATGAAGCTTGTTATAGCCGGTGGCGGAAGTCATTCCGGTGATTTCATGCAGGAAGTTATGGATATGGCAAAAAAGGACAGCAGGGTTGTTATGACCGGCTTTGTACAGGGTAATACGCTTACAGAGCTTTTCGGCAATTGCTACATGTATGTACTTCCCAGTGATATTGAGGGTATGCCGATAAGTCTTCTTGAGGCTATGAGTTTTGGCAGAAGATGTCTTGCCAGCGATATTCCGGAGAATACCGAGGCGTGCCGCGAATATGCCAACTACTTCAAGAAGTCTGATGTAGAGGACCTTAAAAAGAAGCTTGAGGAGAGCATCGCGAATCCCGGCAGCTTCCACAAATTCGATGAAATAATGGACTACTGTTACAAGAGATTCGATTGGAACAAGGTTACAGGTGCCAGCGTCAGACTGTACATTGATGCAATCCTGAATGTGGAGCGTATTAATAACATTTAATATGCCTTCCCTTGGGTGGTGAAGAAATAAAGTGCCTTCCCCCTCTGGGGGAAGGTGGCACGAAGTGCCGGATGAGGGGATTTAGTCCCAACAAAATTCTATGGGCAGAAAAAAGAAACAAACAATTGAATTCAGATTTTATGAGATACCCCAGGGACAGAGCTGCCTTGCTCTTTTAGGTGAGAAGTGGATCAGGGTTTATGGAGAGGAGGATAATGTTCTTCATTTCCATAACCTTTTTGAGGTGGGATATTGCAGGTACGGTGATGGTAAACTGATCCTCGATGAGAAGGATTGCCACTACGAGACCGACATGTTTTCTGCTATTCCGCCGAACTATCCGCATACCACCACGAGCGAGGAAGAGAATTTCTGGGAGTATTTTTTCTTTGATCCGGAAGCAGTGGTTTCCGAGATCTATCCGGATAATGTTCCCAAACAGCGCGAAGCTATAACAATGATAAATAAGAGAGCTGATTTAATGAATGCTGCAGAGCATCAGGAGATTGCAGAGACCATTAAACGTATTATGGAGGAGATGAGAGATAAAGATTCCTACTACAAGGAAACTACTCAGAACCTCATCAAGACTTTTGTTTTCTTGCTTATGAGGATTCATAAGTCTATGGATGCGGAGCAATCCTCGCTTATAGAGCAGGACACCAGCGGCGTTCTTGTAAGCATAAAGCCTGCAATTGAGTATATTGAGCAGAATTATGCGGATGACATAAGGGCTCTTGATCTTGCAAATGTATGTAACATGAGTGAGACACATTTCAGAAGGAGCTTTGTGGAAATAATTAACATGCCTCCCATGGACTATCTGAACCTTGTGAGAGTACAGAAGGCATGCGATACAATGAAAAAGACGGAACATTCCATGGAAATTGTTGCCGTCGAATGTGGTTTTGGCAATGTGTCTACTTTTAACAGGAATTTTAAGAAATTCCTCGGAACATCGCCATATCAGTGGAAAAAGAACAGGGACAATTACGCAAACAAGCTCCTGGACTACAATATCCACGCCCTGAAAGGCTGGTAAGGCTTAAAATGGGCAACTTAATTGTTTAAGTTTATTAATAATCTGTTCAAATTTTATTCATAATTGGTCGATAATGCACATTTTAGCCTTTAAAATGTGCATTATTTTTTGCACTCATTGGTATAATATACATATATTTGATTCGGAAACAGATTATTTCAGTCAAATTGCCCAAAACTCATCTGACATAATCTTAATAAATGAATCAGGTTAGAACATTATTTTAGTTTCATTAGGGAGGACATAATAATGAAAAGAAAAGCATTATCAATGGTTCTTGCATCTGCTATGACACTTTCCATGATCGCAGGTTGCGGCGGAAGCGGATCAGCAGATACAACAGCTAACGAGACAACAGAAGCAACAGAGAGCACAGAGGACGCTGGAGCAGCTGAAGAGGCTACTGAGGCACCTACAGCTGACGTTGCATCAGAAGGTGAGCACGAGCTTTCAGTTTACGCTTGGGATGAGAACTTCAACATTCCTGCTCTTAAGGCAGCTGAGAAAGCTTACCAGGCAGTTGATTCAGAATTCACTCTGAACATCATCACACAGTCCGGTTCACAGGATGTTGAGCAGGCAGTTACACTTGCTGCTGCTGCAGGCGACTTCAGCACACTTCCTGACATCGTTCTTTTCCAGGATCATTACATCCAGAAGTTCGTAGCAGATTATCCGGATGCATGGCAGGATATCGATGATGCAGGTATTGACTGGTCAAATCTTGGAGCTGAGAAGATTTCCTACAGCACAATCGGTGGTAAGCACTACGGTGCACCTGTAGATAACGGTACAGCAATCTTTGCATATCGTACAGACATCCTTGATCAGTGTGGCTATTCAATCGATGATGTAACAGGTATTTCTTGGGACAGATGGCTTGAGATCGCAAAGGATGTACATGACAAGACAGGCATGGCACTCCTTTCAATGGATCACTCAGGTGATGATCTTCCTTACATGATGCTTCAGGCTGAAGGCGTGTCACAGTGGACAGATAACACAACTCCTAACCTTGTAGGCAATGATAAGTTCAAGAAGATCATCGAAGTTATCGTACAGGGTGCAAATGATGGTTCTATCATCCTTGCAAACAGCTGGAGTGAGTACACAGACCAGACAATCCAGGGCGATCAGGTTGCAGGTGTTATGAACGGTAACTGGATCATTCCTACAATCGAGCAGGTTGCTGACAACAGTGGTAAGTGGGCTCTTACAACACTTCCTACAATTGATGGCGGAAAAGATGGTTATGCTGCAAACGGTGGTTCATCTCTTTATGTAACTGCCAACTGCTCAAAGCCTGATCTTGCAAAGTCATTCCTTGCTTACACATTTGGTGGTGGAGAAGGAGCTATCGAGACCTATGATGCAGCACTTACAGATGGCGGTGTTATCACAACATGCATCTCAGCAGGTAAGTCTGATGTATATGCTAAGGGTGTTGATTTCTTCAATGGCCAGGCTATCTACGCTGACATCGTTGAGATGGGATCTCACGTACCTGTAATTCAGCAGAGTGATTTCCACTACAACCTTCGTACTCTTGTAAACACACTTATTACAAACGTACAGAACGGTAACGACATTGATTCTGAGATTCAGGCTGCTCAGGAGCAGATTGAATTTGAGATCGCAGGTTCACAGAACTAATTTAGTATTGTAAGTATTTAAACCGGGGAATCGGGATTTTCCGATCCCCGGTTTTGTAAAATGAAGAAAAGGAGCGGCTCCGATGAAAAAAGGAAAATCCGTTACTGGAAAACAGAAAACAGCCGGTTGGATGTTTCTTGCAATAGCATCCATAATGATTTTTATATTCAGCTTTTATCCGATGATTTCAGCTCTCATCATGTCTTTCAAGACAGGATCTGCGGCTGCTATGAAATGGGCTAATCCCATTACCTTTAACTATACTCGTATGTTCCAGGACAAGACTTTTATGAAGTCTGTCTTTAACACATTTTTGTATCTGATAATTCAAGTACCGATAATGTTGGTGCTGGCAATACTTCTTGCGCAGCTCCTTAATAATAAAGATCTTAAGTTCAGAGGCCTTTTCCGCACAATGGTATTCCTTCCGTGCGCAATTTCTCTGGTATCCTATGCATTGATATTCAGAACACTTTTTGCCACACAGGGTCTTGTAAATATGACTCTTATGAATATGGGGCTTATAAGTGAGAATATAAACTGGCTCGGACAGACAAATACAGCCAGATTTGTTATTATCTTTGCTCTTATCTGGAGATGGACAGGTTATAACATGGTATTCTTCCTGGCAGGTCTTCAGAATATTGAATATTCAGTATATGAGGCAGCTAAGATAGACGGTGCGTCAGGCTGGAAGACTTTCTGGCATATTACGGTGCCGCTTCTTCGCCCTGTTATAATCATGACCTTCATCATGTCAATAAACGGTACATTGCAGCTCTTTGATGAGTCCGTAAACCTGACAAACGGTGGACCTGCAAATACCACAATCACTATGTCACATTATGTATATAACAACGCATTTGGTACAGGTGTTGCTAACTTCGGATATGCATCTGCAATGTCATTCTTTATTTTCATTCTGGTTGCTATCCTTGCCTTTATAAATCTGAAAGTAGGTGATACACGTGACTAATAAAAAGAATAGATCCAATATACAAAGAAGGCTTATACCGAGCTATATCTTCCTTACGCTGTTTTCACTTTTTTCAGTATTTCCGCTGTTTTGGATGGTTACTGCAGCTACGAATGCCACAGTAGATGTTGCAAGAGGAAAAATCTGGTTTGGTACTCAGGCAGCTGAGAACTTTAAAAATCTCCTTGTTACTGCGAAAGCGCAGGGTGCAGGAGCATCTCTTTGGAGATTCATGGGGAATTCATTTACATATGCAGCTGTTCAGACAATACTGTGTATCTTTATCTGTTCACTCGCAGGTTATGGCTTTGAGCTTTATCATGACAAGGGCAAGGATTTCCTGTTCGCTATCTTGCTTATGGCAATGATGATTCCTGGTGTTGCTACAATGATCCCTATGTTTAGGATGATGAGTAAACTTCATTTCCTTAACCAGGTATGGGGCTTCGTTTTACCTGCAATATCCACGCCTTTTATGATAATGATGTTTAGACAAAACAGCCGTAACTTCCCGGTTGATATTATGGAAGCTGCAAGAATTGACGGACTTTCCGAGTTTGCAATTTTCTTCCGCATGTATATGCCTGTTATGAAGTCAACATATGCTGCAGCAGCCGTAATTACCTTTATGAATGCATGGAACGCATATCTGTGGCCCAGAGTCGTACTTACTGAGAATAAGGCTCAGACTATGCCGATTCTTATTGCAAACATGTCTAATGGATATACTGTTGATTACGGAATGCTTATGATGGGCGTATTATTCTGTTCACTGCCTACAATGATCATATTCTTCGTATTGCAGAAGCAGTTTGCAGAAGGAATCACAGGTGCAGTTAAGTAATCACCTGCTTCGATAATTCTAAATATGGGGAAGATGTTATGAACGAGTTTAACTATGAAATAGTAAAAAATCCTGAGATTTTCCAGGAAAACAGGATGCCGGCTCATTCTGATCATGTAGCATATAAGTCACTTTCTGAGATGACAACAGGAAAGACAAGTTATAGGCTTTCTCTGGATGGTGTATGGCATTTTCATTATTCCAGGAATGTCAAGGATGCTCCGGAAGGCTTCTGGAAAAATGAGTATGATACAACTGACTGGGACAGAATAAATGTACCTGCACATATTCAGATGGAAGGTTACGACAAACCGCAGTATGTAAATGTTCAGTATCCCTGGGATGGATCGGAAGATATTCGCCCGGGGGAGATTCCGGAGAGATTTAATCCTGTTGCTGATTATGTGAAGCTCTTCACTTTGCCCAAGGATTTTAAGGGTGAAAAGATCTGTATCTCATTCCAGGGAGTTGAGAGCGGCTTTGCACTTTGGCTGAATGGAAAATATATTGGCTACAGTGAGGATTCCTTTGATCCCTCAGAGTTTGATCTTACAGATTCTCTTGTGAAGGGGGAAAACAAGCTTGCGGTAAGAGTGTTCAAATGGACCTCCAGCAGCTGGTGTGAGGATCAGGATTTCTTTAGATTTTCCGGCATTTTCAGAAGCGTATTTTTGTTTGCTGTACCTAAGGTTCATGTCTCTGACATCACAATCGAGACAGGACTTTCGGATGACTACAAGACTGCAAGCATCGAAATAAAGGCAGCGACAACCGGTAGCGGAACAATGGAACTTGGGCTTTTCTATAAAGGAGAGAAGATTCTTGAAGGAAAGATTCCGCTTTCTACATCCGGTCTTACAACAGGAAAATGTGATTTTGAGAAGGTATATCTGTGGAGCGCAGAGACTCCGAATCTTTACGAACTTTATCTGACTATTACAGATTCTCGCGGTGTCGTTTGTGAAGTGATAAAACAGAATGTCGGTCTTAGAAGATTCGAGATGAAAAACGGGCTCATGCTTCTTAATGGCAAGAGAATCGTATTTAAGGGCGTTAACCGTCATGAGTTTAGTCACAGAAACGGCCGTGTTCCTGATAGGGAAGAACTGATTCAGGATATTGTTACAATGAAGAGGCACAACATAAATGCCATCAGAACCAGTCATTATCCGGATGATTCCGCTATCTATGAGCTCTGTGATATCTATGGCCTGTACATGATCGCAGAGAATAATCTTGAAACACATGGAACCTGGGAACCCTTCGAGAGGGGAGTTGAGACAGAGGATTTCATAGTGCCAAATGATAAGCCTGAATGGAAAGCTATGATGCTCGACAGGATTGATTCCATTTATCACAGAAATAAGAATCATCCCGCAATCTTAATCTGGTCAATCGGAAATGAGGCCTTCGGAGGTGAAGTTCCTTATGCTATGAGCAGACGATTTAAGGAGCATGATAATACCAGACTTGTGCACTACGAGGGACTTTTCCACGACAGAAGATATAATGATACTTCGGACATGGAGAGTCAGATGTATCCGCCGGTTTCTGCTATTAAGGAATTTCTTAAAAAGGAAAAGAAGAAGCCCTTTATATGCTGCGAATACACACATGCGATGGGCAATTCCTGCGGCGGAATGCATTATTATACGGATCTTACGGATACTGAGCCCAGATATCAGGGTGGCTTTATCTGGGATTATATCGACCAGAGTATTTTGAAGAAGGATAGATACGGTAAATACTTCGAGGCCTATGGCGGCGATTTTTACGACAGACCAAATGATTCCAACTTCAGTGGCAATGGTATTGCATACGGTGACAGAACACCATCTCCCAAAATGCAGGAGGTGAAGTTCAATTACCAGAATATTTCTGTCGAATTTGATAAGAATAAGTTCAAGGTTATTAATAAGAATCTCTTTGTAAATACATCGGAGTTTGATGCAAGGCTCCAGCTTCTTGCAAACGGAAAAGAGATATATAGCAAAGCTATAGAATGCGATGTAAAGCCGCTTACATCCAAGGCATTTACAATTCCCGGTGAGGTAACCCTGGCTATCAGAGATTATGAGGCGGGATATAACCTCACAAGCGGGGCACTTGAATTTGTACTGATAGTTTCCTTCACCCTTAAAGAGAGTACTTTGTGGGCAGAAAAAGGCCATGAGGTTGCCTTTGGGCAGACTGTTCTTAAGAAGATGGTGAAGCCGTATAAATGCTCTGATAAACTCACGGTTATCAGAGGAAAGAATAACATAGGTGTTCGTGGTGATGAGTTTTCCGCTCTTTTCAGTGTCATGGCACCCGGACTGTTGTCCTATGTATATTGCGGCAGAGAGATGATAGAAAAAGCTCCGGCTCCGAACTTCTGGAGAGCGCCTAATGATAACGATACCGGAAGCAAGATGCAGCAGCGTTATGCACAGTGGAAGATAGCAAGTATGTATCCCTGCATCACAGGTAAGCCTGACAGCGAGATGTGGTTTGCCAAGGTTACTGAAGGAAAGAACAGCGTTAAGATTGATTACAGATATTACCTTCCTACAATGCCTACTTCAGAGTGCAGCGTAACGTATGAGGTATTTGGTGACGGAACTATTGAGACTACGATGAAATATGATGCAGTCAAAGGACTTCCGGATATGCCTGAATTTGGTATGATTTTCAAATTCAATGCCGATTATGACCATCTGACCTGGTATGGCCTAGGAGAGCAGGAGACCTACGAGGACAGAAAGCGCGGAGGTAAGATTGGAATCTATTCCAACAAGGTTGCCGACAACATGGCAAAGTATCTTGTTCCACAGGAATGCGGAAACAAGTGTGATGTCAGATGGGCAAGAGTTACAGATTTCAAGGGCAGAGGTATTGAGTTTACAGGAGATAATATTTCTTTTAGTGCACTTCCTTACACTCCTCATGAACTTGAGAATGCTATGCATGACTATGAGCTTCCTCAGGTACATTACACAGTTGTAAGATGTGCATTGCAGCAGATGGGAATCGCAGGAGACGACAGTTGGGGCGCTCGTCCGCACCCTGAGTACCGCCTCCCTGAAGGCAAAAAACTCACCTTCACCTTCCGCTTTAAGGGTATTTAAAACATCACTTCATCCTTGAGTTGGTGATAAATACAAAAAGCTGTTTCAAGGTTTTTCAAAACATAAGAAGGACAATGTGTGTCAGACCACGGTCGATTATGCGTAAGCAATGAGGCCGTGGAATGATATACATTGTCCTTCGTATTGTTGGGGAATATTGTCAAAATAGCTGTTTTGTGGTATATTTCTATATTGGCATAGGGTGTTTTTTTACGGAATTGTGAGAATACTTATGCCAAAAATTACTAAAGAATAATTACTCAAATTATTGAAAAATCGGAGGCATCCTTGCTTAAAACTTTTTCCATAACTGACGTAGGTCAGAAACGAAAACTGAATCAGGATTATGTATTTTCCTCCGACAGACGTATTGGAAATCTGTCAAATGTGTTTATTGTTGCCGATGGAATGGGCGGACATAACGCGGGAGATTACGCATCAAAGTTCACGGTTAATACCATGGTTGAGGAGATCGAGAGATCTTTTGAGCAGAACCCTGTGCGTATTCTGGAAAATGCCATTAAAAAAGCAAATCAAAAGCTTCGGGCTAAAGCCGCAGAAGACGAGCAGCTCTATGGGATGGGGACAACCGTTGTGGCTGCAACTGTCATGGGCAGATATCTGCAGGTTGCTAATGTGGGGGACAGCAGACTGTATGTTATCGGAGACGACATCAGACAGATAACCAGAGATCATTCACTTGTTCAGGAGATGGTACGCGCAGGCGGACTTGATCCCGAAGAGGCGCGCACACACAAAGAGAAGAATATCATCACCCGTGCTATTGGGGCTGATGATACTGTTGATGTGGACTTTTTTAATGTTGAGCTCGAGAAAGGGGATATCGTGCTCATGTGTTCCGACGGGCTGACAAATATGCTCGAGGATCAGGAAATCCGCATGATCGTGAGCGGTCAGAGAGATATTATAGAGAAGGCACAGAAGTTAGTGGATATGGCAAACCAGCATGGCGGTAAGGACAATATCGCTGTTATTCTGATTGAGCCTTTTGCTGACGGAGGAGCTGAATGATTAAGATAGGAATGATGATCGGAGACAGGTACGAGATCCTTGAAAAAATCGGGACCGGCGGCATGTCCGATGTTTACAGAGCAAAAGATCATAAATTAAACAGACCTGTGGCTGTTAAGGTCCTTAAGCAGGAATTTTCGGAGAATGATAATTTTGTTTCAAAATTCCGTGTTGAGGCCCAGGCTGCAGCCGGATTGATGCATCCCAATATTGTAAATGTTTACGACGTTGGTGATGAAAACGGCATCCATTACATTGTTATGGAGCTTGTTGATGGCATTACACTCAAGAGATATATTGAGAAAAAATCCAGACTGTCTGTTAAAGAGGCTGTAAGTATTGCAATCCAGGTTGCTATGGGACTTGAGGCGGCGCACAATAACCATATTATTCACCGCGATATTAAACCTCAGAACATTATAATTTCCAAGGAAGGTAAGGTTAAGGTAACTGACTTTGGAATTGCGAAGGCAGCAACGAGTAACACTATTACCTCTAATGTTATGGGATCTGTTCATTATACTTCTCCCGAGCAGGCAAGAGGCGGTTACTCAGATGCCAAGAGTGATGTTTATTCACTCGGTATAACCTTATTTGAGATGCTCACAGGCAGACTCCCTTTTAACGGAGACACAACTGTTGCCATTGCGATTAAGCATATACAGGAGGATTTGCCTTCACCTGCTGAGTTTAGTGATGAGATTCCGATAAGCGTTGAGAAGATTGTAATGAAGTGCTGCCAGAAGAGCCCTGACAGGAGATATCAAAGTGCAGCAGAGCTTATTACTGATCTCAAGAGATCACTTATCACTCCGGATGAAGATTTTGTTAATCTTGTAGACCCCGATGAGGAGAGTGCTACAAGAGTTGCGACAGAAGCCGAAGCAAAGAGTATAAACGGTATGACAGATACCGAGCAGATGAGACTCAATGCCGACGTTATGCGTGAATATGAGAATCAAAAGAGACGCGATCAGGACTATTCCGGACGCCGTGACAGTGACTATGACGATGATGAGGAACTTTACGGCAGAAGAGGCTATGGTGACAGTGAGAGAATCGAGAAACTTACAATTGCCCTTGCTATTATAGGTGCGGTTCTTGTTGGAATAATTGTAATAATCCTGGTTGGAAGGAGTATGGGTATTCTCGGTGGAGAAGAGTCTGGAGGACTTCAAACTGAGGCCATAAGCGGAGAATCCAATACCGGCGATGGAATACAGATTCCGAACGTTACAGGGCTATCCTATGTTGAAGCTATAACAACATTGAAAGATAAGAATTTTAAATATGAAAAGGTTGATGATGATACAAGCACGCTTGCAAAAAATACTGTTGTATCGCAGTCACCTGAAGCAAATTCCTATGCTGAGAGCGGTTCTGTTGTGAAAATAACAGTAAGTACCGGAAAGGGTGCTGAGGCATCCAATCAGGCGTCACAGTCGCAGACAGAGGACAGCGCTTCAAACGCATCAGATGTTGCTTCGACAGAAGCTTCTACATCTCAGATTGCTGTTCCCAATCTTGTGGGATTATCTATCGACGAAGCAATTGCGACACTTTCGGAAGCAGGTCTTGCACAGGGAAGAGTCGTTGATGTGAATAATGATACTTACGGAGTTGATGTTGTAACTGCACAGAGTAAGCCGGTTGGAACAATGGTTGATCCTGGAACTTCTATCGACATTGAGAAATCTATAGGGCCTACCAGTATTTCCTATAGCTATTCGGGAGATATTGCGGCTCCTACAGAGGGACAGAATTATACAGACGGAGTTTCTGTCCATGTATCTTTTGTGACTGCAGACGGAACATCACTTCTTGATACTACGACAGCTTCGTTCCCTATCACCGGAGTGGTTCGCACGGGGCTGACATCTGCGACAGGTGTTATAACATTTACTTATACAGCTACAAGTCCTGCAACAACCGATGAGAACGGCAATGTTATCGAAGGGCGTACAGAGGAGTGCACAGTAACAAGAGCTGTTACATTTACACAGGAGAATTGATGAAGGGAAGGATTGTTAAGGGAATAGCCGGATTTTATTATGTCAATATCGGAAGCGATTTTGTCTATGAATGCAAAGCAAAAGGTATTTTCAGAAAAGACGGTGTAAAGCCTCTCGTCGGAGATGATGTTGAAATAGAAATAATAGATGAAGAAAACTTTGTGGGCAATATCACTAAGATATTGCCCCGAAGAAATGAGCTTATAAGACCGCCGGTTGCCAATGTCGACCAGGCGGTTGTTCTGTTTGCAATTGTAAAGCCGGATCCTAACTATAACATTCTTGATAAGTTTCTGATCCAGATGCGAAGGAATGAACTGCCTGTAGTTATCTGTTTTAATAAGCAGGATATAGCTTCCGAAGAGGAGCAGCAGGAGCTTCGTGATACTTATGAAAAATGCGGTTATGAGGTTTTGTTTATCAGTGTTCATGAGGGTAACGGAATTGACGCACTGTGTGAAAAGTTGAGAGGGAAAACCTCTGTTGTAGCAGGACCGAGCGGTGTTGGAAAATCCTCTCTATTAAACAGACTGCATCCTGATGCCGATATGGAGACGGGTGAGCTTAGCCGCAAGATAGAGCGCGGGAGAAATACAACCAGACACTCGGAAATGTTTTTCATATCCGCACTTTCTGATGAAAATGAAAAAACCTACATTTTTGACACACCGGGATTTACTTCCCTTACGTTAAAAGATATAACTGCTGAGGAACTTCAGGCGTACTATCCGGAGTTTGAACCCTATGAGCCCGAGTGCAGATTCGGAGGTTGCAGCCATATTGCAGAACCTGACTGCGGTGTGAAAAAAGCCCTTGAAGAAGGAAAAATCTCAAAAGTTCGCTACGACAACTACCGAATAATATACGACGAACTCAAGAATATGAGACCGGTTTACAGAAAAAAATAAAGCCTTCCCTAGGGAGTTATATAATTAGCCTTCCCCTGGGGGCGCTCGACGTCCGGGGGACGTCGGTTCAGCGCGGACCGGAGTGGAACGGAGACAGGTGTCTGCGAAGCAGACGGATGAGGGGAAATGAGTAAGAGAATCTAAATACAGATTCTCTTTTTGATTTGTGTAAAATCAACAATAAATGTATGGAAAAATAAAAACAGTTTGTTATAATATACTACATAAGGGTTACATAAATTAATGCATCGGAGGGGAATTGGATATGGCAACAAGAGTGTACGAATGTCTTAAAAGTATTGGGGAAAAGATAATCGAAAATAAGGATTTCCTTACAGATCTCGACAGAGAAATCGGAGATGCTGACCATGGTGTGAACATGGCGAGAGGCTTTCAGGGAGTAATAGAGAAGGTCGCTCAGGATGATCCTGACATAGGTGCAGTCCTGAAAAAGACCGGAATGACGCTGCTTTCAACAGTAGGCGGAGCATCCGGTCCTCTTTATGGCACAGCTTATATGGAGGCCGCTAAGGTATTTGCGGGTAAGAATGAAGTAACCGCAGAGGATTTTCTTGCCGGACTGGATGCTGCTATTGCGGGCATTCAAAAGAGAGGTAAGGCAGAAAAGGGTGAAAAAACTATGCTTGATGCGCTTATTCCTGCAAGAGATGCATACGCGAGTGCTCTTGAGGGCGGAGCGGATATAAAATCAGCCCTTGATGCTGCATGCAAGGCTGCAAATGAAGGAATCGAATTTACCAAGACAATCGCTGCTACCAAAGGAAGAGCCAGCTACCTTGGTGACAGAAGCATAGGACACCAGGATCCCGGCGCTACCTCTGCCACCATGACACTTGAAGTGATTCGTGATTTTATTTGATGTAAATAATTATGCCTTCCCCTGGGGGCGCTCGACGTCCGGGGGACGTCGGTTCAGCGCGGACCGGAGTGGAACGGAGACAGGTGTCTGCGAAGCAGACGGATGAGGGGGTGGAGGTAAAAAACATGGTAGGACTCGTATTGGTATCACACAGCTGGAAAATAGCGGAAGGCATTAAGGATCTCACAGATCAGGTTGCACCTACGCACAAGGGGATTATATGCGCGGGTGGTCTTGAGGACAAAAGCATTGGAACCGACGCGGTTCGTATCTCAGAGGCTGTAAAGCAGGCTGATGACGGCGACGGTGTTGTTTTACTTGCTGATCTCG
Organism: Butyrivibrio sp. WCD2001; assembly: GCF_000424485.1. Classification (NCBI taxonomy): domain Bacteria; kingdom Bacillati; phylum Bacillota; class Clostridia; order Lachnospirales; family Lachnospiraceae; genus Butyrivibrio; species Butyrivibrio sp. WCD2001. The sequence continues at coordinate 610,149 of NZ_AUJZ01000001.1, read as the reverse complement.
GAAGCGGGGTTATGAGTGCTGAGACGGCAATAGAACTTCTTGAGGACGAAAACATAAACGTAAAGCTTGCGGATGCTCCCATTGTGGAGGGCGCCATTGCAGCAGCGGTAACTGCAGCAATTGGAAGCACAATGGAACAGGTCGTTGCCGCAGCGGAGCAAACCCGCGAGGTGAACAAGGTATTGGGAGATTGATAAGGCATTGGCCTTAAAATAAAAAGGAGGGTAGCAATGAAAAAACTTATTAATGGGGTCGACAATATTGTTGACGAGATGCTCGAAGGTATGGTTGCGGCATACCCGAACTATGTTAAGCGTCTTGATGGATTTGATGTTCTCGTAAGAGCAGGCGGATCCAAGGGTAAGGTTGCACTTGTGTCCGGAGGAGGAAGCGGACATGAGCCTGCACACGGCGGTTATGTCGGAAAAGGAATGCTCGACGGAGCAATTGCCGGTGCGGTATTCACGTCTCCCACACCTGATCAGGTATTTGAAGCTATCAAGGCAGCTGATGGTGGAAAGGGCGTTCTTCTGGTAATCAAGAATTATACCGGCGATGTTATGAACTTCGAGATGGCTGCTGATATGGCTCGCGATGAAGGTATTGAAGTTGATCAGGTTATTACTGCAGATGATGTTGCTGTTGAGAACAGTACCTGGACAACAGGAAGACGCGGAATAGCAGGAACAATTTTTGTTCACAAGATTGCAGGTGCATGTGCTGAGGCAGGTGGAGATCTTGCCGAGGTTAAGCGCATAGCTGAGAAAGTAATAGAGAATGTAAGATCAATGGGTATGGCTATTGATGCCTGCACAGTTCCTGCAGCAGGGAAGCCCAGCTTTGATCTTGCAGAGGATGAGATTGAGATCGGAATCGGAATTCACGGTGAACCCGGCGTAAACCGTGAGAAGATAAGCACTGTTAATGAGATAGCAGACAAGCTTCTTGATAAGATTTTTGCTGAAGAAATCTATAATTCAGGCGATGAAGTTGCTGTTATGGTTAACGGAATGGGCGGAACTCCTCTTATGGAGCTCTTTGTTGCGAACAAGCATGTTAAGGAAGTTCTTGATGGAAAAGGAATCAAGATTCACAAGACTCTTGTAGGAAACTACATGACTTCTCTTGATATGGAAGGCTTCTCAATCACCCTTCTCAAGGTCGATGATGAACTCAAAAAGCTTATTGATGCTCCTGCTGATACTCCTGCATTTGTACAGGTATAAAATGTTTAATCAGCATTTTAGCAAATAATGAAAAAGAAAAATAAAAAGTAAACGGACAGCTCCGAGAATAATATCCCGGAGCTGTTTTTATGCTTAATTCTAGATTGTGATTATTTTACACATAATAAAAATACAAACAGGAATTATTTATTAAAAATATACAAAAAAATTGTGCTTTCTCGCAATAAGTGCTTACCAAAGTGCAATAATTGATAAGTGACTACTATCAATTATTGCTAAAATGATTTTGCTCGAGCATAGAAAACACATAAGAAAGGGGAAGCAATGAAAAAGCACTTAACGTTTTTATTGTCTCTTATGATGGTTGGGGGGCTTATCATAGGGAATGCAACAAATTCGTTAGCTGCCGAAGTAGTGGGAGGAACTTATGTTAAAGGGGATAATGAGAATAACCCTGTAGTTACTCAGAACTACGGCGCAGATCCCGGAGTGTTGGTTTACAATGATGAAGTTTTCATCTATGCAACCAATGACTCACAGGAACTCGCTGGCAACAACGAGAATACCTATGCTAAGATTGACACTTTAAATTGTTATTCATCAAAGGATCTGGTTAACTGGACAGATCACGGCAGTTTCAAGATTGCCGGTTCAAGCGGAGCAGCAAAGTGGGCTAAAAACTCATGGGCTCCTTGTATTGCATGTAAGAAAATTAACGGTAAAGACAAATTCTTCCTTTATTTTGCAAATAATGGAAGCGGCATCGGAGTATTAACTGCTGACAGCCCGACAGGACCATGGAAGGATCCTATCGGAAAGGCACTTATTACAGGTTCTACACCCGGCTGCAGCGGTGTTACATGGATGTTTGATCCTGCTGTTTTAGTTGATTCCGACGGAACAGGCTACCTCTATTTTGGTGGCGGCATACCAAACAATCAGTATGCACATCCCAAGACGGCAAGAGTTATCAAGCTTGGCGCAGACATGACCAGCGTTTCAGGCTCAGCTTCAACAATTGATGCACCTTACCTCTTCGAGGATTCCGGAATTAATAAAATCGGAAATACATATTACTACTCATACTGCTCAAACTGGAACTGCTCAGGCGGCTTCAACAATGCAGCTATCGAGTATATGACAAGTAGCAGCCCTATGGGACCTTATACCTATCAGGGCGAAGTAATGAAGAATCCCGGCGTATTCTTCAATGGTTCTACAGGTAATAATCACCACCAGATTTTTGAGTTTGGCGGTCAGTATTATCTTGCTTATCACACAAGATCTGTTGAGTCTAAGGTTATCGGAAAGAGCCTTGGCTACAGAACTACACAGATTGATAAGCTCAATGTTTCAAACGGTAAGATCAGCTCACTCACACCTACTATGAGTGGTGTATCTCAGACTTCTTATGTTGATCCTTACTCAGCAGTGCAGGCTGAGACAATCTTCACTCAGTGTGGTATTGGCGTTTCCGGTAACGGAGAGGGCGCTGCTTGGGTTGATAACATTTCTAACGGTGATTACACAAAGGTTAAGGGAGTTAACTTCTCTAAGGGCCTTAGCTCAATCACGGTTAGTGTTAACAGTAGAGGAAACGGTACGATCCAGGTTAGAGAGAACAGCCCCAGTGGTAATCTCCTTGGAACAATTAACCTTTCCAATACTAATAACAAAAATACTGAATTCACAGGCACAATGAAGAACGTGTCAGGTGTAAAGAACATCTGCTTCGTATTCAACGGAAGCTTTGAATTCGACTACTGGAAAGCTGCAGGCACCGGCGAGACCGCAGGTGGAAATGAAGGCGGCAACCTGGGCGGAAACCAGGGCACAGAAGAAACCGGTAATCAGGGCGGCAATGAGACTGCTCAGACAAACAATAACAAAGTTGAGTGCGAGAATATGACCAAGAGCGGTCAGTATACAGGCACTATCAGCAGTCCGTTCAGCGGCGTTGCACTTTATGGCAACAATGATACCGTAAGCTTTGATCAGTACTTCGCATATGATACACATAACTTTACTCTTCGCGGCTGTTCAAATAACAGCAACATGGCTAAGGTTGTTCTTAAGATTGGCGGAGAGACAAAGGGTACCTTCTACTATGGTGATGAGTATCCTGCAGAGTACACAATTGAAAATGTAACTCATGCTACAGGAGCTACTACTGTAGAACTTACAATTACATCAGATGATGGTACATGGGATGCTTATCTTGATTACCTTACATGGGATACCGGTTCAGGTCAGTCTCAGGGCGGTAACCAGGGTGGCAGCCAAGGTGGAAACCAGGGCGGCAATCAGGGACAGGCTCTGAATCCTTCAGATCTGACTCTTCTTAACACCTACGGTCAGACCTTCGGTTATTCAGGAACCTGCATCAATCTCTATCAGCTTAGAGATGCTAATACACTCGAGCTTATTAAGAAGAATTACAACAGCATAACTCTTGAAAACGAGATGAAGCCTGATGCGCTTCTTGGCGGATCTGCACGACTTATCTCTGTTGCTGACGCTAAGAATCTCGGTTATTACATTCCTGATAATTACAGAGAATCTTATGTACCGCAGATTAACTTCAGTACAGTTGATGAAGTTATGAAGATTTGTTACCAGAACGGTCTTAGAATGAGAGCACATACTCTTGTATGGCATTCACAGACTCCTTCATGGTTCTTCAGAAGCAACTTCTCAGGAAATGCCGGCTTTGTGAATCAGTCCACAATGGATGCTCGTCTTGAGATGTATGTGAAGACTGTGATGAACCATGTATATCTTAGTGAGTACGGTAGTGTTGTTTATGCATGGGATATTGCAAACGAAGTAATGCATGCACAGAATTCCGGATGGGAAGCTGTTTACGGAAACAACAGAACAAATGCTTCTTATGTAAAGAAGGCATTCACATATGCATATCAGACACTTGATTACTTCAACCTCACTGATTCTGTAAGCTTGTTCTACAATGATTACAATACATATCAGGAAGTTGATAAGATCATAACACTTGTAAACTACATCAATTCAGATCAGAAGATGTGCTCAGGTGTAGGTATGCAGTCACACCTTGGCACAAATTATCCTTCTGTGGACTTCTATATTTCGGCTCTTAAGTCATTCCTTAATGCGGGCTTTGAAGTACAGATCACAGAGATGGATATAACAAACAACGGTGACAATGATCTTTCCAATTACGTATACAATCTTTATAAGAATATTAACTCTCTTAAGAAGAATGGCGGTAAGATCACAAGTATCACATGGTGGGGACTCTCAGATCAGGTTACATGGATTAATAACGCGAAGCCGCTTCTGTTCAGCACACCTACATCCAAGAAGCCCGCTTATGATAAGGTAATCCAGGCTTATACAGAGACTTTCGGCACACCTACATCAGGCTATACACCTGAGCCTTTGCCGACACCTCACCCTTCAGATGATCCTCAGAATGATGACCCTCAGAACGATGATCCTCAGAATGAAGAACCTGCACAGGAAGAACCTCAGGTAGAAGAGCCTCAGGGCGATACTCATGACAATGCTTACATCGAAGATGGCTGGTATTATGTAAAGAACTATCTGTCTCAGAAGTATCTTACAGTTGAGGGTAATTCAGCTGACGGATGGGTAAATGTATGCATAAGCAACGGCACCGGTGTGGACGGTCAGAAGTGGTATGTAACCAATACAAATGACGGATACATCAACCTCACAAGCGCACTTGGCAGCGTTATGCTCGATGTTGCTAACGGCGAGAACGAGGATGGAACAAACGTTGGTATTTATCAGGGTTACGGCGGAAATGCTCAGAAGTTTGTTGTAAAGCAGACAGACAATGATGGCTATTATACAATTGCCACAAAGAGCTCTGATGAGACAAAGGTTCTTGATGTTTACAAGAAAAAGACAGATGACGGAACAAATGTATGTCAGTGGTCTTATAACGGCGGAACAAACCAGCTTTGGCAGTTTGAGAAGGTTGGCGGAAACGGACAGAGTCAGCAGGGCAGTACTGAAGAGGAACAGCCAAATGAAGATCCTCAGACAGTAGAGCCGCAGCCTACACCTGCTCAGCCCGATCCTGAACCGGTAGAGGAGCCCACACAGGAAGAACCTACACAGGAAGATCCTGCTCCGGCACCTGTAGCAGACGGCCTTGATCTCCAGTATTCAATCAACAGCTGGGGAAGCGGATATCAGGTAAGCTTTAAGGTTACCAATAATTCATCCAGTGATGTAAATTCCTGGACACTTAAGCTCAACAAGAATGATATCAATATCGGTAATGCATGGAATGTTAATATCGATGAAGACGGTGATTATTATGTAATCACACCTGTTGGCTGGAATGCATATCTTTCAAGCGGACAGAGCACAGAGTTCGGTATTCTTGGTGATGGACAGATTGGTGATTCCATCCGCTACAGCATACAGAACTAAGAAAACGGATATATGTTTTCCTCCCTAAAGGAAATATATCAAGAGAAGGCCTTTCTCCCAAAAAAAGGAGAAGGGCCTTTTTGCATGTATAAATGAAACACGGAACAGTTATCGGCATTACTGATGCAGAATACAAAGCTGCTGTTGAAAAATGGGGAATCGATACAGAGGAAGAGGATACCTTTGAAACAACGCTTTCAGAGGCTGCTATTGCGCATTTCACCTTTGATGATAAAGAAAAAGGCTTTGCAGGAAAAGGTGCTGTAGCCAAAGTAAATAATGGCTATGATGCGGTAGAGCACGGAGATGGCAAGGCTGTTAAGCTTAACAAAGCAGATAAGCAGTATCTGACTCTTACAAAAGAGGATGGATCATCACTTCTTTCAGGCCTTAAGTCCTTTAGCGTAAACTATTGGAGTAATTCTGAGGTTAAGAATGAGACACAATGGCTCTTCTATGCGGCAGAAACAACGGATGCACCAAAGAATAATTATGAGAAATACATTGGCGTTATAGATCCGCTGTCGAATGATAGTAAGCTTCATGTTGAGAGATATAAAAACAGAGGTGTAAGAAGTGAGGCAAATATTGCTGATATCAGTGCATTTAACAACGAATGGAAGATGGTAACCGTAGTATTCTACAAAAAATACACGGAACTCTATGTCAACGGTGAACTCGTAAGTACAGTAGCTGCAACGGCAAGAACTGATCAGATTCTCGGAAAGAACGCTGTAACACAGATTGGTAAGGCCAACTGGGGAGGCGGAGAATACACAACTGCCATGGTTGATGATTTCAGCCTGTTTAACAGACCTGTTTCCGCAGAGGAAGTAAAGGCTTTATATGAAGGAACAGCAAAACTGGAAGGTTCAAATGAAAACGAGAATCCTTCAGGAGAAGAGGATCCTTCAGGCGAAGAGAAGCCTTCTGAAGAGAAGCCTTCCGAAGAAAAGCCTTCAGAAGAAGCACCCGCTGATAAGCCGGAGACAAAAACTGAGTCAGAGCCTGAAACCAAGCCTGAAACATCTGAGAGCGGACAGGCAGTTCAGACTGAAACAACAACTCCTAAGGTTGAGGGATCAGATGATACTGCTATATCGGATAATTCCTCAGAGGAGACAATCCCTTCAGTATCAGGAAAAATTAAAAAGATCAAGAAGGGCAAGAATAAGGGTAAGTACCAGCTTGTTCTTAAGGAAGGCGGTGTAGCAAAGGGACTTGTAACCTTCAAGGGCAAGAAATACTTCTTTGATAAGAAGGGATTTGCAAATAAGGGCTTCCACAAGGTTGATGGTAAGAAGTACTACACTGATGCAAAGGGTAAGGTTTATACCGGTTTTAAGAAGATTGGCGGTGCAAAGTACTACTTTGACAAGGATGGAGTGATGCAGACCGGAAAAGTCAAAATAGGAAAGAAAACCTATCATTTTGCCAAGAACGGTAAACTACAGAAGATTACTAAAGAAAAGAAATAATGTTTTAAGCACAAAGTGCCGGTTTCTCGTGAACCGGCACTTTCTTTGTTTATGAAAATTTATAAAAATTTTATCAACTATACAAAAATGTCATGCTTATAGAAACGTGGGATACTATATAATTTTATTATGGAGTAAGTGTATTACCAAGACCTGAAAGTAGTATTAGATGATTTTTGGGCGGAGGGATATAAATGAGCAAGATTGAAAAGAGTGTTGTTTTTCTGATGGAAAAATCCAGCATTGTTATAAGCGGGCTGGAAAAGAAAATCAAAGCGGAACGTTTCGAAACAATTTCTATAGTTGAAGATTTTGATAAAATAGATAACTGCGTCAGGGATGCAGCTGTTTTTGTTGTTTATAATCCACAGGACATTCTTGATGTTAAAAATGGTAAGAAAAACATGATACTGATAAAAGACCAGGTCAAGGATCACGATTGCAATATGATCTTTATAGCAGAAGCCGGCGATAAGGAGAAAATGCTTCGTGAGTTTCCTGAGCTTGTTTCATACAGATGGATGATTCGTCCTGTAGAACCGGAAGCTTTTGTTCTGGCTGTTGAAGAAGAGATGACAGACTATATGAAAAGACTTGATAAAAAAGTCAAGGAACAGCAGGCTGCCGAAGAAAGAGCACAAAACGGTGAGAGTGAAGAGGCTGTACTGGGTGATGACAGAGATGCCGTTATGATGCTAAATGAAGCAGAACAGGATGTCAGAAAGAAAATTCTTATAGTTGATGATGATCCCTCATATGCGGGAATGGTAAAGTCCTGGATTAAGGATAAATATAAAACCGATGTAGTGACTGCCGGAATGCAGGCAATCACATTCCTTTTGAAGAAGCCGGTAGATCTTATTCTTCTGGATTACGAAATGCCGGTTGTGGATGGACCGCAGGTGCTTCAGATGCTGAGGCAGGAGCCTGCAACAAAAGACATACCCGTAGTGTTCCTTACGGGAGTGAGCTCCAGGGAAGGTGTTAAGCGTGTAATGGAGCTTAAGCCATCAGGGTATATTCTGAAATCCACAACAAGTGAGAATCTTCTTGCCATTCTGGAAGAAAAGCTAAGGAGTTGATTCGAGAGGTAAATGCATGGACCGAAAAAGCAATAATATATATATTATCTCATTGGTTTCAATATCCTGCATTGCAATGCTCTTTGAGGGTATAGCGCTTGGGTGGGAGTTTTGGGTTCCACCTCTTATTGTTATCGGAACTGTAGCTTTATGGGTCATGCATATTACCGAGAAACCTGAGGAAAGCATACGTGAAGTCTGCTATCTTCTTTATGCGATGATGGCAGTCTTTTTTCATGGTGTTCATGAGACAAGTTATGTAGATATAGCAATCGTCGTTTGTTTTGTGATGGTAGCTTATTCCCTTTTGGACCGCATTTACATGATGAACTTACTTCTTGCGGAGTATGTTTTTTTATTTTTGATACAGATTTGGCTCGGAATAATCGGGACCACAGTGGTCTTTGATTTCCTTACAATATCCAGAACACTGCTCCATTTTGTTGCTGTTCTTTACGTTTATACCGGCTGCCGTAAATCCATACATGGAAGACTGGAAATGAAAGAGCTGCTGGAGCTGAAAGATGATTATATCGATGCATATGACCGCGATATCGAGGACTTTCTGTCCAATATTTCCCATGAGCTTCGAACGCCTGTAAATGTTGTTAACGGAATGTCTGAGCTTATATTGAAAAGAGGCCAGTCAAGAGATGCAGAGGCAATCAAAGAGGCAGGAGTACGTCTGTCCAGTCAGATTGAGGATATTCAGGACTACACCGAAACCAGAAGAAGCGCGATGATTCTCGAAGAAGAAAACTATATGAGTACGTCGCTTATAAATGACGTGGTAACCAGTTTCCGCATGGAAGCAGATAATACAGATCTTGAACTCATAGTTGATATGTCACCCGACGTTCCGACTATGATGTGTGGTGATGTAAAAAAGCTCCATAAAATATTCCACCATCTCTTGGGAAATGCCCTGAAATTCACAAGGCAGGGCGGAATCTTCGTCAGACTTTTTTCGGAAAAGATGGACTACGGTGTAAATCTGTGCATCGAGGTTACGGATACCGGAATCGGAATGAGTCGTAAAGCAATTGCGACAGCATCCAACGGATTGTACCAGGCAAATAAGAAAAGAAACAGAAGTTCAGGCGGTGTGGGCCTTGGACTGTCAATAGTATACGGATTTGTCCACAGAATGGACGGATTTGTGAAAATCGAGAGCGACATCGGAAAAGGTACTACCGTCAGAGTCACTATTCCTCAGAAAGTAGTGGATGCAACACCATGTCTGAAAATAGATGATTCCTTTAGCGGTGATATTTTGTTCCATGTAAGATCTGATAAGTACCTTGTAGCGAAGGTGCGCGATTTTTACCGTGCAATGGCTACTAATCTTGCGGCAGGCATTCACGTGCCGCTTTATCCTGCTGAAACAATACATGATATTGAGAGGCTCAGGCAAAAGCTTAACGTGACATTCATTTTTATGGGGCAGGAGGAATATCTGGAGAATTCTGAATATTTTGATGAACTTAGTAAAGGCGATGTAGTTATTGCCGTATCCGCAGATCATGGCTTTAAGACAAATCCCGGAAGCCGCGTAATGATAATGCCTAAGCCTCTTTATGCGTATCCTGTTGTTAAAATCCTAAACGAGGGACTTAATGCTGAAGACATCGAGCTTATTGATTCGGTTGAGCGTCCGAACATAAGCGGCCTTAAAGCGCTCGTTGTAGACGATGAGCCGATGAATTTGGTTGTGGCAACCGGCCTGTTTGAAGACTATGGAATGGTCATAGAAACTGCAAAAAGCGGTAAAGAAGCTATTACTAAATTCAAAAATAATGATTATGACATAGTATTTATGGATCATATGATGCCTGAAATGGATGGCGTTGAGGCTATGCATCGAATTAAATTTGCTGCGGAAGAAAAAGGCAGAACAATTACTGTAATAGCACTTACAGCCAATGTGGTTTCCGGAGCAAGAGAAATGTTCGCTAATGAGGGCTTCGATGGTTTTGTAGGAAAACCCATCAATCTTATTGAGTTTGAACGCGTAATGTCACGTGTCCTTTCCCGGACGGGATCTACCGAGGGAGGTGCTAAGCAATGACATTTTTTAAGAAGATAAAGAAACTGTTTTCAATGATAAGTGATACTGAGCGCAATTTTTCAGAGAGAATCTTTGTGCTTCTTACGATAATTTCCGATATTGCTGTAGCTATGGCACTTATCGCGGATATTATTATCGGTGAAAACATATACGAGATAATTATTCTGACAGCCACTATCATATTAGTTCCGGCTGTAACCTTTTCATGCCTTTATAGGAACAAAATTCAGATTGCAATCAGACTTATAATTATCGGTTTGGTATTTGCCATTCTGCCCGGAATATTTTTCTTTGGCGGCGGCGTTGAAGGCGGAGGTGTCCTTTGGATTATTTTTGCTTTCATGTACGTGGGACTTGTAATATCCGGTATATGGCGAGTTATAATGCTGACACTTTTGTTTATTCTTTCACTTTTATGTTATCTTGTGGAGTATTTCCACCCGGAACTGGTTCCGCAGCATAGCCGGGCAATGTTCTATATGGATTCATTCCTTTCACTGATACTGGTCAGCCTTGTCTGCTTTGTCATGGTCTTATTCCAGAACAGGATGTTTAACCAGGAAAATGAGAGGGCACGAAAGGAAGCAGAGAGAGCAGAGGAATTAAACCGGTCACAGAATCGCTTCTTTTCAAGTATGAGCCATGAGATCCGGACTCCTATAAATTCCATTCTTGGCTTAAATGAGCTGATTCTCAGAGAAGAAAATATATCCGATGAAGTAGTAAAGGATGCAACAGGTATTCAGGGTGCGGGAAAGATGCTGCTTGCACTTATAAATGATATTTTGGACTTTTCCAAGATGGAAGCCGGCAGTATGGATATCGTCCAGGTAGATTACAGGGTGGGCGATATGATGTCAGAGATTGTAAATATGGTCTGGCTTCGCGCTCAGGAAAAAGGCTTAAAAATGGATGTCAGTGTAGACCCCGGTGTGCCGAGTGTCCTTTACGGTGATGAAGTGCGCATAAAGCAGATTCTTATCAATCTGTTAAATAATGCAGTCAAATATACAAAGGAAGGATCTGTTGGACTGCATATAGAGAGCGAAGTAGCCGGTGATGATTTTGTAATGCTTCGCATCTCTGTAACTGATACGGGAATGGGTATAAAAAAAGATGCCATACCTTATCTTTTTGATGCTTTCAAGCGAGTTGATGAAGAGAAAAACAGACATATAGAAGGTACGGGATTGGGTCTTAGTATCGTAAAACAGCTTGTGGAGCTCATGAACGGAACCATATCCGTTAACAGTGTTTATGGTGAAGGCACTACCTTTAATGTAATGCTCAAGCAGGGAGTATCCGATTCCTCAGCTATTGGAGAACTGAGTATTCAGAATTTCGGTAAGGTTAAAAAGCATGCTTACGAAAGCCGCTTTACCGCTCCGGATGCTTGTGTACTTATAGTAGATGATAATATTATGAACCTCGAAGTTGAGAAAAAGCTTCTTCTTGGTACAAAAATGCGCGTAGATACTGCAATCAGCGGTAAGGATGCGCTTGAAGCGACATTAAAGACACACTACGATGTTATTCTTATGGATCATCTGATGCCTGAAATGGATGGTATAGAATGCCTGAAAGGAATTCGTTCGCAGGTTGGTGGTCTTAATCAGATGACCTCCGTTGTTGTTTTAACTGCAAATGCCGGAAGCGAAAACAAGGAGCTCTACAATCATTCGGGATTTGATGGGTATCTTATAAAGCCCATATCCGGCGATGCTCTTGAAGAGACGCTCATTCATCATATTCCGACTGAAAAACTGAATATCAAAAATCGTGCTCAGCGTATGGAGGGAAGCACAAATGCTACTGCGGGGTATAGCAGAAAAGCACCGGTTATTATCGGAACCAGCAGTATGTGTGATTTGCCAGATGTGGTGATGCGTGATCCCAGACTTCCGATACTTCCGTTTGTTATTAAGACAGAGGATGGCATTTTCAAGGATGGTATACAGATCGGTGCTGATGAGCTTGTAAAATATATTAAAAGTGGTAAAAAAGCACTTTCATCACCTCCTGAAACCCTGGAATACACGGAATTCTTTGCGGACCAGTTGCGTTCAGCACATCACATGATATATATCGCGCTTACTACCAGCATGAGCGATGATTATTACAGAGCTATGGAGGCTTCAAAAGCTTTTGATAATGTGACGGTAATCAATTCAGAATCACTTTCCAGTACACTTGGAATACTTGTGCTTATAGCAATTAAACTCGCACAAAGGGATACACCGGTAGAAGAGATTGTAGCCGAACTTGAGTATGTAAAGAAAAGGCTTAAGTGCAGCTTTATTGTTGACAGCACTGATTTCATGATGCGTAACGGCCGTATAAGTGCCGGTATGAACAGAGTGGCAGAATCTATGAGCATCAGACCCTGCCTTAAAATCAAGGATGATCTGACGGGAATAGGCGGACTTATGATAGGAAACAGATGGACTGCATACAAAAGCTATATCAGAAGAGCCTTCCCGGTTGATCAGATTCCGGATTCCGACGTTGTATTTATTACCTATGTTGACCTTGATGAAGATACACTTCTTAGAATCAAGAAGGAAATCAGTCGCTTTGCTTATTTCGAAAATGTGGTATTCCAACAGGCTTCTGCTGCAATTTCTTCAAACTGCGGCCCCGGCTCTTTTGGTATTCTGTATTTTATTAAGGGTAATAAATCTTATAATGTTTCATCCATACTTCCGGTAGATATGGATGATGGCATTATGAATGATATTGAAGAGCAGGCAGCCACTAACACAGGTGCCGAAAGCACCGCGAAAGGAGCGTATACAGCTGAGAGTGATGAGCCCGCCTGGTATGAGAGCCTTGAAGGGATAGATGGAGAAATTGCTATACAAAACAGCGGTTCCGAGGATTCCTTTAAAATGGTATTGAAAATATTCTATGATTCCATAGATGAAAGATCAGAAGAATTAAAGAATGCATTTGAAGGTGAGGACTGGCAAAACTTCACGATTAAAATACATGCATTAAAGAGTTCTTCTAAGCTGGTTGGGGCCATGGAACTGTCAAAGAAGGCGGAAGCCCTTGAGATGGCAGGGAAAGAAGGAAACATAGAATTTATACGTGATAACTACGAAGATTTTATGGAAAAGTATCTGGGATATACCAATATACTTTCACCGCTTTATGAAAGCAAGGAAAGCAGCAGTGATGCCGGCGAGACAAAGCCGATGGCGGATGCTTTCCTTATGGAGAGTGTTTATGAGGCCGTTGCGGAAGCTGCAGATAATATGGACAGCGACGCCATAGAAGAGGCGCTTTTGGAACTTTCTGATTATGACGTGCCTGATGAGGATAAAGATAAAATTGCTGAGATAAAAAAATTTGCTTCGAAGTATGACTATGATGGAATCACAAATCTGATTAATCCTCAGTAATTGAAAGGATCTGTAAATTATTATGGAAACTATCACTCGGATTAATGATGCGGTTAATTCCTTTGCATGGGGAACTTTCGGACTGGTACTTTTGCTTGGTACCGGTCTGATTTGCACGTTTATTACCGGTGTTTTTCAGGTTGCGCATTTACGTCACTGGTGGGGAAAGACATTTGGAGCGATAAAGGGTGAAGCCCGCATTATCAATGATGCAGGTGCTCTGTCACAGTTTCGTGCATTTTGTATGGCACTTTGCTCAACAATAGGTACAGGAAATATTGCGGGAGTATCCACGGCTATCTGCGTAGGAGGACCGGGAGCTGTATTTTGGATGTGGATAGCGGCATTTCTTGGGATGATGACCAAGTACTCGGAAAACGTACTGGGACTATATTACAGGAGAAGAAATTCTGAAGGTGCATGGTCCGGAGGCCCTATGTATTACCTTGAAGACGGACTTGGAAGTATAAAAAAATGTAAACAGATCGGAAAAATACTGGCTGTTGCCTTCTGTGTTTTTACAGTACTTGCATCCTTTGGAATAGGGAATCTCAGTCAGATAAATAAGATAACACTAAATATGGAGGCCGCATTTCTTGCCGATGTTGATATGGGAACCTTCTGGGGTGCCCCTATATTGGACTGGTGGATTGGCGTTGTACTTATGCTTATCGGAGCTGTGATTATAATGGGAGGATTCAGACGACTGGCGTATGTCTCCGAGACACTGGTACCTGTAATGTCAATAGCTTATATTGCCGGGTGCCTAATCATTATCTTATGCAATATCGAGGCTATTCCGGCTGTATTCAGATCGATATTTCACTTTGCACTTGGTCCTGATGCCTTGAAAGGCGGAGCGGTTGGGACAGCGGTCCAGGTAGCGATGAATACAATAAAAAGCGGATGTAAGAGAGGTGTCTTCTCAAACGAAGCAGGACTCGGCTCTTCAGTAATGGCTCATGTTAATACCTGTGCCAGGGAACCCGTGAAGCAGGGGATGTGGGGAATGGCAGAAGTATTTCTGGATACCATTATTATCTGTACAATTACTGCAATTGTAGTACTGAGTTCAGGCGCGATTGATCTTAATACAGGTCTGACTGTAGTAGGTACTGATGATGCAACTTTGGTTGCACATGCTTTTAACCAGGTACTTGGTCGCCCCGGAGAAATATTTGTGGTTATTATAATAACGTTATTTGCATTTACAACTGTTATGGGATGGTCATATTACGGAGCGAAAGTTGTGGAATATCTGATCGGTGTTACGTGGGCGAAAATATACCGATTTATATTTATTATTCTTATGGTCTTTGGAGCTGTAATGGAATCATCTCTTGTCTGGGATATTTCCGATACCTTCAATGGACTTATGATGATACCTAATCTTATAGGCGTTCTTGTTTTATCACCGCTTGTCGTAAAGCTTACACGCAATTATGCGGACAGGAGAGTAAGGGGAAAAGATGTTGCACCTATGCTATCATATAATCGTGATATTCAGTCGGAAGCAATTCGTGCGATAAATAAGGGGGCGTATTAGTGATGATGAAATATTTCAAAGTGACGAGTCGCCGGAATCCGCATGTTTTCGTGCATGCGGATTATTTATAAAAAAATATTAGCACTCGCTTGACAAGAGTGCTAACAAGTGTTATAACAGTTATAGAACAAGGGAACAGAAATAAAGGGAGCAATAATAATTGTAATGACTCCGGTTCCGCTGCTCAAAGTTTATAATTTCATTCATATATAAGGAGGTAATTATTATGTTGATGCCTAGTATTTTTGAGGAGAATTTGTTTGATAACTGGTTCGATTTCCCGATGTTTAATGAGTTTGACAACACCGAGAGGAAGCTCTATGGCAAGCATGCCGACAGGCTTATGAAGACAGATGTCCATGACAATGAGGATCATTATGAAGTAGATATTGATCTGCCCGGCTTTAAGAAGGAAGATATCAGCCTTGAACTCGACAATGGTTACCTTACCATAAGTGCCACCAAGGGACTTGATAAGGATGAGAAGAACCATAAGGGTAAGATCATCAGACAGGAGCGCTATCAGGGCTCAATGCAGAGAAGCTTCTATGTAGGAGATAACCTTACTGAGGAAGATATCAAGGCAACCTTCAGACATGGCGTACTTAGTCTCAATGTACCTAAGAAAGAACAGGCTAAGGTTCCTGAGAAGAAGACAATAATGATCGAAGGATAAGAGATTGTTATTGATTTATAAATTGTTTATGTATTCTTTAACAATAT
Source organism: Butyrivibrio sp. WCD2001 (assembly GCF_000424485.1). NCBI lineage: Bacteria > Bacillati > Bacillota > Clostridia > Lachnospirales > Lachnospiraceae > Butyrivibrio > Butyrivibrio sp. WCD2001. Next base: position 594,218 of record NZ_AUJZ01000001.1, on the reverse strand, counting down.
TTAAACATACATAAGGCTTAGTTAATAATGCACCGGCCCTTTAAGTGGTAGAATTATCTATATCACTAAGGGTCGGTGTTTTTATGACGAAACAGTCGGTACTGCAAAAAATACGTACGGTATTTATAGTGCTTAGCGTCATTTGTCTGCTGGTTGCCGTCATGTTCCTTCGGCAGTTCGTGACGACTGATGATAACACCTCGATGGTTGGACCTGTTTACAAAGGAGAGGTCCAGCATCGAGTTCTTTTGCTGTCTTCTTATACTTCCCAGTATTACACATTTGAGCCGCAGATAGAGGGACTTAAACAGAGCCTCGATCCTAACGGTATAGAATTTGATGTTATGTTCATGGATGCCAAGAAGCATGCATCCAATGAGGATGTCGAGACTTTTCACAATTACTTTATTCAAAGAGTTAATTTAAAAAATGATTATGATGGCGTTATTCTGGCAGACGATGAGGCTGTTAAATTTGCCATGAAATATAAGGAAGAACTCTTTACGGATATTCCGGTTGTGTTCTTTGGTGTCAACAACATGACACTGGCACAGATGGCTGTTGAGCGCTATGAAATGTATGGCTTTTATGAAAATGATTACCTTACAAATACAATAGAGCTTTCAATGAAGATGATGCCTGATAGAAAAGTATACTATGGCATACATGATAATTCACCTGCCGGCCTTGCTGACATGGTTCTTTATAACCTTGAGAAAAGTAAGCATCCCGACTATACCTTTAATGAGATAAATATAGCTAAACTTCCTTTTGAAAAATTGCATGAAGAATTAAAGGCAATTCCCAATGATGCTGTGCTCATTTATATGACCTGCTTTAAGGATTCATCCGGAGTGGTTCATTCCACAAATGAGATGACCAATATTATAACTGCAACTACCAAGGTTCCGATTATGCGCAATTATTCAAGCGGCATGAGTGATGGTGTTCTTGGTAGTGTCGGCATGGATTTTACTGCCCAGGCAAGTTATGCGGGAGCATTGATGGCTGACCTTCTTGCTAACAGACATGTTGATGAGCAGTTCCTTTCAATTGAAACACCCTATACCTCAGAGTTCGACTATCAGCTCATGAAGAAATTCGGTATAGATGAAAAGCTTCTTCCCAAGGATGCTGAAGTATTCAACAGACCTCTGACCTTCTTCGATATGTATGGAAAGATATTCCCGGCTGTTGGAATGATTTTCCTGTCTATGGCATTCCTTCTCATGTCGGCATATGTTACTGTTCTTGTCGGCAGAGCCACCAATCTTGAACTCAGAGAGTCTAAGGAGGAACTTGAAAAAACACAGGAGAAGATCAGGTATCAGGCTGAGCACGATGATTTTCTTGATATTCTTAACAGAAGAAGTGCGGTTGACTATCTTAGAGAACATCTGACAATTAAGCATGTCTATTCGATTCTTATGATAGATATCGACAATTTTAAGGATGTCAATGAAACCTACGGTCACCAGCTCGCCGATGAGATACTTAAGTACCTGTCGCTTTCTCTTGAGAAGATTGCTGAGGAGAGAAGTTGGATGATCTCCAGATACGGCGGCGATGAGTTCCTTATCATGGTACCCAAGGAACAGCTTGATGAGAATTCCGATACAATAAATGAGATTCTTGAACTGTTCAGAACACCGATTCCTGTAGGAGATGAGACAATTATTCTATCCTGCAGTATCGGTATATCTGTCTCCGATGGTTCCACGCTTCCTGATCAGCATATTATAAATGCCGAGATAGCTATGTATGAAGCTAAGCAGCGCGGAAGAAACAAGGCTTTCAGATATTCCGAGGAGATGAAGAAGAAGATCCGTGAGGAAAACAAGATCAAGGCAAAGATCCTGGATGCCTTTGATAACGACGGATTTTACATGGTTTATCAGCCCCAGGTTAACTCCATGACCAAGGAAGTTACAGGATTTGAAGCTCTGGTAAGAATGAAGGAGCCGGGCCTTTATCCTAACGTATTTATACCGATTGTAGAGTCAAGCGGCTGGGTTGGAAGACTCGGAAGAGTAACTACGGAACTTGTCATCAAGCAGCTTGCAGCCTGGAAAGAGGATGGCTATAAACTTCATCCCGTCTCCATAAACTTTTCCAGTAATCAGATTGGCGATACCGGATATGTGGACTTTATCAGAGACCTCCTTTCGCGGTATAATATACCCGGAAAGTACGTTGAGATTGAAATAACTGAGGGGCTTTTCCTTGAGAGAACAGAACAGGCTGATAAATTGTTCCAGCAGTTTAGAGAACTGGGGATAAAACTTCTGATGGATGATTTTGGAACAGGCTATTCTTCTCTTGGATATCTTACATATATTCCGGTAGACTACGTAAAACTGGATAAATCACTTGTGGACAGTTATCTTGTAGAAGGTAAGGAAGCCTTCATAAAGGATGTCATTCAGCTTGTACATGATATCGATAAGCAGGTAATAGTTGAAGGTGTTGAGGAAAAGTGGCAGTTTGAGAAGCTTCGCCTTTTCAGCGCTGACATAATTCAGGGATATTATTTCTGCAGACCTGTTATGCCTGAAGAAGCTATTCTATATGAAGTTAAAGATGATTAAATAAACGGGAGATTGTTGTGGAAAAAGAAAAGTGGGAGGAGCTTAGGGAAAAGCTCTTTAAGGTGGTATCCGTCGGATACCTTGGGGATACCATAAGTGTTGCATATGATGTTATAGGAACGGGTGCACTGGTATTGAATCTTGGTGCAGCCTTCCTTTCTACGTTCGATAATATAAATGGCCCTTTCGGCGGTGTGTTTAACAGCATTGAGAAATGGACTGTTTTGTTTTTTGCGATAGATTATATCTTACGCGCAATATGTTCCAAGTGCCTGTATCCTGACAGATCAGACTTCATGGCACTTGTTCTGTATTTCTTCTCATTTTCCGGAATTATTGATCTTTTGAGTTTTCTTCCGTATTACATGCCGTTTTTCTTTCCTGCAGGAGCGGCTGCTTTCAGAATGTTCAGAGTGGCAAGGATATTCAGACTCTTCAGAATCAATGCTTATTATGATTCACTGAATGTAATTACAGAAGTTATAAAGAGTAAGTCGCAGCAGCTTTTGTCCTCGGTTTTTATCATCGCCGTTATGATGCTAGCATCCAGTCTCTGCATGTATTCTCTGGAGCATGAAGCTCAGCCTGATGTTTTCGAGAATGCTTTTTCAGGTATCTGGTGGGCTGCATCTACTCTACTGACAGTCGGATACGGTGATATTTATCCTAAGACAATTCTGGGAAAAGTTTTCGGAATTCTGCTTGCATTCCTTGGTGTAGGTATTGTTGCCATTCCAACAGGTATTATTTCCGCAGGTTTCGTTGAACAGTACACAAAGTTAAAGCACATGGGAGACTATGCAAAGTCTATTGATATGCATTTTATTAAAGTGCAGCTTGGAATGAAGGATAAGTGGGTTGATAAGAAGATAAGAGATATTGACCTTCCTCACGGCGCGCTTATTGCCATGATACAGAGACATGGTAATACCATAATTCCAAACGGAAATGTAATACTGGAAGCAGGAGATAAAGTGGTAATCGGGGCAGAGGCTATAAAAAACGATGTACCGATGCATCTTAAAGAAGTCACACTGGGAGAAACTCACCCCTGGTGCGATCATTTTATCAGGGATCTTGATTTCCCCAGACAGACTATTCTTTTATCCATTAAACGCGGCTCCAGAACCGTTATTCCCAAGGGCGGCGTAAAACTTCAAAAGGGCGATACAATAATTGTAATTTCAAGAGTGCACCTCCCTGAAGAGGATGAAGTGGAAGTCTAAAAGCCTTCCCCCTCTTGGGGAAGGTGTCAGCGAAGCTGACGGATGAGGGGGGAATCTTAAAGCCCTCTCAATATTACATTTTTTATATATCTCTCCGCCGCCTGCCGATATGCCTCCATATCTTCCGCACTCGGCGAACTGAGCCTCTTATCCGGAACAGTATCACGCTCTGTAAACTGCTGTAAATAATACGCCTTTGCACCACAAATCCATTCGCCGATTTTGGCAAAATCTTCTGTAGTATGAAACTCTTTAATAGCTGTAGTTCTGAATTCATAATCTACACCGGAGTTCATAATAAGATTGATGCTCTCAGTGATTACTTCTGTATCGATTTTTACCCCACAGGTATCACTGTATTTTTCCGGTGAATTCTTAACATCCATAGCGATGTAATCAACCAGGTTTTCACTAAGTAAATCTTTAAGAACATCGGGATGATTCCCGTTAGTATCAAGTTTAACGAGATATCCCATATCTTTTATTCTTATAATTAGATCTTTTAATGATGAATTGAGGCAGGGTTCACCGCCTGTTATTACGACTCCGTCAAGGAGTCCTTTTCTTTTATCAAGAAAAGAAAACAATTCAGCATCATCCATTATTGGAGCGGCCGTTCCATCCACCAGTTCAAAATTATGACAAAAAGGACAGCGAAAATCGCAACTGCCTAAAAAGACGGTTGCGGCAACTTTTGACGGATAATCAAGTAATGTCATTTTTTGTAAGCCATGTATTTTCATAATGCTTAATTATACTAGCTTTTTAGCTGTTTTGGAATCTTGATTGACGTATGAAGAAGGGATGATATATCATCAAACTGATAGTATAAAAATAATCGAAACACAATATTTTAATATAACCAGATTCACAACCGGAGAATATGAAAATGGATAAGCAAAAGAGGTATTTAAAGGTATACGAAGACGTTCGTGAAGACATAATAGGAGGCAGGTATGAGACAGGAAGTAAGCTCCCATCCAAGCGTGTTATGGCAGAGGCAATGGGAGTCAGTGTCATAACAATTGAGCATGCCTACGAACTCCTTGCGGAGGAGGGATATATCATCCCCAAAGAAAAGAGCGGATATTTTGTGTCCTTTGATGATAGTGAGATTTATATAGGAAAAGGCTCGGTAGAGAAAAAAACGGTAATGCCCGGTAAAAAGATTCGTGTTGCAAAAAATATGGGAGAGGCTGCTTTTTCTTATTCGATCTATGCAAAGACCGTCAGGAGAGTTCTAAGCGAATATGACAGCCGTGTGATGGAAAAGTCACCTAAAACCGGTATGAACGAACTGAGAAGCGCAATTGCAAATTACCTCGGACGATCCAGAAGGCTGGAGGTGTCCCCGGAACAGATAATAATTGGCGCAGGCGCAGAGTATTTGTACGGACTTATAGTGCAGACCTTCGGACGAGACATTATATATGGCGTCGAGAGTCCGTCATATCAGAAAATCGCAAAGGTCTATGAGGCTGGTGGTGCGGAGCTTCTTATGCTAAAGCTCGGGAGCGACGGCGTCGAAAGTGATGAACTATGGAACGGAAAAATGAAGCTTCTTCATATAACTCCCTACAGAAGCTTCCCGAGTGGCGTTACTGCTTCGGCGGCCAAGAAGAGAGAGTACCTCAAGTGGAGCAGAAAGAAGGACGGATATATCATCGAGGATGATTTTGAATCCGAGTTTACACCCAGCAGAAAACCTGAAGAGACGATTTTCTCTCTTGATGAAGAGGGGAGAGTTATATATGTAAATACGTTTACGAGAACGATCGGAAGCTATGCAAGATGCGCATATATGGTTCTTCCGATGAACCTCATAAGTGCGTTTTCAGAGAAAATCGGATTTTACGAATGTCCGGTTCCAACACTGGATCAGCTGGTAATCGCTGAGCTTATAGAAAGCGGCGATTTTGAGAGACATATAAATAAAGTCAGAAGATATAACCGCAAAGGTGCTCAGTCCCAAAAGTGATTATTGCAATACAGCAAGAATTGCAATGCAAAGAACAAATGCAACAATGTGAAAAGTACATGGGAAAATCTAGTATTGTGTATGAGTTTTAATGACATACACAAGGAGCACTGAAAAATGTACGAAGAATTAAAAGCAAAATTTGAAAAGATAGGTATTATTCCTGTCGTTGTTTTAGAAGATGCGAAGGATGCACATGCACTCGGAGAGGCGCTGATGAATGGCGGACTTCCGGCTGCGGAGGTGACATTCAGAACCGCTGCTGCAGAGGAAGTAATAAGGATTTTGTCAAAAGATTTTCCGGATATGCTTGTCGGAGCAGGCACAGTCCTTACTTCCGAGCAGGCAGACAGAGCAATGGCTGCAGGCGCAAAATTTATTGTGGCACCGGGATTCAATCCCACGGTAGTTAAACATTGCCTTGAAAAGGGATATCCGATAACTCCCGGAACTCAGACACCTTCCGAGATGGAACAGGCTATGGAGCTTGGACTTGATTTTGTTAAGTTTTTCCCGGCAGAGCCTGCAGGTGGCCTTCCAATGATCAAGGCTGTTGCAGCACCCTATACTAATCTGACCTTTATGCCCACAGGCGGTATCAACAAGGATAACGTAAGAGATTATCTGGCATTTAAGAAGATAGTAGCCTGCGGTGGCACCTGGATGGTGAAAAATGATTTGATTAAAGCCGGAGACTTTGCAAAAGTTGAAGAGCTTACAAGGCAGGCCGCTGAGATAGTAAAAGAGGTTAGAGGCTAATAAATCGGAAGGAATGAATACTATGAAGAAATTCATGGATGAGAATTTTTTGCTTGGAAATGAGACTGCGATAACCCTTTTTCATGAAGCGGCAAAAGATGAACCCATAATAGATTATCACAACCATTTAAGTCCCAAGGAGATATACGAGGATAATTGCTTCGACAACATAGGTGCGGCTTGGCTTGCAGGAGATCACTATAAGTGGCGTGCCATGAGAGCAAATGGCGTACCGGAGAAACTTATAACTGGTGACGGAGACTACTATGAAAAATTTGTTGCCTGGGCTGACACGGTGCAGAGACTTATAGGGAATCCTTTATATCAATGGACGCATATGGAGCTTCAGAGATATTTCGGAATTACAAAGACGCTCTCAGCAGATACTGCCAAAGAGATTTGGGATGCCTGCAATGAGAAGCTTCACACTAAGGAGTACTCCGTGCGAAATCTGCTTAGGATGCAGAAGGTATCAGTTCTGTGTACCACTGATGATCCGGCTGATACTCTCGAGTGGCATACAAAGCTCCGGGAAGACAATTTTGAAATACAGGTACTTCCGTCCTTCAGACCTGATAAGGCTCTGGGAATTGAGAAGGCTGATTTTCAGGAATATCTTGGGAAACTATGCAAATCAGCGGGAGTTATACTCAGAGATGTAGATTCTGTACTCGAAGCTCTGGAAAAGCGACTTGATTTCTTTTTGGAAAATGGCTGCAGAGTTTCGGATCACAGTCTTGAGAGTACTTTCTTTGTTGATACGACGAAGGAAGAAGTTGAATGGATTTTTGATAAGAAGCTTGCAGGATCCGAACTTACCGAAGAGGAGTGTGGTAAGTACAAGGGATATATGCTCACAAAGCTCGGGAAGATGTATGCCCGTAAAGATGTGGTGATGCAGCTTCACATAGGAGCTTTCAGGAGTAACTCCAAGAGGTGTTTGAAACTTATAGGTCCAGACACCGGTTTTGATTCACTAAATGATTTTAATTATGCTCCGCAGCTTTCAGCACTTTTTAATGCGATGGATTTAACGGAAGAACTTCCGAAAGCAGTTGTGTATTGCCTTAATCCTAAGGATACAGAAATGCTTGCCTCAATGGCGGGCAATTTCTGCGGCAATGAAAGCGGCATCAAAGGAAAAGTGCAGCTTGGAGCTGCCTGGTGGTTCTGCGATCACAAGAACGGAATGGAAAGACAGATTGATGCGATGGCTGATGTTTCTCTTATATCAACCTCCATTGGAATGCTTACAGATTCCAGAAGCTTCTTATCATTCCCAAGGCACGAACTCTATAGAAGAATCCTCTGCAACAAAATCGGAACCTGGGTAGAGAACGGCGAATACCCGTGGGACAAAGAATACCTTTGCGAGATGGTAAAGGATATCTGTGGCAGAAATGCAAAAAAATATTTGAACTTATAAACCTCTGGCTTCCCCTTGAGGGGAAGCTGTCAGCGTAGTTGACTGATGAGGTGTTTTGGGAGGAAACCATGAACTTAAACTTAAAATCAAAAAACGACTGCAAATACGACGCTGTTTCACTCGGAGAAATCATGCTCCGTTTTGATCCCGGCGAAGGTAGAATCCGTACCGCCAGGGAATTTAAAGTATGGGAAGGAGGCGGAGAGTATAATGTAATCCGCGGACTTCGCAGATGCTTTGGCATGACTACAGGTGTTATCACCGCTTTTGCTGATAATGAAGTAGGCCATCTGGTAGAGGACTTTATTCTTCAGGGCGGTGTTGATACTTCACTTATTAATTGGAAAAAGACAGACGGAATCGGACGTGAATGCAGAAACGGACTCAACTTTGTTGAGCGAGGCTTCGGCATAAGAGGAGCACTTTCCTGCTCAGACAGAGCTAATACAGCGATTTCACAGGCTACAGATAAAGACTTTGATTTTGATTATATCTTTGGCGAGTTGGGAGTAAGATGGTTCCACACAGGCGGTATCTATGCTGCACTTTCTGAGCAGTCTGCTGATACAGTTGTTAAAGCAATAAAGACAGCAAAAAAATATGGAACTGTTGTTTCTTACGACCTTAACTACAGAGCTTCGATGTGGTCAGCAATCGGTGGCCAGAAGAAGGCGCAGGAGGTTAACAAGGAAATCGCTAAGTATGTTGATGTCATGATCGGCAACGAGGAAGACTTTACAGCCTGCCTTGGATTTGAGATTGAAGGCAACGATGCAAACCTTAAGGAACTCAATCTTGATGGCTATAAGAAGATGATAGATGAAGCAGCAAAGGTTTATCCTAACTTCAAGGTGGTTGCTACAACCCTTAGAACCGTAAGGACAGCAACTGTTAATGACTGGTCTGCATTATGCTGGGCTGATGGTCAGATTTATAAGGCCAAGGATTATAACGGTCTTGAAATTCTCGACAGAGTTGGTGGCGGTGATTCATTTGCATCAGGACTGATTTATGGTTTAATGACCACAGGTGATGCAGAGAAGGCTGTTAACTACGGAACCGCGCATGGCGCACTTGCTATGACAACACCCGGAGATACAACAATGGCAACTGTTACAGAAGTAGAAGCTATTATGGGTGGTGCCAGTGCACGAGTAAAAAGATAATTATTAACGTAATTTCGTTACTTTGAAAACAATCATAAAATGATATATCGTTAACAAAAATATTTGTAAGTTAATGAAATAACTGTTAAAAGCGCTGGAAAAATCCGGCGCTTTTTTAGTAAAAAATCGCATTGAGATTTTTTTTGATTTGAAGTATTCTATCAATTGCTTTGAGGGGAGCTATATATTTAAAAGTTTTGTTGGAGGAAGTCAGAAATGAAGAAGGTAGTACGTAGTATGGGTAACATGCTAATTGCGCTTTCCGTTGCAGTTAGCATGTTTTCTAATGTTTGCATTGGGGCGCAGGCAGCTGAGGATGAGTCTGGAGCTTTATATGAAAATGAAGCAAATAGCGAGTCCGGGGCTAATGATGAGAATGGTCAGGCTGGACAGGGTGGTTTTTCCGAAAAATTAACAAAATTATTGGATAGTATCGACTGGAGTAATCGAGTTGATACAGTCGTTATTGATTTCTCACAGAATAAGATTCAGAGGTATGATGGAAAACCTTTATATACAAATGATCTTGATAATATTACAGATCTAGACCTTACAGACGAAGCAAAGAACGTTGTATATATAAATTCACTTCATAATTATAACCATTTATTCAAAGAAGAGTTGGATTTTTATGATGGAGCAGCAACTGCTGAGGGACGTCTTATTATTGATGAGGCTGCTGGCCAGTATATAAAATTTAAGGCAAGCACTGAAGGAACAGTGTTTGATGCTTCCGAAAGCTCAGGTACTTATGAGACGGTTATTAAATATAAAGATTTGTTGGAAACATCCGGAAGTGCAACCGGTTCTGCTGAAGATGATGCACAGATGGCTTTGTTTGGTGCTTGTGTTTTTTATGGTGTTAATTCATTTTTCTTTAATGATAATTATAACCCTGATGCAATGAACGAATTCAATCCTGAATTCAATCTTATAATCAATTTCGGTGATGCGCAGAAAGCAGAAGATGATTCTACAGAAGATAACAAGAATGAAGAGCCTTCATTAGAAACACCTACAGAGGATCCGGCACCTGTCGAGGAAGAAAAGAAGGATGAGCCTAAGACAGAGGAGGATGCTCCTGCTGTAGAAGAAGAAAAGAAAGACGAGCCTAAGACTGAGGAAGAGACTCCTGTAGTTGAGGAAGAGGAAAAGCCTTCAGAAGAGACTCCTGCAGTTGAAGAAGAGAAGAAAGAAGTTAATAACACTGTAGTAATTGATTTTTCTAAGAATAAGACTCAGTGTCTTAATCAGCCTATAACAAGTGGTGATTTCAATGAGATTGCACAACTTGCTAAGACAGATGAAGAAAAGAATGTTGTGTTTATGTCAGCAATGCTTTTCTACTACAATCTATTTACTGCTGAGTATGACTCAACAGATAGCATGAGTACAGGAGTTGGTCGTTTAGTACTTGACCGTAATGCTAATCAGATCATCAACATCAAATCTGACGAGAACGGTACAACCTATTATGCAGGCGCTGCATCGGGAACATATGAAATTGTTATTACAGAGAGTCTTCTGAAAAATAATGTAGCCGGAAATGATCCTGAAGGTGCTTTCATGGCAGCAAAGGGCTATTACGGAGTGGATACAATAGAAGATGAAAACGGCGAGAGGAGCTTCAAGCTTCAGATAGTATTTGGTGAGCCCGATCCTAAGGCTTTGGAAGAGAAGAAGGACGAGCCTAAGACAGAGGAAGAGACTCCTGCAGTAGAGGAAGAGAAGAAGGAAGAGCCTGCAAAAGAGGAGAAGCCTTCAGAAGAGAAAACCTCAGATGTTCCCACACCTGTTAAAGAGGAGCCACTTAATAAAGAAGAGAACAAGGCTGCAGAAAACAAAGCAGAGGAAAAGACATCTGCTACAGCTACAGAGCCTGCAAAAGAAAAGAAGAATGAGACTGTAGAAACTCCTGCTGTTGATACTGAGTTTGAGGACAATGGTTATTCATATAAAGTAACATCAGCTGATGAGGTTGCATTTGTTGGAATCACGGATAAGACAGCTAAGTCAGTAACTATTCCGGATACAGTTGTTTATCAGAACAATACCTTTAAAGTAACTGCTGTTGCTGATAAGGCACTTTGCGGTTGCAAGAAGCTTACAAGCGTAACTGTTGGTGAAAATATTACTTCAATCGGTGCTTTCGCTTTCGCTAGATGCAAAAAGCTTAAGAACGTAACGATTAAATCTGCTTCAGTTAAGACAATCGGCAAGAAAGCATTCTTCAAGAATTCTAAGAAGCTTGTAGTTAAAGTTCCTAAAACAAGTTACAAATCATATAAGAAGATGCTTAAGAAGGTAAAAATTTCTGTAAAGCTTAAGAAGATAAAGTAATACAAAAGCGTCGGATAATACCGGCGCTTTTTTAGTAAAAAAATGCATTGCTTAGAAAAACGTAATATCGTATTATGTTTAAGGCTAGAGGGGACAACTAAATTATTTAATGGAGGGACTAATGAAAAAAGTAGTTAAGAGAATTTGCAACACACTTATGGCTGTTGCAGTAGCAACTAGTATGCTCTCATTTGTGGGGACACAGGCTAGCGCAGCCGAAGAAGTCAATGATACTGTTGTTGAGGAAGCAAATGATACTGTTGAAGAGGTATATACAGATACAGTCGAAATGGATTTTTCCGAGAACAGGATCTATAGATATAATAAAGAACAGCCTTCATCTGAGGATCTGGATAATGATGTATTATTAAGATCTTTGAGTCCTGAAGAAAAAAATATCGTATTTATCAATGCGATGAATTATTACAATAATCTTTTTACGATATCCTATGACAGAAAAACACAGGACAGCAATGGCAATGTTATTAATGCTGAGGGTGATATAATTATTGATAGCCAAAAGGGGCAGATAATACATTTTACAACTGATAAAAATGCAACAGAGTTTGATGCAAAAGCAGCTTCAGGTGTATTTAAAACAGTAATTACAAGAAGCAGCTTGAGAGCTGGCACAAAAAATGATGTTGATTTAGAGATGCCTTTCTTTGGCGCTCAATACATGTATAATGCTAAAGCAAGTACTGAAGATGGTGAGCCTTATTTTATACTCATAATAAATTTTGGTGAAAATTACAAAAAGTCTAAAGAAGAGACACCTGCTCCCGCACCTGTAAAAGAGGAAGAGAAGACAACTAAGGAAGAAACAACTGCTCCTTCAACAGAGAAGAAGGAAGATCAGCAGAAGACTACTGAGACAGAGCAGAAGGCTCCTGAGACTGAGAAGAAGGCTGAAACAGTAGAGACAGCTGCTCTTGATACAGAATTCGAAGAGAATGGCTATTCATACAAAGTAACTGCTGACGGTGAGGTTTCATTTGTAACAGTTGCAGATAAGAAGGTTAAGTCAGTAAATATTCCTGACAGTGTAACACACCAGAATGTTGAGTATAAGGTAACTTCAGTAGCTGATAAGGCTCTTTATAACTGCTCTAAGCTTAAGAACGTTACAGTTGGTGCAAACGTGAAGACTATCGGAGCATCAGCATTTGCAAAGAGCAAAAAGCTTAAGACCGTTACAATTAAGTCTGCTTCACTTACTTCAATCGGTAAGAAAGCATTCAGCAAGAATGATAAGAAGATTGTAGTAAAGGTTTCCAAGGCTAACTATAAGAAGTATAAGAAGCTTATGAAGAAGGCAGGAATGTCTTCAGTAAAGCTTAAGAAGATTGGCAAATAATTATTTAAATTGGAATTTATGGAAAATGCGTCGGGCAAATATCCCCGACGCATTTTTATATTAATCATTTTTTATAAATAATCTTTACGTTCTTATTTACCTTGCGAGCTGCTTTTACAATTTGCTTTGCAATCTTAGAATTTCTGCTCACACCTATGATTACGACTTTTTGCAGCTTTTTTGCACCTTTAAATGCTTTGGGACTTACAGACGTAAGATTTGCCGCATTAATTGTGGCATTCTTAACTTTTTTTCCGGAAATGGCACCCGCAGAAAGCTTTGTAACCTTGTATTGCTTTCTATTAACAGTTACAGTAGAACCAATTTTAACGGATTTTTTATTAGCAGTTTTGGTAACAGTAACACTTACTCCGTCTGGATTTCCTGTTACAGTAGTGCCTGATGTCAGGGTTGATGTCTGTCCCGATTGGATGCCATCAGTTTCTGACTGTTCGGAATTGCCTGAATTGCCAGAATCTGAAGGCGGGTTACTTGTGTCGGAATTACCTGGATCAGTAGGGGTAGAAGGTTTTTCATTGGAACTATCATCAGGTAACACATTATAATAAAAGCCTTCTTCAATCACACTTCCGGTAGTGGCATTAATAAGCTCAACATCTTTTCCGTCTACCTTGACAGAAAAATATACTATGCCTTCATCATCGCGGTCTCTATTATCTGTATATCCATGATAAGTTATAGTGACAGCTGAAGTTGTGTCATTGGTTAGACCTATTCCAACATCGTTGGTTTTCCATTTATAAGTGACGTTTTTACCAGACATATCTTCTGAGAAAGTGGTGGTCACTATTCTTGTCTCAGCTTTTCCCTTAGTAAAATTAATATGGTTCGGATCAAATGTGATATGGTAAGTGGGTTTTACAGCGACAGTGACATCTGATGTAATAGTCTGACTTGTATTATAGGTTCCGGTAATAGTTATGGTAGCGGTTGCGTTAGGATCTGTTATGATATTACTCATAGTTATTGATAGAAAAGAACCATACTGATATGTATTGGTTGAAACTTCGGAAATTATATTTTGGGGATCAGTTTTGGTCCATGTATATGTAATGCCGCTAATTAGGTTTGAATCTATTTCAGCAGTATCACTATATGCGTATAGTTGTTTAGTGGTATCCGAACCTGCAGCAATGGAATATGTTTTGTCAGCTACATTAATATGAGGACCTGTTACAATAGCCTTTACTGTAATAGCAGTTGGAAAGATAAAGAAAGCACATGAAACCGCTATAGTAGCGCTGGCCATAATTGAAAGAAGTTTCTTTAACATAACTCAATTACCCTCCAGGTATAATTTTTAAGTCTATTTCTGAATAAATAAGGTTATTTGATAAAAGTAATATCAAGAGTTAGTTTAAAATGGGTCGGGGAGGGCGTCAAACAACTCTGCATTAAAAAAATATAAAAAGACTGAGAATTATATGTAGCCAGGTGATTTCAAGGTCTTTACATTGAATTAAAATATTGGATTTGAATCAAGGTAAAGATAGGGATTAGTTATACCTTGAAATCAAGACAAATGCAATTATCAATGTAATCACTGCATTAGTTATCACTTAACCATATATTATGGTGTGACAATTTTATTATAAAAAACTTCTTTTCAAATTCTTAAAACATTATTAAACCGCATAACATGGGCTTACATAATATTGTATAAATTTGTACGCTATTATAAGATTTAATAAGAGAATTTTCTTTCGGTTTTTCGTTTGTCTGGAGAGGGGGATTTTTTCTATGTCAAATGTAAATCAAGCACCCGTTACCCGTAAAAAGAAATTAATATATAAGCTTATCTATATTGCTGTTGGCTCATTTATAGGCATTGGTCTTATACTGAACCTTATCAGTGGTTTTGAGATAAATAAAGCTTATAAAAAACTTGCAGAAGAAGAATTAAAGGCAACTACTAAGCATCTTGCAAGTGAGATGAACAGTGTCTGGGATGGTGACTGGGCCTATGATAATGAAGTTTTGACAAAAGGCGGGACAGAGGTATTTGATGAATACCAGGATTTGATGGATGAACTTCATGGAATGACAGGTATAGACTATACCATTTTCTATGGTGATACACGTGTAATAACGACAATATTGAAATCCGGAACCAATGAACGTCTTGTAGGCACGAAGGCATCGGATGCTGTTATTAGTACTACATTAAAAGGTGGGAGTGATTACTATGCCGATAACCTCACAATAGAAGGCAAGAAATACATGGGCTATTACGTAGCCATGAAAAATACTGATGGTTCTATTATCGGTATGGTCTTTTCCGGAAGAGAAAGTGATGATATTACATCTGCTATAACAAATGTAATACTTCTTCTTTCTATCATTACTATTCTTATAGTATTAATTCTTGCAATTACAGGATTTGTTATTGCAAACAAAATATCTGCAAAGATGCAGGGGATTGCGGCAGAACTTGATAAACTCTCACAGGGACAAATTAATCTTGATATTGACAAGGAATCTATTGCCAGGAAGGATGAACTTGGTATTCTTGCAGATGGAGCTCAGACACTCAGTACTAAGCTCGGAGACGTCATCAGAACGACAGTAAAAATGTCTAATGAGCTGAAACGTGAAGGAAGCGAGCTTTCTACTTCAGCAGGACAGGCAACCGAAGCTTCAGGACTTGTAAGTACTGCGGTTGACGAGATTGCAAAGGGCGCTGTAAGCCAGGCAGACAGCATTGAAAATGCAGCAAACAATACACAGAATATCGGAAACGATATTGAGAATATTGCAAATAACGTTGAGCAGCTTGATGGCTATGCAACCGAGATGAAGGGTGCCTGCGACCAGGCGATGGAGGCTCTCGATAATCTGATCAGATCAAGCTCAGAGGTGCAGACATCAGTTAAGGAGATCGGTGAGACAATCGATTCTACGAATGAATCGGCTAAATCAATATCTACTTTCTCCGAAGCTATTACAAGTATTGCTTCACAGACCAACCTTCTTTCACTTAATGCTTCAATCGAGGCAGCAAGAGCGGGTGAGGCAGGAAAAGGCTTCGCTGTAGTTGCAACAGAGATCGGACAGCTTGCGGAGCAGTCCAGTAAGAGCGCTGATGAGATCAAGAAGATTGTTGATCAGCTCGTTGCGGATTCAGAAGCATCAGTTCTTGTAATGCAGAAGCTGAATGAGAATTTCGGACAACAATCTGAGCAGCTTGAAACAACCAAGGAAAACATGCAGACAATGGCATCCAACGTGGTTAATGTATCAACAAGTGCTGACAATATAGCAGAGCTTGCTAAGCAGCTTACTTCTGCAAAGGATCAGCTGATTGAGATAATTGCGGATCTGTCAGCTATATCAGAAGAAAATGCAGCATCAACACAGGAAACCAATGCTTCCATGCAGGAACTGAATGCTACATTTACGGTTATTAATGAATCAGCTGAACAGCTTCAGTCTCTTGCAGATGATCTTACAAAGACAATCAGCTACTTTAAGGAAAACTGATAGTCTGTGACAAGATGTAAGAGCTAGTAAATAAAAATAGCAGAATAGAGGGATTTATTATAAACGGGGGACCAGGTACAATTTTTGGAGGTCCCCCATTGTATTAGTGTTTGAGCAGATCATATAAGTGTGCTATTATATGTGAATGTAAATTGAATAAGACGGAAGGTGCTTGCGGGCGTTAGGCTGCGCAAGTGAAAAGGGAAGCGGGTGTGAATCCCGCACGATCTCGTCACCGTGTTTTGAGAGCTTTTTCTAATATGTCACTGGAGTGATCCGGGAAGGCAGAAAAAGCGCAGCAGCGAAAATCTTATCAGTTAATAGATAACAACTGCGGAATCAATCAGCCGGGAGACCTGCCTGTCGTCGTACAAGGATATGAACGATATTATTTCATATCAGGTCACGAGGAATTGACCGTACGAAGCCTGTAGGTAAATGCAATGCATTTGCTTATATTTTGTGCGCAAATTAGTCCTCGCTTCGGTGAGGACTTTTTATATGCCTTCCCCTTTGGGGGGAAATAACACAAAGGAGAACAATTATGAAAAAAAGAACACTCGCAGTCATAATGGCTGCAATGATGGTCGCATCTGCTATGGCAGGCTGCGATTCCAAGGAAACAGAGGAAGCAGTAAACGAAGTTGCAAGTGCAGGTGAGGAAGCTGTAAATGAGGCAGCTGCAGAAGCTTCAGATGAAGTACAGGAAGCGGCTACAGAAGCTGCTGAAGAAGTGCAGGAAGCAGCAGAGGAAGCACTTGAAGAAGTAAAAGAGGAAGTAGGAGAGTCTTCTGACAGTGCTCTTGAAGATGGAACTTACAGCGCTAAGTTTACAACGGACGGTTCTATGTTCCATATTAATGAAGCACTTGATGATAGAGGGACACTCAAGGTAGAAAACGGTGAGATGACAATTCATATCACACTTCCTTCTCAGAACATTGTTAATCTGTTCCCCGGAACAGCTGAGGATGCACAAAAGGATGGAGCAGTTCTTCTTGAGCCCACAACAGACAGCGTTACCTACGAAGATGGAACAACAGAAGAGGTTTACGGTTTTGACGTACCCGTTCCTGCAATTGATGAGCCCTTCCAGCTTGCACTCATTGGAACAAAAGGTAAGTGGTATGACCATGAGGTAACAGTATCTGATGTTCAGAGTGAAGATGCAGAAGCAGGAGACGACAAAGTGGCGGCAGACAAAGTAGCAGAGCTTATTGATTCAATATATGTACAGACTTGGAGTGAGGAGACAGACTCTCTTTGCGAGGAAGCTAAGAAAGCGTGGGATGCCCTTACTGATGAGCAGAAGGAAATGGTAGAGGGTGAAGACGCTGATCCCGATTACTTCGGAAGAGATACAGGCGATGCTTCCAAGGACGATCCGCTCAATGGTGATGATATCGGCGAGAATGAGCTGTTAGTTGTCAGCTTCGGAACTTCCTTCAATGACAGCAGAGCCGAGGATATCGGTGGTATAGAAAAAGCACTTGCAAAGGCATATCCCGACTGGTCAGTAAGACGTGCCTTCACAGCACAGATCATCATCAACCACGTTAACGCAAGAGACGGCGAAAAGATTGATAACATGGAACAGGCTATGCAGAGAGCTGTAGACAACGGAGTTAAAAATCTCGTAGTACAGCCTACACATCTTATGCATGGCGCCGAGTATGATGAGCTCACCGAGGTGGTTGAATCCTATAAGGATAAATTCGAATCGGTTGCTATTGCTGAGCCTCTTCTTGGCGAAGTAGGAAAAGATGCAACCGAGATAAATGAAGATAAAGAAGCCGTAGCTAAGGCTATTACTTCAGAAGCTGTGAAGACAGCCGGTTTTGACAGCCTTGATGCAGCAAAAGAAGATGGCACAGCCTTTGTATTTATGGGACATGGTACATCACATACAGCTAAGGTTACATATAGCCAGATGCAGACACAGATGGATAAACTTGGCTATGAGAATGTGTTCATTGGAACTGTTGAAGGTGAGCCTGAAGAGACTGCATTAACAGAAGTTATTAATAAGGTTAAGGAAAATGGTTACAAGAAGGTAATTCTTCGTCCTCTTATGGTTGTTGCAGGTGATCATGCAAATAATGACATGGCAGGTGACGACGAGGATTCATGGAAGAGCAGCTTCGAAGCAGACGGCTCTTTTGAGAGCATTGATTGTCAGATTGCAGGACTTGGTGGTATTGCAGATGTTCAGAGTATTTACGTCGAGCATACAGGAGCGGTGATTAAATAATCTTTTATGAAAAAGCAGCGGGAATTTATTTCATTAGTTAAATATACAATGCTGTTCCTGCTGATCGCGGTAATTATGGCAGGATGCGGTAGTATTTCCGATGGGGAATATACCGCATCCGTTACTTTATCGGGAGGCAGCGGAAAGGCGCACATTGATAGTCCGTGTAGGATTACAGTTAACGGAGGAAAAGCGACCGCGGATATCACCTGGAGTAGTAGCAATTATGATTACATGATAGTGAATGGCAAGACTTATTATCCGGTTAATACTGAAGGGAATTCTGAGTTTATAATTCCAGTGGTTCTTGAAAAGGACATGCAGATTCAGGCGGATACCGTGGCAATGAGCAAGCCCCATCTTATTGATTATGTAATCAGATTCTCTATTACGAAGCAGAATGAGTCATTAGATGATGCTTCAGATGGGAAGAACGAAATCGAAGCATCAAACGGGAGCGTTGGTGGCAATAATATCAGTAAGGCTCCTGAATTGAACGGACCGGATTACATATCTACTGATGAAAACAGCTATGCGAAGAATTTTGCAATTCACAGATACAGTGATGACTTCGCTGTAATAAGTGTCGATGATGACAGAAACTATCTTATAGTTCCGGAGAATAAGGATTATTCTGAGGATGTAGGTGATGATGTAATTATCTTAAAAAAACCTATGGACAGAATATATCTTGCAGCTTCAGGAGTTATGTGCCAGTTTGACGCAATATCATCCGTGCAGGATATCTACCTTTCAGGTATAGACAAGGATGACTTGTACATTGAATCTGCCAGGAAAGCCATGGACGAAGGAACGCTTATCTATGGCGGCAAATACAGCGCGCCGGATTATGAACGAATGGTAGCTGATGACATCAATCTTGCTATTGAAAACACAATGATACTTCATGTTCCGAAGGTTCAGGAAAAGATAGAACAGCTTGGCATACCGGTTTTCATAGACAGGTCGAGCTATGAGAATGATCCTCTCGGACGCTGCGAGTGGGTGAAGGTTTACGGACTCATCGCGGGAAAAGAGAAGGAAGCATTGGATGCTTTTGAAGAGCAGAAAAAACTTGTAGAGGCCTTAAACGAATTTGAGAACACCGAAAAAACGGTGGTAATCTTTTCGGTTAATTCCAACCATCAGATTGTCACAAGGAAAAAGAATGACTATTTTTCAAAAATGGTAGAGATAGCCGGAGGAAAGTATCTATCGCCAAGCAGTGAGGATGACGAAAAGGCAAATTCCCAGGTAACAATAAGTACTGAAAGCTTTTATGCTTATGCTGAAAACGCTGACATTCTTATTTATAACACCTCCATAGAAGAGGTTCCGCAGTCACTGCAAAGTCTCATGGATACAGATCCAACCTTTGCAAGTTTCAAAGCTTTTAATGATGGAACTGTATTCTACACAGATAAATCCTTGTACCAATATGCCGACAAAACCGGCACTATAATCGACAACTTAAATAAAATTATAACGAATCAAGAAACCGACACGGAATTCTTCCATAAACTAAACTAATGCCTTCCCTATAGGGGAAGGTGTCAGCGAAGCTGACGGATGAGGGGAACCATGGCCAAGAACCTAATGATCCAGGGCACGATGTCCGGAGCAGGAAAAAGCATACTTACAGCAGGAATCCTGAGAGTTTTATATCAGGATGGCTTTAGCGTTGCGCCTTTTAAATCGCAGAATATGGCCCTTAATTCCTTCGTTACGATTGACGGTAAGGAAATAGGAAGAGCCCAGGCTCTTCAGGCTGCTGCGTCTTGCAAGAGTCCTTCTGCGGATATGAATCCCATATTACTTAAACCCATGGGCGATACAACCTCTCAGATAATTGTGAACGGAGTTCCCTATGGAAACATGAAGGCGGCAGAGTATTTCCGAAAAAAAACACAGTTTATTCCTGATATAAAGGCGGCATACGAGAAACTATCCTCTGAAAATGACATAATAGTTATTGAAGGAGCGGGAAGTCCTGTTGAGATAAATCTAAGAGAAAACGACATTGTTAATATGGGACTTGCGCAGATTCTTGATGCTCCGGTTTTACTTGCTGGAAATATTGATCCCGGAGGCGTTTTTGCACAGCTCCTCGGCACAGTTCAGCTTATGCCACCCGAGGAACAGAGCAGAATTAAAGGGCTGATAATAAACAAATTCAGAGGTGATGTTTCATTACTGGAGCCGGGACTAAACATGTTTTCCAAGTACTGTGACATTCCGTTTGCAGGAATAGTTCCATTTGTTTCGCTTGACCTTGATGAGGAAGACAGCGTTTCGGAGAGACTTAAGATTTCGAAAAGAAAGAGTGATGATGAGAGCAAGATATGTATCTGCGTTATAAGGCTTCCTTTTATAAGTAATTACACAGATTTCTCAGTGTTTGAAGGCCTGCCGGAAGTAAGTCTTATATATGCAAATTCTCCGGAGAAAATTGATGATTGTGACCTGGTAATCATACCCGGAACGAAAAATACATTGGCTGATCTTAGATGGTTAAAAGAGTCAGGTCTTGCAAATAAGATTATTGAAAAGCATAACGATGACACTCCGGTAGTCGGAATTTGCGGTGGATTTCAGATGCTTGGAAAATTCGTCAGGGACATCTCAGGTGAAGAAGGAGGAGGCGATGAAGAAGGACTTGGACTTCTTCCGATTTTCACGGAATTCAAAAAAGACAAAACTTTAAGGCAGACTAAATCTAAAATAGGAAAACTAAGCGGAATATTTGAAAGGCTTTCAGGAACAGATATTTCCGGATATGAGATTCACATGGGTGAAAGCATTATGGATGCTTCTGCCTCGAATTACGCAGATGAAAACAGTCCTGTAATAGATGAGAATACTCCGGTAATTACAGGAAAAAATGCGCTTGGAACCTACATCCACGGTATTTTCGATACTCCTGAATTTAGCGAAAAAATACTTGAGATTCTATATGAGAAAAAAGGAATTACTTCTAAAGTTCCAAATATTGAACCCGCTGATGTCAGACAGAACAGGGAACTAAACAGGCTTGCCGATGTTTTGAGAGAAAGCCTTGACTGGAAGCTTATATATAATGCAATCGGGATAAACAGATAATGAATATAAAACATATACTTCCTTCCGACATTGAGAAGGAGAGTTTCAGAATAATAAAAAGTGAACTTGAAGAAGCGGGAAGAACTCTTCCGGAGGAGTTAGAACCTACGATAATTAGGGTGATTCATACTACCGCAGATTTTGAGTATGCCGATACCCTAATGTTTTCTGATAATGTTATTGAAAAGGCAAAGGACGCCATAAGGAGAGGTGCGCATATTGTCACAGATACAAACATGGCGCTGTCCGGAATAAGCAAGAAGACTCTTGCAAAATATGGCGGTGAAGTTCACTGCTTTATGGCTGACGAAGAGGTGGCTATTGAAGCAAAACAAAGACAGGTTACCAGAGCCTATGTAAGTATGGAAAAGGCAGCGAAGATAGACGCGCCTTTGATATTTGCGATTGGCAACGCTCCAACGGCCCTTGTTAAGCTGTGGGAGCTCATGAATGATGAAACAGCAAATTTCAGACCGGAACTGATAATAGGCGTTCCGGTAGGCTTTGTTAATGTTGTTGAAGCCAAGGAACTTATTATAAACTCTAATGTTCCATTTATTGTTAACAGAGGAAGGAAGGGAGGCAGTGGCGTCGCCGCCGCAATCTGCAACTCTATTTTATATAACATAAATTAAAGCCTTCCCCTCATCCGGCGCTACGCGCCACCTTCCCCCAGAGGGGGAAGGCAAAGAATAGTTACAGCCTTTCCCTTGGGGGCGCTCGACGTCCGGGGGACGTCGGTTCAGCGCGGACCGAAGCGGAGCGTAGACAAGGTGGCACGAAGTGCCGGATGAGGGGAAAAACAAGGTGGCACGAAGTGCCGGATGAGGGGACCATGCCTGACCTATACATAGAAAAAGCAGGAAAAAATTTAAGATGCGGATTCACCACCGGAAGCTGCGCTGCCGCGGCCTCTAAGGCAGCCCTCATTATGCTTCTCACAAACAAAGAAATAAATAATGTAAGTATAAGGACACCCAAGGGCCCGGTCTATACCGCAGAAATACTTGATATAGAAAGATCTGAAAAAAGCGTATCCTGCGCCGTTGTAAAGGATGGCGGAGATGACCCTGATGTTACAACGGGAGCGCTTATTTATTCTAAAGTGACTCTTACAGACGAAGCAGGAATAACTATCGACGGCGGCGAAGGAGTAGGAAGAGTTACAAAACCAGGGCTTGATCAAAAAATCGGTCAGGCTGCAATAAATTCCGTACCAAGGAAAATGATTAGAGAAAATCTGGAAAGTACCCTGGAAGAATACGGACTTAAAGATACAGGACTATCTGTAATAATAAGGGTTCCTAAAGGTGCTGAGCTCGCTCAGAAAACCTTCAATCCTAAACTGGGAATAACCGGCGGAATATCAATTCTTGGCACCACGGGAATAGTGGAGCCTATGAGTGATGATGCAATTATAGAAACCATCAAGGTTGAAACAAGGGTAAGAAAAGCAGAAGGATATCCTATATTGCTTGCAGCTCCGGGAAATTATGGACTTTCGTTTCTTGAAGAAAAGTACGGAATTGATAAGTCTCTTCCCGTAATGAGTTCCAACTTTGTTTATGATACAGTTCGCATTGCTCTTGATGAAGGCTTTGAAAAGCTTATATTTGCAGGCCATATCGGTAAACTTGTAAAGGTCGCAGGAGGAATTAAAAATACTCATTCCAAGTACGGCGACCACAGGATGGAGATACTTGCTGATATTTCAAGGAAATACATGAACCTCGATAAAGAACTTTCAGAGTGTGTAATGACCGATGAAGCAGTAAGGATCATTACTCAGGCCGGTATAGCAGACAAAGTATTTCCCGAGATGGCTGGAAGAATAAAAGAGAACATGGAAGCCTGGGCTGATAACAGAATCCAGGTTGAGGTAATCGTTTTTTCAAACGAAAACACGGAGCTTGTCCAAACAGATAATTTTAAAGATTTAATATATGCTTTCCCCTTTGGGAATATATAATGCCTTCCCCCTGGGGGCGCTCGACGTCCGGGGGACGTCGGTTCAGCGCGGACCGAAGCGGAGCGAAGACAGGTGGCACGAAGTGCCGGATGAGGGGATTCATACAACCGCTTGGAGGTAACATGGTTCATTTTGTAGGCGCAGGCCCGGGAGCACCGGATCTTATAACCCTTCGGGGTAAAAAACTTATAGAGGAAGCCGACGTAATTATTTATGCCGGATCACTTGTGAACCCGCAGCTTTTAAACTATGCGAAGGAAGGCTGCGAGATACATGACAGCAGCAAATTGAATCTTGAAGAAGTTATAGAACTTTTCAAAAATGCTGAAAAAAATCACAAAGATGTCATCAGGCTACACACCGGTGATCCATCTCTTTACGGCGCAATCAGAGAACAGATGGATGAACTTGAAAAGCTTCATATTGATTATGATGTTACTCCGGGTGTCAGCTCTTTTTGCGGTGCTGCAGCAGCCCTTAATATGGAATACACACTTCCCGGAATTACCCAGAGTGTGATCATAACGAGGATGGATGGCAGGACACCGGTACCTGAGAAGGAATCTATTGAGGAACTTTCAAAGCACGGTGCAACAATGGTATTTTTTCTATCATCAGGTGATGCAGGAAGACTGCAGGAGAGACTTATAAAAAGCGGAGTTTCAAAAGACACTCCCTGCGGCGTCGTCTATAAGGCAACCTGGGAGGATGAAAATAAATTCACATGTTCGCTTAAAGAACTGCCTGATAAGATGAACGAACATGGAATAAGAAAGACAGCACTTATTATTGTAGGAAAATCAGTTGCGCAGTCGGGCTACGAAAAGTCCAGATTATATGCTGCGGATTTTTCGACAGAGTATCGAAAGGGCATAGATGCATAAAAGGACAAACAGCCGTATTGCTGCAGTATTTGTGATTTTATTAATTCTTGTACTTGCAGCTTTTCTGGTAAATCTTTGTGTGGGAAATGTTCACGTAGACTTACGAACTATCGCACAAATTATTTTTACCGGAGGCGGTGATGAAAAAAGCAAAAACATAATAATGGATATCAGACTTCCAAGAGCACTTATGACGATGATTCTGGGAGGCGGTCTGGCTGTTTCGGGTTTCCTTTTGCAGACTTATTTTTCAAATCCGATTGCGGGTCCTTATATTCTCGGAATCTCCTCAGGCGCCAAGATGACGGTTGCACTGTTTCTTATTTTTGTAGTAGGAAACACAGGAAAGACATCCTCACTGCTTCTTGTAATTGCGGCATTTGCCGGGGCTCTCATAGCTACCGGTTTTATTATTCTGATATCGAGAAATGTAAAGAACATGGCATCGCTACTTGCTGCCGGCATAATGATCGGATATATCTGCAGCGCGATTACAGATTTTCTCATTGCCTTTGCGGATGATTCGGATATCGTAAATCTTCACAGCTGGTCGCAGGGAAGCTTTTCCGGAGCAAACATGAACGGTGCAATATACTGCCTTGTAATAGTTGGTATATCCATGTTTTTTGTAATGCTGCTTTCGAAAAGTCTTGATGCTTTCAGGCTTGGCGAGAATTATGCAAGAAGTGTGGGAGTCAATGTAAGACTTTGCAGGGTGGTGATAATCCTCTTATCAAGCATATTGTCGGCATGCGTTACAGCTTTTGCGGGGCCCGTTTCGTTTATCGGAATCGCTGTTCCGTTTTTGATGAGAGAGTCCTTGAAGTCGTCAAAACCAATAGTTCTGATACCTGCATCGTTCTTGTCGGGATCGATCTTTTGCCTATTAAGTGACTTATTGGCAAGAAGAATATTCGCGCCAACAGAGCTCAATATTTCTGCGGTTACTTCACTTTTCGGAGCGCCAATAGTTATTTTTATGATAATCAGGAGACATAGAAATCATGAAAATTGAAAACCTGAAAGCGGGATATCATAAAAATATAATAGTGAAAGACCTTAATATCGGGTTTGAAAAAGGAGAGATCATTTCGCTGATAGGTCCTAACGGAGGCGGAAAGTCAACTCTGTTAAAGAGTATATCGGGCCAGATAAAGCTCCTCGGTGGAAGTGTTTTTATTGGTGAGGATGCAATTGACAGGATTCCATTAAAAGAACTTTCGAGGAAAATGTCTATTGTAACCACAGATAGAATAAAGCCGGAACATATGACCTGCAGAGATGTGGTTTTATCCGGAAGGCTTCCCTACAGCGACAGTTTCGGTCTATATAGTGATACGGATTATTCGGCTGCTGATAAATCAATGACGTTAATGAAAATTGATGGCCTTAAAGAAAAGTATTACAACGCATTAAGCGACGGTCAGAAACAAAGGGCACTTATAGCAAGAGCAATCTGCCAGGAGCCGGAGTATCTCATCATGGATGAACCGACTTCTTATCTTGATATAAAGCATAAGATGGAGCTGATGAATGTACTTGAAGGACTTTCGGAGCAAGGCACAACAATAATAATGTCACTCCATGAACCGCAGCTTGCACTGCAGATATCAGACAGAATCCTTATGGTTAAAAGCGATGGGAGTGTGGAGTGTTCTTCGCCGACAGAGGTGCTTGAAAGCGGGGCTTTAAAGGAGCTTTACGGACTTACGGATGAGATGTATAAGTCAGTAAAAATGCAGCTCGAATGTACACTGCCGGGCAATGAGGATGAAGATAATACTGTACGTCATTCGAGTTATTTCATAAACAAAGAGTGCGAGTATTATCCCTGTCATGATCTTGATGAAAAGGATTTCAACTGTATGTTTTGCTATTGCCCATTATATGACATGGAGGATTGCGGCGGAGAATTCACCTATACCGATAAGGGCGCTAAGAACTGCAAAAATTGTACGTTTCCACATAAGAGAGAAAACTACGGCGCTGTAATAAAAAAACTCAAGGAAAAAATGTATGGAAAGCATTGAGGTTTCTGAATATAAATTCATATGTTTTACTGATGCCGGAAAAAGACTCATGCAGGAAATTGCAGAAAAGCTATCGAGCGCTGATGCAAAAGAAGGGCGGATTAACAAGGAATTAAGCCTTGGTGAATGGACAGAGAGTGTTTTTCAAAAGGGTAATATTCTGATATACATCGGGGCAGTCGGCATTGCTGTGAGGGCTATTGCGCCATTCGTAGATGATAAGACTAAGGACCCTGGAGTCATCGTGATTGATGAACAGGGCAAGTACGTAATTCCGATATTATCAGGACATATCGGAGGGGCGGTTGATGCGTCAAGAAGGCTTGCTAAGCTGATCGGAGCGAAGGCGGTTATAACCACAGCCTCTGACCTTAGGGGAGAATTTTCCGTGGACGTCTTTGCTACTAAGAACAACATGGCCATAAGCGATATAAAAATGGCAAAAGAGTTTACGTCAGATTTTCTTAGATCAGGAAAAGCTTTTTACAGCATTGATGAAAGGTTCGAAGATGAAATACATGTGAACGGAATTCCTGAGAATATCAAATTTACAAGGAAAACAGAAAGCCCACAGTTTTTCATATCTCCTCAAAAAGCAGCAGAAAATTCCGGTGATAATAAAGAGTTTCTCAAACTGATTCCCCAATGTATTGTTGCGGGAATTGGATGCAGGAAAGGAAAATCTTCCGACGAGCTTAGTGCGTTTTTAATGAGCATGCTTGAAACGGAAAATATAGATGTCAGAGCCATAAAAGCGATATGTTCAATAGATATAAAGAAGGATGAGCCGGGTCTGGTGGAACTATCGGAAAATCTTGCAATACCTTTCATAACGTATTCTTCGACTGAATTGATGGAACAGCAGGGAGATTTTTCATCATCTGAGTTTGCGCTTGAAGTGACAGGTGCGGATAATGTCTGCGAGCGCTCGGTTATGGCCTACGGCTGTAAGAGGCTGATTTTTAAAAAGACAGCCAGAGACGGTATGACGCTTGCCCTCGGCATAATGGATACATTTTTGGATTATATGGGAGAATTACCTGAATGACTAAGGAATTAAAGATTGTCGGGATTGGCCCCGGCAGTTATGAAAATATGACGATAAGGGCGGCGCGGGCTTTGACGGAGTGCGACTGCATAATCGGATATACGGTATATTGCGATCTCGTGCGGCCTCATTTCCCTGACAAAGAATACATAAGCACGCCAATGATGACTGAGGAAAAGCGCGTACGTATGGCTCTTGAAAAAGCGGATGAGGGTTGTAAGGCTACACTTATATGCAGCGGAGATGCGGGCGTCTACGGTATGGCAGGACTTGCTGTCTCCATGTCCTTAGAGTTTAGTGATGTATCACTTGAGGTTATTCCCGGAGTGACGGCAGCCCTTAGCGGCGCAGCTCTCCTTGGAGCACCGCTTATTCATGACTTTTGTCTTATCAGCTTAAGTGACAGGCTAACACCTATGGAACTTATAGAAAAAAGGCTAAGATCTGCTGCTCAGGCCGATATGGTAATTGTTTTATACAATCCGGAGAGTAAGAGCAGGAGCGGATATTTATCTCATGCCTGCGATATTTTGCTTGAGACTGTGGCCCATGATAGGATTTGCGGCATAGTGAAAAATATTGGCCGTGATGGTGAAGTGAAAAAAGTAATGACGATATCAGAACTTAAATCTGCAGATGCGGATATGTTTTCAACAGTTTTTATCGGCAACTCAACGACGAAGAAGATTGAAGATTTGATGGTAACTTCAAGAGGATATAAGAGTGAAGGATAAGATACTTTTATTTGGTGGAACTACAGAAGGAAGAGAGCTGTCGAATTATTTGCGAAGCGAGGATATCCCTCATGCCGTCAGCGTTGCAACCCAGTATGGAGAAGAGATACTGCGTGAAAACGGTGAGGACAGTCTTCTTGTGGGAAGGAAAAATGCAGAGGATATTGAGAAGCTCATTGCAAAAGATTCCTATAATATTGTTGTGGATGCGACACATCCTTTTGCTACGATTGCTTCAGGAGAGATTAAAAAAGCCTGCGAAAATGCAGGGGTTACATATTTGAGACTTTCGAGAAATACCGGAACAAATGCATCCGGATCGGCAAATATTTTATATGTGGATTCTCTTGATAAAGCACTTGAAGTACTGCGAGAGGAAAATGGCAATATACTTCTTTTGACCGGTAGTAAGGAATTAAATAAGATCTGCGAAAGCATAGACGATATTTCACGAATATATGCGAGAGTCCTTCCAAATGAGGATAGTATCTCCAAGTGCACGGCAGCCGGACTTTCTGGCAAACAGATAATTGCGATGCAGGGACCTTTTTCAAAAACTATGAACAAAGCTCTTTTTGAAGAAGTGCATGCCTCGGTAATACTTACGAAGGAAAGTGGGAAGATAGGCGGCCTTGACGAAAAGCTTGAAGCTGCAGCGGAGTGCAATATAAAAGCTGTTGTAATAAAGAATCCTGAAAGTAAGTATGAAGCGGGAGATTGCTACGACCTTGAGGAAATCATCAGTGAAATAAGCCGGATTATAGGAATTGAAAATCCTAATTTAAAAGCTCAGTATGCTTTGACTGAAAGTAATTCGTTAAATAAAAAGACAATAGTTCTTGCCGGAGTGGGCCCCGGTGATGCAAGGTATTTTACTCTTGAATTAAAAGATGCACTAGAAAATGCAGACATCATTTTTGGTGCAAAGACAGTAATTTCAAGGCTTGAGAAAAATGATTGCCCTAAAGTCCCTGTTTACAGAGGGGAGGAAATACACGAATATCTGAAGGCTCATCCTGAATTCAAATGTCCGGTCGTGGCTTATTCAGGTGACATAAGTCTTTGCAGCGGAGCTTCTTCATCGACTGAATTTTTTGCTGAACATGGCTACGATCTTCATCGCATAGTGGGAATATCTTCTGTAACTCTTTTTGCTAAGAAGCTTGGACTGCACCTTGAGAATGTCAGAATAGTCAGCGCTCATGGCCGCGAGTGCAATGTCCTTGGAACAATTCGAGGGGAAGAGGAACTCATTATTTTACCTTCCGGAGTAGAACATGCAGCTGAAATATGCAGAGAAATCCTTAATGAGGCTTTTCTTTGGGGAGATAATAACCGGAACAGATATGTCATAAAGATAGGCTATGAGCTTGGAACAGAGAACGAAAAAATCATTGAGATTTTTGATGAGACTGATTTAAACTCTCTAACCGGCCTGGAAAAGGGTAAGTGCCTCCTCTATATACGAGATAAAAAAGCAGCCGATTCTTCGGTCATAAAAGGACTTTCCGATGATGAGATTATTCGGGGGAAAGTACCGATGACGAAGGAGGAGATAAGAGCTCTTTCGATGAGAAAGCTGGCACTTACAAAAAAAGCAATCCTTTATGATATCGGGGCGGGGACAGGTTCGATATCGCTTGAAGCAGCTTTGACAGCACCGGGGATAAAGGTTTACTCAATAGAAAAAAAGGATGAGGCGGTTTCTCTTTTAAAAGAAAATAAGGAAAAGTTTGCGCTTTCAAATATGGAAATAATAAAGGGCGAAGCGCCTTTGGCATTAACAGAACTTCCTGCTCCGACGCATGCATTTATAGGCGGAAGCAGCGGTAACATGAGAGAGATTCTGGATGCTGTTTTTGAAAAAAATGAGAATGCCAGAATTGTAATAAACTGTGTAACTTTGGAAACCTTTTCGGAAGTAATTCAAATACTTGAGGAGTTAAAGGTGCGTGTCCGGGATATAAGTGCGGACATTATTCAGGTACAAGTTACAAGGTTTAAGAAGGCAGGGAACTATCATCTGTCTGATGCACTTAATCCTGTGTATATTATTACGCTCCAAAAGGAGAGAAGCTGATGAGCCATGACTTAGATCTTCCAAGAATTCTTATAAGTGCGCCTAAAAGCGGAAGCGGTAAGACTCTGATTACCTGCGCGATTTTAAGGCTGCTTGAAAGAAAAGGTTATAAACCCGCATCCTTTAAATGTGGTCCGGACTATATTGATCCCATGTTTCATAAAACCGTGCTTGGTATTCCTTCCAGAAATATAGATCTTTTTCTCATGGAGGAAGAAGGGATAATCAGAGCACTTCGCAAAGGTTCGGAAGACCATGACATCGGTATTATCGAAGGGGTAATGGGCTATTTTGATGGAATGAGTGCAACCTCGGCGAAGGGATCATCTTACGACATCAGCAGAATTACCGGTACTCCTGCGATTCTGGTGGTAGACTGCAAGGGTATGAGCAGATCGATTCTTCCGATGGTTAAGGGATTTTGTGATTATTGTTTAAATGATGTAGCCGGAGATAGCAATATTGGAATTAGCTCAAATAATATAAAAGGCTTATTTCTTAACAATATTTCAGATCATTTATGCGATGAAATTTCCGAGCTGATTCTGCGGGAAACCGGTGTACCTGTTATAGGACACCTTCCTGATCTGAAGGATATAGAAATAGGAAGCAGATATCTTGGACTTGTGATGCCTTCAGAGATTCCTGGGATACTCTCTCAGATATACCGTGTCTGTGATGCACTTGAAGAGCGGTTTGACTTTGATTCTTTTATAGAAATATCGCGGGAAGCTGAAGATCTGAAAATTAGTGCTGAGGAGAATTACGGGACTAAACCATATACACCTATCAGAGTCGGCGTCGCAATGGATGAAGCCTTTTGTTTTTACTATGAAGACAACTTTGATCTCCTCCGAGAGATGGGGGCTGAGATTGTGTCCTTTTCACCTATTCATGATAAGGAACTCCCTAAGGTTTCAAGATTGATCCTCGGAGGAGGCTATCCTGAATTGTATGCAAAAGAACTCTCAGAAAACAGATCCATGAAAGAGAGCATAAAAAATGCCGCAATTTCCGGAATGCCTATACTTGCTGAATGCGGCGGGTTTTTGTACCTGAAAAGCAGTCTAAGAGACCTTGATGGTAACAATTTTGAAATGGCAGATGTCCTTCCCGGAGAAGCATACATGACAGGTAAGCTAACGCATTTTGGATATGTGAACGTATCTGCTGTAAGCGCCAATCCCTATCTTGAAGTGGGAAGTACAGTTCGCGGTCATGAATATCATTATTATGATACGACTGATAACGGAGATATCTGCGACATCGTAAAGCCTTCCGGAACCCGTTCATGGAAAGGCTACCAGACAATGAACAATGTTTTTGCAGGATTCGCGCACCTTTACTATCCCTCCTGCAAAGAATTTATAAGGAAATTCCTATATTAAAAACTATCCCCCTTGGGAAAATTTATTGCCTTCTCCCTATGGGAGAAGGTGGCGCGAAGCGCCGGATGAGGGGATTTTAATGAGAATGCAAAAAGATATTATAAATATAAAAATAAATAGGCCATCCGCAGCCATCTACAACTCCGTTAAGTCCTCCTGGGACCATATCTCAAAACCTCTTGATGGCCTTGGTGATTTCGAAGAACTTATATGCCGCATTGCCGCGATACAGGAGACGGAAACACCTGTGATATTAAAGCGTGCTGCGGTTATTTACTGCGCAGATAACGGCATAGTTAAGGAAGGAATATCTCAGAGTTCAAAGGATATAACATTATCTGTAGCAAAGGCGCTTGGAAGCGGAATTAGTTCTGCCTGTACACTTGCGGGACACGCGGGTGTAGAGATCATCCCTGTGGATGTCGGAATTGACTGCGAAGAAAAGATACCCGGTGTCCGGGACATGAAGGTTTCAAAAGGTACTCGTAACTTTTTAAAAGAACCGGCGATGACTTTGGAGGAGACCTTAAGGGCGATAGACTGCGGGATCAACCTTGTGAAGGAACTTTCGGAGCAGGGTTATGGGATTATCTCCACCGGAGAAATGGGAATCGGAAATACTACAACCTCAGCTGCAGTTTTGGCATGTCTACTACAGATTGATAGTGATACAGTTACCGGCAGAGGAGCAGGGCTTGATGATGACGGGCTCTCCAGAAAAAGGCAGGTAATAAAGACTGCTATAAATAAATATCCAGATAGGAACAATTTTGGAGAATTGGAAAGAGATGATGATACAGGCAAGCATAGTGTTTTAGAAATATTAAGAACCCTTGGCGGACTTGATATAGCGGCTTTGACAGGAACTTTTATCGGAGGCGCTATCTACCATATACCTATTGTTATTGATGGACTAATCAGTGCGACCGCAGCACTTATTGCTGAGAGACTGATTCCCGGTGTGAAAGATTACATGATAGCATCACATGCCGGAAGAGAATCAGGATGTTTACTGGCTCTTCAAGAACTTGGACTAAGGCCCTACATCGAAGGAAATATGGCCCTTGGTGAAGGCACCGGTGCACTTATGCTGTTTCCGCTTATCGATATGGTTTTTGATTTTTATAAAAACGCTGCCAAATTCAGCGATTATGAGATAGACGAATATAAAAGGTTTTGAATATGATTGTATTTGTTTTAGGAATTCCCGACAGCGGCAAATCATCTAAAGCAGAAGAGATTGCTGTCAGACTGGCCGGTGATGGGCAAAAAATTTATATAGCGACCATGATTCCATTCGGAGAAGAAGGTAAAAAGCGTGTTGAAAAGCACAGAAAACTCCGAGAAGGAAAGGGCTTTGAAACCATTGAATGCCCGGTGAAAATTCAAAGCCTGATTGAGGATTTTTCTGTGTATTCTGATAACAGCACCAAAACTGAAAACAAGAGTGGCATCCATCCTCAATCGCAGGACACCTGCCTGCTTGAATGCATGTCAAACCTTGTTGGAAATGAGATGCACTCAGATGATAATAGTAAGCTTTCAGATGATGAGTTTGTAAAATACATAACGCAGTCCGTAAAAGCTTTTGGAAAAAGTGTAAAGAATCTGGTCATCGTATCCAACAGTTTTTCTCTTGAAGGCGAAGGCTATGATGAAGATACAAAGAGGTATACGCGCCTAATAGATTTGGTTAACAATGACCTGAAAAAATATGCGGATGAAGTCTACGAATTTCTAGACGAAAGGTGGACACATAATTGAGCATTTTTAAAAGTATAATAATTGCATTTTCAATGTATTCCAGAATTCCTATGCCTATGTTTACCTGGAATGAAAAGGACATGGAGCATGTGATAACATTTCTGCCGCTTGTCGGAGCGGTGATTGGTGGAATATGCTACGCAGTGGCAAGACTTAGCATATTATTTGAATTGCCATGTATGGTCATAACTCTTATTTTGACTTTTATCCCAATTCTTGTTACCGGCGGATTTCATCTGGATGGATTCATGGATGTCCAGGATGTGATAAAGTCATATCAGTCGAAGGAAAAGAAACTTGAGATAATGAAGGACCCTCATATCGGAGCCTTCGCTGTTATCAGTCTTGTAGGACTTGGACTCATCTGGATATGTTCACTTTATTATGTTGTTTACAGAGCTCTGCAGACGGGTTGCTACAAAACGGTATATATCTATGCAATTGTTTTTGCTTTTGTACGTGGGATTTGCGGCATTACCTGCGTCAAAATTCAAAATGCAAAAAAGGACAGCATGCTGAATATGGAATCAGGGAGAGCAGGAAATGGAGATTTCATCTTCCTTATATTTGAGAGTTTGGCAGCAATTCTTTTGATGGGGTTCATAAAGACAATAGCAGCACCGATTTGTACTGCAGTAATTTTACTCTATACTTTTTATTACAAAAGAGTTTGCGACAAAACTTTCGGAGGAATAACCGGAGATACTTCCGGATATTTTGTAGTAACAGGGGAGTGTCTGCTTACAGTAGCACTGGCAATTTTTTCGATTTGGAGCTGATTGATTAATGAATTTTTCATTGGATATAAAAAGCATAATACTTGCGCATATCATCGCTTTTATTCTAGGCGCAGTTCTTGACAGGATAATCGGTGATCCCATGAACTTTCCGCATCCCATCAGACTAATCGGAAGATTTATCGGTTTTCTGGATCATAAACTTAATCCTGCGCAGAGAAATCACGAAAATAATGGCTTAGAAAGTAAAGCTCACCTTAGAGATGCTAAGAAGAGAAAACATAGTGCTGAATTTAGTGGAGGAATCCTTCTTGTTATATGCGTTACATTTGCTACAGTTTTAATCACAGGAACCATAATGTTTGCGTCTTATTTTATCAGCATATATCTTGGCTTGATAGTAGAAGCTATACTCACCTGTTATATTCTTGCGGCAAAAAGTCTTAAGGTCGAAAGCCTTAAGGTGTCTGAAGCATTGCAAGACGGAACTATAGAGGATGCACGACATGCAGTTTCAATGATTGTAGGAAGAGATACCAAGAATCTTGATGAACCCGGAGTTATCAGAGCTGCCGTTGAGACTGTTGCAGAGAACGCTTCCGATGGAGTCATCGCTCCGCTTATCTATACCTTTATTGGCGGACCTGTCCTTGGTTTTTTCTATAAAGCTGTTAACACAATGGACTCAATGGTAGGTTATCATAACGACAAATATGAGTACTTTGGAAAAGCTGCAGCCAAAACAGATGATGTTTTGAATTTCATTCCTGCAAGAATTTGCGCTGTTCTAATGATAGCTTCAACATTTATTGCTTCGGTTTTCATCGAGCCCGGTATCTATTCAGGAAAGCGAGCATTTAGAATTTTCAGAAGAGACAGATACAATCACAAGAGTCCCAATTCAGCTCAGGCAGAAAGTGTCTGCGCCGGTGCACTGGGAGTACAGCTCGCCGGTGATGCCTATTATTTTGGGAAGCTTGTAAAAAAGCCTTTCATTGGTGATCCCATTCGTGAAATTGAACGAAGGGATATCAGACGCGCATGTAAACTGATGTATATTACTGAGATTCTATGTGTAGTCATGCTGATTATATTGATGGCTGTTATTATTGTCTTAAAAGTATATGCTTGATTTTGGCGCTCACAGTTGTATTTAATTACCGCATTTGATTGCATTTATCGCATGTGTGGTAAAATCTGCTGAATTATTGTTGTGAAAGTGGATATATTTAAAAGATATTAAGAAAAAGGATGATAATTTAAAATAATATACGTAATTTCGATAAGCGTAAATCCATTCTTGAATTTTTTGAAAATAGACTTACCAAAATCATGGAAAATACTGCATATCACACATGAATTTACAAAATAACGAATATGTGCGCAATTGAGTAAAAGAACAAACGCAAATCAAAATATTTTTATCTTAATAATGATAATTCGTAAGTCAATTTTGAAAAAAATCGAAAATGGATTTACGGATTCCTGAAATCAAAGCAAAAAACAAAACATCAAGTAAGAATAATAATTAGGTAAATATTTAGTACCTAAGCAGTTGACATAAATAGTTGAAAAATGAAACAGGAGAAATAAGTGCTTCACGGCGGAGAAATATACGACAAAGAAATAGAATATGACTTTTCGGTAAATTTGAATCCCAATCCATGCCCGGATTCTGTTAGACAGGCATTGCAAGATGCTATAAGTGAGGTGGATCAATACCCGGATATAACGCAGAGAGAATTCAGGGAAAAGGTGGCAGAAGCAGAGAACAGATATATTGCAGAAGCGCATATTACCCCAGACATGATCATTGGAGGCAATGGGGCATCAGAACTTATACTTGCAATTATTCAGATGCTGCAGCCGAAAAAGGTCCTACTTCCCATACCAAGCTTTTATGGATACAGACATGCTTTGCATTCTCTGCAGGAAAACAGGGAATCTATCAAGAAAAACACATTTATAAATGAAGGTTGTTCAGCTTGGTCTAAAGGGTGTTCGCATGTTATCAGTGAATACACCTTACTGCCTGAAAACAATTTTGAATTGACGGAAGAAATAATTGACCATATTACAGAAGCAACGGACCTGGTTATTCTTGCAAATCCAAATAATCCTACAGGCAGATGCGTCGGCGAAAACATCCTCGAGAAAATCATAAGAAAATGCAATGAAACTCATACTAATCTGATAGTTGATGAATGCTTTTTGCACCTTTCAACAGGAGCGGCGAGCGCTGTAAAATATCTTGATAGATCAGATAACCTATATATTATTAACGCTTATACCAAGCTGTTCTCAATTCCCGGAGTGCGTATCGGATATGCTATTTCGAGCGAACAAAACATTTCAAGACTAAAACAGTGTTTGCCTGAGTGGAATATGTCTATATTCGCACAGAAGGCAGGGATAGCCTGCACAAACAGTTTGCTTGATACAAACTTCGAAGAAGAATCCAAAGCGCTGATTAAAGAAGAGAGAGAAAAACTCATAAAGGTTTTTTCTGAAAAAGGAATTAGAGTATATCCTTCCGATACAAATTATCTTCTTATCAAAAGTGATAACAATTTATATGAAAAATTATTATCAAAAGGAATTCTGATAAGAGACTGTTCAAACTTCAAAGGCCTTGAGGAAGGATTTTACAGAATTGCCATAAAGGATTCTTTATCGAATTGTGAACTGATGCATAATTGCAATAACTGCTTTTTCTCATAGAAATAATGTGCTTTTACTGTTATAATGTAGAAAGTTTTGAGTAAGTGTCGAACGTGATTATTGTTCGACGTTCTGTCGGGAATATACACGCTTGGCGGAACAAAGTTTTAGGAGGTAATACAATGAGAATTGCAGTAACTTATGACAACGGTGAAGTGTTTCAGCACTTTGGACATACAGAAGAGTTCAAGATCTATGAAATAGAGGATGGAAAAGTTAAGTCTTCGGAAGTAATCGGATCAAACGGACAGGGACATGGCGCCCTTGCAGGACTTCTTGGCAACAATGACATCGATGTACTTATCTGTGGAGGTATCGGTGGTGGCGCTAAGGCTGCTCTTGATGAATGCGGAATTGAGCTTTGCGCAGGAGCGCAGGGAAATGCTGATGAAGCGGTAGAGGCTTATCTTAGAGGAGAGCTTGAAAGCACAGGTGTAAACTGTGATCATCACGGCGAAGGACATACTTGCGGAGATCATCACGGTGAGGAACACTCCTGTGGTTCTCACGAAGAAGGTGGCCACTGCGGTAGCCATGGCTGCGGCGAAGAAGAGGAGTCTATGTGCGGACACGAAGGCGGCTGCGGCGGCTGCAGCGGATGTAGTTCTCAGCCTCCGATCGAGGGTAAAAATGTCGGTAAGATTTGCCGCACACATTACAAGGGCACATTTAATGACGGCACACAGTTTGATTCTTCCTATGACAGAGGTGAGCCTCTCCAGTTTATCTGTGGTTCAGGCATGATGATCCGCGGCTTTGACGAAGCTGTTGCAAATATGGAAGTAGGCGAGACTGTTGATGTACATCTTATGCCTGAAGAAGCTTATGGCGAGTTTGACCCTGAGGCTGTTTTCACTGTGGAAATCGCAGAGATGCCGGGATCAGAGGAACTTACCGTAGATCAGCAGGTTTATCTCCAGGATATGTACGGAAGACCGATTCCTGTGAAGGTTACAGCTAAGGATGAGAAGACTATCACTTTTGATGCTAACCATGAGATGGCGGGAAAAGAACTCAATTTCAAGATAGAGCTTGTTGAAGTAGTATAATTTCGGGTGTGAAAATATGCTGGATAAATTCATTATAATCGGGGCTACAACCCTGACACTGAGTGGTATTCTCGGTGCTATTCTTGTAATTTCCTGGCCGGATAATCAGGAGATTAAAATAAAAGAGTTAAAACTTAAGTGGAAGATCCCGCTTCTTATTGAGGCGCTTCTTGTTGTGGCTACATTGGTTCTTGCTATTCTTTCCATAATTTTCTGGTTTAAGGGCGGCAGAACACTTTGATATGTGAATAAATGAATTTTCTACATAAGGAGGAGTTATGAAAAATTACAAGTTAAACACTAAATGTGTTCAGGGAGGATATACTCCGACTAACGGAGAGCCCAGACAGATTCCGATTGTTCAGTCTACTACTTTTAAGTATGACACTAGCAGTGATATGGGAAAACTGTTTGATCTCGAGGCTTCCGGCTATTTTTATACAAGACTTCAGAACCCTACAAATGATTATGTAGCAGCAAAAATTGCTGAGCTTGAGGGTGGAACAGCAGCAATGCTCACTTCCTCAGGACAGGCAGCAAACTTTTTTGCACTGTTCAATATCTGTGAAGCGGGAGATCACATTGTATCCTCTGCTTCAATTTACGGCGGAACTTTTAATCTTATCGCTGTAACAATGGCAAAGATGGGAATCACGGTTACCTTTGTTGACCCTGATTGTACTGAGGAAGAGCTGAACGCTGCTTTTCAGGACAATACCAAGGTTGTATTTGGTGAGACAATAGCTAATCCTGCGCTCACTGTTTTGGATATCGAGAAATTCGCGAAGGCAGCACATGAGCACGGCGTTCCACTTATTGTAGACAATACATTCCCTACACCTGTTAACTGCAGACCTATTGAGTGGGGTGCAGATATTGTTACACATTCCACAACCAAGTATATGGATGGTCATGGAGCTGCAGTCGGCGGAGCTATTATTGATTCCGGAAAATTTGATTGGATGGCACATGCAGATAAATTTCCCGGACTCACAACACCCGATGAATCTTATCACGGAATTATTTATGCAGAGAAGTTTGGTAATGAAGGTGCTTTCATTACTAAGGCTACAACACAGCTTATGAGAGATCTCGGAAGTATCCAGTCCCCTCAACATGCATTCTACTTGAATCTCGGACTCGAGTCACTTCATGTTCGTATGCCTCGCCACGTTGAGAATGGAACAGCTGTTGCAGAGTTCCTTGAAAAGCATCCCAAGGTAGTTAAGGTCAACTATCCCGGACTTAAATCTGATCCTTATTACGACAGAGCTATGAAGTACATGGGTAACGGCGGATGCGGAGTTGTATCCTTCGAAATTGAAGGTGGAAGAGCTGCAGCCGAAGAATTTATGGGTAAATTAAAGCTTTGTGCTATTGAGACACATGTTGCAGATGCAAGAACCTGCTGCCTCAATCCGGCAACTTCAACACACAGACAGCTTACAGATGAGCAGCTCGAAGCAGCCGGAATTCCTGCTGGACTTATCAGAATCAGCTGCGGACTTGAAGATAAGGAAGACCTTATCGCAGACATCGAGCAGGCACTTCAATAAAAAGCCTTCCCCTCATCCGTCAGCGAAGCTGACGGATGAGGGGCTACGCATTCGCAATTATATGCCCCAGCACATGCACCGCATATAAGCTCATAGCGGCGCGGCTCTGTTTTAGTGCATCGGTCAATTCGAAATACATGGTCTTATCATTGTAGTCCCATTTGAAAACTGGTGAGAAAATGGCATCCCATTCCTTCAGATACTGCCCGGGTTTTCTGGTATAGCAGTTAGCTGCGGTTGCCTGAACCCTGTGAGTCTTGTCAACAAACTGTGCGACGGACTTATGCAGTGCCTGATCCTCAGCGGGAAGATAATAATAATCCTTGTAATTGTTATAGAAGAATTTTAGCTCGGCTTCAAGGAGCGGAATACGAAGAGTGGCAGTGTCGCCTTCAGCCTTGAAGTAGCAGCCTTTATAGGATGCACCTACAGAAGAAGGAAGCGTATCGGGAAGAGATATTTTCATAAGTATCTCTTCCTTTTTTGTTCCGTCAATGTCCTTATAATAGTTTGCCTGGACTTTCATTGCGCGAATAGGCAGGTCTATCACAGCATCGGGATTTTCGTTTTCAGAACCTTCATCTACCAGGAATCCTGTGCGAACCTCCGGGAATACCGAAGCATCTGTCTTGAAAAGAATAACCTTCTGGTTTATCAGCTTTTGGAAAAGATCGTGATAGTAAAGAGCAGGCAGTAGCGCAAACATACCGCGGACATCATCAGCGTTATGAAGCAGCAAAAGATCATAGGAGCGCTCACTCTGAGAAATAAGATAATCCTTGTATACACTTATAAGTTCGCCTCCGGTGTAGACATCTGTTCTGTCGATACCCAGGAATAACTCAATTGTTTTTTGTTTGCAGTCAGGGACTCCGAGAATGTTTTTATATGGAGAAACCCTCTTGTAAATATCAATGGATTTTGCGGTTTCGAGAGTGTCTTCGATATGGAACCTTTCGCATTTGAACTTGATAAAACGCAGATCAAATCTGTCACCGTTGAAATGTAACAGAACCTTAAAGTCCTTTGCAAATGCGAGGAACGCTTTTAAAAGTTCGTCTTCCTCACCGCGCTTATCGGCGAAGAACTGACGGAGCTGCCAGGTTCCTTC
Organism: Butyrivibrio sp. WCD2001; assembly: GCF_000424485.1. NCBI lineage: Bacteria > Bacillati > Bacillota > Clostridia > Lachnospirales > Lachnospiraceae > Butyrivibrio > Butyrivibrio sp. WCD2001. Next base: position 553,456 of record NZ_AUJZ01000001.1, on the reverse strand, counting down.
TTTGTAGTAAGCACAACCGATGAGATAAATGACACTGTTTTTCGGAGAAAGACCAGTGGTCTCTATATCTAAAAAAAGGATATCTGCAGGATTATCACAAATCCTGCTAAGCGGGTATCCATCTGCAGTATTTTCTATTTTTTCATTTACTATTTTCATACCAATACTCCGTAAAATTTTAGAAAAACTATAAACATTTTCATTGTAGCACACAAATAGTGAAAATAAATGAGTATATTTCTTATTAAAATCTGACTAATTCCAAATAATTGTAGTATAATAATTTCAGTATTTTTATTCGTTCAGAATAACATTATTTGGGGTGGGGGTGTTTTCTTTATATTTTTCCATTTTTAAGTAATATTTTTCTGGGCAAAAATTAGCCTTATATGGCAATAAAAGAAAGGGTAGGAAATGGCTAAATTAACTTTTGTGGGGGGAGTTCATCCTTACGAAGGCAAAGAGCTTTCTAAGGATAAGCCCATCAAGGAAGTCCTGCCAAAGGGTGATCTTGTCTATCCGATATCTCAGCATATCGGGGCACCTGCTAAGCCTATCGTTGAGAAGGGCGATCATGTACTGGTGGGACAGAAGATTGCTGAAGCAGGAGGCTTCGTCTCAGCACCAATCTATGCAACTGTATCAGGAACAGTCAAGGGAATTGAGAAGAGAAGACTGGCTACCGGCGGTATGTGCGACAGCATTATCGTTGAAAATGACGGTCTCTACGAGGAAGGCGAGATGCTTCCTACCAAACCCTTGGAGGAACTCACCACGCAGGAAAAGATTGACCTCATAAGAGAGGCCGGTGTTGTCGGAATGGGTGGTGCCGGATTCCCTACTGCTGTCAAATTATCTCCAAAAGAACCTGAAAAAATCGAGTATGTAATTGCAAACTGCTCTGAATGTGAGCCGTACCTTACCAGTGACTATCGTCGTATGGTTGAGGAACCCGAGCTCCTTCTCAGCGGTCTTAGAATTGCGGTTTCGCTTTTCCCGAATGCGCGAGGTATTCTTGCAATCGAGGATAACAAGCCGGATTGTATAGCAAAATTCCGTGAGCTTACCAAGGATGACGATAAGATCATGGTAAAAGCCCTTCAGACAAAATATCCTGAAGGTGCAGAGCGTATGCTCATATATGCGTGCACAAAGAGAGAGATCAATTCTTCAATGCTTCCCGCTGATGCAGGATGCATCGTAGATAATGTTGATACTCTGTGTGCGGTAAGCAGAGCTGTTACCGAGGGACGACCTCTGATGGAGAGAATAGTTACCATCACGGGAGATGCAGTAGCTGATCCCCGTAACTATAAGGTCAGAATCGGAACAAACTACAGAGAACTTCTGGATGACGCAGGCGGATTTGTAAGAACTCCGGCTAAGATCATTTCAGGCGGGCCCATGATGGGATTTGCACTGTTTGACCTTGATGTTCCCACAACCAAGACTGCTTCAGCGCTTACCTGTCTTACTGAGGATGCTGTTTCCGCAATTGAGCCCAGTGCCTGCATTAACTGTGCTAAATGTGTGGATGTATGTCCCGAGAGACTCATCCCGAAGAATCTTGCGGATGATGTTGAGAATGGTCAGGAAGAAAAATTCCTTGCCGAGTATGGTATGGAATGCTGCGAATGCGGATGCTGCAGTTATATCTGCCCCGCAAGAAGACAGCTTACTCAGCTGATCAAGGGTATGCGTAAGATTCAACTTGGAAAGAGGAAGAAGTAACAGAAAGGAAAAAACAATGAGCGATATGATGAAAGTTTCGTCAAATCCGCATGTTCGGTCCGGTGTGACAACTTCAAACATAATGATGTGGGTTGTCATCGCACTTCTTCCGGCTGCCGGTTTTGGCATTTATAATTTCGGTATCGACGCCCTGATAATACTTTTGATTTCGGTATTCTCTACTGTCGCTACCGAGTTCTGCTATGAAAAGATAATGAATAAGAAAATCACTATAGGTGATTTTTCTGCAGTTGTTACAGGTCTGCTCCTTGGAATGAACCTGCCTTGCACAGCTCCCTGGTGGCTTCCCATCGTCGGTGGCGTGTTTGCGATTCTTGTTGTAAAGATGCTCTTTGGAGGTCTTGGACAGAACTTCATGAATCCTGCCCTTGCTGCAAGATGCTTTTTGCTTATATCATTCCCGGCACTTATGACCAATTTTGCAACGGATACTTATACATCACCCACACCTCTTGCTGCTCTTAAGGCAGGAGAAGAGGTTACCGTTATCGATATGATCATTGGTAAAATCCCCGGTACAATCGGTGAGACATCAATGATTGCGATAGTGATAGGTGCATGTATTCTTATCATGCTTGGAATCATTGATTTAAAGATTCCCGGAACATACATTGCTTCCTTTGTACTGTTCGTTATCATTTTCGGAGGACATGGATTAAACGGAACATATATTTCCGCACAGCTTGCAGGTGGCGGACTTATGCTTGGTGCGTTTTTCATGGCTACCGACTATGTAACGAGTCCCATAACTACAAAAGGAAAATATATTTATGGCGTGTTCCTCGGAGTACTTACCGGAATTTTCCGTGTATTCGGAGCTTCCGCAGAGGGTGTTTCCTATGCAATCATCATCGGTAATCTGATCGTTCCGCTCATCGAGAAGTACACAATTCCGAGAGCCTTCGGTATCAGACCCGTAGAAAAGAAGGAGGAGAAAAAAGCATGACAGATGTAAAAACTATGCTGAAAAATGCACTCATTCTTTTCATAATCACTCTTGTTGCAGGTGTTTCTCTCGGATTTGTTTATCAGGTTACGAAGGATCCGATAGCATATCAGAATGAGCTTGCACAGATTAAAGCTAATCAGGCAGTTTTCCCTGATGCAGCTAATTTCGAGGATGTTGATCTTGATGAAGCTACAGCTGCTTCGGTACTCAGCGGCCCCGATTACAGCAAGATAGAGATCAATAGTGTGAAAAAAGCAGTTGACGGTTCCGGCAACGGTCTTGGATATGTCGTTCAGGTTACAAGCGGAGGATACGGAGATAAGATTGTCTTCACGGTTGGTATAACAAATGAATCCGTGGTTAACGGCATTTCACTTATTTCCATAAATGAGACTCCGGGTCTTGGAATGAATGCTGAGAAGGTACTTGTACCTCAGTTCCCGGGAAAACCGGCAACTCAGTTTTCTGTTACAAAAAATGCAGCTTCTTCAGATAGTGAGATAGCAGCTATTTCAGGTGCAACAATCACATCTAAAGCGGTTACTTACGGCGTAAATGCAGCTGTTGCATATTTCCAGGCTGCTCTTAACGGTTAAGGAGGTTCGTATGAGTGAAGAGAAAAAAGGAGCCTTGGGCTTTACACAGGACACTCCTATCGAGCGCTTCCTGAATGGACTTATAGTTGAGAACCCTACACTGGTTCTCATGATCGGAATGTGTCCCACGCTTGCAGTTACGACTTCCGCTATAAACGGCGTAACCATGGGACTTGCAACAACATTCGTTTTAGCACTCAGTAATGCGGTTATATCACTCCTTAGAAAAGTGATTCCGGATACCGTTCGTATCCCTGCATTCATCGTTGTAATTGCTTCGTTCGTTACACTGGTTCAGCTTGTTATGCAGGCTTATGTTCCGGTTATGTATCAGGCACTGGGCGTATATATTCCGCTTATCGTTGTTAACTGTATTATTTTTGGTAGAGCAGAGGCTTATGCTTCCAAACACAATGTTGTTCCTTCGTTTTTCGATGGAATAGGAATGGGACTTGGCTTTACCTGCGCTATCACAGTTATCGGTCTTTTCCGTGAGCTTATCGGCGGAGGCACAATGTTTGATGTACAGGTATTTGGCGAGGGCAGTGTTGTTCCCGGACCTGTAGGATATTTCTTCAGTCAGTATCAGCCGATTCGTATTTTCATTCAGCAGGCAGGTGCATTCATTGTTCTTGCAGTTCTGATTGCAATAATGAATCAGGTTAAGTTCAATCTGGAGAAGAAGGGCAAGGATACTTCCAAGTTTGGTGTCGGCGGTTGCTGTAGTGATGTGGAAATCAAGGATCCCAAGAAGGTTAAGGAAGAGCTTCTTGCAAAAGAGAAGGCAGAGGCAAAGGCTGAGGTTGTTAAGCCAATAGAAGCTAAAGCAGATGTGGTAAAGCCTTCCGATATCAAGGTTCCCGAGAAAGAGCCTGTAGTAGTTGGTAATGTATCGGAGCCACAGATCAAAGAAGTAATTGTTCCGGGAGAGGAGGATAAGAAATGACAGATACGATTATAGGACTTTTGTCCATTATGATTACAGCCTCTCTTGTTAACAACGTAGTACTTAGCCAGTTCCTCGGACTTTGTCCTTTCCTTGGAGTTTCAAGAAAAACAGAGACAGCTTTCGGTATGGGTATGGCGTGCGTTTTCGTTATTTCGCTTGCATCCCTTGTTACCAATGCAATTTACAAATTTATACTTTCACCACTCGATTTATCATTCCTGCAGACCATCGTTTTCATCATGGTTATAGCGATGCTGGTTCAGTTTGTTGAGATGTTCCTCAAAAAGTTTGTGGTATCTCTTTATCAGTCACTGGGTGTATATCTTCCCCTTATTACTACAAACTGTGCGGTTCTCGGTGTTGCGCTCAACAATGTAACAGACGGCTACAGCCTTCTTGAGAGTACAATCTGCGGCTTTGCTACAGCAGTTGGTTTTACGATTGCCATCGTAATTCTTGCAGGCATTCGTGAGAAGATTCAGTTTAATGACATTCCGAAGCCTTTCAGAGGAATGCCTACTGTACTTCTTGCATCTGCACTTATGGCGATAGCGTTTACAGGATTCTCAGCATTGAGGTGAGATAGCGATTCTGAATAAATCCTCTGCCTTCCCCTTGGGGGGAGGTGTCAGACGAAGTCTGACGGATGAGGGGAAAAAGGAGAAAATTATGATTAGTGGTGTACTCATTGCTACTGCAGTGGTTGCCGGTGTTGGTATTCTTATCGGAATAATCCTTGGCGTTGCCGACATGAAGCTGCATGTAGATGTAGATGAGAAAGAACAGGCTATTTTGGAAGCACTTCCCGGAAATAACTGTGGTGGATGCGGATTCCCCGGATGTTCGGGATGCGCTGCAGCTATCGCCAAGGGTGAAGCTCCGGTTTCACAGTGTCCGGTTGGAGGACCTCCGGTAGCTGCTGTTATATCAGGAATTATGGGAGTTGATGCGGGCGAAGCAAAGCGTATGGTGGCTTATGTCCACTGTGGCGGCGATTGCGAACAGGCAACTCAGAGATATGAATATTACGGAGCAGAAGACTGCCGAGTTATCAATCAGGTTCCCGGTGCCGGTCCCAAGACTTGTACCTTTGGATGTTTAGGCGGCGGAAGCTGTGTGAATGTGTGTCAGTTTGATGCTATTCATGTGGTAAACGGAATAGCAGTAGTAGATAAGGAAGCTTGTAAGGCCTGTGGCCAGTGTATCAACATCTGTCCCAGACACCTTATTGACCTTGTTCCCTACGATGCAACAGAGTCGGTTCGTTGTAAGTCAAATGATCCAGGCCAGGCAGTTAACAAATACTGTAAGGTCGGCTGTATCGCTTGCCACATCTGTGAGAAGAACTGTCCCGCAGGTGCAATTACCGTAGAGAACAACGTTGCCTCCATCGATCAGGATAAGTGTACACATTGTGGCCTCTGCGCGCAGAAGTGCCCGAAGAAGGCAATAGAGGTTATTTCCTGAATAAGTTTTTTAATTATCTGATTTGTTTACGGGCATGCCTTTACGGCATGCCCTTTTTGTGGCTATTTGTACCAAGATTACAATAGATTCCGAAATATATGGGTATGAGTAAACTAGACCTTTGCCAATAATGCTTGTAATTCACAAATATATTGGTATGATGAAATTGATGTATTACCAAGAAAAAGCTAGATATACCAATATATTGGTATAAACATAATTGTTAATTACCAATATATTTCGCAAATCTCAAATATTTTGGCTTGGTAACGAAATATTATTACCAAGATATCTTAAGAATTCGCATAATCTTGGTTTGATACTGATTTTTAATAACCTAGATTTTCTGAAAAAACTATATATCTTGGTACGATGACCCATTTTCACGACCAAGAAACAATAAATATAAAAAATATATAGGTACAAGTGTAATTTACGACAACCAAGATAATACGAAACAATGAATCAGGAAAAGTGAACCTTTATGAAGTTTTCAACTATCATAGAATTTAATGGCGACTTAGAATTCTCGTATGTTACCAATAGGTTCTTTCCTAATTGTATTCCTGATTTCTCGTAATCTCTGAACTTCAATATGTTGTTTTCAATATACTGAGGATTATCTAGCATTCCTAAATGCTCCCAATATACAATACTTCCGCTATGAGGATGCAGAATCGTAAAATCAGGATATCGGATTTCACCGTTGTGCAGTGAAACAGGGCACTCGTATTTATAAGGGATGCCATGTCTAAATAATGCATTAGCTATGATTTCCTCTGATTTTGATCGAACATGTTCGCCTCTTCTTGTCATATGTAAGGTATTATCTCCATCATTTTTCTTAGCAGTATAAGGTGAGTTTTGCCAGATATTAGAATAGTCATTTATTGTCATATCAGCGTAATCCAATGCATCTCTTAATTCGTCAGGAAAAGTAGCCACAATTGTGGCTGTTTTGCCGGGATTGCTATTGATGAATTTCTGAATGCCTTTAAGTTCTGCTTCTGCGGCGCTTACATATTTCTTGTCGTATTTTTTCTGAGCCAACGACCTAATTAATGGCATCTCTGACTTAGAAATATAGGTTCCTTTTATGTTATTCTTACCACCAAGATAATATTGGCTACAGTGCTTTTTCTTTACTATTCGAAGACTACCGGCGGGAGCACTTTTCAGACGTTTTTTACGAGTTGCAATTTCCTTTTTCAAAAATTCAGCTCTTTTTTTAAGAAATGGTATGAATTCATACTCCGGTACTATATTTTTACTTTTGTTCATTTTTTATATTGCAAAAAATAAAATAATTTTGCTTGATTTATTCCTTTCTCCCATGGCCTATGGGTGTATTTAGTTTCACATATCAACATGTCATAGTTGTGAAAATAATATGCTGAACGCATATCAATTATCGGATTGATAACGAATCATATATAACCATTAATTTGCATTCGTGTCAAGTGAGATGATTTGTGCAAGTTTAACAGTAGATTTTTACATGCATACTTTGAAAGCGACAAATAAAAATAAGCACAAGCTTATACTCTATAGTAAAAGCTGTGCTTATTCTCATTATTAATCATGCCTAAAATAATTATCATTTTTTACCACTAAATGGCTTGTTCGCGGCTATATAGCCATTACCGGATACACATTTTTGTATATCTTCAAATTTCTTATTATCCTTTACATAAACCTCATAGTTTCGTTCTCCTGTAAGAACAAGTTTTAACTTATTATCACCGGCTCTTGCAATGGACAGATTCCAGTCTTCACCGTCGTGAGTTATTTTAAGATTGATTTCTTCACTCGTCTTGGGCTTATCAAAAGTAAAATAGCCTCTAGTTGATTGGAGAATAGCGCTTAGTGCTGTAAGGTTGTCGCGACTTATCCTGTACTGTCCGTCAACGCCTTCACCAACGCATATATCTGCCTCATTGAAAAGGACAAACATATCTACTTTGAATTTGCGGAGCTTGTTTGACATTATAAGAATAACTGCGATCAATGCAATAGCTCCCACAAAAGCAACGGTAAAACCTATTGCAAACCCCATACCTGTAGTTTTTTCTTTTTTCATACCTTATGTCTCCTCCTAATGATGTAATATTCCCCTCTAAAAATTTATAATAGCGGCACCTTTTCGGAAGCCGAACTATAATAAATATAATCCAATTCTATCACAGCAGCATAGTAATTCCATATAATATCGGCTGATGCAGCATGTATATCAAAAGTGAATGTTTTCCAATCCAGGAAAAAGGCTGTATTTTTATTTGGAAATAGCTCTTGCTAAACCTCTTTTCAAGGATCCCATAGAGGAAATATCCTGTAAGGAAAAGGAAAAACCAGGGCATAATTGAAAAATAATCGGATGAAATAAAGCCCTCCTGCATAAATCCAAGATAAGTCAGATGCAAATTGGACATTCCGTCATTAAGTCCTCTTCCGTATAATGCATCAGGAAGAGCCAGTTTAAATACACCAAAATTCAATAATCCGACGTTGATTTTCTTTGTGATTGCAAATAATATGGCAGAAATAAAAAATCCCCATAGTGGATCAAACAGATGCTTGTTTTCTTTTGTGTGATTGGCATTATCGATGATTCCAAGCTTTTTTAGCAAAAAAATAACCAGTCCAAGAATAAGCATAGATGAGCCAAGGAGAGTTAACACCCCAATATAAACCGGATCCTCCGGCAAAACTATAAGCGTAACCGCTGTTACGATGAATCCACACAAGGATACAATAAGACCGTTTCTGATCGGCTGTCTCGCAAAATGCAGGCAAAAGCCGGATATCAATATAAAGCTCCAGCATATGCTCTGTTGCCACATATATGTCCCGCTGGTCCCGTACCATGGCATGTTGAATCCTTTAATAAACTTAAGATCCCAACAAAAATGATACAGTATCATACTGATTACAGTTATGCCTCTTATCGTATCTATTGATTCAAGTCGATTTTTGGTCTGCATTTTTTTTATTTCCCCCATCGTTTTTCTATTCATCTATGATAACACAGCTTTGGATAACTATGATTAGTTGAATATCAATATTTTGATTATTATTTATCAGATAAGAGGAGTAGTGTATCTTGGGGACAATTGTCTGAAGTATATCATTGGACTCAGGTACATTATTGATCTCAAGTCTTCTGGGATAAGGACCGCTTTATGAGCCTGAATATTTTATAAATTAGCATTATCTTGGTAATGCTTAATTGCACCTGTACCCATAAAAATTTAATATTAAAATATCTTGGTATTGAAAATAGGTTACAGTACCAAGATATACATGGAATTCGTGAAATTTGGGTGATGAAAAATCGATATCGTACCAAGAAATATGGAATTATATAAAAATCTTGGTATAAAAAAGTTATTACCGAACCAAGATATTTGAAATATATGAAAAATATTGGCTATTATCAATCCTGTTTATACCCAGAAAATGGGTAAATATGATATTTCTTGGTAATACAACGATTTCATCATACCAATAAAATTGTGAATTACTCGATATATTGGCATTGGCCATGCTCATGTATACCAAGATATCCTTATTTAATAAATAATCTTGGTAGGCAGTAATAAAATTGACGCTAGGGAAAATCTCATAAAAAATAAGAAGTTTTGTAATTTAATTTCTTTATTATAGTGGGTAGATAAAAAATATAAGATGTATTATATTTAGGGCATGCGTTTCGAAAATATATTTAATATAGGAGATTTTTATGAGAAAAACCAAAATTGTATGTACTATAGGTCCGGCAAGTGAATCAGAGGAGATGATTGCAGCTCTCTGCAAGGCAGGCATGAATGTTGCGCGTCTCAATTTTTCACACGGAGATCATAAAGAGCAGCTCACTAGAATAAAGAGAATCAAGAAAGTAAGACAGGAGCTTGGACTTCCCATCGCTATTCTTCTTGATACAAAGGGACCGGAGTACAGAATCGGAACCTTTAAGGATGGCAAGGTTAATCTTGAAGAAGGTAAAAAGTTCACCTTTACAACCGAGGATATAAAGGGAGACGACACCATCGTTTCAGTTAGCTATAAAAACCTTGCGAAGGAGCTTTACAAGGGCGACAGAATCCTTTTAAATAATGCACTTTTGGAGTTTAAGGTTCTTAGTACAGACGGAACAAGGATTGAGACAGAGGTTGTAACAGGCGGTGAGCTCTCGGATAAGAAGAGCATGAGCTTCCCCGGAAAACACATCAAGCAGGTTTACCTCTCAGAGCAGGATAAATCAGATATCCTTTTTGGTGTTGAGAACGATGTGGACTTCATTGCATGTTCCTTCGTTTCTGTAAAGCAGGATCTTGTGGATGTTCATAATTTCCTCAAGGCTAACGGCGGCGATGACAAGGTTCAGCTTATTGCGAAAATTGAAAACCAGTCAGGTTATGACAACATTGAAGATATCTGCAAGGAGTGTGACGGCATCATGGTTGCGCGAGGCGACATGGGTGTTGAGGTTCCGTTTGAACAGCTTCCTGCAATCCAGAAGGATCTTATCACAAAGTGTCGTATGCTCGGAAAGCGTGTAATTACTGCTACGGAAATGCTTGAGTCTATGATCCACAATCCGCGTCCCACAAGAGCTGAGACTTCTGACGTTGCAAACGCTGTATATGACGGAACAAGTGCAATTATGCTCTCAGGCGAGACAGCTGCAGGTGCTTATCCTGTTCAGGCGGTTGAGACCATGGCTAAGATTGCGGAGACAACCGAGCAGAATATACATTACAACAAGCGCTTCTACAACTATGATTTCATTATAAAAAGTGATGTGGATGCAATTTCTCATGCGACCTGCGGAATGGCTATAGACCTTGATGCCAAGGCGATTGTTGCCTGCACACTTTCAGGCCGTACCGCAAGAATGGTTTCAAGATTCCGTTCACCTGTTGATATAATCGGCCTTACTACCAATGAGAAGACTTGGAGATGGCTCTCACTTTCCTGGGCAGTTACACCCAAGATGTGTGATGTGTTCCCTTCAACGGATGTGCTTTTCTACAGTGCAAAGAAGGTTGCAATTGAAACCTTTGACCTTAAGGAAGGCGACAAGATAGTTATTACAGGTGGTGTTACAAACGGCGAATCAGGTAACACGAACCTTATCAAGATAGAGGATGTTTAATGAGTAAGAAAGCAAAAAGAGCAATTCCCTTTATAGCTTTAGGGGTAAGCTTTGTAGTGTTATTAACTGTAGTTGTTGCGGTTTTGCTTCGGGATCCCGTAGAGGTAAGAGAAAACTCAGGTGATGAGGCCGAGCAGGTTGTAGCACAGACAGAGACTGTAGATGCCGCTGAAAATGCAGCGGAGGATCCCGAGAGTTCAACTGATAATCAGACAGTAACAGAGGAATCTGCCGAAGTGCAGGGTGAAGGCGTAAATATAGAAAATTCCGAGGCAGACAAGGCGCAGGAGCAGACAAGCGCAGAGGAAGTTCAGAGCGAAACAGAAGATCAGGCAACAGCTGAAGATCCTCAAAATGTAAATGAGGAACAGACGAATGAAGCAGATGCTCAAAATTCAGATGATGCTAAGGATGCAGCTCAGGTAGAGTCATCTTCCGAAGATGCTCAGGTTGCAGGCGAGGAACAGGCAAATGCCGAGGAAGTACAGACTGAAACTGTGGCAGCTCCTGCTGAAACACCACATACTGGTGGTCACATCATATGTATCGATCCCGGACATCAGAATGGTGCAATGACGGATAAGGAGCCCAACGGACCCGGTTCAAGCACAATGAAAATGAAGGTTACCGGAGGAACTGCCGGAAAAACCACAGGCCTTGCAGAGTATCAGCTTGCGCTTACAATCGGACTCATGCTTAAGGATGAGCTCACAAGACGCGGATATACTGTTATTATGACAAGAGAATCCAACGATGTAAGGATAACCAATATTGAGAGAGCACAGATAGCAAATAATGCTGGCGCAGAAGCATTTGTAAGAATACATGCAAACGGTTCCGACGATACTTCTGTAAACGGAGCAATGACTATCTGTCAGACTCCTTCAAATCCTTATAATGCGAATATGTATTCTCAGTCAAGAAAGCTTTCGGATTGTGTACTGGATGCATATATTGCTGCGACAGGATTTAAGAAGCAGTATGTTTGGGAGACGGATACCATGACAGGTATCAACTGGGCGACTGTTCCATCAACCATTATCGAGATGGGCTATATGTCCAATCCTACAGACGATACCAATATGGCATCACCTGAGTATCAGCAGAAGATGATGCTTGGTATTGCAAACGGTATAGATAATTATTTTGCACAATAAATAAAAAGTACTGTCAGACTCGATTTACGAGAAGACAGTACTTTTTTTAAACATTTTTTCTAAGTGCCCCGACAAAACGAAATAGTGCGGAATATATGAGCCCGACGGAATATATAATTACAACCGTGTGAGTTTCTTTTATAAAGATTATACAGCAGGCTGCAAGAATCATATCGTATATTCCGTGTGCTAATTTAAGTTTAAAGGCTCCGCCATGGCTCCTGTTTTCCAGTGCCCGAAGAATTTCCACAAGTCCGGTAAAACTATGTAAAATTGCAAGATACAGAATAACATAGATACGGGGAATGTTGTTCAGCGTACAGGTGAGGTATCCGAAATCAGTGAAAATAACGCCCTTATAGAGCATATACTTTCCACCCAGCATATGACGTGCCATGGTGAAAAAATATATGAGGGTATTGATTCCATATATCAAAAGACCGGTGCCAAGTATAAGGACAATATACGAGTATCCATGCTCGGGATCTGACATGAGGTATATCGCTGCAGCAATCATAAGTATGGAAAATATGAAACTTTTGATTTTTTGAACTCTGGTCATATATTAGTGCCTCTTTATTTTCTTGGAGGAAAAACCTGCCAGGAAATTTCCTGATTTTTGAATCTCACTTTTTACCATCATTTTTTGATCTAAAGCAGCGTTCAGAAATTTTCCGAGAAATGTATGTTTCTTTTGCTCAATAAGAGCGCCTCGGTATTCATCCAGATATTTATTTATATCAAACTCTTCAATCTCCATGCCGGAGAGTTCCTCTCCGAAAGCTTTCCAGTCCGCGTTGGCGTTAAGCTGGCGCTTTTCGAGAATACCGCGAATCTTTTCTTTGTAATCGGCGATGGCTTCCGTATCATATTTTTCAAGCTCGAAAACATCATTACTTCCGCGGAGATACTTCATTGCATATATCATCTGGCAAAAAGCATTTATATAATCGGAAGGATTGTCTTTAAGTATTTCCGAATAATTTCCCCACATTGGCGTATATTTGTAACGCGCAAAGCTGTAATCCGGAAAATGACCGGCCCTTCCGTGTCCTAGATTCATTATGGAGTTTTCGTTTCCCTGATACAGAGAATTGGTGTAAAGTCCCTTTTCTATATCATCGGGAAGAGTTGCATTGTGCCTGAAGCTGATCTGCCGCTCAAAAAAACCGTCGCCATCAGGAATAAGCTCATAAAAATCATAGTTGGTGTTGTTTATTACAAGGGAAGGAGTGCCTGCAAAATATCTGTGAGCCCAGGTATCGGCAAGGATGTGCATGGCAATGCCCACCGCCTGGAGAGGTTTGTCCTTTGCAAGGTCTATAGTCTTGGAAACCAGTTCTCCGTTGGGACCGCAAATTAGTCTGTATTTGTTTTTATACCTTTTTGAAGCCCACTTTTTTTCTGCATACAGATCATAGGGCAAGAAGTGAAAAGAAGTCCAAATTCCTGTGATTTTCTGTAACCCCAGTATATCGGTGGGCATATCCATGAGCTCAAGATTAAGCTGTGTTGTGGCATACTTATCAGGCACCATTATCCTTGACAGGAAAGCTGCCGTGCATTCATCTACAAACTGGGCACTGTAACAGATATCCATACATTCTTCATGGGTATAACCCGCAAGAAATGCGGCACAGTAGGTTGCGTAATAATGAAAATCAAGCTGCATATCACATCCTCCCCAGTTGTTTTTTTGTTTTTGCCGAAAGGAAATATGATACGAACATATCGAGAATAGCGAAGCAAAAAGCAACATCAGTTAAGAATGAAGCAATGGTAGTATCATTCGGGTCTGAGCTGGTTTCGATAAAAAATCTATTAAAACCGGAAAAGGTCAGAATCAGTGCAAAAAAAGCCCAAAAAAGGAAAGCTTTCTTGTTCTTTTTTCCACGACCTACAAGAATGGCACAGCCTCCAACATAAAGGTGCCATAAAAGAATCAGGATAATAACAAGGACTAAGATACCTGTTACTATTCCTTTCATAAAAGGAATTTCAGTATTACCGCCGGTAACAAATTCAAAGAAATCAATGTCTCCGAAAGCAATTTCTTCGATAGCCTTTATGATAGTCCAAATACCAAAAATAATAACGCCTACCCCGCTTATAACAAGTCCGTTATTATATTTCCGAAGGCGTCTTTCCAATTCTGTTTTGTCCATTTTTATACCCCTGGTAAGAAAAGTGTAAAATTTAAAATAGGTATTTACCTACTTAATATAATTTTAACTTAGCAATATTCTTTTTACAACGCTCAGAATAATTGTAACTTTTGAATATGTGATAATGGAAGATGATTAAATGATGAAAAAATAATACTAAACAATTTTCATATTGATAAAGGCAGTCAGGAATTGGTAAAATAAAGAACTAAGGAGTGCCTTCTGTTGGCATGAAGAAAGTTAAAAGGGGACATTTTAAATGAAGAGGAAATTGGGGAATCTGTTATTCGTCATCACAGCTCTGCTGTGTTTTTTTGTATTATCCGGAAATTCTTCCATACTATCAAAAGCAGCTGAAACGAAAACTGCAACAGTGAACGGAACTCTTTTGGAAGGAGAGTCTTTCTGTGCTGCAGTTAAGAATCTTGCTAACGGTAAGACCTGGATGCAATACAACACTACAGATAATAAGGTTACGAAGATTGTTTTTGTATCTAAAACACCTACAGGTCAAAAGGGCAGCAAATCTGTCGGGACAGGTGTTACAGCTTATTATGACGGAAAGGGCGTTGTTTCCGTATACAGTGCTGCTGAGAAAATAATCTTTCCGGAAAATTCCGCATATATGTTTTCTTATTATGCAAACCTTGCACAGATTGATTTTGGAAACGGCAGAATAAATACATCAAATGCAGTCAAAATGTCCGGCATGTTTAGTGGCGATACCAGTTTAAAGACTGTTAACTTCGGGAATTTTAATACAAAGAATGCCTATGATATGAGCTGGATGTTTGGAGGCTGTAAAAATCTTACAGACCTTGATCTTAGCAGCTTTGAGTCTGATAAAGTTTATTCTACGGAAGGCATGTTTACAGGTTGTGACATGCTTAAAAAAGTAACCTTCAAAAAATTCAATGTAAAATGCATAGGAACTATGGAAAGCATGTTCGCAAATTGCAAAAGTCTTGAAAGCATTGACTTAAGTTGTTTTGGCCCTTCTGAGGTTGTGAGAATCAAGAATATGTTTAATTCTTGTGATTCTTTGAAGAGTATCCTTATCCCTAATTTTAGTGCGACAAATGTCTGCGATGCTGAAGGTATGTTCGCTAATTGTCCCAACCTTGAATATATAGATATGAGAAGTCTTGATCTGTCTGCTGCAGCAATTACTGATTCAATGCTTTACGGATGTTACAACTTAAAAGCGGTTATGACACCTAAGGCAACTAAAGGATTCATGGATTTCCCTTCTTTAATGGTTATTGATAATAACTCTGATGGAAAACCGGATGTTGCAGGCACTTATCATAAAAATCCGGTATCAAACAATATTAATAGAATGATTCCATTTGACGAAAACACCATGACCTATGCACCCGCATTGGACACCCCTCAGGATGAACCTGATGAAACTGTAAATGAAACCGTAAATGAAAATGTGTATGGGGAAAAGGAGATTACAGTTAAAGGCATAACTTATCGCTTTGAAAGTGATGGAAGTGCGGTAGTTACGAAAATTAAAGCAAAGGGGAAGGTGTCAATAAACAAAGTTACTTATGAAAAGATGACACACCCGGTAAGAAAGATTGAAACAGGCGCTTGCAAAGGGAATAAAAAAATCAAATCACTTACCATTGGAAAGAATGTAACTTCAATTGGAAAGGATGCGTTTAAAGGCTGTAAAAAATTAAAGAAGATATCTATAGATGCAAATAAATCCCTGAAGATCGAGAAAAATGCGTTTAAAAAGATTGCAAAGAAGGCAACGATTTCTGTAAAGGGTATTAAAGGTAAGAAGAAATCCAAACTTGTAAAAGCAATCAGGAAGCAGATAGGGGCGTGAGTATGAAAAGTATAAAGAATGCATTTATAATCGCCGCAGGATTTTTGTTAATACTTTGTATGACTGCATTAAACTGCGAGGCAAGAGATTACTCCACCGAGACCGGTACGATCAACAACATGAGCACTATAAAGAGTAAATTGGCAGGAGAGGTGACTTATAAAGTCTCATCAGGCAATAGTGTGCAGACACACATAAATAAAACTGTAAAGAAGATGATTTTCATAACAAATGCCGATGTTACTCCTTATAAGAACTTACCAAGTACTTCTGTAGGAAATGGTGTATCCGCATATTATGATGCAAATGATGGAACAGTATATATTTGTACAACAGCGGCTAAGATTTTTTTTGATCAGCCGGAGGGTACCTTTGCGGAGTACAGAGCACTTGAGGAAATTGATTTTTCAAAGGCTAATGTCTGCTTTTCAAAAAATGCTGATTCCACAAAGAATATGTTTCACAACTGCCAAAAGCTTAAATATGTTGACCTTAGCAGTTGTGATACATCGAATGTAACCGATATGTCCTCCATGTTCGAGGGCTGCGAATACTTAAAAAGTGTTAAGCTTGGAAATTTCAAAACCTCTAAGGTTACTACTTTCCAAAGAATGTTCTACGGATGTGAGAGATTGGAGAATCTGACGCTTAGAAGCTTTGATACTTCAAATGCCAGTGACATGAGAGGAATGTTTGGAAAATGCAGAAACCTTAAAGAACTGGATGTTTCAACATTCGATACTTCCGCAGTAATGTATATGGGGTATATGTTTGGACAGTGTAACGGTCTTACAGCTTTGAATCTCAGCTCCTTCGATACCAAGGCAGTATTAAACATGGGATCAATGTTTGAAGGCTGTGAGAATCTTGGGTCATTGGATCTGTCTTCATTTGATGTGAGCAGTGCGACTTATCTTAATGCGATGTTCTACGGATGTCGCAGCCTTAAGTATCTGAACCTGAGCTCTTTTGAGCTTTCGCAGAATGCAATTACAGGTGCGGGATTCCTGAAGGGCTGTAAAGCAATTACTATTCTTGATGCACCGAAGAAGGTTGCAAAAGAGATTGATCTTCCAATCGAATATTATATTGACAATAATAAAGATGGAAATCCTGATACAAAGACAAAATATTCTAAAATGGCGGTTGCAAGTACAAGTAACAGATACATATTCTGGGTAGAAAAGCCCGTTGTAGCGCCTAAAAAGACTCCGACTATAACCAAGGTACACTCATTTGGTATCGACTATGATATACATCCGGATGGAAGAGTAGTCGTAACAAAGATAAGTGTCCTGGAAAATGTAGCTATAGATACTGTTAAAGCAAAGGGTGTGAGATACCCCGTAACAGAGATAGCGGATGGCGCATGCAAAGGAAACAAAAATATTCAGACTATAGAAATCGGTTCCTCAGTGAAGTCTATCGGTAACAGTGCATTTTATGGATGTAAAAACCTTAAGAAGGTAACGATAAATGCAAATAATAATTTGCACATAGGCTCACATGCTTTTAAAAAGATGAGCAGAAAGACCGTGATACAAGTAAAGGGCATCAAGGGAAAGGCAAAGAAACAGCTTGTAAAGACGATTAAAAAGAATACAAATGCTAAGGTAAGATGACCTTTATGAAGGAAATACGGGGAAATAAGGTATGAAAAAGATATTTAGATATATGATGTTTGTCTTTGCTGTTTTATTTGCACTTGCTCTTACGCCAAAGACAGCTTTAGCGGCAAGTAAAACTACCGGACAGCTCTATAATGGGACAACCTTTAATAAAAAAATCAAGAAGATTACGGTTGGCGAAGAGGATATCAGCTATATTGCCAGTGGTGTTAAGAAAATTATTTTTACAAGAGATAGTAAAACGTATCAGGCATTAAAAAATAGAACAGTAGCTTTACCTAAGGAAACAGTTGGAAGCGGCGCTACTGCTTATTATGATGCAGCGGAAGGTACTGTTTATGTTTACTCAGCAAATCAAATGATTTTTGACACCGACTGCAGCAACATGTTCACCGGTTTTGATAATCTGGAAACTATTACATATGATAAGCTATCAAGCGTTAATGTAACTAAGGTTTCAAGAATGAAGAATATGTTTGACTTCTGCAAAAAGCTGACCTATTTTGACGCAAAGATGTTCAAGGGAATCAAAGCGACAAATGTATATGGAATGTTTGCAGGATGTCAGTCTTTAAAAAGTATTGATCTTAGCGGGATTGATTTGAGTTCTGTAACAGACTTATCCTACATCTTTGAAGGTTGCAGTAATCTTGAATATATAAGCTGGAAAAAATTTGATACATCTAAAGTTACAACGATGAAAGGCGTATATCGCGGCTGCAAGTCAATTAAAACCATAGTCTTTCCTGATTGGTTTACGATGCCAAATGTAACAGATATGATGTTCTGTTTTGATGGCTGCTTAAGTCTTGTGTCTGTTGATTTCGGAAAAATGACCGCAGCAAAAGTAACCAATATGCAGCAGATGTTTGATGGCTGTACATCCTTAAAGTCGATCACCCTGTCAAAGCTTAATACAGCTAAGGTGAAAGATATGTCATGGATGTTTGCGGGTTGTACAAGCCTTGAATCTGCTGACCTTCATACTTTTAATATATCAAATGTTACCGATATGGGACACATGTTTAAAGGGTGCACAGGCTTGAAAACAGTCAATTTAAGCGGCCTTGATATAAGAAAAGTTGAATCGGTTGCTGAAATGTTTTGCGGCTGCAGCTCCTTGGAATCACTGGATTTAAAAGATTTGGACTTTTCTACAGTTTGCAGTAAAACCTATTATGCTGATTTGATTTTAGGGTGCGATAATTTAAAAGTACTTACATCACCTAAAAATGTCACCAAGGCTATACCGCTTAAGGCGACCTTTGCTCTTGATGATAATAAAGATGGCAAGCCGGATACTGCTGAAAAATACAAAGTATTTCCTATATCAAAGACAAGCCACAGATATATCAGGATATCTGATGAGAAGCAGACGGGAGATTACAGCGGATCTCAGGAATACCAAAATGATACGGTTGTAGAATCCAAGCCTGTCGATAAGACTGTAAAAGTGGGCAGCAATACCTATATAATTCATCCGGACGGAACTGCTACGGTAACTAAGATCGCAGCTAAAGGAAAAGTAAAAATAGACGAAGTAAAAGCTTTCGGAGCTAAGTATCCTGTAACAAAAATTGCAGATAGTGCAGCAAAGGGAAATAAAAAGATTAAGTCCCTTACCATTGGTTCAAAAGTGACATCTATTGGTAAAAACTCATTTAAGGGCTGCAAAAAACTCAAGAAAGTAACAATTACAGCCAATAAGAATCTTAAGGTTGGAAAAGGTGCTTTCAAAAAGCTTCCCAAGAGGGCTGTGATTCATGTCAAAGGAATCAAAGGCCATGCTAAGAAGAAGCTCATTAAGGCAATAAAGAAGCAAACAAATGCAACTGTTTCTTGACTTTTCATTACATGATAGTTAAACTAGTTTGCAGAGCGTTGAAGATGTGGGGCGTGCCCCAAGATGTTCTGTTTTCCATAACAGAGAAACTGGTCGGCGGCTGAGAGCCAGTTTGGTAAAGACAGTTCGGAATTTTCGCATCGGAGCTACAATTTCATTAAGAATTAAGCGTCTGTCATTTGATGACAGGAATCAGGGTGGTACCGCGGATTATATTCGTCCCTTACATCGTTTTTGATGTAAGGGACTTTTTATTGGTATTTAGAAAAAGTTCCTTAGATAAAACGATATCAGAACTTCATTTTTAAGGAGGATTCACATGATAAAAGAACAATTGGAAAAAATCAGGGAGAGCGCGCTTAAGCAGATCGGCGAGACAGATGGCCTCGATATGCTTAATGATATTCGTGTTAATTTCCTTGGAAAAAAGGGTGAGCTTACAAGCATCCTTAAGAGCATGAAGGATGTTGCTCCCGAGGACAGACCTAAGGTTGGTCAGATGGTTAACGAGGTTCGCGAGGAGATTGAGAAGAGCCTTGAAGCTACCAAGAAGAAGATGGAAGCAGCTGTTCGCGAAGCTAAGCTTGCCAGCGAAACCATCGATGTAACTCTTCCTGCAAAGAAGAATAACGTAGGACATCGTCATCCCAACACAATTACACTTGAGGATGTTGAGAACGTATTTATTGGAATGGGCTACGAAGTTGCTGAAGGTCCCGAGGTTGAGAAGGATTACTACAACTTTGAAGCACTCAATATTCCTGCAGATCACCCTGCAAAGGATGAGCAGGATACTTTCTATATCAGCGGAGATCTGCTTCTTCGTACACAGACCTCATCTACACAGGTACATGAGATGGAGAAGGGCAAGCTTCCTATTAAGATGATTGCTCCCGGTCGTGTTTTCAGAGCAGACGAAGTTGACGCAACACACAGTCCCAGCTTCCACCAGATTGAGGGACTTGTTATTGATAAGGACATCACATTTGCAGACCTTAAGGGAACACTTGCTGAGTTTGCAAAGGAAATCTTCGGCGAGGATGTTAAGGTTAAGTTCAGACCTCATCACTTCCCGTTCACAGAGCCCTCTGCAGAGATGGACGTAAGCTGCTTCAAGTGCGGCGGTAAGGGCTGCCGTTTCTGTAAGGGTGAAGGCTGGATCGAGATCCTCGGTTGCGGTATGGTTCATCCTCACGTTCTTGAGATGAGCGGAATCGACCCTAATGAGTACACAGGCTTCGCATTTGGACTCGGACTTGAGCGTATCGCAGTTCTTAAGTACGAAATCGACGACATGAGACTTCTGTACGAGAACGACATTCGATTCTTAGAACAGTTTTAACTTAAATAGAAAGTGAGGTTGCGCAATGGACGCAAATTTATCATGGATTAAAGCATACGTACCGGATTTAAACGCAAGTGATCAGGAGATCCTCGATGCACTTACACTTTCCGGAACAAAGGGCGAGGGATTCCATCGCCTTGATAAAAACTTAGAGAAAATCGTAGTTGGTCAGATAGACAAGATCGAGCAGCATCCCGATGCTGACAAGCTTGTAATCTGCCAGGTTAATATCGGATCCGAGGAGATTCAGATTGTTACCGGCGCAAAGAACATGAAAGAAGGGGACAAGGTTCCCGTAGTTCTTGATGGCGGAAGAGTTGCCGGTGGACATGACGGCAGCCCGAATCCCGAGGAAGGAATCAAGATAAAAGCAGGTAAGCTTCGCGGAGTTCCCAGTGCGGGCATGATGTGTTCAATTGAAGAGCTCGGCTCAAGCAAGGACTTTTATCCCGATGCTCCCGAGGACGGACTTTATATACTTCCCGAGGACACTGAGGTTGGAGCAGATGCTGTGGAAGTTCTCGGACTTCACGACACAGTATTCGAGTTCGAAGTAACAAGTAACCGTGTAGACTGCTACAGCATCCTCGGTATTGCAAGAGAGGCAGCTGCTACATTTAAGCTTCCCTTCAAGGCTCCTGTTGTTAAGGTTGAGGAGACATCTGAGAAGGCTTCTGATTACATTTCAGTAGAAATTAAGGATGCAGACCTTTGCTCACGTTACTGCGCAAGAGTTTGTACAGACATCAAGGTTGGTCCTTCACCCGAATGGATGCAGAGAAGACTTGCTGCAAATGGTGTAAGACCTATCAACAACATCGTTGATATCACAAATTATGTAATGCTCGAGTATGGTCAGCCCATGCACGCATTTGATCTTTCCACAATTGCAGGAAACAAGATCGTAGTAAAGCGCGCTAAGGACGGCGAGAAGTTCATAACACTTGACGGACAGGAGAGAAATCTCGACAGCGAAGTTATCATGATCTGCGATGGCGAGAAGGAAGTTGCAATCGGCGGTATCATGGGTGGCGAGAACTCCATGATCACAGAGGACGCTAAGACAGTTCTCTTCGAGGCTGCTACATTTAACGGCCCCAACATCCGTAAGAGTGCAAAGAGAATCGGACTTCGTACAGATGCATCAGGCTTCTTTGAAAAAGGTCTTGATCCCAACAATGCTGAGGACGCAATCAACCGCGCATGCCAGCTTGTAAATATTCTTGGCTGCGGTAAGGTTACATCCGGAATCGTTGAGGCTAAGTCACCTATCAAGGAGCTTAACAGAATCAAGTTTGAGCCCGACAGAATAAATTCACTTCTCGGAACAGATATCGACAGACAGACAATGCTTGATATCTTCGCAAGAGAAGAGCTCGTATATGATGAAAAAACAAATGAGATCGTTGTTCCCAGCTTCAGACAGGATCTCATCGGTATGTGTGATATTGCAGAGGAAGTTGCCAGATTCTATGGCTACGACAAGATCCCTTCAACTCTTCCTAAGAACGCACCTACAACAGGTAAGCTTACTTTCAAGATGACAGTTGAGAAGACAGCACGCGAAGTCGCTCAATTCTGCGGATTCTCACAGGCATACGGCTATTCCTTCGAGAGCCCCAAGGTATTTGATAAGCTTCTTTTACCTGAGGATGCTCCTGAGAGAAATGCGATTAAGATTTCCAACCCGCTTGGTGAGGATTTCTCAATCATGAGAACAATCCCGCTTAACGTTATCCTTACAAGCCTTGCTACAAATTACAAGCGCAGAAACAAGGATGTTAAGCTCTATGAGATAGCTAATATCTATATTGCAAAAGAGCTTCCGCTCAAGGAACTTCCCGATGAGAGATCACAGTTTGTTCTCGGATTCTATGGAGATGGCGATTTCTTCACAATGAAGGGCGCTGTTGAAGAGTTCCTTGGACAGATTGGCATGGCAGATGACCTCGAATATGATGCTAAGGCAGGAAAGCCTTTCCTTCATCCCGGACGTCAGGCTCTTATCAGTTTCAAGGGTGAGACTATCGGATATCTCGGAGAGGTTCATCCTGAGGTACTCGACAACTACGGAATCGGAACAAGAGCATATATCGCAGTTCTTGACCTTCCTTCAGTTGTTCCGCATGCAAGCTACATGCGCGTATACACAGGCATTGCAAAATTCCCTGCTGTAACCCGTGATATCAGTATGGTTGTTCCTACAGCTGTAACAGCCGGTGACATCGAGAAGATGATCAAGCAGCGCGGTGGCAAGAAGCTTGAGAAGCTCGAACTTTTCGATATCTATGAAGGTTCACAGATTGAGAAGGGCTTCAAGTCTATGGCTTATTCACTTGCTTTCAGAGACAAGGAAAAGACTCTTGCAGACGATGAAGTAAACGCAGCTATGAAGAAGATTCTTAATGGCCTTGAAAGCCTTAACATCTCACTTAGAAGCTAATATTATTTTCTAAAAAATGATGGAAGCCTTCCCTCAGATAAATGGGTGGAAGGCTTCTTTATGCCCATAATCTATTTGCATAAATTTTTTTGATACCTGATGCAACATATTTGCCTCCCAATCTGTATATAGTATAGAACCTCAAAAACGCAGATTTATTCGGAGGATTTATTATGAAAAAGAATATTATCGCAGTTGTATTAGGACTTATACTTGCATCCGGTTTGTTCGTAGGTGCCGGAAAATATATTGCTTATTCTCGTAGACTGGTACCTGCTGAGCCTATGGCTCAAGAAAGCGAAACAGAGCTAAAATACAGTGAAAATAGCAATTCCTACGGAGTAACGGATAAAAAAGAATTTGATAAGAAGCTTGTTGAGTTTATAGAAGAGAATGGGTACGAAAACAAGAACTACATGATATCGCCAACATCTTTCAGAGCAGCACTTGCTATGTCAGTTGCAGGAGCTGATGGAAATACCAAAGAAGAACTTCTTCACGCGATGGGCTTTAACAGCATTGAAGAAGTAAATGAGTGGTATTCATCTGTGGTGGATTCTTCTGAAGAATCAGCATTTATTTCATCAAACTCAATCTGGAGAAATACTAAGGCAAACGGCAAATTTTTATCTTCCTACAAAAAGTATGTAGCGAAGCACTATGATGCTAAAGCAGAGGAAGTATCACCTGAGAAAATTACAAATAAGGTAAATGACTGGGTTAATAAAAAGACTAATGGAATGATAAAGGAAATAAGCAGCGACCTTTCAGAATATGATCTTTTGCTGATAAATGCCTTGTATCTTAAATCTTCATGGGTAAATAAATTCTATGAGGGTAGAACAGAGCCCGGTGATTTTAGGACCTTTGAAGGCAAAACAGCCCTTAAGGACTTCATGAAACAGCAGGAAGATTATAAATACTACGAGGATAAAAACGGAAAACTGGTTGTGATTCCTATGAATGGTGGAGTTGATGCAGTTTTCATACTGGGTGATATAGATGATCCCAGGGAGAAAATGAATCTGGCTAAAAAGGAGACAGTATCGGTCAGACTTCCCAGGTTTGAGACAGAATCTGAATTTACATCTTCTGAGCTTATGGGGTATTTGAACAGTCTGGGTGTACAGGATGCATTTGATGATAAAGCGGATTATTCAAAAATGTGTGAAGCCATGGATGTCCAAATAACCGAGATAATTCAGAAGACAAAAATAAAGATAGATGAAGAAGGTGTTGAGGCAGCCGCTGTTACAATGGTTGCAAAATGCGAATCCTGCGCCATGCCTGAAGAAAAAGAAATAAAGGAATTTAATGCAGATGAGCCATTTAAGTATATGATTATGACTCATTCGGATGATCCGGAATTACTATTTTACGGACAGATCGTTGAATAAAACTACAAGAAGGGTTTAGACATGAATGGAAAATTAAAAAGCTTTATATATATGATATTTGTTACGTTGATAGTTAGTGCATTTTTGCTTGGAATAGCAAATATAGTCACTTCAAAAATGATGGAAAGATATGTTGAGGTTCCGGCTTACATAACTGATGTAAGCTTCAAACATTCGCAAATACGTCATTATAATGTGAAATATTACTATACACTTCATTATAGTTATGAAGGGCAGGAGTATGAAGTCGAAAAGGTAAGCAGAATAGCTCCTAATGAGAATCTTGATAGAGCATGGCTTGATCCTGTATATATGAAAAATGTGGAAACTGTTAGTAAAGAGAAGCATGTTATATACGGATTTGTGCTCCTGGCTGTTTCCGCGATATTTGGATTTATAACAGTATTTATAACAATTTTAAGAAAGAAAATATCCAAGAAAAAGCAGGAAAAGCAGAACTATCAAAACTATCAGAATGATCAAGTCTATAATATGTTCTCAAGAAAATATATGAATGAACAGATAAGATCCATAAACTATGGTAAGTTTCCGATAGGGCCAATTATTTCAGGTATTTATGCGGCGGTATTCGCGTTTATGGGAACAATTACATCCATTCTTGGTGCTGTATTTACCAAAAATCCGAGTGGGGCAAGAATACAAATAAACGGAAGAATGTTGCAGGGACAGGAATCAATTGATGCAGCTATGAAATGGGGAAAGGTACTTCTTAGAGTTGGAAGTGTTGCATTCGTTGTGGCATTTATCATGGTGGTACTAACAGTTGTATTATTCACGCGTTATAATAATCAAATAAGATATCAGAATGACGCAATTTAAAGGGAAAATGCAAAGTAAGCGAATGATTATTGATCATTACGCTTACTTTGTTTTTTGGAATAATACTTTTTGACATATTTATAGATGGAATCTTTATGATTATCTGAGAGATTATCGTATGTTTCAATAATAAATGAAAGTTTTGGATCCTCAGAGTTAATCATATATTCAGGAGCGGAAGAGGAATCGCTGTTTGCTGAAGCTTTATTTTTTGAAGCATCTATGAAGACTTCCATAAATTGTGTTAATGCAGCGGCTTGAGATATGCCGGATTTTACACAAGCTTCTTTAAAACTGTCGGTAAGGTCTTTTTTTAATTTATAACCTTTTGTAATATAACCGACCTTTTCCTGATAGCGCTGAGACCATATTGTTTGATTTTTTGGATTACCTACAGGCATATTGTAATAACCTCCTATAGTTGTTATAATAAAACTAATCTGAGTGGAGCGATGCGAGAAGTTTTGGGCTCGCCCCACTCGTCGCCTTAATTAAGAATTACTTTTTTTCAGGTTCTGTGATTAGTTCTTGAAGATACGCCAAAATTTTTTCTTTTGGCGTATCTTCTTCAATTAATGTACTTTATATGTGATCTTTAGGCTTTTTGTGAAAGGGATATTAATGCCTGTATACAGACTTGATGATAAAAAAATCATGTTCCCCGATCCCCGGCTTGCAGAAGATGATGGCCTTCTTGCAATTGGCGGGGATCTTTCCATGGACAGGCTTATACTGGCTTATAGCAACGGGATATTCCCATGGTATACGGAAGGCGAACCGGTATTGTGGTGGGCTCCCAAGGAACGCTTTATTATCAGGCCTGCTAACATTCATGTGTCTCATTCAATGAGAAAGTTTTTCAGAAAGCATGAGATATCAATACGTATAAATCGTGATTTTGCAGACACGATGCACAGATGCAGGATCAAGAGGGAGTTCACAGAAGAGGGAACCTGGATAACCGATGACATGGAAGTGGCTTATAAGAGACTCTGTGACAACGGATTTGCGCTAAGTGTGGAATCCTTTGTTGATGGGGAGCTTGCAGGCGGTCTTTATGGAGTCAGTCTTGGCAAATGCTTTTTTGGTGAGAGCATGTTTTCTGAGATGGAAAACGGATCAAAAATCGCACTTATTCTTTTTTCAAAGGTTCTTGAAGAAAACGACTATGTCATGATTGACTGCCAGTTTGAGACAGAGCATCTAAAGAGCATGGGTGGGGAGATGATCAGCTTTGATGAGTATAGGGCACTCCTTGTGGAGGGCTTTGACCGAAAAGAGAAACAATAGGATTTTTTGATAATTTATTATTTTTTTATCAACTATTATTCATATGTGATGTTATAATTTTAGCAGAAGATGTCGGCATTTTAGGGGAGAATATCTGTATGGAAGAATTATACCTTAGCGCTGAAAACCTGCTTCGTTACATAGTTGAATTTTCAACCTTATTATTGGAATTCTTTGGCATATGCATTCTTGTGTATACCGGCTTAAAAAGCTTTTATCTCTGGATAAAAAAGGATGGCTCAATTAGACTGGAGCTAGCACAGGGAATTGCACTTGCGCTTGAATTCAAGCTTGGCGGCGAGGTTCTTAGAACAGTTGTGGTCAGAGAATGGGCTGAGCTCGGCATTCTCGGTGCTATCATTGCGCTCAGGGCAACGCTGACCTTCCTTATCCATTGGGAAATTAAAAACGAGGAGAAGGCTTTGCAGCCTACTCTCAAGGAAAGTCTTGAAAGTAAGGAAGAGCATAAAGTCTGACTTCATCTTATGAACACTTTTAATCTAATGACATATCCCGTGACATACGGGTTAATCGCAATTAATATAATCATTTTTATTCTAATAAATCGCAAGGTATTAAGCGTAGGGCAGCTTGGCTCGTCCTATATCAAGACGCTCCAGGAGAAGCAGTTCTACAGGATTGCTACAAGTGCCTTCACTCAGAAGGAATTCCTGCACCTTGCCTGCAATATGTATTCTCTTTATAACATCGGACGTGTGCTTGAATATGCACTGAAGTCCGATGTCTTTGCTGTATGCTATTTCACCATCATGATCGTGGGAGGTGCGATTTCCGCAAGACTTCATAAAAAGGGCTCGCCCTTTACTTTCAGCATCGGAGCCTCCGGCGTCATCTGCGGCCTCATAGGGATTTACATGGTAATTGCATTCTCTGTCTGGGGCTTTTCCGCCTTAACCTCCATGATTCCAACAATTGTTATTCTAGCTCTTATGACCACTTCCAAGAAGATAGATTCCATCGGCCATTTCACAGGCCTGCTCTGCGGCATTCTTGGAGGAATTGTGTTAGTGAATATCTATCATTTCGGATGAGCTTTCTAATGTTTTTCTGATTACCTTTAAGTGCCTGCTTTGTTGTAAAAAGGTAAATGTGGGCTTCTGATTTTTTGTGGAAACAACAAGTTCTAACACTAATTCCTGATTTGTTGTTCGGCCTTTCGCCAGGAACAATAAAAGTGAGTATTTCCTTCTGATTTGTTGTTAGGCATTTCTCCAAGAACAATAAAAATGTAATTTCCTTCTGATTTGTTGTTCGACTTTTTTCTAGAAACAACAAATGTGACTATATCATCCTGGTTTGTTGTTTGACCTTTTTCTAAGCACAATAAATATTGATAATGCTACTTGAATTGTTGTTTGAGCCTTTCTTCAGGTACAACAAAAATCGGTGCTTCTTGTTTATTTATTGTATATGATATTTGTTGTCACCAACTTGAAGAAGTTCTTGATAAAACCAAATATAGATAGTATCTGATTAGTCGCAGAGAACTTGAATATTGCGGAATATCTACTGTGTTTACGTTGGTACATTATTTTAAATAAAAACTATATATAACCTTTTGCTTAAAAAACGATTAACACGCTCATATGATAGAGGGCGTGTTTTATAATGGGAATATGGTTGACAATAATGATACTTAGGAGGTGGGTTTGATGAGGAAAATCAAGAAAATATTTTCCATTATTATCTGCATAGCATTGTGTTCATGTTTGTTCCCAATGGGAACAGCTAAGGCAGCTACTGATTTTAAAGCTAAAGTTACGTTTATCCAATTTGATGGTAATGGTGGACATACAGAAACTTCATTGGGTGAAGCCACTGTTGTTTTAAATAACGTAAATAAACCTTATGATACTTATCAGCCGGTAGACGGTATGGTAATACAGGAATGTACAGTAACAGAAGGCGATGGATATAGTCAAGCTGGTGTTGTAGTAGATGAAGGATATGACACTTTTGAATGTTATATGAATTATATTGACTTTACAGCAGCTAGTTGGCATCAAGATGATATTATTAACGCCAATGTAACGTTTAAGGTTCCTGATGGGTATAGCCCTTCAACAGTTAATAGAATATTTCAGCATACTTTAGGTGATAATATAAACGTGCAAAAAGTTGCATGTACAAGTTATACAGACTCAACAGTTACAATAAATGTAGATTTGTATGTTACAAGCCAAGATGGCAGTGCAGACCCGATAATTTGGTGCATTAGAAATGAATTACTTCTTGAGATGAAGAAGACTCAAGATATTAGTCAAAAGACAGCTGTTCTTTCAGCTGAAGAGTTCACCTACACAGGTAGTCCCATTACTCCTGAGGTTAAAATTGAAGGTTTAACTAAGGATGTTGATTTCACAGTTGAATATTCAAACAATATAGAGGTTGGTGAAGGCACGGTTACTATTACCGGAATAGGAGCTTATAAAGGCAAAATAACAAAAACATTTAAGATAAAAGCAAAGGAATACAGTAATTCAGAATATGTCGATGAAACGGGTGGAGCAAACTACATCCTTAATACAGATGCAAATGGTAATACAACCGCAATTTATACAGGACCAACAAATAAGAAATCGAAAAAGATTACAATTCCTTCAAGTATAACTCTTCCTGACGGAACAACAGCTAAAGTTACCCAAATAGATGCAAACGCATTTAAAGGTTCCAAAGCTAAACAGATTACAATACCCAGCACAGTAACTAAGATCAGTAGTAAAGCTTTTGCAGGATCTGAGGCAAAGAAGATTATAATTAAGACCGATAAGAAGGGAAATATATCAATTGGAAAAGGTGCTTTCAAGAATATGAAAGCCAAGAATGTACAGATTGTTATAAAAGGATGCAAAGGTAAAGCAAAAGATAAGCTAGTAAAGAAGATTAAGAAACAGGCACCTAAGGGTACGAAGGTTAAATAATCAATTATTGGAACAAGCAGGTGTTGTGCCTGCTTGTTCTTTTATATATACGGAATAAGACTTGGAGCTTTAATAATTGATTATCTACAGGACAAGCAGGCGATGAGCCTGCTTGTTTCTATATAAATATACGTTCTGAAGATATAGAAAATATAGATTATTCTTAATAGCCAATAATATAAGAATTATATTTTTATAAAATAGTCAGGCATGTTTCGTGACAACACAGAAGTCATTGACAATTCTTAAACCTTTATTGATTAGATAATGTGCGCAATGTCAAAATAAAATTATGGAAGTATCTCTGGAATCGTAATATCACCACGCATTTTGAGAATGTTTCAAGGATACTAGCTTTTGGACTAAGGAGGTGCTATATGAGAGGTCAAAAAATATTTTTAAAGAGAGTTTTGTCATTTGCTTTAGTTTCTGCTTTGTGCTTTGCGTTACAGCCGATGAGTGCTTTGGCAAATGATACAAAGGATACTTTTTCG
This sequence comes from Butyrivibrio sp. WCD2001, assembly GCF_000424485.1. Taxonomy (NCBI): domain Bacteria; kingdom Bacillati; phylum Bacillota; class Clostridia; order Lachnospirales; family Lachnospiraceae; genus Butyrivibrio; species Butyrivibrio sp. WCD2001. Next base: position 523,201 of record NZ_AUJZ01000001.1, on the reverse strand, counting down.
GATGTTCCAATTATGGTGGGAACTGATGCTGGAGCTGTTGAACAGGGAAAAGCAACAATAAAATTAAGTTCGGGCATGTATTCAAGCCAAGTAACTAGATATGAATATCAAATAATATCGCATATCGGAAGCACGGTTGATGAGCTTGGACCCGAAGGACGAGATGTTACCATAGATAGTGGATATGATGTTGCTCAGGTATTTGATATTTATATCGATGGAATAACCTCAGATGCTTTACAGCCAAATGATGTAAGAGCGGCTATACTTACTGTGCCGGTTCCTGAAGGATGTACTCCAATTGGAGCAAAACGCGTTTTGAAATGGGGTAAAATTGGCGCAGCAGGTGAACCTAATACTGAAAGAGAAGATGCTGTTGATAATAAAAATGGTACTGTTTCAATTCAAGTAGCCCTGGGTGTTGGCATGGGCCAGAATACGGAAGTTACTATCTGTGGAGCTTCTGCTATAGAGTTCAAAAAGGTAAAGGATATCTCATCATTAAAAGATAAGGCGAAAGTTGTTCAAGATAAATATGACTATACAGGTAGTGCGATAACACCTGATGTCAGCATAGAAGGTCTTGCTAAAGACGTGGATTATACAGTTACATATAAAAATAATGTAGAACCCGGTACAGCAACTGCTACTATTACAGGTATTGGTGCCTATACTGGATCATTTGATCTGACTTTTATTATACAAAAAGAGTATAAAAATGAAGATATTACAGATAAAAAGTCGCAGGCTGAATATGATGTTAATACGACAAATGACGGAACAGTAGTTGCAACATTAAAGAAAACTACAAATAAAAAGGCAAAGAAGTATACTGTTCCTGAAGAAATAGAACTTCCAGACGGATCAAAAGCTAAAGTAACACAAATTGGGCCTAAGGCTTTTAAGGATTCTAATGCTACCCAGATTACTATACCTAAATCCATAAGTAAGATTAGTAGTAAAGCATTTTCCGGATCGTCAGCAAAAAAAATTATTATTAAGACTGATAAAAAACCTAATGTTTCTATCGGTAAGGGAGCTTTCAAGAATATGAAGGCTAAAAATCCAACAATACTGATTAAAGGATGTAAAGGCAAAGAAAAAGCTAAACTAGTGAAGAAGGTTGAAAAGCAATCTTCCAAGGGAACAAAGGTTAAATGAGTATCTTTCCAATAAGGAAAACAAAGTATTTTACCTAATGGAAAAATAATCAATTGATAAAGGTATCTAGATTTTATGAAAAGAAAGGACTGGTGTCTATGAAGAAAAATGGGTTAAAAAAATTCAATGCTATGGCCTTAGCTGTTACTATTATGATTGCTAGTATTGCTTTAACACCAGTAATGGATGTAAATGCTGCAACTTCTTTTACAATGGAGGGCAATGATGATTCAGGCAATCCATATTCTGCTACATTTGTGGCGAATGATACAGTAAATTATCATCACATAGATGATGCAATCTGTCCTGTTCATGAGGTTGTAATTGATGGAGTCGATAAGTGCCCGGGATCTTGGGAAGCTGCAAAGCAACATCTTCAAAGCGGTTATGATGATCTTTATTCGTATGTACCGCGTATAAGTCTTTATGATTCTGATTACGTGGGAAGATGTAATGGAACTCTTACATTACCTATTCCTGCTGGACACACGAAAGCTGATGCTTTTGAAGCAAAGATAATATGCAATTACCCTATGGGCACTGAAAGCTATTTTGATGTGGTAGAGCCATCAGAAGTAACTGATAAAACAGTTAGTTTTAAAACATATTTAGGAAATGTTGATTTTGGTAGTGGTTCTATTGAGTTAGTTAGCGAAATATTCATTGAGTATAAAACCCACACGCACACCTGGGACGAAGGCACAGAGACAAAGAAAGCAACTTACACCGAAGATGGTGTAAAGACTTTCAAATGCAAAGTATGTGGTGAGACAAAGACAGAACCTATCCCGAAACTTACAGTAAGTGATGAACCGGTAAAGGATGAGAAATCAGCCGCTGAATACAATTTAACAATTGCAAGCGATGGAACAGCTGAAGCAACCTTTGTTAAACCCACAAATAAAAAGGCAAAGAAGTATACAGTTCCGGAGGAAGTAACACTTCCCGACGGATCGACAGCAAAAGTAACACAGATCGGACCTAAAGCCTTTAAGGATTGTGGCGCGAAACAGATTACTATTCCGAAATCTGTAAATAAGATTAGTGCTAAAGCTTTTGAAGGGTCATCAGCAAAGAAGATTATTATTAAGACTGATAAAAAGGCCAAAGTATCTATCGGAAAAGGTGCTTTCAAGAAGATGAAGGCTAAGAATACAACAATCCAGATTAAGGGATGCAGTGGTAAGCCGAAAGCTAATCTAGTTAAGACTATAAAAAAGCAGGCTTCTAAAGGAACAACTGTTAAATAAATGTTATTAAGTAGGGTTCAAGATTCAACAATTATGTGTAGCGGCCTTATTTATAAGACCGCTACCTTTAAAAGGGTTAAAGAAGGAGCGATTACTTATGAGGAGTATAGTAAAAACGACTAGTTCAATTCTTTTGTCAGTTGCAGTTGCATTTTCAATGATGATAACAATGCCTGTACTTTCGTTTACGTCTCACGCAGCTGATACAGCTGATGTTGAGTTTGTTTTTGATGATTCTTCTAAAAGTGTTGGTAATTTTGTTCTTAAACCGGCATTTGAAAGCTATGACAAAAGCAATATACAACCCATTCGCTTTATCGGAGACAAGGATTATACGCAGGATTATATGACAGAAGCAGATCCAGGCTATGATGTTTTCTTTATCGACTGTGGACTGAGTGGGATAATTGCCCCCAATTATACAGATTTTGAGGAACATGATGCAGTGATGACAGTTCCGATACCTAATGGATATGCACCAGCAAGTCTTAAAATGATTCATCAGTTCCATTACAAGAATGGAGTGCTTTGTGATTACCCGAAAAAAGTGGAAGCAACCCAATATACTGATAGTACAGCATCAGTGCCTGTTAAACTGGTAGTTACTAATAAGAGCGATACAAATGATTGCCTCCTTACTTCACATATTTACATCGAACTTACAAAATATGTGGATATTTCCACAAAGACAGCATCTATTCCACAAACCGCCTATGATTATACAGGAAACCCTATAACTCCTGATGTAACAATTGAAGGTCTTACAAAGGATAAAGATTTCAATGTTACATATGCTGATAATACTGAACCGGGAACAGCAACAGTCACGATAACAGGAAAGGGTATCTATAAAGGATCAATTACACTTCAATTTACAATTAACAAAAAAGAATACAAGCAAGAAGAAGTAAAGGATGAAAAGACTGGCGCCAGCTATGAAGTATCAACCAATCCTGATGGGACTACTGTTGCAACTTACAAGGCAGCTACAAATAAAAAGGCAAAGAAGATAAGTGTTCCTGAAAAGATTACTCTTCCTGACGGAACAATAGCCAAAGTAACCCAAATTGCACCAAAAGCCTTTAAGGATTCCAAGGCAACTCAGATTACTATTCCTAAAACCGTAAATAAGATTAGTGCTAAAGCTTTTGAAGGGTCATCAGCAAAGAAGATTATTATTAAGACTGATAAAAAGGCCAAAGTATCTATCGGAAAAGGTGCTTTCAAGAAGATGAAGGCTAAGAATCCTACAATCCTGATCAAAGGATGTAAAGGCAATGCAAAGAAGAACCTCTCTAAGCAGGTTAAAAAACAGGCTTCGAGTGGTGCGACTGTTAAATAATAAGTTGATGATAGTATCTTAGTATCCTATTAATCAAGAGAGGCTGTTGCACAGATGTGCGGCAGCCTCTCTACAATTTTATAGGCCAAACACCTCTTTCTCCATAAATCACTATAAACGGAAAATAGCCATAATAATATCGCAATGATGGATATATATTCTGCATCCGGCTACAAATATAATTACAGTATCAACAGAGAGTTAGTAATGTTTGTCATGTGTTTTGTTTAAAAAGGAGGCGAAATTTTATGACAATCACTTGGAAACAGAGTTCATATTCATTTTTTCTCGCTGCTATTCAGCTGATACTGGGCATAAGCTGGTACGTTGCCGGAAGGAGCAGATGGCTGATTCTCATGGCATTTGGACTTATGATAATTCAGATCGTGAATGGAATATCATGCAGGATGCGTGAGAAAAATGAAGAAATGAAGTAAAGTGTGGTATTATTGTTTAGTATGTAAAAAGTATTTTGGAGAGGAGAACCAAAATGGGATTATTAAGAGGACTTATACTTGGTGCAATAGAAGGTTGTATAGCAAGCAGCATCATGAATGAGAAATCAGGAATGGTGAAGAATATTGTTCTTGGTATCGTTGGTGGATGCGTCGGAGGCTTTGTGTTCGGGCTTGCAGGTTTATCAGCAAGCGGACTTATAGGAAACCTTATCATTTCAACAATCGGTGCATGTATCTGCATCTGGATTGGAAGAAAGCTTTCCAGTTCTGACGATAAAAATTGAACCTAAGAAAATCGCACTATCTGAGCAGCACATATTCATTAGTGAATAGAGCGCTGCTCTTTTTATTTGTATAATTCATATAAATCATTTGGAAAAAGAGGGAGCATAGGGACTTATGGATGCAGAATACAGGAAAATTGTATGTGTTGCTGTAATAATCGCGTCTGCTGTTTTTCTAAGCGCTATCACTTTCAGCAACTATATTGGGACAAAGGCAAGTAAGGAGAATGACGTAATGAGTGAAGAAGTTAGTTTCAGGAAAAATCCTATTATAACGGATATTTATACAGCTGATCCGGCTCCGCTGGTGTATGGTGATACTCTTTATCTCTACACGACACATGATGAGGATGAGCTGATAAATGATTTTTATACTATGAGGGATTGGAGATGCTTTTCCACCAAGGATATGGTGAACTGGGAGGATCATGGATGCATTTTCTCTCTGGAGGATATCTCCTGGGCAGACGACAGGGCATGGGCTCCCCAGGCGATTGAGAGAAACGGTAAATTCTATCTGTATTGCCCGGTTCATAAGAGAAACGGTGGAATGGCCATAGCTGTAGGGATTTCAGACAATCCGGCAGGCCCTTTCAAGGATTTGGGTCATCCGCTTGTTGATGAGGGAGATTGGAACGACATAGATCCTACGGTTTTCATAGATGATGACGGACAGGCCTATCTTTATTTTGGCAACCCTGAACTTAGATATGTTCTTCTTAATGAGGATATGATTTCTTACGACAAAGAAGTGGGAGTTGTGAAGATACCCATGACAGAAGAAGCCTTTGCTAAGGGCAGTCATGATACCGGAACCTCCTATGGTGAGGGCCCCTGGTTTTATAAAAAAGACGGCCTCTATTACATGGTTTACGCTGCTTTCGGTGTGGGACAGCAAAATGAGCACCTGGCATATTCGACTTCGGATTCTCCGACAGGTCCCTGGAAATATGGCGGAGTTCTGATGACAGAAGAGGGCGGAGTTTTCACCAATCATCCCGGAATTGCTGACTTTAAGGGACATTCGTACCTGTTTTATCACACAGGAGAGCTACCGGGGGGAAGTCTTTTCCACAGAAGTGTATGCGTAGCGGAATTTAAGTATAACGAAGACGGTTCCATAGACACTATTTCCAAGTGTGATGGAGTACCGGCCATAAACTGAGCAAATGATAGTAGACTCTCAAGGTTAAAGTATTTATCGACCTTTGGGAGTCTTTTCATGTGGTGTGATAAATTTGTGATAGTAATATTGATACCATCAATACAGGATACATAAGGTGCACAAAGGTGAGGGTAGAAATATGACTATTACAAAAACTTTGAACGGAACTTCATTGTACATGGTACTTGGCGGAAGACTTGATACAAAGTCCGCGCCGGATCTTTATGAGGAGATCAATAATTCAATAGACCAGGTCGATAATCTTGAACTGGATATGGCGGATCTTAAGTACATTTCATCGGCCGGACTAAGAGTCCTTCTTACAACTCAGAAAGAGATGAACAAAAAAGGCACAATGGTCGTTAAAAATGTAGGCCCGGATGTGGGATACATTTTTGAGGTAACAGGATTTGACAATTTTCTTACAATAGAGTGATTTAGCAGATTTCCGGCAATTCCTGGGTAATACTTGTCAAAAAGTGATATGAAAATGCTGAACCAATCTGATATAATGATTGACGTATTACATATGTCCGAGCGGCATATTTGGGGAGATTGGTATGAGTTTATCACAGCATATTCATATTGCACTTGAGCTCTGGTGCGCTTTTTTCTGCGGCATTGCCATAGTCTGTGTTTTAGCGTCGAGATTTCAGGATAATGTAAAATCGAGACTTCTCATTTTTCAGTTGAATACCATTGCTTTTATAAATTTATTAGAGGTTCAGGCCTATTATTTCAGAGGGAATACCACAAAGCTTGGTTATTACTCTGTCAGAATAGCTAACTTTGGCGTCTTTTTTTTGAACCATCTGCTTTTGATATTCGCAACACACTATATCTGTCACAGGATGGGGAGTAGCCACAGCAAGGGAACAAAGCTAACCCGTAAGGCGATAACGATACTTTGCGTTATTGGAATGGTTCTGCTTATTCTCTCGAGAGTATTTGGGTTCTATTATGCATTTGACGATCAGAACAGATACTATAGATTAAACGGAACCTACTGGATTATGCTTTTTATTCAAATGCTGGCCATGATGATTTTGACAGGATACACCATATGTCACTGGAGGCATTTGAAAAATCTTGAGAAAGTCGCCTATTTATCCTATGAACTTCTTCCGGTTCTTGCAATAGGAGTTCAGAACTTTGTATATGGAATTTCACTTGCTACACTTGCAACCACTTACTCAGTTCTTCTCATGTTTGTTGTATATGAGATTGAGTATTCGGAGGTTGTGGTTCTGGACAAGCAGCGTATAGAAGCTGAATTATCTCTTGCGACATCAATCCAGACTTCAATGCTTCCGCATGATTTTCCGCCCTTTCCCGACAGGAAGGAATTTGATATTTTTGCCACAACTGAGCCTGCGAGAGAGGTGGGCGGCGATTTTTATGACTACTTCCTTGTTGATGATGATCACTTATGCATCGTTATGGCAGATGTTTCGGGAAAAGGCATACCTGCAGCACTTTACATGACAATATCCAAGGTGATCCTGAAAAATACTGCGATACTTGGAAAATCCGTATCTGAGATTTTGACCCTCACCAATGATGGGCTTACTAAGGAAAATAACACCGGTATGTTTGTGACTATCTGGTTAGGTATTCTGGAGATATCAACCGGAATACTTACCTGTGGAAATGCCGGTCATGAGTATCCTGCGATTATGAGAAAGGGTGGCAGTTTTGAGATTTTCAAAGATAAACACGGCTTCGTTCTTGGCGGAATGGAAGGCGTGAAATACAAAGAGTACACTATTCAGATGAATCCGGGAGACAGAATTTTCCTTTATACAGACGGTGTGCCGGAAGCAACTAATAATGCGGAAGATATGTACGGTATCGAGCGCATGATAGGTGCACTTAATAAAGAACAGGAAGCTCCTTTGGAAGAACTACTGAAAAATGTTCGCACGGATATTGGATCCTTTGTCAGGGATGCGGAGCAATTTGATGACCTCACAATGATGTGCCTCGAATACAGAGGATAGTTTTAATCATATATTTATGTGTAGTTTATCAGGTTTTTATTTCATTAATGCATAATGTAAGGTATATATGAATACACAAATTTGATTACTTATGAAGGGGAGATATTGATGGAAAATAAAAATCCAGAGGTTAATTACCTTAAGGTAGTAATTGTAATTGCGGTAATTTTTCTGATAGCAGCTTTCTGTATCATAAAAGGAGGAAGGGGAACGGTTAAGACGAATACTTCTTCCGGCAACGCCCTTGCATCCTGGACAGATACCGCGCCTGCGAAGGAAGCTCTTATAAATTATATGAGTGCAATCACTGATGAAAACAGTGCGGATTATATTCCTGTTGAGAGACGAATTGCCGTATTTGATCTGGATGGAACACTCTTTTCCGAGACAAATCCGATCTATTTTGATCACAGCCTTCTTCTTCACAGAGTGCTTGAAGATCCCGATTATAAGGATAAGGCATCCGATTTTGAAAAAGATGTTGCTGCACAGATTCTTCAGTGGATTCAGGACGGTGAATATCCTAAGACAATGGATATTGACCACGGAACAGCAATTTCAACTGCTTTTGCCGGAATGACAGTGGATGAATTCCAGGATTATGTTGAGGAATTCAGTAATCAGCCGGCTCCCGGATACGACGGTATGACAAGAGGAGAATCCTTCTATCAGCCGATGATGGAGGTTATTGATTTTCTTAATGAAAATGACTTTACAGTCTATGTTGTCAGTGGAACAGACAGATTCATAGTCAGAGGCGGAGTTAGAAATAACTTAAAGGTTCCAATGAATCAGATTATCGGTTCTGATGAAACTATCGAAGCCAGCGGACAGGGAGACGAGGATGGCCTTAAATACCAGTTTACAGCTGATGATAAGGTTATTACTGGCGGCGAGTTTGTGGTTAAGAATCTTAAGACGAATAAGGTTACCGCAATTGTTCGTGAAATAGGTGTTCAGCCTGTTCTTGCTTTTGGTAACAGCTCCGGCGATTTCAGCATGGCTAATTATGTAATTCATGATAATCAGTACAAGAGTCTTGCATTTATGCTTTGCTGTGATGACGTTGACAGAGAATATGGCAATCTTACAAAGGCAGAGAAAATGGAAGCTGACTGCGCAGAGCAGGGATTTATTCCGGTTTCCATGAAAAATGACTGGACTACAATTTATAAAGAAGGCGTTAAAAAGAATCCTGATGTAGGTCTTGATATCTATGATCAGGAATACGAAGAAATAATGGATGATGCGGCATGAGTGATAGAAGAAATAACGAGAGAATTCAAATGTACAGTAGTGCCCTTGTTTATATTGAGGGCTATGACGCTGAAATAGAAGCTATTGTCACCAATCTCAGCGAAGAGAATATTGGTTTAAAATGCCGTATTTCCGATGAGCAGAAAAAGAAGATTGAGGACAGTAAAATGATTACTTTCCAGTTTGTTGATACATATCTGGAAGGTAAAAAGGCAAAGACAGATGTTGTACAGGCCTGTGCTCTTATACAACGCATGGAATATTCAGATGGAGAATGTTTTATCGGCGGAGTGGTAAGAGACGAGAATTTTAAACGTTATGTTCTTCGAAGAAAGCTATCACCGTATTATAAATAAGTGATATAAAAAGCGTAGCAGTAGATGGTTTACTGCTACGCTTATTTTTTTCAAGTAATTATGAGATTGTCTTAGTGAATTTTGATTTCTACTTTAATATGAGAATCAACGTTTGACTTAAATACTTTCGCGTCTGAAGGGCTGCCAACAATGTTTCCGTAATGAGTGGGAATAGCTACTTCGGGTCTGATGATATTTACAAGCTCTGCTGCCTTCTGGGCATTCATGGTATACTTCCCTCCGATGGGAACAAGAGCGATATCACATCTGACCTGTTGTGCGTCCTTGGTGAGGCTGGTATCACCGGCCACATATATTCTTTTGTGATCGATTCTGAAAATGTAGCCTACATAGCCTGCTGCCTTCGGATGGAAGGGTTTAAGGTTGTTATAGGCGGGTACTGTCTCAAATTCAAGACCATCAAATTCTTTGTAAATTTTAGGCTTTACCCCAAGAACTTTTCCGTTCTCCAAAAGAAGAACTTCTGCTTTACTTGCGATTTTTTCCGGAGCAACAATACGTGTATCACTTTTAATGATTTTCTTTATGTCATCCGGAGAGAAGTGATCATAGTGATCATGTGTGATGAAGATATAATCCGCATCATGCGGAGCGTCCTTTATCTCAAAAGGATCGACATAGATTACTCCTTTGTCGGAATTGATTCTAATGCTACTGTGAGTAAGCACTTCAATGTTTTCAACCATTTACAACATTTCCCCCTGAAAAGATTCGTGTAAAAACACTATATATAGTATACCAGAAAATTTGACCTACAAACGAGAAAATGTTGTTTTATATTCATGCGGTGTAACTCCGTATTTTTGCCTGAAGTAGGTGATGAAAGCGCTGGTACTTGGGAATGCCAGAAGATCCGAGAGCGAAGATATGGATATGTCAGTAATCTCAAGTGCATGCGCTGCATATTCAAGCTTCTGATTTCTTATGAAAACCGAAGGCCTTTCAGATAATTCCTCTTCGAATATTTTGGAGATGTATCCCTCGCTTTTTCCGGTTATGGAAGAAAGGTCGGAAAGAGTGATTTTTTCATGGAGATGTCTTGAGATATACTCGCAGCATTTCTTCACGTACAGGCCGCAGCTTCTGTATTTGTAAGCGCTCACCTGATAGGTAAAATCGTAGAGCGCACAGTTTTGAAGATGATTGAGTTTTGAGATATCCGTCTCCATGAGGCTGTATTTAATATAGTTGTCACTCAGGGAATAAGCGATATGATCCGGGAGTCCGCCATCAAGTGCGGCTCTGGTATAGAGTGTTATTCCGCTGACAAACATACTGATTGCCTGGGAAAGAGGATTTTCCGAGACTTCGCCGATATCGTTGAAGGCTCCGGGACTGTAATGATTCTCGGAAGGATCGAAACTCTCTATTAGAGCCAGAATCTTGGTGAGATTACCTGTTGAAATATAGTACATGATTGTTTTTTCCGTTGCTCTCTTGTAGGAGATAGGATCTCCCTCGCCTTCAGTCTCGAAAAATACCTGCTCCTTGAAGCCCTTGAGGATGGTGTTTCTTATTTTTGAAACAGACTTGTCCGGTGTGAAGCTCTTTACTTCCGGTGCGAGCTCGTCATCGAGAAGGAGACGGTATAGATCTTGGGAGGTGGTAGTCTTTTTCATCATGTATACTCCTGTGTCCCCTCATCCGGCACTTCGTGCCACCTTCCCCCAGAGGGGGAAGGCAGAATAATATAAAGCCTTCCCCTAGGGGGGGCGCTCGACGTCCGGGGGACGTCGGTCCAGCGCGGACCGAAGCGGAGCGTAGACAGGTGCCCGAAGGGCGGATGAGGGGAATTAATAACATATATCATATAAATTAAATTGATTTCGTATATATTCATTTTATAAAAATGCTATTCTGAATTCAATGAGATAAAAACTTAAAGATTCTTTTTTAGGGTAAGGAAGCTTTAAGGGTAAGCAAAAACTACATCATTTATAGGAGAGATTACAATGGAAAAATACGAACAGGAACACTTGGAACTCGTAAGAAATACAGCCGCTGAGGGCACACTTTTTCTTAAAAAGGATGAGTCCTTCCCGCTTGCAGGTCCTTGCAAAATAGCGGCATTCGGAAACGGAATCCGTCACACGATTAAGGGCGGTACAGGTTCCGGTGAAGTTAACAGCAGATTTTCTGTTAACGTTGAAGAAGGTCTTAAGGATGCGGGTTTCACTATTACATCAGGTGAGTGGCTTGATGCTTTTGACGGCGTTCTTGCACAGACACATGAGAAATTCCTTGCAAAGATCAGAAAGGATGCAGAAGCTGTAGGAGCAAATCCTGTTATGTTTGCATTCGGTATGGTTCAGCCTGAACCCGAGCATGACCTTGAACTTACAGGTGACGGTGATGCTGCAATTTACGTTCTTTCAAGAAATTCAGGAGAAGGAAATGACAGAAAGCCTGAAAAGGGTGATGTTCTTCTTACGGATACAGAGGTAAGAGATATCCTCGCGCTCAACAAAAAGTTTGATAAATTCATGCTTGTTCTTAATGTAGGCGGCCCTGTTGATTTATCACCCGTTATGGAAGTTAGAAACATTCTTCTTCTTTCACAGCTTGGTGTTGTTACAGGTAACGTGCTTGCAGATATCCTTCTTGGCAAGGCTAATCCTTCAGGAAAACTTGCTACAACCTGGGCTAAGTGGGAGGATTACAGCACTCTCGGAGATTTTGGTGACAATGATGATGTTCACTACAATGAGGGAATTTATGTAGGTTACAGATATTTTGATACACAGAATGTAACTCCGCTGTTCCCGTTTGGATTTGGTAAGTCATACACTGAATTCACTGTTGAACCTGAAGCTGTTTCTAACAGTAAAGAGGAAATCACTGTTTCAGCTAAGGTTACAAACACCGGTAAGGTAGCAGGAAAAGAGGTTGTTCAGGTTTATGTATCATGTCCTTTCGGAAAACTGGATAAGCCTGTAAAGGACCTCGTAGCATTTGTAAAGACTTCCGAACTTGGATCAGGACAAAGCGAGACAGTAAAAGCTACCTTCAAGCTTTCTGATATCGCATCCTACGATGAGGAGGGACAGGCTTACATCCTTGATAAGGGTAATTATGTGATCTATGTAGGTAACTGCTCAAGAGACGTTAAGAAGGCAGGAGCTGTTGTTCTGGCTGATACAGTTACAACCATGAAGACAAGAAACTGCCTCGGAACTCCCGGTTTCAAGGATTTTGTTCCCGCATCCGCAAAGGAAGAGTCAGTAGAGGACCTTACCACAATAGAGCTTTCAGCTTCCGATTTTGATACACAGACAGTAACCTACGACGTTGATTATCCTGTGGATGATATTATTGCAGGTCTTTCTGATGAAGAACTAGCTTATATCAACACCGGTGCTTTTGATCCCAAGAACTCAGGTCTTCAGGTTATCGGTAATGCATCTTTTGCTGTTGCAGGTGCCGCAGGTGAGACCACAACAAGATATAAGGATAAAGGCATTAAGAGTATGGTTATGGCTGACGGCCCTGCGGGCCTTCGCCTTACCAAGGAATATTTTGAGGACGAGACCGGTGTTCACGGTATCGGTTCAGCACTTGGCAGCATGATGGAGCTTATGAGCGATGAGGAGAAGGCAGCAATCGCAGAGCTTGCCAAGGCTAATGCGCCTAAGCCCGGAACAGAGATTAAAGAGCAGTATGCTACAGCAATTCCGATTGGAACGGCTATTGCACAGACCTTCAACTATGATCTTGCTTATTCTTACGGCGATATCGTAGGAAAAGAGATGGAGAGATTCCATGTACAGCTTTGGCTTGCACCTGCTCTTAATATTCACAGAAGTATTCTCTGCGGAAGAAACTTTGAGTATTATTCAGAAGATCCGTTAGTAGCAGGACTTTTCGCAGCTGCTATAACAAACGGTGTTCAGAAGCATAAGGGCTGTGGTACTACAATCAAGCACTATGCAGCAAATAATGCTGAGACAAACAGATACAATAACAACAGCCATGTTTCCGAGAGAGCAATGAGAGAGATTTATCTCCGCGGTTTTGGAATCTGTGTAAGAAAGTCACAGCCTAAGGCAGTTATGACATCTTACAACCTTCTTAATGGCCAGCACACTTCAGAGCACAGAGGACTTATCGAAGATATCCTTCGCTGTGAGTATGGCTTTAAGGGTATCGTAATGACTGACTGGGTTGTTGAGATGCTCACAGTATCAAGCAAAAATAAGCACAGAGGTGCTCTTGCAAATGAAGTTGTAAAGGCTGGCGGAGATTTGTTCATGCCCGGAACTCAGGGTGATTTCGATAGAATCCTTGCAGACATTAAGTCCGGTGCAATCTCAAGAAAACAGATTGAGCAGAATGCTACAAGAGTATACAGAATGGCAAATGAACTTTCATGAATTTGATTCATAAAAGGTGATTATGAAAAAACTATTTGCAGATAAAGAATTTTATAACAAACTGGTGAGGCTCACTCTTCCAATTGCATTTCAGAGTCTGATGCTTGCTGCTGTTGCAGCAGCGGATGCCGTAATGCTTGGAAGAATAGAGCAGAACCAGATGGCGGCGGTTTCACTTGCTACGCAAGTGCAGTTTATTCAGAACATGGTTCTGAGTGCTGCGACAGCTGCGGGATCGATTCTTGGAGCCCAGTACTATGGTAAACAGGATACCGATACCATAAATAAAATTTTTGCGATGATGATGCGCTGTGTCGGCATTGTTTCCATAGTATTTGCAGGTGCATGTCTTCTTGTTCCGGAACTTCTCATGATGATATTTGCTCATGATCCGGAACTTATAAGAATTGGCGCGTCTTACCTTAGAATTGCAGGCTGGTCATATCTTCTTACAGGAATATCCGAATGTTATCTTACGATTATGAAGATAACGGATCATGTAAAGAGAGGAGCCCTGATCAGTTCCGGTACGGTTGTTATAAACATTATTCTGAATAGTATTTTTATCTTTGGCTTATTCGGAATCCCTGCTATGGGAGCAAACGGAGCAGCACTTGCAACGCTGCTTTCCAGAATCATCGAAGTTATATGGGCAGTTAGCTCAAGTTACCAGAAAGGATTTCTTCGTCCGCGGTTCGGTTATCTTTTGAAAAGCTTTCCGGGACTTAGAACCGATTTTATTAAAGTGTCGCTTCCATTACTCGGCGGTGGCCTTTTCTGGGGAGTAGGATTTACTTCCTACACCGCGATTATGGGCCACCTTGGAAGCGATGCGGCAGCTGCCAATTCTGTTGCAGCGGTGGTGCGTGATCTGTTCTGCTGTATGTGTAACGGTATCAGCAGTGCCGGCGGCATCATGGTTGGTAACGAACTTGGTGCAGGAAAACTTCAAAAAGGAAAGCAGTATGGAATACGCCTTGCAAAGATTTCTTACGTTATCGGATTTCTTTGCACAGCACTGGTACTTGCCGTAACAGTACCGGTGGTGAATTTTATGAAGCTTACGGATATTGCACGAAGCCATCTGATGGGGATGATGGTTGTCATGGCGATTTATATGATAGGGAGATGCGTAAACACGATTATCATCAACGGCATATTCGGAGCAGGGGGAGATACACTTTTCGATGTCTACAGCCTGGCTGTTTGCATGTGGTGTCTCGCAATACCGACTGCACTCCTGGGGGCCTTCGTATTTCACTGGCCGGTGGTGGCAGTATATGCCTGCACCTGTCTGGATGAAGTCGGGAAGATACCGTGGGTGATGTACCATTTTCAGAAGTATAAGTGGGTGAAGGACCTTACGAGGGAAGTTGTATAAAAAAGAACCGCGTGATGCGGTTCTTTTTTATGCCTTATTGTGAACTCATAACGAGCTCATCACGTTTTTCTCTGTATTCTTTAGGCGTCATGCCTTCCTTTTTCTTGAACAGGTTATTGAAGTAACTCTGGGAGCAGAAGTTCAGCATATTACTGATCTCCGAATAACTAAGATCCGTATTTCGCAGAAGGCGCTTAGCTTCATTGATTCTGATATTCTGCATAAAGTCAGATATTGAAGTTCCGGTCTCTTTATTGAAGAGAGCAGATAAGTATTTTGCTGAAATATGCAGTTCAGATGCAAGATCATCAAGAGTAATCTTATCAGGAAGCTTCTCAATGATGCGTTTAATGCACTTGTTGGTCATAGGAGAGTAGTTCTCACTTGTATGTGCATTAACCTCATGTGAACTCTTGGCAAACTCAAGTGTTCCGTTTCTAAGTACCGATACGATCTTTTCATAGCTCTTGCAGACCTTAAGCTCCTGTACAAACTTCTCGAACCTTGCCTGGCAGACCTTCTTGTCGGTCCCGCTCTCTATGGAGGCGATTTTTGCAATAGTTAACAGCTCAATTGAACGTATGCCGCAGTCTCTGTATGAAGTCTTGTCAGGGAACAGAACATCCATGATTTTTTCATCATCAAAAAGAGAGAAGAGTTTGTAAACACTTCCGTTTACAACAAATACATTGAATAATTCCTCGATTCTGCTGATCTCTTCATAGGCACGGGCATCCTCTGCAGATAACTCCGCGTCGAATGCTGCGATATCAGAAGACTGGGATTTCTTTTTTGCTGTATTAAGAAACTTCTCGGAATGAGCACTGAAATCCGGAGGCGTTTCTTCAAGAACTTCATTAAAGAAGTTTGTTATATGTAAAAGGAACTCTTCTTTGTTAATAACCGGAAGAGCATTGGAAAGAATTCTCTTTTGCTCAACGAACAGATTCTCGCCGAAAGTAAGATTAGGCCAGACGTTTCCGCTTGGCTTAACAGTCATGACGGGACCTATGACAACTGTATAGAACTGATGCTTTCCGCCGTCGGAGTTAAAGGAATAGTACATCTCATAAGGATTATCCAGATCGAGGTAGGATCCTTCAATAGAATGAGATATACGGAAATTCCTTGCCTTCTGCAACATTTCCTCCATGATATTAAGGATAGCGGAAGTGGTGAAGTTGGTAAAAACAAGGCTGTTATTCTGTTCGAAAACCCATACAGGAATTCGCGTTTTCTTGTAATACTCTTCAAATCGCCATGCAATGACTTTAAGATTAGTTTGCATATCATTTTCCTTACAATTATCAAATATTGCCTACACGAAAATTTTACATTAAATTCATAGAAAGTTCAAACTTATTATGCAAATAGACAACTGAAAACATGCGGATTTGTTAATAAAAGACAATCAAAATAGAAAAAAGAGAGTAAAAGTGTACAAATTGTATAAATGCGGAAATTTTTATATACATGTGGATATTTTTATATATAAAGCAATTTTTGATAAGTAAAATATTAACATGTTGTGGGTTATAAAACCCGAAAAAACACTTTTAGAAAGGGAGGTAAGTTATGAAGAAGAACTTACAGAAGGTTATGTCACTTCTGTGC
Organism: Butyrivibrio sp. WCD2001; assembly: GCF_000424485.1. Classification (NCBI taxonomy): domain Bacteria; kingdom Bacillati; phylum Bacillota; class Clostridia; order Lachnospirales; family Lachnospiraceae; genus Butyrivibrio; species Butyrivibrio sp. WCD2001. The sequence continues at coordinate 506,542 of NZ_AUJZ01000001.1, read as the reverse complement.
GTATCAGCTATGTCACTTTCGATGATAGCTGGATGCGGCGGCGGTAACAACGGTGGCACAACTACAACTGAGACTCCTGCAGCTACAGAGGAAACTTCTGTTGAAGAGACCACAGCAGCTGAGGAGACCACAGAGGAAACCGCAGAAGAGACAACCGAAGAGACAGCTGAGGAAGAGACTACTGAGGAAGCTACTGAAGATACAGCAGCAGCTGACGGCGAGTCAACACCCAGAAACGAGACTCTGTATGAGGCTGGTCAGCAGTGGGGAACAATCAATGACTGGAACCCTATGTCAGCTAACTCAAACAATGGTCTTGCACTTTCAGCTAATGAGTCAGCACGTGAACTTGTTTATGAGACATTGTTCATGTTCAACGCTCTTGATGGCAAGCTCTATCCTCTTCTTGGATCAGAGTACAGCTGGAACGATGATCAGACAGAGCTTACTGTAACTCTTAACGGCGATGCTAAGTGGAGCGATGGCTCAGCTTTCACAGCTGAAGACGTAGCTTATACTTACGACACACATGTTAAGTATCAGTCTTCACAGGGTGCTGATTTCTCAACTTATGTTGATTCTGTAGAAGCTGTTGATGATTCAACAGTTCTCATCAAGGCTAAGGTTGAAAACGGCGTTGCTGTTAACCCTCTTAAGGTTACTTCTATCCTCAACACAATGTACATGATGCAGAAGGCTTATCTGCAGACTGTAGAGGAGAGAAACGGTGAGGATGCTGATAAGGTTAAACAGGATACTATGGAAGATCTTGTTCACACAGGCCCTTATGCTCCTTACATTTCTAACGACCAGAAGGCAGTTCTTCAGAGAGATGACAACTATTGGGGACAGGCAAGCTCCATGTGGGGTAAGCTTCCCGTTCCGAAGTACATCGCTCACACAATCTATAAGGACAATGCAGCAGGTCAGGTTGCGCTTTCTCAGGGCGAAGTTGATGTCTGCCAGCAGTTCATTACAGATGTACAGAACCTGTGGCTCGAAGATGATCTTCCGATTTCCACATGGCTCGATGATGCACCTTACGGCGCATGCGAAGTAATGCCTTCAATGTTCTTCAACACAGAGAGAGAAGGACTTGATCAGAAGGAAGTTCGTCGTGCAATCGCTATGGCAGTTGATTATGAGCAGATCATTGCATCCGCTATGTCAGGCCAGTCACCTACATTTGATGAGTATCCGAGATCAGTTGTTGGACCTACAGACGGCGAGAGAAAGTATGTAGACTTCGACGCTATCGCAGATCTTCAGTGGGATAACGCAGACGTTGACGGCGCTAACAAGCTCCTAGACGATGCAGGAATCGTTGATAGTGACGGCGATGGAATCCGTGAGTACAACGGTAAGAACCTTTCCTTCAAGGCTGAGTGCCCTACAGGATGGTCAGACTGGAACGCTTCTATGGAAATCGTAGCAGCAGCCGGCGAGAAGATTGGTATTGATATCCAGACATACTTCCCTGAGGCTTCTTCCTTCTACGATGACATGACAACATGTAACTTCGATATCTGCATGTGGTCAACACCCGGCGCAGGCGTTATGAACCCTTACTCAAAGGGAATGTTCTACTTCTCAGAAGAGTATGCAAAGCTTGCATCTAACTGGAGTGGTAACTTCGGTCACTACATGAACGATGATGCTGAGAAGATCCTTGAGGCTCTTCCTGCAGAGACAGACGAAGCTAAGCTTAAAGAGTACTATACAGAACTTTCAAGAATCCTTCTTGATGAGTGTCCTGCAGTTGCTCTTATGTATCGTCCTACATTGTTCTATGCTGTAAACGAGTCTGTATGGACAAACTATCCTGCAGCAGATGACGGAAGAAATATTCCTCCGACAGACTGCACAGACGGTTATGGTATTGCAGCACTTTACGAGCTTGAGCTTGTTGAGTAATTTGTAACAAAATAGTTTTAGTTAAGTAAATTGGGGGCTGCCGTGGGGCATGATCGCCAACGCGGCGACAAAACCACGCGGCAGTCCCTTAAATTACGCAAAAATTCGGCGTATGTTAGAAGAAGGGAGGTATTTCTAAATTGAAAGGCTATAAAAAATACTATGGTCAGAAATTATTCTGGTATTTTCTGACACTCATTTTCGCCGTAATCCTCAACTTTATTCTGCCGCGCCTGATGCCCGGAAATCCTGTTTCCGCTATAGCATCAAAGGCAGTCAGCGGTATGACGGATTCAACGGCTATTCAGAAGGTCTTAAATGACTATGCTACAAAATTCGGTATCAACGAACCGATGTACAAACAGTTCTTTATGTGGCTTGGAAATGCATTAAAGGGTGACTTCGGTGTTTCCTTCAGCCAGTATCCGAGACCTGTTTCCGATATTATTGCGAACGCAGTATGGTGGACAGTTTGCCTGCAGCTTCCCGCAATTATCGTTGGATGGATTCTCGGTAATATCTTAGGTGCGATTGCCGCTTATATCAAAGGTGCTTTTGATAAGGTAATCCTTCCTATTTTCCTCTTTATCGGAAATATCCCGGCATTTGGTATGGCAACAGTTCTTCTGTATCTGTTTGCAATCAGACTTAAAATAGCTCCTTCATCAGGTGGATATGGTTATGATCTTATACCTAATATGAGCTGGACTTTCATGAAATCGATTATCGCGCATTACCAGCTTCCTTTCTGGTCAATCGTTCTTATTACGATCGGCGGTCAGGCAATCGGTATGCGATCAATGTCAATATATGAGTTGAATGCAGATTATGTAAAATACTCAAGATTCCTTGGTATCAAGGACAGCAAGATTGTAGGATATGTGTTCAGAAACGCTATGCTTCCTCAGATCACAGGTCTTGCACTTTCACTCGGAACTATGATGGGTGGTGCTCTCGTTGCAGAGATGGTATTCTCTTATCCCGGACTTGGCATGACACTTCTTTCAGCTGTAAACGGTCAGGATTATCCGCTTCTTTCAGCTTGTACACTCATCATCACAATCATGGTACTTATCGCCAACCTTGCGGTCGAACTCCTTTATGGTGTTATTGATCCTCGAGTTAAGGCTAATCAGCAGGATTAAGGAGGGAATGAAAAATGAAAAATACAATAAAACAAGTTTTCCATTCCGGAAAATTCCTGTTCGGATTTGTAATCTTTATGTTCATACTGCTTACAGTCCTCATTTATCCTTTGTTTGTAACGGCTGACCCGCTGCAGATGATAGGTCAGGGTAACTTCTTCAAACCCGGTACATATGTATCTGTTGAGGAGGCAACACTTGAAAAATCTTATAACTTACAGATTCCCAAGCAGTTTTCAAAGCTTGAGATGGTACTCGATGTAGAAACAAGAGCAAAAATCCAGGAATTCCTTCTTAAGCAGGGCGTTGCAGAAGCTGATATAGATGTAACTGATGCTGAAGGTCTTGTAGCTCTCTGGAAAGCAAATTATGATCCCAACACAAAGTATAAGGGATACACAACTGCCAAGAGAAAAGCGCTTAAGAGACTTGATTCTCAGATTACAGCAGCTATGAAGGATTCCGGAGTTATCGTTGCTGAAAAGGACGAAGAGGGTAATCTTCAGCAGAGCAAGGTAATCAAGGATACAGATTATGTAAACATCAAAGATGTATCTAAGAAGACCTTCATTCTTGGAACAGATAACTTTGGACGTGATGTCCTCACAGAGCTTGTAGCAGCAACAAAATCTTCATTGAAGATCGGTCTTCTTGCAGGACTTATCGCTACTGCAATCGGACTTTTACTTGGCCTTCTTGCAGGTTACATGGGCGGACTTGCTGATAACATCATCATTTTCGTAACAAACCTGTTTACAGTTATTCCTTCCTTTGTAATCCTTATCCTCATTTCTTATTCAGTAGGAGATAAGGCAAGAGGTATTGCAATGGTTGGTATCATCATCGGTCTGACATCATGGCCCTGGACGACACGTTCCGTTCGTTCACAGGTTATATCACTCAGAAACCGTGATCACGTTAATTTGTCAAAACTGTCAGGACACAGCATGTTCAGGATCATCTTCACAGATATCCTTCCTTACATAGCATCCTACGTTGTTATGGCTATGATCCTGCAGATTTCATCAGGAATTCTTGCAGAAGCACAGCTGTCAATGATCGGACTTGGTCCTGCAACAACAAAGACAGCAACTCTGGGACTTATGATGCAGTGGGCAATGCAGTATTCTGCACACCTCAATGGTTCTTGGTGGGCATATTTCCCGGTAGTAATACTCATCGCACTTATTTCGTTCTCACTGAACCTTATGAATACAGGAATGGATCAGGTATTCAACCCGCAGCTGCGTGACTGATCGTAATCCGGAACAAAAGGTAACTGTGAATCTCACTTAAAAGAAAAGGAAAAGGTTAATAATGGGAAAAGTAATGCTTGAGGTTAAAGACCTCAAAACTAAATATATAACCAGATTCCATGAGGACGTATATGCGGTTGACGGTGTTTCCCTTAAAGTAGAAGAGGGAAAGTCACTCGGTATTGCCGGTGAGTCCGGATGTGGTAAATCCACACTTGCATTGTCACTTATGGGTTATTATTTCGCACCGCTTCATTATATAAGTGGTGACATAATCGTAGACGGTCAGACAATTTCTAACATGAAGCCTGACGATGTTCGTCGTAAAATTCTCGGTAACGAGATCGCGTACATCCCTCAGGCAGCTATGAATGCTCTGAACCCTACTCAGAAAATCATTCGTTTTATCGAGGATGTTATTCATGCACATGGAATTAAGATGTCCAAGAAGGATATCTATGACATGGCAAGAGAGCGTTTTGCTGAACTCGGACTTCCCGAAGAGGTTCTTGAGAAGCATGCGGTAGAGCTTTCAGGTGGTATGAAACAGCGTACAGTTATAGCTATTTCAACAATCCTTTCACCTAAGGTACTTATCGCCGATGAGCCTTCATCAGCGCTTGACGTTACATCTCAGAAGATGGTTATCCGTATGATGAGACAGCTCATGGAAAAGGGCTTCATCAAATCCATGATTTTCATCACACACGAGCTGCCGCTTCTTTATAACGTTACTGATGATATAGCAGTTATGTATGCCGGCCAGTTTGTTGAGCTTGGAACAGCAAAGCAGATGGTATTTGATCCTATTCATCCGTACGCTAAGGGTCTTATGGGATCTATCATCGTTCCTGAGGAGGGTATGAAAGCTCACAACCTTACAGCTCTTCCCGGAACTCCTCCGAACTTGAAAAATCCGCCTAAGGGCTGCAGATTTGCACCCAGATGTAAATATGCGGTTCCTACCTGTACCGCTATGGCACCGGATGAGAAAGAATTTGAGAATGGCAGATGTTATCGCTGCCTGATGTCAGTAAGAAAACTAAGGGAGGTATATTCAAATGGAAGCGACAGCAAACCAGAACCAGAAACAGACTTCGACTGATACCAATAAGCCCGCTCCGAAGCCATGCCTCTCAGGTAGAGGACTTACTAAGGTATTCGGTGTCGGTAAGGTACAGACCGTAGCAGTTGACCATGTAGACTTTGATTTCAACGAGGGTGAGATCATCTCAATCGTTGGAGAGTCAGGAAGCGGAAAGACAACACTTTCCAAGATGCTTCTCGGTCTTATCAGTACTACAGAGGGTACCATTGAATATCAGGGGAAACCCCGTGATATCAGTACAAATGCTAAAAAGAAGGAATACTGGAAGAATATTCAGCCGATTTTCCAGGATCCGTTTTCATCCTACAACATCTTCTACAAGATCGATGCGGTTCTTGATGACTGCCTTAATATGAGGGGCTTCAAGAATCTTCCCGAGGAGCAGAAGATACAGATGAAGACAGAGGCCTGCAGCTTCGTTAACCTGAAGTATGCAGAGCTTACAAATAAGTATCCTTTCGAGCTTTCAGGCGGACAGATGCAGAGACTTATGATCGCACGTATCTTCCTTCTCAAGCCGAAGATCCTTATGGCAGATGAGCCCACATCCATGATCGATGCCTGCTCAAGAGCTACAATCCTTGATATGCTCTTAAAGCTTCGTGATGAGATCAACATGACTATTATCTTTATCACACACGATATCGGTCTTGCATATTATATCTCCGATAAGGTTTATATCATGGAGCACGGTAAGTTCGTAGAGTCAGGTACAGCAGAGGATGTAATCATCAATCCTCAGGCTGATTACACCAAGAGACTTATCAGCGATGTACCTAAGATCTATGAAAAGTGGGATCTTGATACTGTTGTAAACTAAATAAGTATAAGAACTATTTCTTATAGTAAATATTCCTCCCTCCAGGTAGAAACAAGTTTCTTCTTCTACCTGGCAGGGAGGATAATTTTTGCCCTTAAGGAGCTTTGAATTGCAAACAGTTTTTATAAAAAAATAAGATTTAAAGACGCTTAAATATCCGGTGAACTGTTGAAAGTACTATTGATTTCATTTATCATATATAAGCACGATTTTTATGTAAATCTTACTGTTTTCTATAATAATAAACACGAAAACAGAGAAAGGAATAAATAAATGAAAAGAGCAAATGTATGGACAAAGTACAATGCAAAACAGCTTAAGGAAGTAGAGGCTTTTGCTGATGATTATAAGAACTTCCTTGATAATGCAAAGACAGAGCGCGAAGCAATCGACTGCATTGTTAATGAAATAGAGGAGGCGGGCTACCGCGAGCTTAACACGCTTATTGGATCTAAGACAAAGCTTAAGAAGGGTGATAAGGTTTACAGTGTTTGGATGAACAAATCCATCGCAATGTTCCAGATTGGTTCAGAGCCGTTGGAGAACGGTATGAATATTCTCGGTGCGCATATCGACTCTCCCAGAATGGATGTTAAGCAGAATCCGCTTTATGAGGATGGCGGTTTTGCTTATCTTGATACACATTATTACGGCGGAATCAAGAAGTATCTTTATGTAGCAATTCCGCTTTCACTTCACGGCGTTGTTGTTAAGAAGGACGGTACCACTGTTCAGCTTAATGTCGGTGAGGATGAGGATGATCCGGTATTTTTTGTAAGCGATCTACTTATCCACCTCTCAGGTGATCTTATGAGCAAGAAGGCTGCTCAGGTTGTAGAGGGAGAGGCTCTTGATCTTGTAATCGGTAACAGACCTTTTGTTGTTGAGAGTGATGAAAAGAAGAAGGCAGAGAAGAGAAACTCTAAGCTTACAGAGGGTCAGCAGTATGCTGTAGATTATGAGAAGGCAGAGAAGGAAGAGAGTGGCAAGGTTTCAGGTGCAGTTAAGCGCGGAATCCTTGGAATCTTAAATGACCTTTACGGAATAGAGGAGGAGGATTTCCTCTCAGCAGAACTTGAAATCGTTCCTGCAGGTAAGGCAAGAGATGCAGGCTTTGACCGCTCAATGATCCTTGGCTATGGTCAGGATGACAGAGTGTGTGCTTTCCCTTCAATGAGAGCACTCCTTGGAGTAAAGAACTTAAAGAGAACAGGCTGCTGCATTCTGGTTGATAAAGAAGAGATCGGCAGCGTTGGTGCTACAGGTATGCAGTCACGCTTCTTTGAGAATGCTGTTGCAGAGCTCATGAACCTCTGCGGTGATTACAATGACCTTAAGCTCAGAAGATGTCTTGCAAATTCCTGCATGCTTTCATCTGATGTTAATGCAGGCTTTGATCCTATGTACGCAGGCCAGTTTGAGAAGAAGAATGCATCCTTCCTCAGCCTTGGCCCGGTACTTAGTAAGTTCACCGGAAGCCGTGGAAAGTCCGGATCAAATGATGCAAACGCAGAGTTTTTAGCACATATCAGAAGCATTTTTGAAGAGGATGATATTACTTTCCAGACTGCCGAGCTTGGTAAGGTAGATGTAGGTGGTGGCGGAACTATCGCTTATATCCTTGCTCTTTACGGAATGAACGTAATTGATGCCGGTGTTGCTGTGCTCAATATGCATGCACCTTGGGAGGCAACATCCAAGGCTGATATATATGAAGCGCTTCGCGCCTACAAGACATTCCTTAATAAAGCAAGTCTGATGAATCAATAATTTATGCCCTCATCCGGCGCTACGCGCCACCTTCCCCCAGAGGGGGAAGGCAAAAAATATAAAGCCTTCCCCTTGGGGGGAAGGTGTCAGCGCAGCTGACGGATGAGGGGATTTTAGGAGAATACTTTGAACATAGAAACATCTACAAATGACCCTAACCTGGGTCTTCGCACCAGCGATTATTATTTTGATCTTCCTGAGGAACTGATAGCACAGGATCCGCTTCCCGCACGTGATGATGCTAAGCTCCTTGTGATGAATAAAAAGACAGGCAATATCGAACATAAGATATTCCATGATATTATCGATTATCTTAAGCCCGGTGACTGCCTTGTTCTCAATGATACAAAGGTTATACCGGCAAGACTTCTTGGAACAAAGAAGGATACCGGTGCTGCAGTCGAGATTCTTCTTTTAAAGAGAAGAGAGAACGATATCTGGGAGACTCTTGTTAAACCCGGTAAAAAGCTTCGCCCCGGTGCGGAGGTTACTTTTGGAGAAGGACTTTTAAACGCAAAGATCCTTGATATTGTTGAAGAAGGTAACAGACTCGTTCAGTTTTCATACGAAGGAATTTTTGAAGAGGTCCTTGATAAGCTTGGAGAGATGCCGCTTCCTCCTTATATTACGCATAAGCTTCAGGATAAAAATATGTACCAGACGGTTTATGCAAAATATGAGGGCTCGGCAGCTGCGCCTACAGCGGGACTTCATTTTACCAATGATCTTCTTAAGAAAATTCAGGACAAGGGAATTGATCTTGCTTACGTAACGCTCCATGTTGGACTCGGAACCTTCAGACCGGTTAAGGTTACAAACGTTCTTGAGCACCATATGCATACCGAATGGTATCAGGTGAATGCGGAGGCAGCTGAGAAAATCAATAAGGCAAAAGAGAGCGGACATCGTGTTATCTGCGTTGGTACAACCAGCTGTAGAACCATTGAAAGCGCAGCAGATGAGAACGGACATATTGAGCCCTGTGCGGACAATACTTCTATTTTTATTTATCCCGGTTACAACTTTAAGGTGACAGATTGCCTTATTACTAATTTCCATCTTCCGGAATCAACTCTGGTCATGCTTGTTTCGGCACTTGCAGGCAGAGAGAATGTTCTGAATGCATATGAGGAAGCTATAAGTAAACGGTACAGATTCTTTAGTTTTGGTGATGCTTGTTTCTTTACGGATGACGAGATTTAGGCTATAGTAATACTATATCTTATTCGAGGGGGATATTATGGAAGAAAGACGTAAATACAAAAGACTTGATCTGGACGGAGAGCTTTTAATGAGCCCTATCGGTAGTACTCAGGAACCAGAGGCTGTGGCTATTTCAGTTATGAACTGTTCACGTGCAGGAATGGGTTTTCAGTCAGATCTCCAGCTAACAATGGGAGACAATTACGAGTGTAATCTTACCATCTGGACCAAAGAGGTTCTTCATGTTTTTATTAAAATTGTACGAGGGACAGCTCTTGAGGACAGCTATGAGTATGGGGCTATTTTCATCGGAATGCCCGAGTATGACAGACAGAGAATCTCGGTGTACGAGACTGTTCAGGATACGCTCGATGAAATGTAGGGGTTAGAATTATGCGTGATTTTATGAATTTGCAGATCGCGGTTGCAGGTGCCGGTTATGTGGGACTTTCAATCGCGACTTTGTTGTCACAAAAACATAAAGTGACTGTTGTGGATGTCATTCAGGAAAAGGTGGATATGCTCGAAAAGAGGATTTCACCGATTCAGGACGAATACATCGAAAAATATTTTAAAGAAAAAGATTTGGATCTGCATGCGACAACAGACGGTGAGGCTGCTTATCGTGATGCAGATTTTGTAGTCATTGCAGCACCGACTAACTACGACAGCAAGAAGAATTATTTTGATACAAGTGCGGTAGAGGCTGTTATCAATCTTGTTCAGAAGGTTAATCCTGATGCTTATATGGTTATAAAAAGTACCATCCCTGTTGGATATACTGAGAAGATCAGAAATAAGACCGGCTCTGACAAGATTCTTTTCAGTCCGGAGTTTCTCAGAGAATCCAAGGCGCTCTATGACAATTTATATCCAAGCCGAATTATTGTAGGAACGGATATGGATGATGAAGATCTGACAAATGCCGCTCATATATTTGCAGAGCTTTTGAATGAGGGAGCACTCAAGGAAAATGTTGATGTTCTCTTTATGGGCTTTACTGAGGCAGAAGCTGTAAAGCTTTTTGCAAATACCTATCTTGCGCTGCGTGTTTCGTATTTCAACGAACTTGATACTTATGCGGAGATGAAGGGACTTGATACAGACAAGATCATCAAGGGAGTTTGTCTTGATCCCAGAATTGGTGATTTCTATAATAACCCGTCCTTTGGCTATGGTGGATACTGCCTGCCAAAGGATACAAAACAGCTTCTTGCAAATTATTCGGATGTTCCGGAAAACCTCATTGAGGCTATTGTTGAATCCAACAGAACCCGTAAGGATTTCATTGCAGATAGAGTACTCGACATCGCCGGAGCCTACGGCAACAGCGAAGCTTATGATGCAGCTCGTGAACATGAAGTTATCATAGGAGTTTACAGACTTACTATGAAGAGCAATTCCGATAACTTCCGTCAGAGCAGTATCCAGGGAGTTATGAAGCGAATCAAAGCAAAAGGCGCTACCGTTATTATTTATGAGCCTTCCCTTGAAAATGGGACAACCTTCTTTGGAAGCCTTGTGGTTAATGACCTTGATGAATTCAAAAAGAAAAGCGGCGCCATTATCGCCAACCGCTATGATTCTTGCCTTGACGATGTAAGCGATAAAGTATATACAAGAGATATCTTCAAAAGGGATTAAAAAAACAAAGTCCCCGAAAAATATATTCAGAACCATCCGATTATGCGCGCAGCGCAACAAGGATGCGAATGAATATATTTTCCGGGGGCGTATTATTTATTTTGGGGCGTATTATTCCATTTGATTTTCGCACTTTAACGTGGTATAGTGTTTACTGTTCGTAGTATTTATTGCAATTAAATTTCGTACTTCCAGGAGAGTAATTTAATAATGATTAATGATAATCTGACCTGCGGTTTTATAGGTCTTGGTCTTATCGGTGGCTCAATGGCCAGAGCCCTTAAGGCTAAAATGCCTGAAATACGCATTATTTCATATACACCACATCCGGAGACCTCATTAAAAGCGAAAGAGGATGGCATCGTGGATGTGGCCTGCGACAAGGTTGATGAGAGTTTTTCCGAATGTGACTACATCTTTTTATGCGCACCGATTGAAAGAAATAATGATAATCTTGCATTGATAAAGCCATATCTCAATCCCAAAACGACTCTTACCGACATCGGTTCGGTTAAAACAAGTATACATGAGCATGTAAAAGAGCTGGGATTGGAAGAGCAGTTTATCGGCGGTCATCCGATGGCCGGTACTGAGAGGATTGGTTACATAAACTCAAAGGCTTCCATTTTGGAAAATGCTTTTTACATACTTACAAAGACAGAAAAAACTTCTGATGAGAGACTTGAAAATTACAGAGAGCTTGTGGAGCTTATGGGAGCAACGCCGCTTATTATCCCTTATGAGCAGCATGATTTCATTACAGCTGCTGTAAGCCATGTACCTCATGTTATAAGCGGATGTCTGGTAAATCTTGTCCATGACAGCGATTCGGAAGACGGACTTATGAAAATGATTGCGGCCGGCGGCTTTAAGGATATCACCAGAATTTCATCCTCATCACCGGTGATGCTGCAGCAGATCTGTCTTACAAATCATAAGAATATTTCTACGCTTTTGGATACTTATATTGATTATTTGAACAGGATGAAGCAGGTGATTGATAAGGTTGATGGCGATGGCCTCATGGACTTTTTCTCATCAGCCAGAGAGTACAGGGATTCCTTCAATGATCTTAGAAGAGGACCCATTCAGAAGACCTATGTTATCAGAGTTGATATTGCGGATGAACCCGGTAATATTGCCTCTGTTGCAACGCTTCTTTCTGTTAACGGAATCAATATCAAAAATATTGGAATCGTTCATAACCGTGAGTTCGAGCATGGTACTCTTAGCATAGAATTCCACGATGATAAGGCTATGGAAAAGGCGCTAACACTTTTGGAAGCTCATGGATATCCGTCAGTTGACTGATACATTTTTGACACTATATTAAGGCTTGAAAAAAGAGGGAATTAACAATGATCAGTATTGAAAAAAGTTCAAAACCATTAACGGGTAATGTTTTTGTTCCCGGGGACAAATCAATTTCACACAGAAGTATTATGTTTGGGGCTTTATCAGAGGGAACCACTGAAATAACAGGCTTCCTCAAAAGCGGAGATTGTCTTTCTACAATAGAATGTTTTAAAAAGTTGGGCATTCTGATTGAGCATTCTCAAAGACCGATGAACGGTGTTCCTACAATAACAGTTCACGGAAAAGGACTTCATGGCCTGAAGAAACCTGATTCTACACTCTATACAGGTAATAGTGGTACAACTACCAGACTATTATCCGGTATTCTTGCAGCGCAGCCTTTTGATTCTATGATCACAGGCGACAGTTCAATCGAAAAGAGACCCATGAACAGAATTATCAAACCACTTTCGCAGATGGGAGCGGATATCAGTTCTGCGATGGGGAATGACTGCGCACCGCTTATAATAAAAGGCGGTAAGAAACTTCATGGTATTTCCTATCATAGTCCTGTAGCATCAGCCCAGGTAAAATCAGCAATTGTGCTAGCCGGTCTTTATTCCGACAGTGACACAGTGGTTTATGAACCTGCACTTAGCAGAAATCATACAGAGCTTATGCTTCGTGCTTTTGGTGCGGACATACACAACGAAGTCGACGTCAGGGGAAGCTCTGCTACAATCCTTCATCCCGGCATGCCGCTTCGCGGAACCAAGATAAATGTTCCGGGCGACATATCCTCCGCGGCATACTTTATCGCTGCAGCGCTTCTTGTACCCGGCTCTGACGTAGTTATTCATAATGTTGGAATCAATAAAACAAGATCAGGAATACTCAGCATCCTTACTCAGATGGGCGCTGATATTCAGCTTGAGAATGTGAATGAATCCATAGAACCAAGAGCAGATCTTCATGTTCGTTATTCGGAACTTCATGGCAATGAAAATGGAAGATTTGAAGTTGGTGGAAAACTTATTCCCACTATGATAGACGAACTTCCGATATTTGCTGTTATAGCAGCAACAGCTAACTGCACAACTATCATAAAGGACGCTGCAGAACTCAAAGTAAAAGAATCTAATCGTATTGATTCTGTCTGCAATAACCTAAAAGCTATGGGAGCTGATATTGAGCCTACAGACGACGGCATGATAATTCATGGTGGTAAGCCGCTTCACGGGACAGACATTGACTCCGATGCCGACCATCGTATAGCAATGAGCTTCGCCGTCGCAGCTCTCGCCGCCGAAGGCACCACCCGTATCCTCGACGACAAATGCGTCGGAATATCCTACCCGGAATTCTTCAAAGATTTAAAGACCTTAACTAATTAATTGCTTTAATATTCTAATCCCAAAAGTTCCTCATAACCTTCCCTTTTGGGGCAGGGGCTGGCGTTCAGATTTGTGACATGTACAGACATGAAATGTGTGGCGAGATATATTTGACATATTATTAGCCCAATATGTGGAAGTGAGAAATTTATAGTTCTCGGACGAGGAGATGATTTGCAGCAAAATGAAAAAGATGAATGACGACTGTTTCGAACAAGGAGAGAGTCGACATTCATCTTTTTTGTTTTGTTAGCAAATCACGACGCAGACGAAAACATAAATTTCTCACTTCCACATAAAGGGCTAAAACACAACGTATATTTCTCGCCACACAGATCATGCCCTTATAAGTTGTGCAAATTTGATGGAATTACTTGTATTGTTTGTACAATTTTAGTAAAATGTTCCTATAGGGTTTGGGGGAAATCTAAATATTCTTCATTAAATTTTCCCAACATAATTTAAGACTTGGAGGAGCAAGAGATGAAAGTTTACACAAGTGACAAAATACGCAATGTCGTACTCTTAGGCCACGGGGGAGCCGGAAAGACTTCGCTCGCTGAAGCTATGGCTTACCTCGCAGGAATTACTTCCCGTATGGGCAAAGTTGCTGATGGAAATACAGTCAGTGATTTTGATAAAGAGGAACAAAAGCGTCAGTTTTCAATTAGCACATCTACAATTGCATTGGAGTGGGATGATCATAAGATCAATCTCCTTGATGCGCCCGGATTCTTTGACTTCGTCGGAGAAGTACAGGAAGCTATGAGTGTTGCAGATGCAGCTATTATCGTAGTTTCCGGTAAGGCAGGAGTTGAAGTAGGAACAGAGAGAGCATGGGATCTTTGCGAGAAGTATGGTATTCCGCGTATGTTCTTCGTTTCTGATATGGATATCGATGATGCTTCCTACAGACAGGTTGTTCAGGATCTTACAGATAAGTATGGTAAGAAGATAGCTCCGTTCAACATGCCTTCTCGTGAAAATGAGAAGTTTGTCGGCTATGTAAATATAATTCAGGAAAAGGGCTTCCGTTGGGAAGGTAAGGATGCGGTAGAGTGTGAAGTTCCCGAGTATAACAAGGAATACATGCAGCAGTATCGTGACACTCTTATGGAAGCAGTTGCTGAGACCAGTGAAGAATTCATGGACAGATACTTCAGTGGTGACACCTTCTCAGAGCAGGAGATAAGATCAGCACTCAGAACCAACGTATGTGACGGATCCATTGTTCCTATCGAAATGGGATCAAGTATCCTTGCACAGGGTGTTTACACACTTCTTGATGATATTGTTAAGTATATGCCGGCTCCCGAGAACCGTAAGATGGCCGGAATTAACATGAAGACCAATGAGATTTTCGAAGCTAACTTCGATTTCTCCAAGCCGAAGACAGCTTTCGTATTTAAGACCATGATGGATCCTTTTATTGGAAAATACTCCATGATCAAGGTTCGTTCAGGCGTTATCAAGACTGATGACATAATGTACGATTCCAATAAGGACACAGAAGTTAAGATTGGTAAGATATATGTAATGCAGGGTAATAAGACTATCGAGGTTCCCGAGCTTCATGCAGGTGATTTCGGTGCTCTTCAGAAACTTGATGTATCCACAGGTGACACACTTTCAACCAAGGCTAATCCTGTACAGTATGCACCTATGGATATTTCACAGCCCTATACATACATGAGATACAAGGCTCAGAATAAGGCTGATATTGATAAGATTGCTCAGTCTCTGGCTAAGCTTTCTGCTGAGGATGCTACTCTTAAGGTTGTAAACGATGCAGAGAATCATCAGTCACTTATCTACGGTATGGGTGATATGCACCTTGAAATCGCAGTAAGTAAGCTTCTCAACGAGTATAAGGTAGCCGTTGATCTCGATAAGCCGAAGGTAGCTTTCAGAGAGACTATCCGCAAGAATTCTGATGTGGAATACAAATATAAGAAGCAGACCGGTGGACACGGCCAGTACGGACACGTTAAGATGCGCTTCGAGCCTTCAGGTGACGACAGCAAGGCTTATATATTTGATCAGGTTGTAGTAGGCGGAGCTGTTCCGAAGAACTACTTCCCGGCAGTTGAAAAGGGTATTGCTGAGGCTTCCCAGAGAGGACCTCTTGCAGCTTATCCAGTTGTTGGTGTTAAGGCTACTCTTTATGATGGATCCTATCACCCGGTAGATTCATCTGAAATGGCTTTCAAGGTTGCAGCAAGCAATGCCTTCAAGAAGGGCTTCATGGATGCAACTCCAGTACTTCTTGAGCCTATTGCTTCACTCAAGGTGACTGTTCCGGATTCATTCACCGGAGATGTAATGGGTGATCTCAATAAGAGAAGAGGACGCGTGCTCGGCATGAATCCTACAGGTGATGGCAAGCAGGTTATTGAGGCTGATGTTCCCATGATGGAACTCTTTGGATATTGCACAACGCTTCGTTCCATGACCGGTGGTGCAGGTGATTATGAGTACAGCTTTGCTAGATATGAGCAAGCTCCACAGGATATCCAGGCTAAGGAAGTAGCTGCAAGAGCTGAGAAGGTTAAGGAGAACGGAATCGAAGACTAATCACCTTGAGTGGTTATTTCGAATTTGGCTATAATGTATTAAAAGGCTGACATTCCATATACGGAATGTCAGCTATTTTATTGTTATTTTATAGTTTTTTTAAAACCTACTTATATCTGTATGTTACGATTATTTTGAAGATGTATAGGTATGGGTATTTATAAATCGTTTTCTTATGAGGGGTTAAATTATGCCGCATTTTGGTATGCATATAGGCTTAAGATATGACATTATCGGAGAGTATGCCAGCCTTCTTCTTGCAATTCTTTTGCTGGTTTTTATGTCTCTGACAAAGCCTAAAAAATCTAAAAGTTTCAAGTTCCTTGTTCTTGGAGTATTAACATCTATACTGGCAACGGCTACGCAGATAATGATTGTTGAAGTGGCAAGTAACGTTTCTGTCTACTACAACAGGTCAACTTTTACTGCACTTCTTACCTTTTTCCTGGTGCTTTACGCGGCTATTCTTGTCTTGATTTTTAATTACATAAATCTCATGAGCGAAAAGAGATTAAAGAAACGTTCTGTAATTATTATGCTCTATGTTTCCATTGCGCTTTTTTATTTTTCAGGCGTAGTCTATCAGGTTGCAATGAAAAGCCTTTATTTTGTCAGGACAGATGGTATTGATATTACACATTTCACAACTTTTTATTGCATGATGGGCATGTTGTGTGCAGTCATATGTTTTATTGTTGTTATGATCAGAAGAAGAACCATAGCAAGAATTGTAATAAGGGGAGTCCTGATAGTTGTTCCTCTCGATATTATTGTACTTATATTGCAGATTATTGATAAAAGAGCTATTTTCAGTGCATCGACCTATGTTATTCCGCTGGTTGCTTTTTATCTGCTTTTCCATTCGAATCCTTATGATGAGGATACCGGATGCCAGAATATTAGTGCTATGGAAAGCAGGTTCATAACAGATGTCAGGAGAAACAGAATATTTTACCTGGCATATATTGATTTTCCACAGCTTACAGATACTTCGTTTAGTCCTGACTATGAGATGCTTTCTATAGAATTGGCAAGAGTATGCAGAGAGATAGAAAGAATTTCAAGAAAAATACAGCTTTACAGAATCAGCTTTGGTACCTTTATGGCACTTATCGAGACAAAAGAACGATCAGATGCTCAGAACTATTCTGAACAGATGAGAGATATTCTTGATGCATTCCATGACAGAACAGAGGATCATTTTCACTATTTTCTTGGTGTGTGCGGAGATAGCAGGAGGTTTGCTTCTGTCGGGAATAAGTGGACACAGTTGTTCATGATGTATATAAAAGAGACAAAGCTTATCGACGGTGAGAATGTTTATTATTTTGCAAATGGATCGGACTTCAGAGATTTTGATGAGATTTATAAGATTGAGCAGACTCTTCTTGATGTCAGAATGAAGATGGATGCAGAGGATGAGCGTATTATCTGTTATGCACAGCCTATTTACAGTGTCGATAAAGATGAGTTCAGATCCGCAGAGGCACTCATGAGATTGCACATAGACGGAAAGATGATACCTCCGGATATGTTTATTCCGATTGCGGAGAGGAATAATTGTATTCACGCGCTCACGGTCATAATGATACATAAAGTATGCAAAGCTGTAGAAAATCTGTCTATAGAATACGATTTTGATGCTATAACCATAAACTGCTCGACTGCAGATTTTACCGATAAGACTTTTTATAAGGAAATTCTCGATATAATTCATGGTTACAATATTGATCAGAAGATGATCAGACTTGAATTAACCGAGTCCATGATGGCAGAAAACTATGAATCAGTTAAGCATAATATGGATATGCTTAATCGTGAAGGAATTCATCTTTATATGGACGACTTCGGAACCGGCTATTCCAATCTTGAGAGAGTTGTTGACGTGCCCGTTCAGACAATCAAGTTTGATAAATCTCTGTTATACAAGTCAATTAAGGATGACAGGGTTGATGATATCATTTCCTATATGATCGAGTTTTTCAAGAAAAACGGCTTTGTCACACTTATTGAAGGTGTAGAGGATGAGTCACAAAAGAAGTACAGTATTGATCGTGGTTTCGATTATATTCAGGGCTATCACTATGCTAAGCCCGGTCCGATCGAAAGCCTGAGTAAATATTTTAAACATAAGTAATCTGCGATAATCTGCAGAATCCTTGAATTATGATACTTCGGTATGGTAAAATCTTGACTATGTTTATAATTTCAATAAAAGCCGAGGTATCATAAATGTCAGAGTTATACAATCACAAAGAAGTTGAACAGAAATGGCAAAAGGTTTGGGATGATGAGAATGCATTTGCTGCAAGTAATGATTATTCCAAGCCTAAGTATTATGCGCTTGTTGAGTTTCCGTATCCTTCAGGACAGGGACTCCATGTAGGTCATCCCAGACCGTATACAGCGCTTGATATTGTTGCGCGTAAGCGCAGAATGCAGGGATATAATGTTCTTTATCCCATGGGATGGGACGCTTTCGGTCTTCCTACAGAGAACTATGCGATCAAGAACCATATTCATCCTAAGATCGTAACAGCCAATAATGTAAAGAAGTTCAAGAATCAGCTTCATTCTTTGGGTTATTCCTTTGACTGGAACAGAGAAATAAATACAACAGATCCCGATTACTACAAGTGGACACAGTGGATTTTCCTTAAGCTTTTCAAGGAGGGCCTTGCTTATAAAAAGGAGATGCCCATCAACTGGTGTACATCCTGTAAGGTTGGTCTTGCCAACGAGGAAGTTGTAAACGGCGTATGCGAGCGCTGTGGATCAGAGGTTGTCCGCAAGGTTAAGAGTGAGTGGATGCTGAAGATTACAGAGTATGCTGACAAGCTTATTGATGGTCTCGACGGCGTTGATTATATCGAGAGAGTTAAGGTTTCACAGAAAAACTGGATCGGACGTTCAACCGGTGCTGAGGTTGATTTCGAGATTGCCGGTACAGAGGATAAGCTTACTGTTTATACCACAAGATGTGATACTCTTTTCGGAGCAACTTACATGGTAGTTTCTCCTGAGCATCCTTATCTTGATAAGTACAAGGATAAGATAAACAATTTTGATGCTATTCTTGCATACAGAGAAGAAGCAGCAAAGAAATCCGACTTTGAGCGTGCCGAGCTTGCAAAGGATAAGACCGGTGTAGAGATTGACGGTCTTAAAGCTATAAATCCCGTAAACGGAAAAGAGATTCCGATCTGGGTTTCCGATTATGTACTTATGAGCTATGGTACAGGTGCTATCATGGCGGTTCCTGCACATGATGACAGAGACTGGGAGTTTGCTAAAAAATTCGGTCTTCCTATTATTCAGGTTGTGGCTAAGGATGGCGAAGAGGTTGATGTTAACGAAGCTGCGTTTACGGATGTTGCTACAGGAGTTCTTATCAATTCAGACTTCATCAACGGTCTTTCCGTAAACGATGCCAAGGAAAAAATGATTTCATTTCTTGAGGAAAAGAAGATCGGACATGCACAGGTAAATTATAAGCTTCGTGACTGGGTATTCTCCCGCCAGAGATACTGGGGCGAGCCTATTCCGATTGTTGAATGCGAAAAGTGCGGATTTGTTCCGATTGATGAATCAGAGCTTCCGTTGCTTCTTCCCGAAGTAGACAGCTATGAGCCTACGGATAACGGAGAGTCACCGCTTGCTGCTATGACAGACTGGGTTAATACCACATGTCCTTGCTGCGGAGGCCCTGCAAAGAGAGAGACAGATACTATGCCTCAGTGGGCAGGTTCATCCTGGTACTTCCTCAGATATACAGATCCTACAAACAAGGAAGCACTTGCAAGCAAGGAAGCACTTAAGTACTGGCTTCCCGTAGACTGGTATAACGGAGGTATGGAGCATACAACACTTCACCTTCTGTATTCCAGATTCTGGCACAAGTTCCTCTATGATCAGGGTGTAGTACCTACATCAGAGCCTTATCAGAAGAGAACAAGCCACGGTATGATCCTTGGTGAGAACGGCGAGAAGATGAGTAAATCCCGCGGTAATGTCGTTAATCCTGATGATATCGTTGAGGATTACGGTGCTGATACACTCAGGACTTATGAGATGTTTATCGGTGCATTTGATCTTGCTGCATCATGGTCAGATGATGGTGTTAAGGGCTGTCGAAGATTCCTTGAAAGAGTATGGAAACTCCAGGATATTATGGTAGATGGTGATGAGTACTCAGAAGAGCTTAAGGGTGAGATGCACAGAACAATCAAGAAGGTTTCAAGTGACTTCGAGAACCTTAAGTACAACACAGCTATTGCAGCAATGATGTCGCTTATAAATGATTTTTATAAGAAAAATGCTGTTACTAAGGCTGAGTACAAGACTCTTATCACAATGCTTAATCCTGTTGCACCTCATATTACTGAGGAGATATGGCAGAGGATCGGCGGAGAGGGCAGACTCTATCAGCAGACATGGCCTGAGTTTGATGAGGCGCTTACAGTTGAAAACACTGTAGAAATTGCTGTACAGGTTAACGGTAAGGTAAGAGCTACAATCTCTATCGGTAAGGACGATCCTAAGGATGAGGTTCTTGCCAAGGCGAGAGAAGCTATATCCGGAAAATTTGATGGAAATATTATCAAAGAGATCTATGTACCCGGAAAGATTTGCAACATTGTTATGAAATAACTATAAGGAGGGACATATATGAATTGGGGAAAAATTTTTAAACAGGTAGTAGTTGGGCTGGTATTTGCACTTTTCATTTTCGTCTTTGCTAAGGGCTTTGGCATGGAAGATGTAGAATATGCCGGATCTGTATTAGCCGTAACAGCAGGAGATGCATATTCTGAACTTTCGCTTACGGTGAATGAGATACAACTTGATCCCGGAGAAGTAGAGACCGTCGAAGGGATAGCTACACCGGTTGTTGTTAAGGATAAGACAATTTACTGGGAGAGCGATGATATCACTGTGGCAACCGTAGATCGAGATGAGGGTGCCTACAATAAAGCTTATATTACTGCTGTAGAAGTTGGTAAGACTCAAATTAAAGCCAAAAACGCTGTTGGAAATGTTATAGCAGTTTGCAAAGTTACTGTCGGAAATCCGAGCGGCCTTGAAAAGATGAAGCAGGTTAAGGCTTCAAAAGTAACTGTTTCTTCTCTTAGGGCTACAAAGGGGACTCTTAAGATAAAATATAAAGCGGTTTCTTATGCGACAGGATATCAGATTCGTTACAAAAAGAGTGGCGGCTCATGGAAAGACATTGATACAAAAAACAAGACATATACGTTAAGTAAACTTGCCAAAGGAAAGTACTACATAAAAGTAAGAGCTTACAAAAAGTATGATGGCAAGAAGTATTACAGTAAATTTACAAAAACCTATAAAGTCAAAGTAAAATAACATTATATAACCTGCAACAGATTATTCTGCTGCAGGTTATTTTATTTAATCATAAACGAAATATTAAATTTTTGAAAAATCGTATACAAATCCATGCATATTTCGATTAGTCTGTTAAAATGTATGTGTAACATTTTTTTGTTTGGAGGGGCGGGAAATATCAATAATTTCGAGTATGCGCCGGAATATGAACGGAGACAATTATGGGTATAAAAAATCTTGTGAAAGTCAACGAAAAAAAGATGCATGACATGAGCGTGCAGGAGAAGTTCAATTCCACGTTCAAGCAGATCATTATCATGTTCTGTGTTGCTATAGCAATTCTTGTATTAACCCTGGCATTTGCTGTAGTTTCCATAAGAACTATCTATCGTAAGTATTACAATATGAATACTATTCAGGCAGATATCAGAATTGATATGCAGGCGCTGTCAAAGGCTTTTCTTTGGGCGCTGTCATCACCTGATGATGCTATAAGAGAGGAACAGCTTGGTAAAGCTATGGAAAAGTTTGGCGAGTTCAGCGACAACCTAACTAAGCTTGCTGCTATTTCCGATGACGACGATGCCATAAATACTGTTTCTAATGATTTAATAACAGTAGAAAACAATGGGAAAACACTAGGAAATATGTTTACGGATGGATCCTCTTCAGATGATTTGTTCTACTATTTTAATGATACCCTTTATCCCTCAATAGATGTTGCTGTAAAAGACTTTAAGACAGTTTCAAGTTCAACTACTGAAGCTGCAGCTGCTGCCTACAGAAATTCGCTTATTATCGGAGCTATAATGTCCATAATCACATTTATCATAGTTGCGATGGTACTTATCTATATTGTGGATGTTAAGAAGAAACTGTCCTATTCAATCCTGGCACCTGTTGAGGAGATTTCCAAGGCTGCTGATCAGATGTCCAGAGGTAATCTTGATATCAATATTGATTACACATCAGAGGATGAGCTTGGTAAACTGGCAAGTGATCTGAATTCTTCAACAGCTGTAACAGCTCAGATTGTTTCCGATATCAGGGAAACTTTGAAAATGGTTGCCGACGGTGACTTTACTCAGGGAACGCTTCATCCTGAACTTTATAAAGAAGACTTTGCACCCATAAATGAAGCTCTTAACAATATTACAGATTCACTGTCAGATACTCTTTCACATGTACGGGAATCATCTAATCATGTATCCGAAGGTGCAAACGGCATGAGCAGGGGAGCAACTGACCTTGCTGAAGGTGCAACGGATCAGGCGGCAGCGGTTGAAGAACTAACGGCATCTGTTGCTACGGTTACAGCTCAGACTAAGACTATGGCAGAAACAGCTGAGAGATCAAGGCAGATGGCGGACAGAGTTCGCGATGATGCTGATGCAAGTGCACGAAAGATGCATCTTGTAACGGATGCGATGATTAGGATTACTGAGGCATCCAATGAAATCGAACAGGTAACCAATACTATTGAATCAATTGCAAAGCAGACGCAGCTGCTTGCTCTTAATGCTTCAATTGAGGCAGCAAGAGCCGGCGAATCTGGTAAGGGATTTGCGGTTGTTGCAGAAGAGATCAGTACTCTTGCCAGTCAGAGTAGTGAGGCTGCAAAGAATACACATCAGCTAATTCAGGATACTATGGAAGAAATCCGAAACGGAAATGACGTAGTAGGAGAAACCACCGATGCTCTTCAGCAGATGCAGTCCTCAGTTGAAGAAATTACAGGTATGATAGTAGAGACGGGAGAGATGGCACAGCAACAGGCAGCCAGCATGGAGGAAATCAATGACGGTATTGATCAGATTTCAACGGTTGTCCAAAGCAACTCCGAAACAGCCCAGGAATCCAGCAATGTTTCCCAAGAGCTTACCCGGCAATCGGAAGACCTTACTAGACTGATAAATCAATTCAAACTCAGATAAACAGAAAGCCCACGGAAAATATTCCGTGGGTATTTTTTATAAGTTGCACTTTATTGCATTAACGCGTTGACATATATGGTATTATTGTATACAATAATGCAAAACAATTATTTAAAATCATTTTAATGAATTCTATTAAGTTAGGTGTTTTTAGGAGGAACCAGAAATGCAGGATCAGACTTTCCAGAACAGACCGGTGACAATGAATGAGCACAACAATCTTTTACAGATTGAAGAGCATATGTATATTTTGGACGATGTTGAAAAGCCCAATGTTTTCAGAAACATGTTCCCTTATGATGAGGTTCCGAAGATTCCGTTTAATGATAGAATTGTTCCGCATAATATGCCAAAGGATATCTGGATTACAGATACTACTTTCCGCGACGGTCAGCAGTCAAGAGCTCCGTATTCCACAGAGCAGATTGTAAAGATATATGATATGCTTCATGAGCTCGGTGGCCCTAACGGCATGATCAGGGCAAGTGAGTTTTTCCTTTACAGCAAGAAGGACAGGGATGCAGTTTATAAATGTATGGAGAGGGGATATAAGTTCCCTGAAGTAACAAGCTGGATTAGAGCCAGCAAAGAGGATTTCAAGCTTGTAAAAGAGATTGGAATGAAGGAAACCGGAATTCTTGTAAGCTGCTCTGATTATCATATTTTCCTGAAGCTTAAAATGACAAGAAGACAGGCACTTGATCACTACCTTAGTGTAATCAGAGATTGTCTTGAAGAAGGTATTGCCTGCAGATGCCACCTTGAGGATATTACAAGAGCTGATATTTACGGATTTGTTGTTCCTTTCTGTGTTGAGCTTATGAAGCTTCGCGAGGAGTATGGTATTCCGATTAAAGTTCGTGCCTGCGATACGATGGGCTATGGCGTTAATTTCTCGGGTGCTGTTA
Source organism: Butyrivibrio sp. WCD2001 (assembly GCF_000424485.1). Taxonomy (NCBI): domain Bacteria; kingdom Bacillati; phylum Bacillota; class Clostridia; order Lachnospirales; family Lachnospiraceae; genus Butyrivibrio; species Butyrivibrio sp. WCD2001. The sequence goes on along the minus strand of NZ_AUJZ01000001.1, from coordinate 482,224 downwards.
TTCCCAGAAGCGTACAAGGTATTATATATGCTCTTAACACAAATGCAGGTGTTCCCAGTGAGCTCATTGAGTGGCACGGACACAATGATTTTTATAAAGCAGTGTCCAATTCGACTACTGCATGGCTCTATGGTTGTTCAGGAGTCAATGCTTCTCTGTTCGGTATAGGAGAGAGAACGGGAAATACACCTCTCGAAGCTATGATCTTCGAGTATGCGCAGTTAAAGGGCACACTAAACGGCATGAATACACACGTTATAACAGATCTTGCCCAATATTACGAGAAGGAACTTGGTTACAAGATTCCGCCTCAGACACCTTTTGTAGGTAAAAACTTTAACGTGACAAGAGCCGGTATCCATGCTGACGGACTTCTAAAGAACGAGGAGATTTATAATATCTTTGATACGGATAAGTTCCTTGGAAGACCTCCGGTAAGCGCGGTTTCCAACACTTCGGGTCTTGCGGGAATTGCACATTGGATAAACGTTCACTATCACCTTAAGGATGATGCAGCACTTGGTAAGGATTCCAAGCTTGTTCAGATATTGAAGGAATGGGTTGACGGTGAGTACGAGAACGGCCGTGTAACCGTTATGTATGACGAAGAACTCACAGCCAAAATAGATGAAGTATCAAAACTAATCGGTATCGAAGTTCGGGATGGCTCAATCAAATAATGCCTTCCCCTTGGGGGGAAGGTGCCCGAAGGGCGGATGAGGGGCAAAGGTGAAATCATGGAAAAGAAAGATTTAAAACAGGAAGTTACCGATAAATATTCTCTTCGGGGCCGTGTTTTTCACAGGATAAGAGAGGATATTTTGAATGGTAAATATGAAGATCATGAGGAATTAAAGGAAGTAGCAATCGGCGAAGAGCTTGGAGTAAGCAGGACGCCGGTGAGAGAAGCTCTGCGCCAACTAGAGCTTGAAGGCCTGGTTCAGATAATACCGAACAAAGGAGCGTATGTAGTAGGTATAAGTGCTTCTGATGTCAGAGACATTTATATGATTCGTTCAAGACTTGAGGGACTTTGTGCAAGATGGGCCTGCGAGAATATAACAAAGGAACAGCTTGAAGAGCTTGAAGAGATAGTTTATCTGGCTGATTTTCATGAGAAAAAGGGCCATTTTGATCAGCTTGCAGAGCTTGATAACAGATTCCATACAATTCTTTATGAATCATGCAATTCGAAGATGCTTGAGCATCTTTTAAAGGATTATCATCAATATGTATGGCTCATAAGACAGAAGACTTTAACCGGTAGCCGAGGTAAGGATTCCAATAATGAGCATCGCAGTATAATGGAGGCCATAAGAGATAAAGATCCCGACAGGGCCGAAGAAATTGCCAATAGGCACATGCACAGTGCTTATGATAATATGGTTAAGAATGGTTTACTTGAAATGTTTAACTAAGGAGAGGAGCTTATATGTCCAGAATTAAAATGACTACACCCATTGTTGAGATGGACGGGGATGAGATGACCAGAATTCTCTGGAAGATGATCAAGGAAGAACTTATTGAACCCTATATCGAGCTTAAGAGTGATTATTATGATCTTGGTCTTAAGTATCGTGACGAGACAGATGATAAGGTTACTATAGACAGTGCCAATGCCACAAAAAAGTATGGTGTTGCAGTAAAATGTGCAACCATTACGCCAAACGCAGCACGTGTTGAGGAGTATGATCTCAAGCAGATGTGGAAGAGTCCAAACGGTACAATCAGAGCGATGCTTGATGGAACAGTTTTCCGCGCACCGATCCTTGTTAAGGGTATCGAGCCAAATGTAAAAACCTGGGAAAAACCCATAACTCTCGCTAGACATGCTTATGGCGATGTATATAAAAATGTTGAAATTGCTGTTCCCGGAGCAGGCAAGGCAGAGCTTGTATTTACAGGGGAAGACGGCAAAGAGATAAGACAGACAATACAGGAGTTTGACGGCCCCGGTATCATTCAGGGAATCCACAATAAGGATGCCTCAATAAAGAGCTTTGCAAAGGCTTGTTTTGAATATGCTCTTTCAACCAAGCAGGATCTTTGGTTTGCAACAAAGGATACTATCAGTAAGACCTATGATGCTAGATTTAGAGAAATTTTTGATACCACTTTTGAGAAGGACTATAAGCACAGATTCGATGCAGCAGGTATTGAATATTTCTACACACTTATTGATGATGCTGTTGCACGTGTAATGAAGTCAAAGGGTGGATTCATCTGGGCATGCAAGAATTATGACGGAGATGTAATGAGTGATATGGTTTCTTCTGCATGTGGATCTCTTGCAATGATGACTTCAGTTCTTGTTTCTCCGGAAGGAATATATGAGTACGAGGCAGCACACGGAACCGTTCAGCGCCACTATTACAAATACCTGAAGGGTGAGGAGACTTCTACCAATCCTGTGGCAACTATCTTTGCATGGACAGGCGCGATGAGAAAGCGCGGAGAACTTGATGGAATACAGGGACTTATTGATTGGGCTGATAGGATGGAAAAAGCAACACTTAAGACTATTGAGGATGGAAAGATGACAGGAGATCTTCTTCTCATTACTACCAATCCCAATGCTAAAAAGCTTAATTCCGAGGATTTCATAAGAGAAATCAGAAATACTTTTGATGCAATTTAATTGAAAATATATTAGAATTAATTACGCTGATGTATGTAATAAAAAGTACATCAGCGTAAATTTTTTGTATAAAAAGGGGATTACACATGAAAAACGAAGATTTAAAGAAGCTCCTTGATGATATGTCACTTAAAGAAAAGGTGTTGCAGCTGGTTCAGCTTCCGGGACAGGCCTTTGAGGAAAATGCTGCAGTAACAGGCCTTAGTGATGAAGGTGCAAGCGAGGAAGAAAAGAGTCTTGTTGGAAGTACTCTTGGTATTTGGGGCGCGGAGAAGATCATAGAAATTCAGAAAAAGTACATGGATAAGCATCCGCACCACATTCCGCTTTTGTTTATGTTGGATGTTATTCATGGTCACAAAACTGTATTTCCCTGCCCGCTCGGACAAGGTGCTACGTTTGATCCTGAGATTGCCAAAACGGGAGCTGAGGTTCAGGCAAGAGAAGCTGCCGCAGAAGGCGTACATGTGACATTTTCTCCCATGGGGGATCTTGTAAGGGATGCAAGATGGGGAAGAGTTCTTGAGTCAACCGGTGAGGATCCTTGTCTCAATGGCAAGATGGTCTCTGCAATGGTAGAAGGCTACCAGGGAAAAGACTTAAAAGATATAAATCATATTGCAGCCTGCGTGAAGCACTTTGCTGCCTATGGTGCTGCTACATCGGGAAGAGATTATAACAGTGTTGAGCTGTCTGAATCCATGCTCAGAGATCAGTATTTGCCTGCATACGCTGAAGGAATAAAAAAAGGTGCAAGACTTGTGATGACCAGCTTTAATACGCTTAATGGTATCCCTTCCTCAGGAAATACATGGCTTATGAGAGATATACTCAGAAATGAGATGGAGTTTGACGGAGTTCTTATTTCTGACTGGGCAGCTGTTGCTGAGATGGCAACCTGGGGCTTTGCAAAGGATCTAAAGGAAGCAGCAGAGCTTGCCATGAAGGCGGGTGTCGATATTGACATGTGCACGGAAAGCTACGGAAGAAATCTTGAAGAGCTGTTGGATGAAGGAAAAATTTCCAAGGATCTTCTGGATGAAGCTGTTATGAGGGTTCTTACTTTGAAAAATGATCTGGGTCTTTTTGAGGACCCGTTCAGAGGCGCTTCTGCAATAAGAGAACGAGAAGAATGTCTTTCTGATAAAAATCGTGAGATAGCAAGAGATGCTGTCAGAAAGTCGCTTGTTCTTTTAAAGAACGACTATAATGCACTTCCTCTGGTTGAAAAGAAAATAGCATTTATAGGCCCTTATTCAGATGAGAAAAATCTTCACAGCTCCTGGGCTATATCCTGTGATTCTAAGGATGCTGTATCTGTAAAAAAGGCGGCAAAAGAGCTGTACGATGATACAGATACCAAAATTAAAGTCGCAAAAGGATGTCTTATAGCATCAAACGGCGATGAGTTTATGAACGGAACTTTTTCGGATGAAAAAGAAAAAGAAAAAAACAAAAAGCTGTTTAAGAAAGCCATGGAAGTAGCAGAGTGGGCTGACGAGATAGTGTTCTGTCTCGGAGAACATATTGGTCAGTCAGGAGAGTCCACAAGTAAAACGGATCTAAGAATTCCCAGAGCTCAAAAGAAAATTTTTGATAAAATCTGCAAGAAGTTTAGAAATGAAAAACATATCATTACTCTTATCTTTTGCGGAAGACCACTTGAGCTTGAAAATATTCCGGAGAAATCTGATGCTCTTATGATATGCTTCAGACCAGGAACCGAAGGTGGCCATGGAATTATGGATGTACTTGGCGGTAACTATTCACCATCCGGCAAACTTTCCATGAGCTTCCCTTATAGTGCGGCGCAGGCGCCTTTAAATTACAATGCTTTTTCAACCGGAAGGCCTAAGCCTTCCGAAGGACCTACAATTTTCACTACAAGATACCTTGATTGTCCAAATGAGGCCAGGTATCCATTCGGATTCGGACTTACCTATTCGCAGTTTAAAATATCCGATGTCATCTTGAATAAGAATACATTGAATAAAGCGGATGAGGATGACTTTATAAGAGCAACGGTGACTGTAAGGAATACAGGCTTCCATGAGGCAACAGAGACAGTTCAGCTCTATATACGTGATATGGTAGGGAGCAGAGTTCGACCGATTAAGGAACTTAAAGGCTTTAAGAAGGTTTCATTATTACCCGGAGAATCCAAAGAAATCAGTTTTGATATATCTGAAGATATGCTGAGGTTTTGGACAATCGAGAATAAAAATGACAGTGAGCCCGGGGACTTCAAGGTGTTTGTTGGATTTGACTCAACTACTGATAATTCTGAAGACTTTGAATTGATTTAAAAGTTTCTTTTTAATTAGATTTTAACCTTTAAGAACGATAATTTATTTACGCTTTTTTAATAATTCGCAGTGTGGACTTCATTGTTTGCACTGCGTTATTATTATTTATAGAAACGTTAACAGGCTTAGGAAATAAGCGAGGTCTCTATGGATAATAAAGTAAAAAAAATAAGTGCTGTATATAAATGCGTTTCTGCTCTTATATGGATAATCCTTACGTCATTATGTGTTTATACTTCCCTGTATGGCGATAAGTTTATGTATGTACATGACGATAAGATCTTGTTTACATTTTATCTGTTGCCGTTTCTTCTTGTCGGTGGTCTGTTTGGTTATTTCTTTGGCATGATTTCGTTTATGATAGCTTTCGTTGTCTCTATCGTTTCAGCGCTTACAACAGCTTACAATATGTCGATTTATCTTGTTGCAACGCTATGCATTTCCATTTTTGCACAATATATGTTTTTTAAAAATATTAAAAAGACTGCTATTGCCTGCATTGCGACACTTCTTATTACTACACTTATCGAATATGCCTGCCTGTCAGTGGTACAGGTCGGAAGATATGATCTTTCCAATATCTCTCATTTTATCGACTATATTTGCAGGGATGTGTATTCTGTAATATTCTCAGTACTTGTTGTATATATCATTCTGTCAAAAGCACCCGATTTTATAAAAATATTTTTCCCAATTGGGATTGCTTATACTAAGGCGTATGAAGAAAACAAGGAGCTACAGAAGAACGTCAGAAAGACAAAATTAAGTGTTAAAATTACTACTATTATCATCGCACTTGAGCTAATTCTTGGTATAGCTGTTGCTGTTTATATGATGATCCTTTTCCCGGACCTGAAAAATATGTTTGTGGGAGGTATTGAGAGACGTGAACCGGTCCATATAGAAAATACCGAAGATATGGTTCAGGAAATTAAAGACCTTGATTTCAAATTTGATGATGCAGCTCTTAGCTTTGATATTAAGATGATACTACTCATGATGTGCGTGGGTGTGCCGCTTGCTTCAATAGCAAATTTTTACACGAAGATGGTCATAGGCGGCCCTATCGGACGTATGTCTGATTTTATGTATGACTACGCCAATGCTGATGACGATACAAAGCTTGAGGTAGGAAAAAAGGTTGACAATCTTACAATAAAAACAGGTGATGAGATACAGGTTCTTCATGAATCCATGCAAACCACGGTTCATTCCATAGAGGACTATATAGGACGATTAAAAGCGAAACAGGAGCTTGAAAAGGAGCTCGAGGTTGCGCAAAAGGCCAGTGAAGCAAAGTCGTCCTTTTTATCTAATATGTCTCATGAAATAAGGACTCCCATAAATGCAGTCCTCGGAATGAATGAGATGATACTCAGGGAGTCGGATAATGACAGAATTCTTGAGTATGCAAATAATGTAAAAAGCGCCGGAAATTCTCTTCTTGGAATAATAAACGACATACTGGACTTCTCAAAGATTGAAGCAGGTAAAATGGATATTCTTCCGGTGCAGTATCATTTGGGATCAACAATAAACGACCTCATAAATATGGTGGCTGTAAAAGCCGAAGAAAAGGGGCTTAAACTCGAACTTAATATAGATGAGACGCTGCCTACTGTTCTTATCGGAGATGAGATCAGAATAAAGCAATGTGCCACCAATGTGCTTTCAAATGCTGTAAAGTACACCGAGGAAGGAAGTGTTACACTCAACATCAGCTACAGAAAAGTAGATGATAAGAACATTATGCTTAGATTTCAGGTGGTTGATACCGGTATAGGAATAAAGGAAGAGGATATAAATAAGCTATATTCACCCTTCGAAAGGATTGAGGAAATCAGGAATCGTTCAATAGAGGGTACCGGCCTTGGAATGAGCATAGTTAAAAAGCTGCTTGCGCTCATGGATACGAGACTTGAAGTAAAGAGCGTATACGGAGAGGGTTCTGATTTTTCATTTGAAGTGCGACAGCAGGTTGTATCCTGGGAAGAACTGGGAGACTTTAAAGAGATGTACAAGGAGTATCTAAAAACGCTTGAAAAGTACCATGAGAAATTTAAAGCTCCCGAGGCGGAGATTCTTGTGGTTGATGATACACCGATGAACCTAACGGTCGTAAAGGGACTTCTAAAGACAACGCAGATACAGATTGATACCGCTGAGAGTGGAAGGGAGACGCTTGAAAAGGTAAAGAATAAAAAATATGATGCGATTTTCATAGATCATAGAATGCCGGAAATGGATGGCCTTGAAACCCTCGCTGCAATGAAGAAGATGGAGGAAAATCTATCTGTTGATGCTCCGTGCATCGCACTTACGGCAAATGCAGGTGCAGGTGCCAGAGAGGAATATATGGCAGCTGGTTTTGATGATTATCTCTCAAAACCGATTGACGGCGGACTTCTGGAGGATATGCTTAAGACATATCTGCCTCCTGAAAAGCTGATACTTGAGGAAGAATCAGAAGACGTCTATGATAAAGATGAGAACGATGAGAGACAAAAGCTTTATAAAACCATAGAAGGTATAGACTACGAGGAGGCATTAAAAAACTGCGGAAGCCTTGATATTCTTCAAAATGTTATAGAGGAATTCCATGTGTCCATAGATTCGAAGGCTGATAATATTGAACGATTTGCAGCAGATAATGATTACAGAAATTATACGGTTGCTGTTCATGCACTGAAAAGTTCAGCCAGGCTGCTTGGTGCGATGAAGCTTTCTGAAGATGCCGCATATCTTGAAAAATGCGGTAATGATGAGAGTACTGAAGAGATAAAGGAAAAGACTCCTGAGCTTCTAGCTCTTTACAGAAGCTATAAGGATAAACTTCAGCCCGCAATTGAAAAGAGCGAAGAAACTGACCTTCCTGAAATACCGGTAGATGAACTTGAAGGCGCTTTTTCAGATATGAAAGAATTATTGGAAGCCTACGATTTTGACACGGCTGATGGAATAATGAAGATGCTGTCCGATTACAGTATTCCGGATGACTATAAAGATAAATATAATAAAATTGTGGAATTGATGGCTGCTGTTGATAGAGATGCACTTCTGGAACTTCTTTAAAATATGAGAGGGGTTTTTATGGATAAACGAGTACTGCTTGTGGGTGGTAAGAAGAGCTTTATGGTAACTTCGATTGAAAAGGAGCTTAAGGCGGAAGACTTTGAGGTAATTCGCGCGGATGCAGATGTAACTCAGATTGAAAGAATGGAAGATAAACCGTCTGTATATCTTATTTATGTTGATGACATTGATGAGATGCTGGAGCTTTTTGTGTATCTGAAGGATAAATCAGTTGAAGATGATATCTCCATAAGTGTGATAGGATCCAGTGATGAACTTGAAAAGATATATTCAAAAATCTCACAGGACAGAATCGCTGCGGTTTTTGAGAGACCGGTCAATGTAAAAGAGCTCGGAAGTAAAATGACTGCTGTTGTCCAGAATGAGGAAGTGCGCCTGCAGAAAAAGAAGATTCTTGTTGTTGATGATGACGGCACAATGCTGAGGACAATTAAGAGCTGGCTGTCGGAAAAGTATCAGGTCTTCATGGTGAATTCCGGAATGAATGCCATCACTTTCCTTGCTAAGAACAAGGTTGACCTGATTCTGCTTGATTATGAGATGCCCGTTATTACAGGGCCCAAGGTTCTTGAGATGCTTCGGAGCGAGTCAGGAACAAGTGATATACCTGTTATGTTCCTTACCGTTAAAAATGATAAGGAGAGCGTAGCTCAGGTCATTTCACTTAAACCTGAGAAATATCTGCTTAAAACCATGCCTCCTGCTGATCTTATCGCCAATATCGATGAGTTTTTCGAAAAGCAGAAAATAAAGAATTATAAGTGAGGTTTTTATGTCGCTTTTTGCACTTGGTGATCTGCACCTTTCCTTTCAGTCCGACAAGAATATGGATATTTTCGGGAAGGTGTGGAAGAACCATGAAAAGAAGATAGAAAAGAATTGCAACAAGCTGATCACTGACGATGATACGCTTGTGCTGGTGGGGGACCATACCTGGGGCAAGGGACTTGAGAACTGTGAAAAGGATTTTGAGTTTATAGAAAAACTCCCCGGAAGAAAAATACTTATTCGCGGAAATCATGATAATTTCTGGAACGCTAAGAAAACCCAGCGCCTTAATGATATGTTTAATGGAAGGCTTTTGTTTTTACAAAATAACTACTATCCCTATGGGGACTACGCACTGGTAGGGACCAAGGGATATTGTTATGAAGGATTCGATACAAGGCAGCACGCCGATATGCTGATTGAACGTGAGGCAAAAAGACTAAAGGTGTCTTTTGAAGCGGCAAGGGCAGACGGGTTTGATAAATTCATCATGTTTCTGCACTATCCGCCAACTTCAATTGATGAAAGAACAAGCAGATTTACGTTTATGGCACAGGCCTACGGGGCAGAACAGGTAATTTATGCTCATTGTCATGGAAAAGAGAGATTTCACGACAGTCTTTTAGGAAAATTTGACGGAATAAAATATAGTCTCGTTTCCGGGGACTATCTAGATTTCAAGCCTTTGAAAATTCTTTAACAAAGAGTTTCCAAAGGCTTATTTTATGGGGAAAATGGGTATCTTAAATCGTGGATATATGATATTATGTTACATGTAGTAGGAGTTTGCGCATTGATGAGACAGGAGAGAAATGTGATGCCGCATCGTGCGCTATAATTATGCAATTTTTTAGAAAGTAGGTTATTTCTTATGGGTAACAGTATTAAAGACTGGAAAATCGGTGACCCGATGATCAATGAGAATGATTATTGGCAGGATCCAAATTATGTGGCAGAGGATCCCGAGAAGGAGCAGCTTGTTTTAAAGCTCGCATCCATGATTACCGATCGCTATGCGAAGAAGCTTTTTGGAAAGCTTAACAACAGAGACCCCGAGTATTGGATGCTTGACCTTATTCTTAATAAAGAGCAGGTTAAGTTCCTTATCAACTTTAAGAAGACTCGTGTGCCTTACAGTATTGAGGAACTTGCCTCAATGAACAACATGAGCGTCGAAGATGCTCAGAAGATGATAGATCGTCTCGTATGGATCGGTATTGTCGAGATGAATCGTGCCAAGACTGCAGATAAGCACAAGCAGTATGAGCTTCCGATTTTCGTACCCGGTTCTGCCGAGTTCATGATGATGCAGGATAAGCTTACGGATGAATTCCCGCAGCTTGCAACATTCTTTAATCTTATGACACAGCTTCCGCTTGGCGGCATTACTCAGATGGTTCCTCCCGGAGGAGCAGGTGTAGGTATGCACGTTATTCCTGTTGAGAAAGCTATCAGCATTGAGAATACATCAGTCCCTGTTGAGCATCTTTCAAGATGGATTGATATGTATGATAAATACGGTATCTCCGAGTGTTCCTGCAGAAAACAGCAGACAATGCGCGGAGAGGGAAGCGGTGAAATTCGCGGTGACTACTGTATCGGAATGGGCGATATGGCTGAGTATATGGAAAGCCGTGGAATTGGCCATTATGTAAGCAAGGAAGAAGTTTACGAGATTCTTGAGCGTGCAGAACGCCACGGATATGTTCACCAGATTACAAATATCGATGGAGAAGGAAAAATAGTTGCTATCTGTAACTGTGCTCCCGGTGTATGTAATGCACTTCGTACCTCACAGCTTTATAACACACCCAACCTTTCTGCATCTGCATACCGTGCACATGTCGAGAAGGATAAGTGCGTTGCTTGCGGAAAATGTGTTGAGGTATGTCCTGCAGGTGCAGCTAAGCTTGGTCAGAAGCTTTGCAAAAAGGATGGCTCACAGGTTACTTATCCTAAACAGGAACTTCCTAATTCCAAGAAGTGGGGACCTGAAAAGTGGAATTACAATTATCGTGATGACAATAAAGTTAACTGCTATGAAACAGGTACAGCTCCCTGTAAGACAGCATGCCCCGTACATCTTTCCGTTCAGGGATATATCAAGATGGCTGCAGAAGGAAGATATGAGGATGCCCTTAAGCTTATAAAGCAGGATAATCCGCTTCCGATGATCTGTGGTGCTGTATGTAACAGACGCTGTGAGGATGCTTGTACAAGAGGTACTATCGATCAGCCTCTGGCTATCGATGAAATCAAGAAGTTCATAGCTTCTCTTGACCTTGAGAAGGATTCAAGATATGTTCCGCTTTGCGAGAAGCACGACGGCGGAATGTGGTCAGACGACTACAAGATGGCTATTATCGGTGGAGGCCCCGCGGGACTTTCCGCAGCATATTTCCTCAGAAGAGACGGTTATCCGGTAACAGTATTCGAGAAGGAAAAGAGACCCGGTGGAATGCTTATGAACGGTATACCCAGCTATCGTCTTGAAAAAGATATCATCGAGGCCGAGATTGACGTTATGAAGCAGATGGGCGTAGAGTTCAAGTGCGGCGTTGAAGTAGGTAAGGATGTTACTATCGAGGAACTCAGGAAACAGGGGTATAAGGCATTTTTCCTTGGAATCGGATGCCAGGGCGGAAGACTTGCAGGTGTTCCCGGTGAGGACGCTGAAGGAGTTCAGACAGGTGTTGATTTCCTCAGAAAGGTTAACCTTGATCACAGTGTAAGATTAAATGGCGACACTGTTGTTGTCGGCGGTGGTAACGTAGCAATCGACGTTGCAAGAACTGCAGTAAGAGCAGGTGCTACAAAGGTGACAATGCTTTGCCTTGAGAGTGAAAAAGAAATGCCTGCCGCAAAGGATGAAGTTGAGGAAGCTAAAGAAGAAGGCATTGAAGTATTAAACGGATGGGGACCTAAGGAAATTCTTACAGAAAACGGTAAGGTTACAGGCATAGTATTCAAAAAATGTACTTCTGTAAAGGATCCTGACGGAAGATTCAATCCTAAGTACGATGAGAACGAGACCATCACTATTAAATGTGAGAACGTTCTTCAGTCCATTGGACAGTCAATTGTATGGGGTGATCTTCTTAAGGGAACCAAGGTTGAACTTCGTCCTAACGGTGGAGTTATTGCTGATTCACTTACACTTCAGACTGCAGAGCCTGATATTTTTGCAGGCGGAGATGTATTTACAGGTCCCAGATTTGCAATTGATGCTATCGCAGGTGGTAGAGAAGCATGCGTTTCAATGAACCGTTTTGTACATCCCGGAAACAGACTTGACCTTGCAAGAGACAGAAGAGAGTTTATAGAACTTGATAAGGATGATATACTTGTTGAGAGCTTTGACAATGCTCCGCGTCAAATTCCTGGCAAAAAAGCCGGAATTGCAAAGGATACCTTTGACGATCTTCGCCTTACCCTCACAGAGGAGCAGGTAAAGAAAGAGGCAAACAGATGCCTTGGATGCGGTGCAACTACTGTTGATGAAAACAAATGTATCGGTTGCGGTCTGTGCACAACAAAATGCGAATTTGATGCAATTCATCTTAGCAGGGATATACCTGAAGCAAGTACTATGGTAAGATCAGAGGATAAGCTCAAATTGGTCGGACCGTATGCTGCGAAGCGTGCGGCCAAAATAGTAATTAACAAGGTGAAAGGTAACAAATAATTTTGGTACTAAACTGTCATGATCTTTCAAAATCCTTTGATGGTAAGGATGTTTTGAAGGGAGTATCTTTTCATATTGAGGATAACGAGAAGGCTGCGATAGTAGGAATAAACGGTGCAGGGAAGACAACGCTCATCAGAATGATTATTGGTGAGCTTACTCCCGATACCGGATCGGTTACGTTTTCAAGAGACACGACTTTTGGATATCTTGCTCAGAATCAGAACATAGACAGTGCGCACAGCATCTATGAAGAGCTTCGCGAGATGAAAAGGGATGTTATTGATCTGGAGACTGAGATACGAGCTGCGGAAGCTCAGATGGATATTCTTCGCGGCGAAGAACTCGATCGGCTCATGGAACGCTATGCCCAGATGAACCACGAATTCCAGCTTAAAAACGGTTATGCCTGGGAGAGTGAGGTCATTGGTGTAGCAAAAGGCCTTGGATTTTCTGAGGATGAATTCGATAAGAAAATATCGACACTTTCCGGAGGTCAGAAGACCAGAGTGGCTTTGGGTAAGCTTCTTTTGCAGAGCCCGGATCTTATAATTCTCGATGAGCCTACAAACCATCTTGATATGAACTCTATAAGGTGGCTTGAGGGTTATCTTATGAATTATAAGGGTGCAGTGCTTATTGTATCCCATGACAGATACTTTCTGGATCGTATTGCCCAAAAGGTGATCGAAATAGATCAGACAAATGCTGATGTTTATATTGGAAACTATACTGCATATGCAAAAAAACGCGAGCAGATCAGAGCTGCCAAGCTGAAGGCATATCTGAATCAGCAGGCAGAAATTAAGCATCAGGAAGAAGTTATAGATAAGCTTAAACAGTTTAACCGTGAAAAGAGTATCAAACGTGCCGAGAGCAGAGAGAAGATGCTCGATAAGATAGAACGTCTTGAGAAGCCCACGGAGGTAAGGGATGATATGCGTATAACCCTTACACCTAACTGCGTGAGCGGTAATGACGTAATGCATGTTGAGAGTATTGCCAAATCCTTTGGAAATGAGCAGCTCTTTAAGGATATTTCTTTTGATATTAAGAGGGGTGAGCGTGTTGCAATTATCGGCGATAACGGAACCGGTAAGACAACAATGCTTAAAATCATTAATGGCATGGAGACTCTTGATGAAGGAGAAATCATTCTCGGAGTAAAGGTTCATGTCGGTTATTACGATCAGGAACATCAGGTTCTTCACAATGAAAAGACTCTTTTTGAAGAATTATCCGATGCATATCCGTCAATGAATAATACTGAGATCAGGAACACTCTTGCAGCGTTTCTTTTTACCGGTGATGATGTGTTTAAACGCATCGGAGATCTTTCAGGCGGAGAGAAGGGAAGGGTTTCACTTGCAAAGCTTATGCTTTCAGAAGCTAATTTCCTGATTCTCGATGAGCCTACGAACCACCTGGATATTACCAGCAAGGAAATTCTTGAGGATGCTCTTTGCGGATATGAAGGAACTGTTTTATATGTCAGCCATGACAGATATTTTATAAACAAAACAGCGACCAGAATACTTGATCTTACTCACGGATCACTGGTTAATTATATTGGTAACTACGATTACTATATGGAGCATTGTGAGGAACAGACAGCTCGTGCTATTGCTGAAAAAGGAGATAATTCCTCTTTTGGCAGAGGAATCGAGATGGATTCCGCAGATGCTGTTTCAGGTTCGGGGTTTGGCAAGCTTGCTTCAAAAGGCAGTACTTCCGATGCTGATTCCGGTTCAGGTGCAGCAGACTGGAAAGCACAAAAAGAAGAAGCAGCCAGAAAGCGTAAGCAGGAAGCTGCTCTGAAAAAATGTGAAGATGAGATAGCTAAGTTGGAAGAGAGGAATGAGAAAATAAATGAAGAACTCTCAGATCCTGATGTAGCGACCGATCTTGCTAAGGTTAGAAAGCTATCCGATGAACTTTCATCAAATGAAGAACGCCTTTCGGAACTCTATGATGAATGGGAAAACTTATCTGAGTAATCAAAAAAGAAGCTCTTTCAAGGACTAACTTGGAAGAGCTTCTTTTTTTTCTTTTCTCATTTAAAACCCTTATGCAAAAGCATCAAAGGAACTACCGGGTTGACTGTAGGAATAACCTGACATATCACGTCCGTAACCTACCGTTGTGTTACCGAATTTTGAAGCAATCTGATTATATTGCTGGCTTACTTTCAGAGCTTCATCCTTGCCATCGGTACTGGCAACTTCACCGACTTTTACTTCCTGAGCATTAGGATAAACGACAGGAGCAACAGTGGCGATATCACCAACAGCCTTATGCTTGTCATACACATCCGATACAGGAGCCTGATTGGATACTGTATAATTCATAGGCCTTGCCTGGTACATATTGTAAGCACCTAATCCATCAATTGACATTCCCATATTTTTATCTCCAACTTCTAAAAAACTACATAGGAAGATATGGTTATTATAATTTCCAATTCGAAACAATTCATAAACTGGGTATTAAAGAAAAGATAAAAATGCATATTTCTGAAAACTAATTTCATCAGATATTATCTACGTTGAAACATTTTTTCAAATTTGTATTAATGACAAATAAAATTATTGTAAAGTCAATTTATAAGATTGACGAAAATTTAACAGATAGTATAATTAAAATTAGCCGAATTTTACAGAGTAATAAATAACATAATTTTTTCGGTGTCAGTCATGGAGGATGTATGGCGAGAAAAGAAATATCTCAGGCTGTTATCAGCCGATTGCCCCGCTATTTCAGATACTTAGGTGAACTGAAAAGTCAGGGAATAGATAGAGTTTCATCTCAGGAACTCAGCGATATTATGAAGGTTACTGCTTCACAGATCAGGCAGGATTTTAATAATTTCGGAGGCTTCGGACAACAAGGCTACGGCTATAATGTTGAGTACTTATATGAGGAAATAGGTAAGATACTCGGCCTTGACAGGGAGCATACACTTATCATTATTGGGGCAGGTCATCTTGGACAGGCTCTTTCCGGTTATAACAATTTCTTCAACAGAGGATTTATATTTAAAGGAGCTTTTGATTTAAATCCTAAGCTTCATGGTAAGAAAATACGTGATATTGAGATCAGACCTGTCGAAGAGATTGAACAGTTTGTAAAAGAAAATAAGATAGAGATTGCGGTCCTTGCAATACCTAAGGATCAGGCTGTTCCTATGGCGGATAAACTTGTAAAATGCGGCATAAAGGCTATATGGAATTTCGCACATGTTGATCTTGATCTTCCTGAGAATGTTCAGGTCGAAAATGTTCATCTGTCAGATTCGCTTATGAAACTTTCATATAGCATTGATAGATATGAAAATAATCACAACTCCAGGAAATAACAAGTGATTTAAACCGCTTGGAGGATGCCAATATGGCTAATAATGACTATTCTGATGCTCTTGTCGGAAAGGATATTCCGATTCTTTCCAAGGATGAAAAATGGCAACAGCTTTTCCTTCTTAGTCCCAAAACTCCCAAGATAAAGGAGCTTGAGGCTGAGCTTAATAAGCTTGTGAACATACAGGAAAAGACAAGGGAAAAAATTAAGGACATAAAGAGGCTTAAGAAAAAGCTTCTCGGTGAGATTGTTGTCCTAAGAGATGATGCGGGAAAGAATCCAAAGAAGCGGAAGAAGATTGAGGCCGAAATTGATGATCATACACGCCTTATCAAGGAGTGCAATGATAAGATAGAGGAGTGCGAGGACGATATGCTCGGACTTCCCAGAGAGATTTATCAGATCGATTATCAGCTCATGATCGAGACGATGAATATCTTTTATAAAAGAATGCATGATAATACCCTCGAAATCGATGCTGTTGATGAGTGGATATCAAAAGTAAGGGTACAGCTGAAAAAGAATATTATCCGAATGCAGGAAAAAGAGCTCGAAAACTTTAATGTATATTCCTATATGCACAACATTTTCGGACCTGAAGTTATTGATCTCTTTGATCTAAAGTACGATCCTGAAAAACGACACCCTGTAATCAGACCCGGAATGACTGAACGCGATGGGATAATAGTAGAAGATGAAAAATTTACCGATAATTGATAAAAATTCAAATTATGTTGTAAGCGCTGCCGAGATGAAGCGATGTGATGCGGCTACAATCTCCGAGTTCGGAGTGCCGCAGGATGTTCTTATGGAAAGGGCGGCGCTTTCTATATGCAAATATGTAAAAAAAGCTCTTCCGGAGGGCGGTAAGGTTCTGATTCTTGCGGGAAGTGGGAATAACGGCGGTGATGGAATTGCAGCGGCCAGACTTCTTTTTCAGGATAAAATACCTGTCACGCTTGTTCTTGTTAATCACAGTCTAAGTGATAAGGCTTCAAATACAAAAAGGACTTCCGCATGTAGCTCACAGCTGAAAATAGCATTGTCCTATGGCCTTAATGTCGTGGATTTTGATCAGTCCAAACTTGGCTCTCAAATAAAAAAATGTGACGTAATAATTGATGCCATGCTGGGGATAGGCTGCTCAAGGGACCTTACGGGGGATTATTCAGCCGCGGTATGGGAAATCAATTATTCAAGAGAAGATTATGATGGGAAATTCCCACATGTTATAGCAGCTGACATACCAACAGGTATTAATTCGGATACGGGGCAGGTACATGGCTATGCAATAAGGGCAGATGAGACAGTGACCTTTGGCTTTTTGAAAATGGGGCTTGTTTTTTATCCTGGAGCTGCTCATGCAGGTGAGATACATATAGTGAATGTGGGTATCACTGAGGATGGCTTTTTGAAGGATTATCCCAAATTTAAGTATGTTGACATCCCTGATAAAAAGGAAATCCCGGTTAAGCTGCTGCCACCAAGAAATCCTGCGGGTAATAAAGGTTCGTTTGGGAAAGTTCTTGTGGTTGCCGGAAGTAAAAAAATAAGCGGTGCATGCATAATGGCTGCTGAGAGCTGCATTCGAAGCGGTGCCGGCATGATAAAGGTTTATACAGATGAGGCAAATCTCTCGGCTATTCAGACACTTCTGCCTGAAGCCATGACGGATACTTATACCGAAGAGGGATTCAATCTTTCTGATACTATCGAATATAGCAAAAGCAAAGAAGCTCTTATTTCAGCAATCGGATGGGCGGATGCTATAATATGCGGACCGGGAATAGGAATCAGTAATTCTGCAAAAGAAATCATGAAGATTATTCTTCAAAATGCTGTGCTCCCTCTTATTCTTGATGCGGATGCACTTAATATCATATCATCCGAAAAAGATATAAGAGATCTTGTTTGCGCATACAATGCAGATATTATTATGACGCCTCATCTGGCTGAGTTTTCAAGACTTAGCGGTAAGGATATACATGATTGCAGGACTTGTATCATGGATGAGACGGCAAGACTTGCAAAAGAATTTCATGCGAGTATTATATGTAAGGACGCACGAAGTGTTATTTCCGACGGAGAAAGAAATTTTATTAATATAAGCGGAAATGATGGAATGGCGACTGCAGGAAGTGGTGATGTTCTTGCAGGTCTTTTGGGTGCGCTCGTTCTTTCAGGATACAGTGATGTCTTTGAAGCTGCTGTGGCCGGTGCTTATCTGCATGGTGTAGCAGGAGATATGGCGGCAGTAAAGCACGGAAGGCAGGGTATGACGGCAAGAGATATCTCAGGAAGTCTTCGAGATATTTTTTCCGGAAATATGAGCTGTTAAGCTTTGAGTTAAAAAACAAATATTATGAAATCAGAGGCAATATGAGAAATGCTTGATGAATATTCAAGAGTATATGCAAAGGTAGACTTGGATGCGATATCCCACAATGTGGATTGTATGTATAATTCGCTTCCGAGAAATACAAAAATGCTGGCTGTAGTTAAGACAGACGGCTATGGATTTGGTGCGGTTCCGATCGCAAGGATGCTCCAAAATGATGTTTATATATGGGGATTCGCAACAGCAACTGCAGAGGAAGCCTTTGAATTAAGAGAAGCAGGCGTAAGTAAGCCTATTCTTGTTTTAGGCTATACTTTCCCTTATGCATACGAGAGAATGCTCAGAGAGAATATAAGGCCTGCGGTTTTCAGATATGACATGTTGAATCATTTGTCAGAGCGTGTAAAAAAGAGACGAGCTCAGGGCGGAAAAGAGGTTTTTCATGTGCATATTGCAGTGGACTGTGGAATGAGCAGGATTGGAATTCGCCCTGATGCTGATGGCGAGAACTTTGTAAAAACTGCTCTTGCTACAGACGGAATAGAGGTTGAGGGTATTTTTACCCATTTTGCAAGAGCTGATGAGGCTGATCTTACCGATGCCCACACAAGACTTAAGGAGTTCGGTGATTTTGTTTCAAAAGTTGAAGAATATAACGGATACAAGATACCGATAGTGCATTGCTCAAATAGTGCAAGCATAATCGATATGCCCGAAGCTCATATGGATATGGTCAGGTGTGGTGTAACCATGTACGGCATGTGGCCTTCGGAAGAGGTGAGCAGAAATAAGATAGACATTAAGCCCGTAATGTCGTTATACAGCCATATATCATACATAAAGGATATCCCGGAGAATACTCCCGTGAGCTATGGCGGAACATTTGTGTCCGATAGGAGAATGAGAATTGCGACCATTCCGGTAGGTTATGGTGATGGTTATCCCAGAAGCCTTTCAGGCGGCAAGGGATATGTTCTTATTCATGGTGAAAAAGCCAGAATTCTCGGAAGAGTATGCATGGATCAGTTTATGGTGGATATATCCGGTATTCCCAATGCAAAAGAGGGAGATGAGGTTATCCTTATAGGCACTGCCGAAAGCTCTTTCGGAGAAGGAGAACCCGCTAGAATAACTGTCGAGGAGCTTGGTGAGATCAGCGGAAGATTTAACTATGAATTTACCTGCGATTTAAATCACCGCGTTCCAAGACTTTATGTCAAAGATGGAAAAATATTAAAGGATTTTGAGATTTAATAAAAAAAGCCTTCCCCTTGGGGGCGCTCGACGTCCGGGGTTGCTACTCGTCCGGGGGACGAGTGCTTAGCAACGACCGGAGTGGAACGTAGACCGTCGGTTCAGCGCGGACCGAAGCGGAGCGAAGACAGGTGTCAGCGAAGCTGACGGATGAGGGGTTACCCCAGTCTTTTTTTTGCTTCGCTGTATTGATGGTTTATCTCTTGCAAAGCGGAAGTATCACCATCCATATTATCCGGGTGATAGAGCTTTACAAGAGATTTATATTTTTTATTTGCTGAATCAAGGGTTGTGCATCCGGCAAAGAAGTCAAAGTGCTCAGCAGCAGAGCTGTGCTTAAATGGTTTATTAAAGCGGCTTTTTATTGGTTCTTCATCATATTCTGTATCATCAAAGTCTTCCTCATAATAGAGGTCTGATCCATTTTCATATTCCTCAAAATCTTCTTCATATTCATTACTGTAATCATCCTCATATTCATCTTCGTAGTCCTCTTCATAAAAATTATCAAGAGCTTTCTGTCTTTTTGTCTGAGCGAAAGTATCATTTTCAAACTCATCGTGGTGTCTTTGAAGCCATCTGTCATAGCTCTTTTCGTTAAGCTTTCGTCCTACTGAAGGGAAAAGTCTGCGATATCTGGCTTTGAATACATCAGAAGACGATTTTCCTATAATTACGCTTCCGACAAGATATCCGAATAGATCTATCAGTACTGGGATGAGCAAAATTCTTCCCGCATAGACAAAGGTCCCTGCACCGATAAATACAAGAAATATCGGAACCGCAAGTATGAGCAGAAACAAAAACAGTATAAAATACATAAGAGTTCCCCTGTACTGGGACAGAAGTGTAAGATATCCCTGAAGCGTTTCAAGGATAAGATTTTTCGTGCTTGTGGAATCAAAATTGATGGGAAGTATAGAAGACAGGACGTTTTCACCTGCAAAAACTTCTATTATCAAGGCAATAAAAAAAAGACTGTAAACAATTCCTGTAACAGGCAGTATAAGTAAGAACAGTCGCAGTAGCCAGAATAATAAGCGCAGGAAAAAACCTATCATATCGAAAATGTTTTTAATTATCCATATAAGTCCTTTTGTAAGGAACTCAAAAAATGCTGAAATCATATGCTTATTTTACTTTAACGAAAAAACGATGACAAGTGGGTAAGAAATTCTCGTTTTCTTGACTGTAAATACGCAAAATGCTATATTTTATTTTGACGCATTTTGCGATTTAGATAGCAAAGGAGATGAAAATAGATGGACGATGGTGGGCCTACTGCCACTGCTTTTTTACTGATATTTATTGTCATGATTCTCATGGATGTGCTCTGTTATGGTTTTGGGGCAGCAATTGAGAATCTGAAACCGGATGATCTAAATAAAAATGGTGATAAGGATGAGGATAATCCAAGTCCTTTACGTGAAAGAGAAAAGAAAACAGCTAAGAAGCTCGAACAAATACTTGAGTTTCCCGGGAGATATATAAACACGATACAGCTGCTTACTCTTCTTATAAACATGATATTCGGTGTAATTTATATCAGAGAATTAAGCAGTATCACATACGGTCTCTTAAGCCGTCATATTAGTAATATCACACTTTTGAATATTATTTCATACGGCATAGCCTTTGTATTGCTGATGTACATCATCTTAACGATAGGTGTTCTTATTCCGAGAAAACTTGGTGCCAGATATCCTGAGAAATGGGCGTATTTCGGCGTTGGTGCCATTTCAATGATAATTACCGTCTTTAGTCCGTTCACAGGTCTTGTAAGACTTACGGCGATGGGAATTCTTAGATTGTTCGGTTTTCATTGGGATGCTGATGATAATGATGTAACAGAGGAAGAAATAAAATCGATGGTATCCGAGGGGCAGGAGCAGGGAGTTCTTCAGGATTCCGAGGCTGATATGATCTCAAATATTTTTGAGTTTTCAGATAAGCAGGCTCAGGATATTATGACTAACAGGAAAGCGATGGTATGTATAGATGGAAATACCACGCTGAAGGAAGCTGTAAACTTTATGCTTGATATGAATAACAGCCGATTTCCTGTTTATCTTGATAATATAGATCATATCATTGGAATTCTTCACATTAGAGATGCGATGAAAAAGCTTTCGGAGCACACTGATGATGATACACCCTTAAGAAAAACAAGAGGACTTTTGAGGTCTCCCAGAAACGTGCCTGAGACCAGGAATATTGACAGCCTTTTCCATGACATGCAAAAGTCCAAGACGCAGATGGTCATTGTTATTGACGAGTATGGTCAGACCGCAGGGCTTGTGTCTATGGAGGATATTATCGAGGAAATAGTCGGTAATATAATGGACGAATATGACGAGGATGAAGACTATATTGAGGCTACATCCAATGAAGATGAATTTATAATTGAGGGTAAAACTCCTCTCGAGGATCTTGAGGATAGGTTTGGAATTGAATTTGAGGATGCCAATTTTGAAACCGTAAATGGGCTTCTTATCTCAAAACTGGATAGAATCCCTGAGGAGGGTGAGGACTTTACCGCGGAAATCGAAGGATATTCATTTAAAATTCTTTCGGTTAAGAATCACATGATCCAAAGCGTTTTGGTTAAGAGGATTAAAGAAGAAAAATCCGAGGAAGCCGAAGACGATCAGGAAAATAAAGAAAATTAATGACTTTTAGGAGGATACAATGTCAGGACATTCAAAATTCGCTAATATTAAGCATAAAAAGGAGAAGAACGACGCTGCAAAAGGTAAGATCTTTACAGTCATCGGACGTGAGATTGCCGTAGCAGTTAAGGAAGGCGGTCCCGATCCGTCAAACAATTTCAAGCTTGCACAGGTTATTGCTAAGGCAAAGGCAAACAACATGCCTAATGACACTATTGAGCGTGGAATTAAGAAGGCTGCAGGAGCTGACGGAAGTGTTAACTATCAGACACTTACATATGAAGGCTATGGCCCGGGCGGCACAGCAATCATCGTTGATACACTTACAGATAATATCAATCGTACAGCTGCAAATGTAAGAGCTGCATTTTCAAAGGGCAACGGTAATGTAGGTACACCCGGATGTGTATCTTACATGTTTGATAAAAAAGGTCAGATCCTTATCGATAAGGAAGAGTGCTCTATGGAGTCAGACGACCTTATGATGCTTGTCCTTGATGCAGGGGCTGATGATTTTAATGAGGAAGATGACAGCTACGAGATTCTTACAACACCCGAAGCTTTCCAGGGAGTTGTAGAGGCTCTTGATAAGGAAAAGATTGTGTCTGCTTCCGCAGAGATTACAATGATTCCTCAGAACTATGTTGAGGTTACTGACGAGAACAACATCAAGTGCATCCAGAGAATTCTTGATATTCTTGAAGAGGATGATGATGTTCAGGCAGTTTATCACAACTGGGACGACAGCGCAGCTGAATGATTTGAAATAGCCCTACTTTAAATGACGAAGTGGGAAAAATTATCCCTGCCTTCTCCTAGGGGAGAAGGTGGCACGAAGTGCCGGATGAGGGGAAAATAAAACATGGGGAGGCCTTGAGATGAAGCTGGAAAAGACATGGATGGGGATTTGTGTCTGGGTAATTTATTTTGTGGGAATGTTGTTTGCCATAGGAGTTACCGGCTTTGTTTCGGGGCTTTTTCCATATTATGGCAGATATTATGTGGCAGGCGGCTTTATTATTGCGTGTTTGGCAGCGTCTGCTCTAATTGGATTTCTTGCAAATCTTGCAGTTTCGAAGGTAATTTCATCGACCGCTATAAGTGAATATAAAAAGCCTTTGTGGCTCGAAATATTTCTTCCATTGGCAATAATTATTGCCGGAATAATTATATTTGGATATACATCGGCATTGATAAATGATTATACGGGTAATATGAATCTGTATAACAGTGCTGTTGTAGCAGCGTCAGGGCAGGAGACATTATCTGGTGGAATGGCTGACAGAGCGTATGTTGGTTGTCTTAAGGTGTTTATGGGATTTTTGGGAAATTCTCTCAATTCCGCGTATATGCTCAATTTAGTCCTGAGAATCTTTATGGTTATATTTTTATATATAAGCTTGAGAAAGGCTCTTGGATTGATCCCGGCTTTCCTTGGAGCAGCTGCTGTTGTTGCTATTCCGACTTTTGGGTATTCTCTGAAAACCATTGATTCTATGCATCTTATAGGCATGACATTTTTCTTGCTTTTGATGCTCACTGTATTTTATGTGAAAGGCTTTACAAAGAACTCCTGCAATAGGTGGTACTATAAGATTTTTAGTATCCTGCTCGGAGCATTTTTGGGTCTCATGATCTATCTGGAGGCGTCCAGTGCTGCCATTATAGTATTCCTTGTAGCGGCATGGGTGCTTTCTGATATGTACTGCGAGACTTTCAATATTTGTCTGAATGAAATTATTCTTTTGGTTTCCGGAGTGCTTTCTTTTGGAGGAATGCTTATTCTGGAGGGCGGATATGATAATATACCCGATACTTATTTTCACTGGACTTGGAGATTTTTCGGCTATAATGAAAATGCATGGCTTCTTATGGTAAAGAGCTCTGCATATAATACTTATCTTGCTTTTGGACTCCTTGCACTTGCTCTGATACCGGCTGTTTTATATCTTATAAAGCGAGATACAAAAATTTGTCCATTACTCATGCTTTCGGTACTGGGGATTGTTTGCTCGGTATTCCTTGGTGATACGATAGCAAACAGTGAGGTTATGATCGTTGCTTTCGTGGTTATCATGATATCATGCGGGATTTCTGCTATCATACATGTAAGGGAATTTGAGCCTGTCGAGAAGACGGAGAAGACGGAGAAGACGGAAGAGCCGGAGACCATAGAAAATATTGAAAAAATGAATGACAGCAAAGAGAAGACTCCCAGATATGTTCCTGAGGGGATGGTTTTACCGGTTGGAGAAGAGGATGAAGAAGATATCGCTCCGCACTTCAATATGAATCGCCCTGAAATGACAGCTATCGGAATTCTTTCGGTTGGAACTGCGGTCGCCGCAGATAAGATGGCTTCAAAAACAGAAGAAAATGTTTCGCAGCCTCTGACTGAAATTGAAGAAGATTCTGTAGAAGAACCGGCAAATGAATCTGTAGAAGCATCTACTGAAGAGCCTTCTGCTGAAAGAAAAGATGATTTCGACCTTAACATCGCACCGGACGATGATTTTGATATTTAATTTGTGAGGATAATTTATGAAAGTTGAAGAACTTAGTACTTACGAAGTATTAGAGCATAGAAGAATAGAGGATCTAAATTCAGACAGCTTCATTCTTCGTCATAAAAAGACGGGGGCGAGGGTTGCACTGTTATCAAACGATGACGATAACAAGGTTTTCTATATCGGTTTCAGAACTCCGCCCAAGGATTCCACAGGTGTTGCTCATATAATTGAGCACACTGTTTTGTGCGGCTCCAAAGAATTCCCAATAAAGGATCCTTTTGTAGAACTGGTCAAGGGTTCGCTCAACACTTTTTTGAATGCTATGACATATCCGGATAAGACAGTTTATCCGATTGCAAGTTGTAACGATGCCGATTTCCAGAATCTTATGCATGTATATCTTGATGCCGTTTTTTATCCGAACATATATAAAACAAGCAAGATATTTATGCAGGAGGGTTGGCACTATGAGATGAACAGTGCCGATGATGAACTTGGAATTAACGGTGTTGTTTATAATGAGATGAAGGGTGCCTTCTCATCAGCAGATGAAGTGGTTGCCAGGGTTATAAGGAAATCACTTTTCCCTGACACCACCTATGGCATTGAATCAGGGGGAGATCCTGATGAAATCTATAATCTTACATATGAGGATTATCTTGATTTTCACAGAAAGTATTATCATCCTTCAAATAGTTATATCTATTTGTATGGGAACATGGATATGGCTGAAAAGCTTAAATATATTGACGAAAACTATTTGTCTGCATTTGACAGTCTTGAGGTTGATTCCGAGATTAAATTGCAGAAGCCTTTTGATGCGAGAAAGGACATAAGGGATTTTTATCCGATATTGAATGAAGATTCTCTGGAAGATAATACATATCTCTCGCTTAATTTTTCTGTTGGAAGCAGTCTCGATCCAAAGTTCTATGTGGCTTTCGATGTACTTGATTATGCGCTGTGTTCTGCTCCCGGAGCTCCAGTTAAAAAAGCACTTATCGACAAAGGTATAGGAAGCGAAGTTTTTAGTGAATACGATAATGGCATAATTCAACCCGTATTCTCTATTGTTGCGAAAAATGCTAATCCTGAGCAGAAAGAAGAATTTGTTTCAACTATCGAACAGGTTATAAAAGAGCAGGTAAAAAACGGTATTGATAAAAAAGCTCTTCTTGCAGGCATCAATGCCGATGAGTTCAAATACAGAGAAGCTGATTTCGGAAGATTTCCAAAAGGACTTCTATATGGTCTGCAGGTACTTGACAGCTGGCTTTATGATGACTCAAAGCCCTGGATAAATATTGAAGCAAACAATACCTTTGCACTTTTGAAAAAAGAAGTGGATACAGGTTATTTTGAAAAACTTGCTGAAGAATACCTCTTAAACAATACGCACAGCACAGTTCTTACCATGGAACCTAAAAGAGGACTTACAGAAGAAAAAGAGGAAGCACTTAAAAATAAGCTTAAAGAGTATCGCGATAGTTTGAGCGCTGAAGAAATCAAAAAAATTGTAAAGGATACAGCAGAGCTTAAAGCTTACCAGGAAGAACCCGACAGTCCTGAAGATCTTGCTAAAATTCCGCTTCTTACCAGAGAGGATATACGTAAAGAAGCTGATAAATATTTTAACGAATTAAGAAAAGTTGGCGATCAGAAGATACTGTTCCATGATGTGTTTACAAATGGTATAGGATATCTGAATTTTGTTTTTGATATGGGAAAAGTTCCGAATGAGCTTCTTCCTTATGCACCAATGCTGAAGACATTACTCGGTCTTATGGATACAGAGAATTACAGTTACACGGATCTGTATAATGAGATTAATCTTCAGACAGGCGGAATAAATGCTTCCATAAGCACATATACTGATGCACAGAACGTTTCTGAGTTTAAGACTACTTTTGAAATAACAGCAAAAGCTCTTTACCCACAGCTTGATAAAGCCTTTGCGCTGGTAAATGAGATTATATTAAAGACGAAGTTTGATAATAAAAAGAGAATTCTTGAAATTCTTGATGAAGCATGTAGCAGAGCGCGTTCAGACCTTTCAGGGGCAGGCCATCACAGCGCTGCGTTAAGAGCTCTTTCTTACGTGTCAAAACCGGCTATGATTTCCGACATGGTATCAGGAATCGGTGGATACAGATTCATGGAAGAAGTCAGAGAGAGCATACTGGAGGATGGTAAGGCGGCAGATAACTTCATTTCAAAAATGCTTGAGTTATGTAAGATTATCTTCCGACCGGAGAATCTTCTGGTTGATTATACGGCAAGTGAGAAAGAATATGCCGGACTTGAACAGAAGGTGGAAGATTTTGCAAAAGGACTACACTCCGAAGAGATTAGCACAAAAGGATTTGAGATTACGTGTGAAAAGAAGAACGAAGCATTTCAGACAGCAGGACAGGTTCAATACGTTTGTCTTGGCGGTAATTTCGCATCCAAGGGCCTGAAATATGACGGTTCGCTGCGCGTACTTAAGGTTATGCTCGGTTATGATTATCTTTGGAAAAATATCAGAGTTCTTGGCGGTGCATACGGCTGTATGAGCGGTTTTGCCAAGAACGGAGATTCTTATTTTGTAACCTACAGAGATCCGCATCTTTCAAGAAGTATAGATGTTTTCAAAAAGGCTTCCGATTATCTTAAAAATTTCGAAGCTGATGAGAGAACAATTACACAGTTTGTAATCGGAGCAATAAGTGATCTTGATACGCCCAAGACCCCTGCGACAAAGGGAGCCTATGGTCTTACTGCTTATATGTGTAATGCTGATTATGAAGATATTCAGAAGGACAGAGATGCGCTTCTTGCTACCGATCAGGAAAAAATAAGAAAGCTTGCGGCATATATCGATGCCTTTGTGGCTGATGACTGCTTATGTGTAGTCGGTGACGGTAATAAGCTTATGCAGAATAAGGATTTATTCGGGAAAGTGGAGCAGCTTATTTATGCAGGAAAATCAAATGAATAATAGTATGAAGTGTGGCTATGTAACTCTTATAGGAAGACCGAATGTTGGAAAGTCTACACTTATGAATCATCTCATAGGACAGAAGATAGCCATAACTTCGCATAAGCCCCAGACAACAAGAGGAAGGATACAGACGGTTTATACTGATGACCGCGGACAGATTGTTTTTCTTGATACTCCCGGTATTCATGAATCCAAGAATAAGCTTGGGGAATATATGGTCAAGGTCGCGACCAAGACTATAGAAGAAGTTGATCTTATTTTGTGGCTTGTGGAACCGAGTACTTTTATCGGCGCAGGGGAGCATATGATAATTGATCAGCTCAGGGAGTGCAGTAAACAGGTTATCCTTGTTATTAACAAGATTGATACTGTATCTGCTAATGAGCTTCAAAGTTTTATCGATGCTTATAAAAAGGAGATGGATTATGCGGATATAGTTACCGTCTCAGCTTTAAAGAGCGATAATCTTGATGAGCTTATGCAGACGATTTTTGACAGACTTCCCTATGGAGATCCTTTCTATGATGAGGAGACACTTACAGATCAGTCTGAAAGAGATATTGTAGGAGAAATTATCAGAGAGAAAGCGCTTAGACTTCTATCGGATGAAGTTCCTCATGGCATAGCGGTAACTGTCGAGACTATGAAGACCAGAAAAGCTGCATCTCCATTAAAAAAGAAGAAGTCAAAGCATGTGCATCCGCCAAAGAAGAATAAAGCTGCCGAGAATGTACAGGACTCTGCGGATGGTGCGCCTGATCTCGAAGCTATGTTAGCGGCATTAAAGGGCGGAGAAACTGATGCTGCCGATGTGTCAAATGAAACAGAAATCATGGATATAGAAGCCTCCATCATTTGCGAGCGTGATTCGCACAAAGGAATAATTATTGGAAAAGGCGGTTCTATGCTGAAAAAAATCGGCTCTCAGGCAAGAATCGATATCGAGAAGATGGTGGGCTGCAGAGTTAATCTTCAGTTATTTGTAAAGGTGAGGAAGGACTGGAGAAACGATACAGTACAGATGAAAAATTTTGGTTATAAGGATTCAAAGAAATAATGGTAGAATTAACCACTGTGAACGGAATTATTATTAAGAGGTCGCCTGTCGGAGAATACGACTGGGTGGTAACAATTTTAACTTCCGAACGTGGTAAGATTTCTGCTTTTGCAAAAGGTTCAAGACGTCCGGGAAATCCACTTTCGGGCGAGGTTGAACCTTTTTCCTTTGGCGAATTTAAGTTATATGAAGGGCGAACCTCATACAACATACAGGAAGCAAATATCAGAAACTATTTTGAATACTTCAGACAGAATTTTAATGCTTCTCTTTATGGTATGTATTTCATGGAGCTGGCGGACTATTACACAAGAGAGAATAATGACGAGCGAGAGGTATTAAAACTTCTATATCAGTCTCTTCGTGCGCTTGAATCAGATAAACTTGATAACAGACTCGTCAAATGTGTCTATGAAATAAAGGCGCTGGTAGTTAACGGAGAGTTCCCCGGAATACCCACAGACAGAGATTATGTGCAATCAACTGCATATACTCTGGAGTACATTAGGAATACGAACGTTGAGAAGCTGTTTTCTTTTGCGGTAACCGATGAGGTATTGCATGAACTAGAGCATATATGCGATATTTACAGGAAGCGATTTATAGACAGAAAACTAAACAGTCTTGAAATGATAAATATGATTACATAAATACGAACAGGCTTCATGAAAAGAATTAATTATAGAAATTGAAAAACAAGAAAATGCGGTATATAATCTAAAAAGTATGCGCACATATATCGTGCGCCTACAAAGTTTCATATTTATAAGGGGAAAAATAAGTGAATAAAGTGATGTGTAGAAAAATCCTTATTTTATCGCTTGCGACTGTTATACTTTTTGCTTTTTCCGGATGCGGCAAAAAAAGTGATGTGTCAAAGCTTGATAAGTCATCTGTTCAGGTGAATAAGGATGGATCTGTAGTAAGTACTATGATTGAGGATTTTTCCGAGAGCTACTACAGCGTTGATGAACTGCGAGAAATGACTGAGAATGAAGTCAATGCTTTTGTTGTGAAGAACGGTGAAGGCACTGCAGAACTTAAGTCTGTTGATGCAGAGTCCGGGAAAATAAAGATGGTCATGAGTTTTGGCAATTCCGATAATTTTTCGGATTTTAACAGTGAGAAGTTCATTTATGAGACTGTTGCAGATGCAAAATTGAACGGCCATATCGAAACAGGTTTGCTTGTTGATGCAGACGGCAATCCGATAGAGAGTGACAAAGCGTCAGATCTGTCGGATGAACATATTGTAGTTACGGCTATGAAGAATATCGTAGCAGCTCCGTATAAGATAAAATATGTATCCAGGGGAGTAAAGATTATCGATAATTATCTCGCGGATTTATCTGAAATAGCAGATGATAGTATGGCTTGTATAGTATTAAGTAAGTAAAAAATGAGCATTTGCTCTTAAAAATATTTGGGCGTAATGCTCGGAAAGAGGTTTTGTATTATGAAAGCTAGAGAGAAGACAATGGACAAAATAATTGCTCTTGCGAAGGGAAGAGGCTTTATCTATCCCGGAAGTGAGATTTACGGCGGTCTTGCCAACACATGGGATTACGGAAATCTCGGTGTTGAGTTTAAGAATAATGTAAAAAAGGCTTGGTGGCAGAAGTTTGTTCAGGAGTGCCCGCACAATGTCGGCGTTGACTGTGCAATTCTTATGAATCCTCAGACATGGGTTGCATCAGGACATCTTGGAAGCTTTTCAGATCCTCTTATGGATTGTAAGGAATGTCATGAGAGATTCCGCGCAGATAAGATTATTGAGGATTTTGCGGCTGAGAATGGAATCACTCTTGAGTCTTCAGTCGATGGTTGGTCTCATGAAGAGATGGAGAAATTTATAAATGATCACAATGTTCCTTGTCCTTCCTGTGGTAAACACAACTTTACAGGAATCAGAGAATTCAACCTGATGTTTAAGACCTTCCAGGGTGTTACCGAGGACGCAAAGGACACTGTATATCTCAGACCTGAGACAGCGCAGGGTATCTTTGTTAATTTCAAGAACGTACAGAGAACTTCACGTAAAAAGCTTCCTTTCGGTATCTGCCAGATCGGTAAGAGCTTCCGAAATGAGATAACTCCCGGAAACTTTACATTCCGTACAAGAGAGTTTGAGCAGATGGAGCTTGAGTTCTTCTGCAAACCCGGAACACAGACTGAGTGGTTCACATACTGGAGAAAATTCTGCTATGAATGGCTTCTTTCTCTTGGCATAAACGAAGAGAATCTCCGCCTTCGTGATCATGATCCTGAAGAACTTTCATTCTACAGTGATCATACAACTGATATTGAGTATGCATTCCCCTTCACAGAGTGGGGTGAGCTCTGGGGTATCGCTTCAAGAACTGACTACGACCTTACAAGGCATCAGGAGACTTCCGGCGAGCCTATGGAATACTTTGACGATGAGACTAAGGAAAAATATATTCCTTACGTTGTTGAGCCTTCACTCGGTGCTGACCGTGTAGTTCTTGCATTCCTTTGTGAAGCATATGATGAGGAGAATCTTGGTACCGAAGAGGCACCTGATATGCGTACAGTACTTCGTTTCCATCCTGCACTTGCACCTATTAAGATTGGTGTTCTCCCTCTTTCCAAGAAGCTTAACGAGGGCGCAGAGAAGATTTATGCAACTCTTTCAAAGAAGTATAACTGTGAGTTCGATGACAGAGGTAATATCGGTAAGAGATACAGAAGACAGGATGAAATCGGTACTCCTTTCTGCGTAACTTATGACTTTGATTCAGAGACAGACGGAAAGGTTACGGTTCGCTTCCGTGACAGCATGGAACAGGAGAGAATCGCTATCGACGAGCTTGAGGCATTCTTCGCTGATAAGTTTGAATTTTAAGAGGAGTTTTAATTATGAAACAGTTTACAGCTAATGAACTGCGTAAAGCGTGGAAGCAGTTCTATATAGACAGAGGCCATGTGGATTGTGGCGCAGTATCACTGGTATCAGACGGTTCAACCGGTGTTATGTTCAACGTTGCAGGTATGCAGCCGCTTATGCCGTATCTTCTTGGTAAGAAGCATCCTATGGGAACAAGACTTTGCAATGTTCAGGGATGTGTTCGTACAAATGATATCGATTCAGTCGGAGATAAGAGCCACGGAACATTTTTTGAGATGATGGGAAGCTGGTCTCTTGGGGATTATTTCAAGAAAGAACGTTGCCAGTGGAGCTTTGAGCTTTTGACAGAGCTTTTCGGATTTGACGCAGATCATCTTGCAGCTACTGTTTTTGCAGGTGACGAAAACGCACCAAGAGATGAAGAAGGCGCAAAATATCGTATAGAATCCGGCTTTAAGCCCGAAAACATATTTTATCTTCCTGCCGAGGATAACTGGTGGGGACTTGAATATGGCCCCTGTGGTCCTGACAGTGAGATGTTCTATGTGAAGGATATCCCGGATTGTGGCCCTGATTGCGGCCCCGGATGCCATTGCGGTAAGTATACCGAGATCGGTAACGATGTATTTATGCAGTATGAGAAGCATCATGATGGCAGTCTTACACCTCTTTCTCAGAAGAACGTTGATACAGGCTGGGGTCTTGAGCGTATTCTTGCTTTCCTTAATGGCGTAGATGATGTCTATAAGATTGATCTTCATGCACCGGTTATTGCATATATTGAGAAAGAAAGCGGAATAAAGTACGAAGCAGATGACAAGACCACAAGATCAATGCGTATTCTTGCTGATCACACACGTACAGCCGTTATGCTGATCGGTGACGAGGCTAAGCTTCTTCCCTCTAATACAGGTGCCGGATATATTCTCAGAAGACTTATCCGCCGTGCAGTAAGACATGCGAGAACACTTGGCCTTAACAAGGATCAGATACTTGGCGTTGCTAAGATTTACATTGATGAGTACAAAGAGAGCTATGAGCATCTTAACAAAAACCAGAAGTTTGTACTTACTGAGCTCGAAAGAGAAATAGTACGTTTTGAGTCTACACTTGAAAATGGAATGAAGGAGTTCAAGAAGATTCTTGATAAGACTTCTTCAGACGGTAAGAAGCAGATTGAAGGTAAGGATGCATTCTTCCTTTATGATACATTCGGTTTCCCTGTTGAGCTTACAATTGAGCTTGCAGAAGAAGAAGGCTTTAGTGTTGATGAGGAAGGCTTCAAGGCTTCAATGGAAGAGCAGAAGCAGAAGGCAAGGGAGAACCAGAATTTCTCAGCTAACCTCACCACAGGTTCCGGTGTATTTGACAGCCTTGATGAATCTGTAAACACAGAGTTCCTTGGCTATGACGCGATTAACTGCGAGGGCACTGTTGTTGCAATGGCAGATGCAGAGGCTCTTACAGATGAGCTTAAGGAAGGTGAGCAGGGAACAATCATCACAGATAAAACTACTTTCTATGGCACAATGGGTGGCCAGGTAGGCGATATCGGTGAAATCGTTGGTTCCGAGGGCTCTAAGTTTGTTGTTTCTGAAGCTATTAAGGTTTCAGGCGGAAGAACAGCTCATGTCGGTAAGGTTGTAAGCGGAAACTTCAAGACTTCAGATAAGGTTACTCTTAATGTTGATGCTGAGAATCGTGCTAAGACATGCCGTAACCACTCAGCTACACACCTTCTTCAGAAGGCACTGCAGGAAGTTCTTGGAGATGGCGTAGAGCAGGCAGGTTCATATCAGGATCCCGATAAGACCAGATTTGACTTCAGCTATCATCAGGCTATGACTGCTGAGGAGATTCAGAAGGTTGAAGAGATTGTTAATGCTAAGATTTTAGAAGCACTTCCTGTTGTTACTAAGGAAATGTCTATTGAAGAAGCTAAGAAGACCGGAGCAATGGCTCTTTTTGGTGAGAAATACGGCGAGACAGTAAGAGTCGTTAATATGGGAGACTTCTCAATCGAGCTTTGCGGCGGTACTCATGTTGCAAACACAAGTCACATCGGAGTATTCAAGATCCTTTCAGAGAGCGGTGTGGCTGCAGGTGTTCGCCGTATTGAGGCTCTTACAGGAAACAATGCAAGAGCATATTACAAGAATGTAGAGACAAATCTTGGAGAGGCTGCAAAGGCTCTTAAGACAAATCCTTCTGATATAGTTGATCATATCAAGAAACTCCAGGAAGAGCTCAAGGCTCTTAAGAGCGAGAATGAGTCCTTAAAGAGTAAGGAAGCTCAGGCAGCTCTCGGTGATGTTATGGACAGCGTTTTAGATGTCAAAGGCGTTAAGCTTATCGCTCAGAGCGTTAAGGGCGTTGATATAAACGGCCTTAGAGATCTTGGTGATCAGCTTAAAGCTAAGCTCGGTGAGGGCGTAGTTGTTCTTGTTTCGGAGAATGATGGTAAAGTTAATCTTATGGCCATGGCTACTGACGGTGCTATCGCATCCGGTGCTCATGCAGGTAATCTGGTAAAAGCTATTGCAGGTAAAGTCGGTGGCGGCGGCGGTGGCCGTCCCAACATGGCTCAGGCAGGCGGTAAGAATCCTGCCGGCATTCCTGATGCTATTGCTGAAGCAGCAAAGGCTTTGGAGTCACAAATAAAATAAAAATATAAACCTTTAAAATTTTTGCTTGACGGTGTGGAAATATATGGTATAATCTATAGATGTTATGTGGGTGAAAGCCTAGAGACATAACAAATAACCCTGGTCACCCGTTAAGGAAGGGTCTGAAGGGAGGGTGAGAGTAAAGAATGTCAACAGTTATTGTAAAAGAAAATGAAACTTTAGACAGCGCGCTTCGTCGCTTCAAGAGAAGCTGTGCCAAGGCTGGCATCCAGCAGGAGATTCGTAAAAGAGAACATTACGAGAAGCCAAGCGTAAAGCGTAAGAAAAAGTCTGAAGCAGCTAGAAAACGTAAATATAATTAATAAAAACAGGTCCTTGGTTTTATAAATCAAGGACTATTTTTATTTCATAGAAAAACTATGAGATAAAAAATGGGATAAGATATGCATATTTTCTTGGTAGTAGCCGCTATTTTGATAATAATTCTTATAGTATTGGTTATTCATCATGATATGAATAACTTTGTTATAAGAAACTATGAGATACATTCGGACAAACTAAAAAAAGATGGTGTTTTCTGCCTGCTTTCGGATCTTCATGAGAATAGTTTTGGGGAAGGAAACAGCAGACTGATACAAGCTATAGATGATATATCTCCTGACGTAATTCTTCTTGCAGGTGATATGCTGACTGCTTATCAGGAACTGGGGAAAGAGCGATACGATGAGATAGCTGACTTCATATCGCAGTTGTGCTCAAGATACCCTGTGTATGCCGCAAATGGTAATCATGAGAATAAAATGGATATTCTCGGAGGCGACAGGAAGCAGGCGTATGATAAATATGATAAAAAAATCAGAGATGCAGGATGTGTTGTGCTGCGAAATCAGGGGACGTATCTTGAAGACTACAATATGGAGATTCATGGACTCGAGATTGGGCGTGAATTTTTCAGAAAGTTTATCAGACGCGAGTTGCCTGATGGATACATTGAGGATTTCTTCGGTGTACCCTGCGCAGAAAGATTTCAGCTTTTAATAGCTCATAATCCTATATATTTTGACAGATATAAGGCATGGGGAGCTGATCTTACCGTATCAGGACATGTTCATGGCGGAATTATTCGACTTCCGTTGCTTGGAGGCGTAATATCTCCCGCACTGGTTCCATTTCCGAAATATGATGGCGGTCTCTATGAGATTGAAGGCTCAAAGATGATTCTCAGCAGAGGACTTTCAACTCATTCCATAAGAGTGAGATTCAATAATCCCGGGGAATTGTGCGTGATACATCTTATCTCAGACAAAAACTAAACACACGAGGAATAATAATGGCGCTTGAAGTTAAACTGCAGGTTTTTGAGGGGCCTCTGGATCTGCTTCTTCACCTTATAGATAAAAATAAAATAGATATTTATGATATTCCGATTGCTGTGATCACTGAGCAATATATGGATTACATTAGAGCCATGCAGAAGGATGACATGGAAGTTACCAGCGAGTTTTTGGTAATGGCAGCAACTCTTGTGGATATAAAATGCAAAATGCTTCTTCCTAAGGAAGTAAACGAAGAGGGAGAAGAGGAAGATCCCAGAGCTGAACTTGTTGAAAAGCTTTTGGAATACAAGATGTATAAATATATGGCGGATGAACTCAGAGACCGCCAGATGGATGCTGATACTCATATGTATCGCAAAAAGAATGTTCCGGATGAAGTAATGTCTTATGAAGAGCCTATAGATTATGATGCGCTTTTGGGAGATGCGAATCTTTCGAAGCTTAACGAAATATTCCAGGCACTTCTTAGGAGACAGGAGGATAAGGTTGATCCGATAAGAAGTAAATTCGGAAAGATTGAAAAGGAATCGGTTGATCTTGATCAGAAGACACTGTATGTGAAGGCTTATATCAGAGAACATGACAGATTCAGTTTTAAGCAGCTTCTTGAAAAGCAGGGAAGCAAGGTTGAGATTATTGTTACATTTCTGGTTATTCTGGAAGCTATGAAAGTCGGGGACATTCAGATTGAGCAGGATGAGACTTTCGGCGATATTATGATTACTTCCAAAAGAGCAAAGTGAGGATGAGATGACAAGAGAAGAGGGAGCGGCAGCTATCGAAGCAATCCTTTTTACAATGGGAGATTCAGTAAGCGTAGCATCTATATGCAATGCTACTGATCAGGACCTTAAGGATGTAAGGGATGAAATAAGCTATCTGAAAGAAAAATATGAAAAGAGCGACAGCGGAATAGGCCTTATTGAACTTGAAGATTCTATTCAGCTTTGTACGAAAAGTGAGATGTATGAGTATCTGATAAAGGTGGCTAAAACACCTAAGAAGATAACACTTACGGATGCACTTATGGAAACGCTTTCAATAATAGCGTACAAACAGCCTATTACAAGACTTGATGTGGAAAGAATAAGAGGCGTAAACAGCGATCATGCTGTGAATCGTCTTGTTGAATTCAACCTTGTTCAGGAACTTGGAAGACTTGATGCACCGGGAAGGCCGCTGCTTTTTGGCACAACCGAGCAGTTTCTTAGAAGCTTTGGTGTTAAGTCTCTGGAGGAACTTCCTTCTCTTGATGCGGTTAGAGTTGAGGAGTTCAAACAGGAGGCTGAACAGGAAATCAGTGTCAAGCTTGATATCTAAAAATGGCAGGTTTAATTTGCAATTTTTGCCCGCTGATAAAAAATGTATAAAAAGCGCAGAAAATAAGGGTATGGAGTATTCTCCATGCCCTTATTTTGTGTTATACTTTAACATGACTTAAGTTGTGGTTTTATACACTTAATAATAAATTACGGAGGTGAAGAAATGAGTAGTTCTTCTCAGGCAAGCCAGAGAATCTTTTCTCTGCTTGATGAAAACAGTTTCGTTGAAATCGGCGCTCAGGTTAAGGCCAGAAGCACAGATTTCAATCTGAAGCAGACAGAGACACCCTCTGATGGTGTAGTAACCGGCTATGGCGTTATC
Source organism: Butyrivibrio sp. WCD2001 (assembly GCF_000424485.1). Classification (NCBI taxonomy): domain Bacteria; kingdom Bacillati; phylum Bacillota; class Clostridia; order Lachnospirales; family Lachnospiraceae; genus Butyrivibrio; species Butyrivibrio sp. WCD2001. Next base: position 445,092 of record NZ_AUJZ01000001.1, on the reverse strand, counting down.
GGCGGTAAGCTTGTATACGTATATGCTCAGGATGCATCAGTTCTTGGTGGCTCTGTAGGAGAGATGCATGCTAAGAAAATAGCTGGTCTCTATGATATGGCTCTTAAGATGGGAGCACCTGTAATCGGCCTTATTGATTCTGCAGGTCTTCGTCTTCAGGAGGCAACTGATGCGCTTAATGCATTCGGCGAGATCTATCGCAGACAGGTTAGCGCTTCAGGAGTGGTTCCGCAGATCACAGCTATTCTTGGATCATGCGGTGGCGGTCTTGCACTTTTCCCCACAATGACAGATTTCACATTTATGGAAGAAAAGAGTGGAAAGCTCTTTGTTAATTCTCCCAATGTACTTGAAGGTAACAGCAAGGAGAAGTGTGATACTTCGGCAGCCGCATGGCAGGGCAGTGAAGTAGGAAACGTTGATGTAATAGGTGACGAACAGACACTTTATGCTCAGATTAGAGAACTCGTTTCAATTCTTCCTTCCAATAATGAAGACACAGAGAATTTTGATGAGTGCGCAGATGATCTTAACCGCGCATGTGAGAACCTTGAAGGTTCTGTTAATGATCCTGCTCTTATGTTCAGACAGATTTCCGATAACGGAATCTTCTTTGAGACAAAGAGAGATTTTGCTAAAGAGATGGTTACAGGATTCATCAAGCTCAATGGCGCTACTGTTGGCGTTATCGGTAACAGAAGCGAACTCTACGATGAAAAGGGTGAAGTAGCTGAGAAGTTTGATAATGTTCTTACTGCTCATGCTTGTGATAAGGCTGCTGACCTTGTAAGCTTCTGTGATGCTTTTGAGATTCCGGTTCTTTCTCTTACAAATGTAAATGGATTCGGTGCAACAAAGTGTGATGAGAGACATGTAGCTAAGGCTGCTGCTAAGCTTGTGGCTGCTCTTGCCGCAGCTACAGTTCCGAAAGTAAACGTAGTAACAGGTAAGGCTTTCGGAAGCGCTTATGTAATCATGAACTCTAAGGCAGTTGGTGCTGATATGACATTTGCTTGGCCTGATGCCGAGATCGGTACCATGAACGCTGAGCATGCAGCTAAGATTATTGCTGACGGTAAGGATTCAAGCACAGTTGCAGACACAGCTGCTGCATATGAGAAACTCCAGAATAATGTTGAAAGTGCTGCAGCAAGAGGATATGTTGATACAATTATCAATGCTGCAGATACAAGAAAATACGTAATAGGAGCTTTCGAAATGCTTTACAGCAAGCGTGAGGAACGCCCTGTAAGGAAGCACACTACAGTATAAGGAGGAGCGGACAGTGAAGCATAAGATTTTAGCTTTAGGTGTTACGCTGATCTGCATGCTGTCTCTTGCAGCCTGTGGTAATAGTATTCAATATAATACAGTTGCCGGTAGCAGGTATGACGAGAATGTATTTTCAAAAGATGGTTTGATGCAGTACGCACAGACTATTGAAGATTCTTATTTTGAGACCATGTATTTACAGGGTATTACACCTGAAAATTTTGAAGAGCAATTAGAGGACAGCTTTGATGAGTCTACTTATGATGTTTTCTATGCCGGATATAAAAACTGGTATGATGCCATTGATGAGCTTGGCTTCCAGAGCAAAGAGACTATTGCTGAAGACATAAGTGTTAAGGACCTTACATATTATGTCAATAAAGATGGTGAACTTATGGTAGACGCTACCATACAGGGAACAGGAAGCAATGCTCATACTGCAGTCCTTGAGTACAGCCTTGACAGAAAGGGCGTACCGACACTTATCTCTGTAAATGTAAATCATACACTCGGAGAGAAGCTTAGAAGTGCCGGACTTAATACTCTTCTCGGAATGGGTATGGCATTCACCGTACTTATTATCATTGCTCTTGTTATTTCAGCTTTCCCGCTTATTAACAAGATTACTGAGAAGAAGCCCGAGAGCGCTAAAGAAATAGCTCAGAAGTCAATGGATAATGTGACATCTCAGATTGCTGAAAAAGAAGAGCTTTCAGATGATGCAGAGCTTATAGCAGTTATTTCTGCTGCAATTGCTGCATATGAAGGCAGTAGCAGTGCAGGCGGAGACGGATTTGTTGTGAGATCTGTTCGTAAAGTCGGCAAGGCAAGTAATTGGAAAAAGGCTTAAGGCTAATATTTAGGAGGATATAGATAATGAAAAATTATACAATTACCGTTAACGGAAACGTATATGATGTAACCGTAGAAGAAGGCGCAGGCGGTGCTGCTCCTGCAGCAGCTCCCGTAGCAGCTCCCAAGGCTCCCGCAGCACCTGCAAAGAAGGCAAGCGCTGGCGCAGGCGGCGTTAAGGTAACTGCCGGTGCAGCAGGTAAGGTTCTTAAGATTGAGGCATCTGTAGGCCAGGCTGTTAAGAAGGGTGATGCTGTTGTTGTTATGGAATCTATGAAGATGGAGATTCCTATGGTAGCTCCTCAGGATGGAACTATCGCAAGTATCGACGTTGCAGTAGGCGATGCAGTTGAGGCCGGCGGCGTTGTTGCAACAATGAACTAATTTTAGGAGAGACTCACGGAGGTCGTTAAATGGATTACATTGTAAACACATTATCGAATCTCTGGCAGCAAACTGCATTTACAACAATGACTCCCGGTAACTATATAATGGTTGTTGTAGCATTGATTTTTATGTATCTTGCAATTGCCAAAGACTTCGAACCACTTCTTTTGGTGCCTATCTCCTTCGGTATGCTTTTGGTTAATATCTATCCGGATATTATGCTTTCTATTGATAAGTCATCCAATGGTGTAGGCGGACTTTTGTATTATTTCTACCTGCTTGATGAGTGGGCAATCATGCCGTCACTTATCTTCATGGGTGTTGGTGCGATGACAGACTTCGGTCCCCTCATTGCCAACCCTAAGAGCTTCCTTATGGGAGCAGCTGCTCAGTTTGGTATCTTTTCAGCTTACTTTATGGCTATTGCTATGGGCTTTAACGATCAGCAGGCTGCAGCTATTTCAATCATCGGAGGAGCAGATGGCCCTACATCTATCTTCCTTGCTACAAAGCTTAATCAGACCACAATCCTTGGTCCGATTGCCGTGGCTGCATATTCGTACATGTCACTTGTGCCGATTATTCAGCCCCCTGTTATGAAGCTTCTTACAACTGAGAAGGAGAGAAAGATCCGCATGCAGCAGCTGCGTCCGGTATCAAAGCTTGAGAAGATTCTCTTCCCTATCATCGTTACAATAGTTGTAAGTATGATTCTTCCTACAACAGCACCCCTTATCGGTATGCTTATGCTTGGTAACCTTTTCCGCGAGAGTGGCGTTGTTCGTCAGCTCCAGGAGACGGCTTCCAATGCTCTTATGTATATCGTAGTTATTATGCTGGGTACTTCAGTAGGTGCTACAACAAGTGCTGAGGCATTCCTTAATATCACAACAATTAAGATCGTTGTTCTTGGTCTTATTGCATTTGTTATCGGTACTGCCGCAGGATGTCTGTTTGGTAAGCTGATGTGCGTTCTTACAGGTGGTAAGGTTAATCCTCTTGTAGGTTCTGCCGGAGTTTCAGCTGTTCCGATGGCAGCCAGAGTTTCACAGAAGGTTGGTGCAGAGTATGATCCCAGCAACTTCCTTCTCATGCATGCTATGGGTCCCAACGTTGCAGGTGTCGTAGGTACCGCAGTCGTTGCCGGAACATTTATGGCGGTATTTGGAGTATTCTAATTCGGAAAAGGAGAACTAATTATGGCAAAGCCAATTAAGATTACAGAGACAGTTCTGCGTGATGCACATCAGTCACTGATTGCAACCAGAATGCCTACAGAGCTTATGCTTCCCATTATCCCTACGATGGATAAGATTGGTTATAACTCAGTTGAGTGCTGGGGAGGCGCAACATTTGATGCTTCCATGAGATTCCTTAAAGAGGATCCGTGGGAGAGACTTCGTAAACTCAGAGATGGTTTCAAGAACACAAAGCTTCAGATGCTTCTTCGTGGTCAGAATATCCTTGGTTACAAGCATTATCCTGATGACGTAGTTGAATATTTCGTACAAAAGTCAATCGCTAACGGTATTGATATTATCCGTATTTTTGACTGTCTGAATGACCTTCGTAACCTTGAGACATCAGTTAAGGCTACAAAGAAAGAGGGCGGCCACGCTCAGATCGCTCTTGCTTATACACTTGGTGATGCTTATACAGAAGAGTACTGGATGAACATCGCTAAAGAAATCGAGTCAATGGGTGCAGATTCCATCTGTATCAAGGATATGGCAGGACTTCTTCTTCCTTACGAGGCAGAGAAGCTTGTTAAGGCTCTCAAGAGCGCTACAAGCCTTCCTATCGATCTTCATACTCATTACACTTCCGGTGTTGCAAGTATGACATATATGAAGGCTGCAGAGGCAGGAGTTGATATCATCGACTGCGCTATTTCACCTTTCGCACTTGGTACATCACAGCCTGCAACAGAGGTTATGGTTGAGGCCTTCAAGGGTCAGGAATTCGACACAGGTCTTGATCAGAAGCTTCTTGCTGAGGTTGCTGATTACTTCAGACCTTACAGAGAAGAGTGCCTCCAGAGCGGACTTATGGATGCTAAGGTTCTCGGTGTAAACATTAAGACTCTTATGTATCAGGTTCCCGGCGGTATGCTTTCCAACATGGTTAGCCAGCTTAAAGAGCAGAATGCAAGCGATAAGTACAATACTGTGCTTGAGGAGATTCCTCAGGTTCGTAAGGACTTCGGTGAGCCTCCGCTTGTTACACCTTCTTCACAGATCGTTGGTACTCAGGCTGTTATGAATGTACTTATGGGTGAGAGATATAAGGTTGCTACTGACCAGACTAAAGACCTTCTTGCAGGTGAGTATGGTAAGACAATCAAGCCTTTCAATCCTGAAGTTCAGAAGAAGATCATCGGCGACAGAGAAGTTATCACATGCAGACCTGCAGATAAGCTTGCTCCCGGACTTCCTAAGTTCGAAGAGGATGTTAAGCAGTGGAAGCAGCAGGATGAGGACGTTCTGTCCTATGCTCTGTTCCCTCAGGTTGCTACTGATTTCTTCAAGTATCGTCTTGCACAGCAGGAAAAGGTTGACCTTTCAGCTGCCGACACTAAGAACGGTGCATATCCTGCATAAACCTTAAATACTTAGCGAGGTTTTTAATGGACAGATATTCATTATCGAATATCTGTCCATTTTTTTGTTTTTTATGGTAAAATTAAGATAGTATTTTATTGGGATTTTTTAGATTCTATGAAAATGAGGGGTTCGGAGCTTTTGCTTCATACAATTTTATATGGCTGAATTTAGAAGACAAAGACCAAAACAGAATAATTTTGGATATGTTCATATCAGGGACAATAGAAAATCCAGTGAGAACAGACAGTTAGTAGCTTCTGATACTATTAACGGTTTCAGGGTTCGTCCCGGATATTATGATATTAATGGCGCCACCATTATGCCTGATGGCGTTAATTTTACTGTATACTCAAACGGAGCTACTAAGGTAACGCTCCTTCTTTATCACAGAGGCGAAGAAAGACCCTTCGTTTCTCTTAATTTTCCGGACAATTACAGAATAGGAAAGGTTCATTCAATGCTTGTTTTCGGCCTTCAGGTTGAAAATATGGAATATGCGTACCGTATAGATGGACCCTGGGATGAGGAAAAGGGGCTATTATTTGATTACAACCATGTTCTTCTTGATCCCTATGCGAAAGCTGTTGCCGGGCAAAGAGTATGGGGACAGACAATAAAATTTGAGGAGGCCTACAGAGCGAGAGTTGTAAGAAATGACTTTGATTGGGGCGAAACAAGCTGGCTTAAGACTCCAATGAGTGATTCTATTATATATGAGATGCATGTAAGAGGATTCACCATGGACGAATCTTCGGGCATTAAGTGCAGAGGTTCATTTGCCGGTATCATGGAAAAGGTTGATTACCTGAAAAGACTTGGGGTAACAGCCCTTGAGCTTATGCCTATTTTTGAATTTGATGAAACAAGAGATAAGAGAGTTGTAAATGGAAGGACTTTGCTTGATTACTGGGGATATAATACAGTAAGTTTTTTTGCTCCCAACACAAGCTATGCTTCGACAGAGGAATATAACAAGGAAGGCTTTGAATTAAGGGAGATGATAAAGCTCCTTAAGGAAAACGGCATTGAAGTAATACTTGATGTTGTTTTCAATCATACCGCAGAGGGCAATAAGAACGGTCCATTCATTTCCTTTAAAGGATTTGACAATAATATCTATTACATGCTTACTCCCGATGGTGATTATTATAATTTCAGTGGATGCGGAAATACCTTGAACTGTAATCACCCTATGGTACAGCAGATGATAGTTGAGTGCCTGCATTATTGGGTCGAGGAATATAAGGTTGATGGTTTTAGATTTGACCTTGCAAGTATTCTCGGAAGAGATCAAAACGGAGCACCTATGGAGGCGCCTCCGCTTTTGCAGCGCCTTGCATTCGATCCGATTCTCGGTGACGTAAAGCTTATAGCCGAGGCCTGGGATGCAGGAGGTATGTACCAGGTTGGTTCGTTCCCTTCCTGGGGCAGATGGGCTGAGTGGAATGGAAGATACAGGGACAGTATCAGATCATTCCTTAAAGGTGAATACTGGGCTGCTCCGGAGGCTGTTTGCAGAATAACAGGCTCTATGGATATGTATGGCAGAAATTATGCTGGATATGATTCTTCTGTAAACTTTATAACCTGTCATGACGGATTTACTTTATATGACATGTTCGCTTACAACGAAAAACATAACGAAGCGAACGGCTGGAATAATTCTGACGGTGCCAATGATAACAGAAGCTGGAACTGCGGAGCTGAAGGTGAGACAGATGATCCTGCAATAAATGACCTTCGTTTTAAAATGATGAGAAATGCAATAACAGTACTTATGTGCAGCCGCGGCACCCCGATGATTCTTGCCGGTGATGAATTCGGCAATACTCAGTTCGGAAATAATAATGCGTATTGCCAGGATAATGAAGTTTCATGGCTTAACTGGGATCTTTTTACTAAAAACAGACAGTATTTTGACTTTTACAGGGATATGATTCAGTTTAGAAGAAAACACCCCTGTATTCGTAAAGATCTGAAGCCGGCAATGTCAGGACTTCCGCATATTTCAGTATTTACGGATCATCCTTATCACACGGATATAAATGATAATACAAAAGTAATAAGCATTATGTTTGCCGGATTTATCAGAAAAAAAGGCCATGATGATGTAGTTCTTATGTCCGTAAATGTATTTTGGGAAGATATACAGATTACGCTTCCGGAACCGCCGGAAGGAGCTTATTGGACACTTGTTGTTGATACGGCAGCCGAGGATAAGAGATATTTTAATAATAGACCTAAGCCGCTGCCGGTACCGAATTGGCGGTTAAAGGCAAGAAGTGTTAGCGTTTTTATAGCTGCGTATGGAGAAGGCTATGGCAGATGAGAAAGTTGACGAAGTAAAAAGCGAAGCGGAGAATGCAGACGTTCCTAAAAAGGAACCGGAAAATCTTGTTGTGGATGGTTACGAATTTCTATCTGCTGAGGATGTAAAAAAGGCTGAACTTGATAAACAGAAGATAGAAATTATCGGGAAAAAGGTTCATTCGACAAAGGTTTCAGATCTTGAAGCTGTTTACGAAAAAGCTATAACCAATAAGATTTTTTCAACACCTGTTGGGTGGTATTACCTTGCAAAATTGCGCGACAAATTGATTGGTGCAGGAGTAAAGGAAGAAGATCTGATACCCATTCCGATCAATTTAAAAATAACCAAGGTTGATTTGAAGGATGAATATCATCCGCGTCAGTATATCACACCGCCACCGCCCAAAAAGAAAAAGAATGTAAAAGCTGTAGTTTTTGTAATGGGTTTTATGAACCTCATTTTGCTTGCTATGGTTATTGCAATGTTTTTTATCGCGTTATCAGCTGAAAGCGACAATATTATCAACTACAAGCAGAATGTTACCAACCGCTATGCCGAGTGGGAGGATTCGTTAAAGGAACGTGAGAAAGCTGTAAGGATAAAGGAACGCGATCTTAAAATTCAGGATGATACAGATTACGGAAAAGATATAGATATTGATGAATCCGAATGAAACGGAAACAAAATGGACACAATATGCGTATATCATTATTTCCGGAGGGCTAAAAAATGGATAAGCTGAAAATATTAGTAGTAGATGATGAAGCAAGAATGAGGAAGCTCGTAAGAGACTTTCTTGTTAAAAATAATTTTGATGTTGTAGAGGCTGAAGACGGACAGAAAGCGCTGGATATTTTTTATGAACAAAAAGATATAGCGCTTATTATTCTTGATGTCATGATGCCTAAGATGGATGGCTGGCAGGTATGCAGGGAAGTCAGGGAATATTCTAAGGTTCCGATAATTATGCTCACCGCAAAGACTGAGGAGAGAGATGAACTTCAGGGTTTTGAACTTGGTGTTGATGAGTATATCGGAAAACCCTTCAGTCCCAAAATTCTTGTGGCAAGAGTGGAAGCAATACTCAGAAGAACCTCTCAAGGCAGTGCCGAAGACATTATCGAGGCAGGCGGAATTGTGATAAATAAAGCAGCACATAGTGTTTCGATTGATGGAAAGGAAATTGAGCTTTCGTTTAAGGAATTTGAGCTTCTTACATTCTTTATCGAAAATAAGGGCATAGCATTATCAAGAGAGAAAATTCTTAATAATGTCTGGAACTATGATTATTTCGGGGATGCCAGAACTATAGACACCCATGTTAAAAAACTTCGCGGAAAAATGGGCGATAAGGGCGATCTTATTAAGACTATCTGGGGCATGGGATATAAGTTTGAAGTGTAATGCTTTCAAGGTACTAAGAACGACAAGAAACGAGATATAAGAATTGACAAATGAAAATGAGAGGAAAGTGAAACTTTCCTTAAGAACAGAGCTTAATATATTATTCCTGCTGGTTATGACCGGTATGATAGTTTTTCTAATAATTATCAATCAGGTCTTTCTTGAGAGAGTGTATCTTTCTCATCAGCTCGGAGTTGTAAAGAAGGCTTATGACAGCATAAATGCGGCATCATCGGATGGTAGTTTTGCAACAGAAGAATATGATATTGAACTGCAATCCATATACGATACTTATGGTATTGAGCTGGTTGTTCTTGATGCGGATTCACAGATGCTAAAATCTTCCTCGAGCGATGCGGATTATATGGCTCGGATTTTATGGGATAACCTTATCGGTGACAGCATTATGGCATCAGATGTCGTAGGGCAAAAGAGGATCATTGAGAAGACTGAGTCCTATACTATTCAAATAGAGACTGATAAAAGGCTTAATACGGAATATCTTGAAATCTGGGGCGTAATTGATACCGGATATATTGTCATGGTACGAAGTGCGCTCGCAGGAATAAGGGAGAGCGTAGGAATATCCAACAGATTCATGCTTTATGCGGGCCTTATAGCAATTGTTATTGGTTCCATAAGTATTTTATATTTAAGTAACAGGATTACAAAGCCGATTCTTCAGCTTACAAGAATTTCAGACGAGATGAAAAACCTCAATTTTGAGGCGAAATATCAATCTAAGAGCGGCAAGAAGAATACTAATGAAATAGATATACTTGGTGATAACATAAATGAATTATCCGAGACACTTGAGGCAACCATCAAAGAACTTAAGACAGCCAATAACGAGCTGAAACAGGATATTGCGCGTAAAGAAGAAATTGATGAGATGCGAAGAGAATTTTTATCAAATGTATCTCATGAGCTAAAAACTCCAATTGCTCTGATACAGGGGTATGCGGAGGGTCTTGATGAAGGAATCACGGATGATCCCGAGAGTATGGCTTTCTACTGCGAAGTAATACGAGATGAAGCTTCCAAGATGGACGTACTTGTCAAGAAGCTTCTGACCCTTAATCAACTTGAATTCGGTAATGATGTAGCACAGATGGAGCGCTTTGATATCACTGAAACCATTAAGAATTACGTGAAATCTGCCGATATATTAACGAAGCAGAAAAATGCGACGGTGCAAATGTCGGATTATCCTCCGATATATGTATGGGCTGATGAGTTTAAGACAGAAGAAGTTCTGATGAACTATTTCAGCAATGCGCTTAATCATATCAGCGGCGATTGCATAATAGAAATAAGACTTACCAGAAAAGACGATAAGGTAAGGATTTCTGTATTCAATACCGGAGAACCGATTCCGGCTGATAGTATTGATCATATTTGGGAGAAATTTTATAAGGTTGATAAGGCCAGAACCCGCGAGTATGGCGGAAGCGGTGTGGGTCTTTCTATTGTAAAAGCCATTATGGAATCCATGCATCAGGAGTATGGTGTTAACAATTACGACAATGGTGTTGAATTCTGGTTTGAGCTTGAAACAAGGTAATACCTTATGGAGGCGTTTATGAAAAAACGTGGTTTAAAAGCTTTAATAACCGGTTGTATAATGGGAATGTTTCTTACGGGTTGCGGATCGGGCTTTCCTGAGATGACTCAGGAAGAACATGATCAGATTGTTCAGTATGCGGTAAGCGTTTTAATGAAAAATTCCAATAACGGAGTTGAAAAGCTTTCATCTTTAAGCTCTCTTGAACTCGAAAAGCAGATGCAAAAAGAGGATAGAGAGGCTAAAAAGGCAGCGCGAGATGTTGAGAATGCTGAAAAGATTGCCAATATGCCTGAGAATCCGGAAGAGGAAGAAGGTAATGATGATTCCGGAGAGGCACTGACAGTAGATGAAAGTCAGACTGCGACTGAGCTTGCACAGACTGAGGAACCATTGCAAAATCCCGAGGTAGATGATGAGGGTGAACAATTAAATAATGATACTGCTCCCGAAACTGATGTCGGTAACACGGAAAATAAAGATGATATTGACTCTCTTCTTGAAAAGTTCGGAGATGATCTTGATGAGGGAATAGAAAACGCCGGACTTGAAACAGAAACAAAGCCGGAGGAAGAGACTCAGGATACCGCGGAACCTTTGCCTGAAGATAGTAGTAATACCGAAATTACAACTGAACAAAGTAGCGAAAATGATGCTCCTTCCACAGAAGCCGATAAGACTGTTGATGGTATGAGACAGGAACTGTCAAAGGGAATTTTCCTTACCTATTCAGGCTATAGTGTAGCGGGGACTTATCCTGATAATGATGATATTTTTGTTATAAATGCTACACAGGGTAAGAAACTTCTTATTCTCAATTTTCGACTTGCAAATACGAGCGGTATGGACGTTTCCGTGGATATGGAAAAAGCAAATCCCCATTTCCAGGTCATTTTGAATGGTACAAATGTCGGATATACCAATGTTACTATGCTTGATAATGATCTTAGTTCCTACAAGGGAACAATTCCTTCCGGCGCTAAGCTCAGTATGGTGCTTATAAAGCAGATGGATGCATCAAAGCTAAAAAATGTTGAATCTATTGGGCTTATAGGTGATATGGGAACAGAGACGATTCAGTTTAATCTTGAATAATTTTATAATTTTAAAGAGTAATGAACCCCGAAATATTATATTCTGATATTTGGGGTTCTTTTTATACAAAACAGAGCTTAAAATTTTATGAATATTGTATAAATTTCTCTTCATTACCCCACATTTCGTGATATACTTATTTAGTTATAATAATTTATAATTTTCATTACGATGAGGTGAAAATATGAAACAGTTAAATGATTATGTTAGAACTATACCTGATTTCCCTGAACCGGGAATTATGTTTCGCGATATTACCACAGTAATTCAGGATCCTGACGGACTTCAGCTTGCAATAAATGAAATGCAGGATCTTGTAAAGGACCTTGATTTTGATGTTGTTGTAGGTGCTGAATCCAGAGGATTTATTTTCGGAACAGCTCTTGCATATAATCTTAAAAAGGGATTTGTTATGATTCGCAAAAAGGGTAAGCTTCCTTGCGAGACAATTTCTGAGGATTATGAACTTGAGTATGGCACAGCTACACTTGAGATACATAAGGATGCTATCAAACCCGGCCAGAAGGTAATTATCGTAGATGACCTTATTGCAACAGGCGGTACTGTTAAGGCTATGATCAAAATGATCGAAAGACTTGGCGGTGAAGTTGCCGGCGTCCTGGTATTGTTGGAACTCAAGGGCCTTAATGGAAGAGAAGCTCTTGGCGATTACAAGCTTTATTCAGCACTTGCGTACGAAGGAAAATAATATTTTTTAATGGGATGTAAATATGGGACAGACAGAATTTGATGATGGCAAAATTGAAGCGATAGACGAATTTCAGTCCCCCGAAGCCCTCTACAAAGGGCTTATTTCCCGTGTCCGCAGATATCATCCATCTGATGATATAACTTTGATTGAGAAGGCTTATCAGGCAGCGTTTGAGGCTCATAAGGAGCAGCGACGCAAGTCGGGTGAGCCTTATATTATTCATCCTCTATGCGTATCAATTATCCTTGCCGATCTCGAAATGGATAAGGAGACAATCGCAGCAGGTCTTCTTCATGATGTCGTAGAGGATACCATTTATACCAAGGAACAGGTTGAGGAGCAGTTTGGCGCCGATGTTGCGCTTCTTGTTGACGGCGTTACTAAGTTGCAGGGATTGGAACTTTCCGGTGACTATGCGACAAAGACTCCGGATCAGATGGAGCTTCAGGCTCAAAATCTCAGAAAAATGTTCCTAGCTATGGCAAAGGATATCCGTGTAATCCTTATTAAGCTTGCAGACAGACTTCATAACATGCGTACTTTAAAGCATATGCCGGAAGTTAAGCAGCAAAGGATTGCCCAGGAGACGCTGGATATTTACAGCCCTATTGCCGGAAGACTCGGCATAAGTAAGATTAAGATTGAACTGGATGATCTTTCATTAAAATATCTCGAGCCGGACATCTACTATGATCTCGTAAAACGTGTTGCTCAAAGAAAAATCGAGCGAGAAAAGTATGTGGATGAAATTTGTGCTGAGGTTAGACAGCATATTGCCGACGCCGGTATTCCCGGAGAAGTAAACGGAAGGGTTAAGCACTTTTTCAGCATATACAAAAAGATGCATAACCAGGGCAAATCGCTTGAGCAGCTCTATGATCTGTTTGCTGTAAGAATCATCGTAGGATCCGTAAAGGATTGCTATGCGGCACTGGGGGTTATCCATGAGATGTATAAACCCATTCCCGGAAGATTCAAGGATTATATCGCCATGCCAAAGCCCAATATGTATCAATCATTGCATACGACTCTTATTGGCGCTACCGGCCAGCCCTTCGAGATTCAGATAAGAACATATGAGATGCATCGTGCAGCTGAATACGGTATCGCTGCGCATTGGAAATATAAAGAGGCTTCTGATGGTAAACATGTTGAAGGTCAGGAAGAAGAGAAGCTTACGTGGCTCCGTCAGATACTTGAGTGGCAACAGGATATGTCAGACAATCAGGAGTTCATGAACCTCTTAAAGAGCGATCTGAATCTGTTTTCTGAGGATGTATATTGTTTCACGCCGAATGGTGAAGTAAAGAATCTTCCTGCAGGTTCAACTCCTATCGATTTTGCCTACAGCATTCACAGCGCTGTCGGCAATAAGATGATCGGAGCCAAAGTCAACGGAAAGCTTGTGCCCATTGATTACAGAATTCAGAATGGTGACAGAATAGAGATCCTTACCAGCCAGAATTCCAAAGGACCAAGCAGAGACTGGCTCAGCATTGTCGGCAGTACTTCGACAAAAAATAAAATAAATCAGTGGTTCAGACATGAGTTTAAAGAAGAGAATATCAATAAAGGTAAGGAACTTCTTGTTGAATATTGTAAATCCAAAGGTATTGATATTTACAATATCATGAAGCCTGAGTACCAGAATCTTATAGTGAGAAAGTACGGTTTCCACAGCTGGGATGCGGTAATGGCTGCTATCGGACATGGTGGTCTTAAGGAAGGTCAGGTTGTCAATAAGATCCTCGAGTTGTATGAGAAGGATCACAAACAGAACATGACCGACGAAGAAGTTCTTGCGGCTGTTGCTGAGTCCAGTGTCACACCAAGAATCAGCAGCTCAGGAAGTGCCATTATTGTTAAGGGAATCCATGATGTAGCTGTCAGGTTTTCAAAGTGCTGTAATCCTGTTCCGGGAGATCCGATTGTGGGATTTGTTACCAGAGGAAGAGGTGTTTCAATCCACAGAAAGGATTGTATTAATGTCCGCGCTATGCAGAATGAGGACAGAACAAGACTCATTGAAGCTAAGTGGGAAAGCCATGCTCTCGGCGAAAAGTATGTAGCTACTATCAACATATTTGCCAATAACAGATCAGGACTTCTTGCTGATGTATCCCGAGCTCTCACTGAGAAGAATGTAGATATTCTCTCAATGAATACCAGGACAAGTAAGCAGGGACTAGCTACAATGGAGACTTCATTCCAGGTATCAAGCAGAGAAGAGCTGGGTGAGATTGTTGATAAGATAAGAAATATTGACAGTGTTATTGATATCGAGAGAACCACCGGCTAAGCCTTCCCCCATTGGGGAAGGTGCACGAAGTGCCGGATGAGTTCAGAAAGGTAAAAAGATGTCAAATAAAGAAATAGGAACTGCGGCAGTTGGATCAATGTGCCTTGGAATGGTACAGACTAACTGCTATTTTGTTTATAAGGAAGATGGTAAAGATCATAGTGAAAATGCTCCGGTTACAGATGAAAATGATCTTACGCCGGTAGTTTTTTTTGATCCTGCCGATCTCGGAAAACTGATATACGAAAAGTTAAAAAATCATGGATTTAAGGTAGATGCTATCTACCTTACTCATGCACATTTTGACCATATAGGCGGTGTTGATGAACTAAGAAAGCTTTCTGGAGCTAAAGTTTTTATCTATGAAAAAGAAAAGAGACTTTGCGAGGATCCTGATTATAATCTATCCAGTCAATTCGGAGAAAATTTAACTGTTAAACCTGACAAGTATCTATGTGACGGGGATGAGTGTGAGGCTGCCGGTTTACGATTTAAACTTATTGCTACGCCCGGACATACAGAAGGCAGTTGCTGCTATTATTTTGAAGAAGACCATATTCTGATTAGCGGTGATACGCTATTTGAAGGCTCTGTCGGAAGAACGGATTTTCCCGGAGGATCTATGTCTACACTTGTCCGTTCATGTCATGAAAGGTTATGGGGGCTTCCGGATGATACAGAAGTGTTCCCCGGACATGGACCTTCAACAACAATAGGTTATGAAAAAATGAATAATATGTATTTATAAGGTTTTAGGTTAGTTATGATTCAGGTTTTGATAAATAAAGATAAATTTAAATACGATATACATTCACTGGTTAAGGCTTTCTATCCAAAAGAGGATGTGAGTGTTCTTACTTTTGATGAACTGAGTTCTAAGGGTGATAATGAAAATATTCTTTTCAAAATTGAGATTATTCTGGAAGAGGAAGCCGGAAAAATCTCAATGAAGATTATTCATAGTGATGGAGTTTGTAAGGAAGCAGAAACAGTTTGCGATATTGCTTCGAATGGTGTAAGAGGCAACGAAGAAAGCGCTGAGGTTAGCAGTGAAAGCTCCACAAACGGAAGCACGGCTTCTCTATCAACACCCAAGAATTCATTAAAGCAGATGATGTATAGGGAGCTTTCCCATGAAATAGGTCATGAGCTTCCCTGGGGATCACTTACCGGAATAAGACCTACAAGAATTCCGATGCAGATGCTTGAATCCGGAAAGAATGAAGCTGAGATTAGAAAATATATGCAGGAGACATTCTTTGTATCTGATGAAAAGACTGATCTGGCCTATAATATTGCACTCAGAGAAAAGAAAATCCTTGATGATATCAACTATGAAAATGGATACAGCATATATCTTGGAATTCCCTTTTGCCCTACCACTTGTCTTTACTGTTCATTTACTTCTTTTCCTATAGTTACATGGAAAAAGAAGGTAAGTGATTATATAAGTTGTCTCAAAAAAGAGATTGATTATGTGGCAGAGACCTTTCAAGGAAAGGTTGTTAATTCCGTCTATATCGGAGGCGGTACACCTACAACTCTTGAACCTGATGAGATGACAAGAATAATCACTTATCTCAGAGAAAAGATAGACCTATCCGAGTGCAGAGAGTTTACCGTTGAATCCGGCAGACCTGATTCCATTACCAGAGAGAAACTTCGGGCAATGAAAGAGTGCGGAGTTGACAGAATATCCGTTAATCCCCAAACGATGAGCGATGAGACTCTTAAACGTATCGGAAGACAGCATACCGTTGAGCAGTTCATAAATGCGTATAACATGGCCAGAGAAGAAGGCTTCGACAATATAAATATGGATATCATACTTGGTCTTCCGGGTGAAACTGAAGCTGACGTTGAACATACAATGCAGGAAATCATAAAGCTTAATCCGGATGATCTTACTGTACACAGTTTATCTGTGAAAAGAGGTTCAAGGCTTGCTGAGCATATAAGAAACAATGGCTTCTTTGTTGCAGGCGATACCGGAAGAATGATGGAGATAGCAAAAGAAGGTGCTGCCGAGATGGGACTTACACCGTACTATCTCTACAGGCAGAAAAATATATCCGGTAATCTTGAAAACACCGGATATGCCCGTGAAGGCAAGGCCGGAATTTACAATATTCTTATGATGGAGGAAGTTCAGTCAATTGTTGCTCTGGGTGCTGGAACAGTAACCAAGAGAGTTTATGGTGACGGTAGAATTGAGCGTTGTGACAACGTCAAGGACGTCACACTCTACATGAATAACATCAATGACATGATTGAGAGAAAAAAGAGTTTGTTTACATAGTAATGCCTTCCCCCTATGGAGGGAAGGTGTCACGAAGTGCCGGATGAGGGGGTATAAGAAAAGGAGCGATTCATTAAAGTGCAACAGAACAGATACGACATGATGACAACAACACCGGTTCCAAAGCTTATTCTGAAAATGGCTGTTCCGACCATTATAAGCATGTTGGTAACCGGTATATATAACACTGCTGATACCTTTTTTGTAGGAAAAATATCAACACAGGCGACTGCTGCCGTGGGAATAGTTTTCACGGTTATGGCCATTGTTCAGGCTACAGGCTTTTTCTGCGGACATGGTTCAGGAAATTTTCTATCCAGAATGCTTGGTGCAGGGAAGACCAAGGAAGCAAACGAGATGGCATCTACCGGATTTACAATTGCTATAATTCTCGGAATTATAATTGCCATTGTTGGTAATATTTTTGTTGATGATATAGCAATGATAATTGGTTCTACACCGACAACCCTTGAGGACACCAGAAAGTATATGAGAATCATTCTTATCGGTGCTCCTTTTATGACAGGACAGTTTGTTATAAACAATCAGCTCAGGTTTCAGGGTAGTGCTGTGTATGCCATGGTAGGGCTGATGTGCGGCGCCGCTATGAATATGGTACTGGATCCCCTTCTTATTTTTGTATTTAACATGGGAGTGACTGGTGCGGCGGTTGCAACAATTATGGGACAGATTACCAGCTTTATAGTTCTACTTGTCGGAAGCAGCAAGGGCGAAAATATAAGACTAAGCTTTAAAAATATTCATATTAACAGCTATTACATTAAAGAGATAACTAATGGTGGTGCGCCATCGCTTTTCAGACAGGCTTTGGCGGCAATTGCGTCTCTGTTGATGAACAAGGCGGCAGGAACCTTCGGCGGGGATGCAGCTATTGCAGGAATGTCAGTGAATACAAGAGTTATGATGATGATGTCCTCAGCGCTTATTGGATTTGGACAGGGTTACCAGCCTGTATGCTCATTTAATTATGGAGCAGGGCTAAAAAAGCGTGTTAAGGAAGGGTATTTTTTCTGCGTGAAGTATTCCACAATCTTTTTATGTATAGTCGGAGCTGTCTGCTTTTATTTTGCTCCGCAGATTATAGCTGTTTTCAGGGATGATCCCGAAGTTATAGCAGTAGGATCCGTGGCCCTTAAATGGACTTCGGCAACAATCCCTCTTAGCGGATGTATAGTAATGACAAACATGATGCTTCAGTCCATAGGACGAGGTGTAAAGGCTTCAATTATGGCCTCCTGCAGAAATGGAATATTCTTTATTCCCATGATTTTATTACTACCACAACTGTTTGGCCTTTTCGGAGTAGAAATAACACAGGCAGTTGCTGATATTTTTTCGATTTTAGTGTCGATTCCCATGGCCTATTCAGAGATAAGACATTTTAAAGAGTAAACTATTTGTAAGGATTTTGCTGATTTGAAAAGAAAAGATTTAGTTCGAAGAATTTTGATCATTACCTTCATAGTATTGTTTTTGCTCGCAGTTTATTTCTTTGTGGGCAGACCAATGATTGATTTTGTCGGTAATCCGGATGAACTAAAGCAATATATAGAGTCTAAAGGAATAAAAGGACTTTTGGTATTTTGCTTTCTTGTGATGATACAGACAATGTCAACTTGTATTCCCGGGACACCGTTCTATATGGGAGCAGGTTATGTCCTTGGTGGTTTTAAAGGAGCGCTATTATGTGATGCCGCAGCAACTGCAGGAAATACAATTGCTTTTTTAATCGGAAGAAAATTTGGCAGAAAGTTACTGGAGAATCTGTTTTCAGAAAAGAAGATAGAATCTGTGGAGAAGTATATAAAAAAAGGGAACCCTAAGCTTATACATATAATGTTTATGCTTCTTCCGCTTCCTAAAGACACCTATGCCTGGTTTGGGTATTATTCCGAGGAAAGTGTATTTCTATGGATCCCTCTTACTTTTATAGCGAGATTTACTCATATTTTTATATATTCCTTTGGCGGTAATAAGATTCAGGAGAAGCAATATGGTGTTCTTATTCTTGGAGTAACCATTGCAGTGATTGTTTATGCCGTAATTTTTATAAAGCTGCATAAGGCACGAAAAGGTGACTAATAATCTAAAATTTGTATAAATAATTCACTAATTTAAGAATATATTCTTCTTTGTTATGTTATTATGTTTATGTGAATCTTTCCTTTAGGATCGCTAAACATATTGAAAAATTTTCAAGGAGGAGGAATTATGCAAGGCTATACCAAGATTGAGTATTCGAGAAATACTGATGTAATTCTTCGTAACACCAAGGGACATTTTATTACCCCTAATGCACATGTTAATTACTTCATTGACCTGTGTGATACCAAGGCCAGAATGAAGGAAGCAAGAGCTGCCGGTGAGTCGCTCGCTGAG
Source organism: Butyrivibrio sp. WCD2001 (assembly GCF_000424485.1). Taxonomy (NCBI): domain Bacteria; kingdom Bacillati; phylum Bacillota; class Clostridia; order Lachnospirales; family Lachnospiraceae; genus Butyrivibrio; species Butyrivibrio sp. WCD2001. Next base: position 425,894 of record NZ_AUJZ01000001.1, on the reverse strand, counting down.
TTCTATATTGCGTCAGAAGTGATTGATACAATTCTTTGCCTGAACGGTATGGAAGTTGTTGGATCTTACCTTGCTGATTCACTTACAAGAGCCGGGGTTATTTCCAAGAATGCACATAAGACGATGTATATCACAGGTCCCGAGTATAACGTAAACGGTCAGATCATGTTCAGAGATAATAATAAGCACATGATCACTGACAAAAAGGTTCTCATTTTGTCTGATTCAGTAACCACCGGTGGTATGCTTAAGAGTGCTCTTGATTCCGTAAGGTTCTACCAAGGTGAGGTTGTCGGAATTGCCGCTTTCTTTTCTGTAGCTACTCAGATAGAGAATTATCCGATAAGGTCGCTTTTCTCATCAAGAGAGCTTCCTGATTATGCTTGCTATCCTCCGGATGGATGCCCACTTTGTAAGGAAGGCCATCCTGTTGATGCTATATGTAACGGCTTTGGTTATTCTACTTTATAAAAACAAATTGATAATATACGTAATCCCCGGATTAGTGTCCGGGGATTTTTTATGTCATGATAGTTCTGTATTTTGAATAGCGCGTTTTAATGACTTTACTCGCGAAGGCTTAAGCTGAGTAAGTACTCATTATTAAGGATATTATACTGTCTTTTCTTGTCTCTGAATGTTTCATGTATATTAGCTTATTACGGATAGCAAATTACGTCAAATATGATAGAATATAAGTCATGTCAAAAATGATTAATAACATTTTTGATCACGTGTAAATTGGTAGAGGACATATATGCTTAGGAATACAGATATATATAATGACAGTCATCAAAGAGATATAAATAATTATCATGAGATTGAGGATATTGCAGAGAGGAGAGATTACCTTCTGTCTGTAATTGCAGGGACAGATGAAATCCATGAAGCAGCAATAAAGTATAACTGTTTAAATCCGCCGGCATCAGCAGACGAGGCTGCTATGCGAATTCGGGTGCTTGACCACAGATATGAAAATAAAGGTGGCCAGTGGATTGACAGATATATGCATGCATTTATGATGCTTCTGACTATGAACAGAGCATCGGGAATAAGCCTTTTTAACAAGAAAAGAAAAGCTCAATGCGCCGGTTACCTGTCAGAGCTTGGATTGGTTGATAATGCAGCGGCAAAAGAGGAAGATTATCTTTCATTGCAGCTTGAGGAATGGGTTGACTTTGCGGCAAGTTACATTAAAGTCTGCATAAATGATAAAACCTATGGCTCTGCTTTTGGTGGTATGATCCACATGCAGGATAAGGATGCGGCTATGAAGGTTATATCTGATATAGATACAGCATTATATGAAATTCCTATGGATTATGAACTGATTGAAGAAGCGAAGCCACTATATAAGATTTTCAAGGAAACTTACTGCAGACTATTGGAAAGTGGTACATCCTTGTGGCAGGAATATATGAATGGAAAGGATCACTGATTTATAATGATACACCGTCTGGTTGATATTTTTAAAACCGGCAAATTAGTTCACAAGCTATTTTCAGCTATTGGAATCATCGCATATTACATCATATGGGTAAGAGTCTGGTTTTCATTAACTATGTTTATTTTACAAAAAGTGGCTGATTATATAGATGCAGCATTTCCGATGATTGTGCTGGGAACAATACTTATACCTTTAATGGTGTTTGGGCCATTTTATGTCTACCAATTACAGGACATCGGTCCTTCTTATACAAAGAGAAATGACATTTTATCCTCTAACGGACAAGAGGTATTTACCGAAGAATTTGGAAAACTTCCTCATTTTGATAAAATGCTTGGAAGATCTCATATAGTTAAAGTCCTTAAAAATGAGAAGTTCCATAATTATACAACTAGAAACGGAACCAAATTAAAACATATCAAGATAAGTGACAGCGATAAATGGATATGCATTTTAGGGGGATATCTCCCCGTTGACCTTATTTGTGGATATAACAAGTCACATAATGCTCTCTATACGATGGATGGAATAGCTATAATACTTCCGGAGAAAGCAAGAAAAGATACTATTAGTAGTGAGATAGAGACCTTCTTCGAAGAAAGAGGGAGTTATTATACGCAGGTACCGCCCAGAGCCGGTACTGAATTTAATACTGCTATCAGAAGAGACAGGTCAGAGCTTTCAAAAGCCGATTGGGGCAGAGCCCGCTATTTGTGGGAAAAAGCGATGGTCAGCAGAGAGGACAGCTATTGGAAAAATAACTCAAAAGCACATAAATACAGACCTGTTTCCAAGGAAAAAGGAATCGATACTACAATATTTGAACGAGTGCTTTCTGATAAAGAAATCGAAAGAACTGCAACAGCGGTCAGAAATAAGAAGGTTGATCTTTCGTTTTATCTGGATTTTAAGGCTTATAAGAACGAATACTGTGTTTGCAACGCAGTTGAATTATTGGACAATCTCCATTATTTAAACAGTAGTGAGGGTATAGACTTTTTATTTGACTGCCTCTGTGATGTGGATGAAGCATATTTTATTATGGCTATAGATCTTTTGAAAAAATATCCTAGAAAGTCATTGGAAGAAAAGCTTGAAATTTACTCAAAGAATGCTTATGATTCCGGAGATGCTCAAAAACTGGCAGGTATGATGTATCTGGCAAAAGAAATCGAATATGAGATTCCTTTTATCAAATTGCTTAAGGGAGAAGAGACAGATCCTGCCGGATTCGAAATAAATGAAGCGGCTTTATATGGAAGTGAACAGGCTCAGCAATTTGTAATGACAAAGCCCGGAGCATAAGCTGTATAAAGCTTAATTGGAGTATGCTATCAGAACTCCTTCTATTCCTAAATCGCATAGAATTATATTATCTGCAGGTATGTTTGTTTCTTCAACATACCTGTTTTTGTACTCTTCCAAGGAAAGGGAGCTTTTTATACTGAAATCAGGGCAGGAGTCAGCATATCCCGGTTTTAGCTTATCGGCTTTGGGGATATATTCTTTTACGTAATGATTATAGATATCATCAGGAGATGCGCAGAGCCATAAGCAGTAGTTAAATCGAGAGGTAAGTTTATTTACAACGCGTCTTAGCTGATCGTTTTTTATTGAATCTATTATAGGAAAACCCGTAGTTTTAATTTCATAGACAAGGTTAGCCAGAAGTCTGTAATCACGATGTGACAAAGATGATGAATAGTGGTTGATAATAAAGTCACACACTTCATATTTGCCGCAGCGCATTATCTCGGTGGTGACAACATCTATAGGATCACGTTTGTCTGTAGAAAGCGCACTTATTTCGGGAAAGAGTGTATTGTCACGATAGCCCTTTCCTGAATCTAAGATTAAACGTGCTTTATTCGTAAGATATTCATATCTATTTGAAGTTTCATTCATAAAACAAGTCCCATAATTCCTTCAAAAATCTATTTAATAAATTTTATCATGTTTTTCTGAAAAATATTTAAAAGTAGTGTTGACATATAAATTCGATGGGGGTATATTTGAATCAACATATGAACAAATGCTCATATGTAATATAATAAATTTTTGGAATACATTATGAAATATACAGAAAGGAGACCGGAACCGATGACAAAACTATCATGTAATCTGGATGAATTGCCGGATGAGGAAGAAATGTACGATCTCGCTGAACTGTTCAAAGTTTTTGGCGATTCAACCAGAATCAGAATATTGTTTGCCTTATTTGTGTCTGAATTCTGTGTGAATGATCTTGCTGAAAATCTTGGAATGACTCAATCGGCTGTATCACACCAGCTGAAGATTCTTAAGATGAACAGCCTTGTAAAGAGCAGACGTGAAGGCAAGCAGATGTACTATTACCTGGCAGATGATCACGTTAGAACAATTATTTCAATGGGACGTGAACATATAGAAGAAAAATAAAAAGAAAAGAGGAAAAAAATCATGAAAAAAACCTACAAATGTGAAGTTGACTGTGCTAACTGTGCTGCAAAGATGGAAGAAGCAATTAATAAGATTGATGGTGTAAAGAGTGCCAGAGTTAATTTCATGACCCAGAAGCTTACACTTGAAGCCGATGATGACAAATATGCAGAGATTCTTGATGCAGCAGTTAAGGCATGTAAAAAGGTTGAGCCTGATTGTGAAATCGAAATCTGAAAATACTACATAATATGAAAGCGTGATCATTATGACTAAGAAGATGAAGAAAACCAGAAATAGAATAATAGGAGTACTTATTGCTTTTATAGTACTCCTTATAGCAGAGCATATGGGAGCCTTTGAAGCATTTCCATGGTATGTCAGCTTTGTGATATTCCTTATTCCATATCTGGTTATCGGATATGATGTACTTAGGAAAGCGTTTATAAATATATCCCACGGACAGGTTTTCGATGAAAATTTTCTTATGATGATCGCTACCTTCGGAGCGTTTGGTATTGGTGAGTATACCGAGGCACTGGCGGTTATGCTTTTTTATCAGATCGGTGAGCTTTTCCAGAGCTATGCAGTCGGAAAATCAAGAGCATCAATTACAGAACTCATGAGTATTGCACCTGAGTATGCAAATGTAATTCAGGATGATGGAGAGGCTGTAGAAACTGATCCAGAGGAAGTTGGGATCGGAACAATGCTTCTGATAAAGCCCGGTGAGAAGATTCCGATAGATGGCGTTGTTACTGAGGGAGAATCTTTTGTAGATACTTCTGCAATAACAGGTGAGTCAGTGCCAAGAAGAGTTTCAGAGGGCGAAGAAGTAATAAGCGGATGTGTTAATAAGGACAGTGTTCTGAAAATACGCACAACTAAGAATTATGAGGATTCAACAGTTTCTAAGATTTTGGAGCTTGTTGAAAATGCAAGTAACAAAAAATCAAGGATGGAAAACTTCATCACTCGTTTTGCGAAATATTACACACCAGTTGTTACAATCGGAGCGGTTCTTCTTGCAGTAATACCGCCACTTCTCGGAATCATGCCTTTTTCTGATTCAATAAAAAGAGCATGCATTTTCCTTATTGTATCCTGTCCTTGCGCGCTTGTGATTTCTGTGCCGCTTGGCTTCTTTGGAGGCATTGGTGCAAGCTCTAAGATGGGAATACTTGTAAAGGGCAGTAACTATCTTGAAGCAATTGCGGAGGCAAGTACTCTGGTTCTTGATAAGACAGGAACCATTACAAAGGGGGAATTCAAGGTTTCTGAGATAATTCCAGCTACAAATATCTCAAAAGAAGAGATTATTTGTCTTGCTGCAGGAGCAGAGAAGTTTTCAAATCATCCGATTGCCAGATCTGTGATCGAGTATCATGAAGAACTTCATAGAAATAATAGTTCTCTTACTGACGACAATACTGAGCTCACTGATATTAAAGAAGTTCCAGGACATGGCATTACTGCAAAGCTTGGCGCTGAAGATATTTATGTAGGAAATGCAAAACTTCTTAAGAGCAATAATATTGAATTTAAGGAATCAGACTTGCCGGGAACCATTATTTATGTGGCTAAAGGAAAACTTTTTGTTGGAACAATCATAATATCTGATACAATAAAAGAAGGCGCGGCAGAGTCTATATCCAAAGCTAAAAGAGCCGGTGTATCACAGGTGATTATGCTGACAGGTGACAATGAAGATACAGCTATGATTGTTGCCGATAAGGTTGGAATAGATAAGGTATTTGCACAGCTTTTGCCCGCAGATAAAGTGGAAAGAGTTGAGAGCCTTCTTGATGAAAACAAGAACGGAAAGGTAGCCTTTGTCGGGGATGGTATAAATGATGCTCCTGTTCTTATGAGAGCGGATGTCGGAATCGCCATGGGAAGCATGGGGTCAGATGCAGCTATCGAAGCGGCGGATATTGTCCTTATGGATGATGATATAGGTAAAATTTCCGCAGTTATACAGATAGCCAGAAAAACACTCAGAATCGTCAAGGAGAATATTGTCTTTGCTCTTTTCGTAAAAATATTGATACTGTTTCTTGGAGCTCTTGGATTCGCAACCATGTGGATGGCTGTATTCGGAGATGTCGGTGTAGCAGTTCTAGCGATTCTCAATTCCATGAGAGCCATGAAATGGACGAAAGAGGACATGAATGGCAAAGTCAGAGCTTGAAGTTATCCAGCTTTTAATGAAACTTATCGGGCATAAGACCGGTGAGATCAGCAAGGTTACTTATACTCCTCAGAAGATGGCTTTCCCTATGGATTCGGAGGGAGAGACTCATCTTCCAAGATCCACACCTGAGGAGCAGGGTGTAGACAGTGCTTTTATAGAGAAGCTTTTTAAGAGTCTCTATGAAAACAACAGCTGCCATATGCACAAAATTATGGCAGTTCGAAACGGACATGTTATCGGAGAATGTGCTTTTAAGCCATTTGATATGGACTATTGGCATGTTACTCATTCTATGTGTAAAAGCGTAACGGGAATGGCAATAGGCCTTCTTATCTACGAAGGAAAAATTAAATTAGACGACAAAGTTGAAGATATATTCGGCAGAACGGGGCCTCTTCAGTATTTCTTTTCAAAAGGACTTACTGTAAGACATCTCCTCACCATGAGTAGCGGCGTTGAATTTAATGAGGCAGGTTCTGTATATTCAAATGACTGGAGAAAGCAATTTCTCGAATCTCAGACAAAATTCACTCCCGGTTCTGCTTTTGAGTATAATTCAATGAATTCATACATGCTCTCAGCAATTGTGACCGAGGTTACAGGCGAGAGCATGTTTGATTATCTAAAACCGAGACTTTTTGAGCCTCTTGGAATTAAAAGAGCATTCTGGGAAAGCTGTCCGCAGAATATCACAAAAGGCGGATGGGGATTATATCTTCGAATTGAAGATATGGCCAAACTTGGACAGCTATATTTGAATAATGGAAAATATGACGGTAAGGAGATTTTACCTGAAGAGTGGGTTAGAGACGCAACTTCTATGCAGATAGCAACAGGCGAGGTGACTTCTCCCGGTTACGGATTCCAGCTCTGGAACAGCAGTTCCAGACTTGGTGCCTATACCTTTAACGGAATGCTGGGACAGAACGTATATGTATTCCCGGACATCAACATGATGGTGGTAACAAATGCAGGAAATGAAGATCTGTTTCAGAAGGGTAATATGTCCGGTACAGTTCATAAACTCATGTCTGAAGCTGAAGTTTCTGATGAACCAATACCTATTACAAAAGAGGTTCTGGCAAAGCAGAACAGCCTTAAAGAATTCATAAGAAGTGCAGAGGATCATCCCGAATGCAGGACAAGTATCGCAGGTGGCGGTTGGAACAAGAAAAAAAAGCGCAGCACTTATGGTATGAGCCCTAAATTCAGATATCTTCTAATGAAATGCCTTGATGGAGTTTCATACGATATGGACGATGAAGGTGTCGGTTTTATGCCGCTTCTCGTTCAGGTTATGCATAACAATTACACTGACGGTATAAAGTCAGTTGGTTTTAAGCTGGATGGTCGAACAGGTGCATTTTTCCTGCTTATTAAAGAAGGCGATACAACGCATGAGATAAAATGCGGTTTTGATGGATACAGGGCAGTAACAGATATAGATGAGCATGGTGAAATCTATACTATTTCTGTTGTGTCAGAATTCTCTATAGATGAATATGGCAGACCTGTTCTCAGGAATGAGTTTTATCTGATGGAGGATTCTACTGCGAGAGTTATGAATATATATCTTGGTAAGAGAGAACCGCTTCAGCATGATACATGTTTTGCATTCGGAAAAGTGAAACCACCTAAAAATATAGGCATAAGGTTTGATGAAATTCCCGGAAGTGGAATGCTTGTTGATATTCTTAACCAATTCGGTCATCTTGATGTTGGTAAAGGCATGAGTGGTTTTGTGATAAACAGACTTTCTGATTACGGAGCGATTGATGCGCTTATACTTGCCATAAGAGATACGGTAAGACCGAAACTGCACGGCAGAATACATGACAAACAGGAACCCCTGGAGTATGATAGTAATGGTGGAACTTTGACAGATACAGAAGCTTTCGCCGATGAAGATGATGCAATAATGGAGGATGATTAAATATGGCAAATGCAATTTACGAAAAAGTAAACAACTGCGTTGAGGCAATCAGAAAGGTTACTGATTTTAAGCCCAGGGTTGCAATTACGCTTGGTTCCGGACTTGGTAATTATGCAGAGCAGATTGATATAAAATGTGAGATATCTTATTCCGATATTCCCGGTTTTCCTATTTCTACCGTTCCCGGGCATGCAGGAAAATTTATTTTCGGATATGTGGGAGATGTTCCGGTTGTATGTATGAAGGGAAGAGTTCATTACTACGAAGGATATGATATCAACGATGTAGTTCTTCCCGCTAGGGTTATGAGACTTCTCGGTGCCGAGATTCTTTTCCTTACAAATGCAGCAGGTGGAATAAACTATACCTTTGATTGTGGTGATCTCATGCTTATAGCTGATCACATTTCTGTTTTCGTACCAAATCCGCTTATCGGTCCCAATATTGAGGAATTTGGAACCAGATTCCCGGATATGTCCTGTGTTTATGATAAGCAGCTTAGGGATATAATACAGCAGACTGCTCTGGAAAATGCCATTCCTCTTAAACAGGGTATTTATGCGCAGCTCACAGGACCATCTTTTGAAACACCGGCTGAGATCAGAATGCTCAGAGTTCTCGGAGCGGATGCTGTTGGCATGAGTACGGTTGTAGAAGCTCTTGTCGCTCATTATATGGGTATGCGCATATGCGGAATTTCATGTATAAGTAATCTTGCTGCAGGAATGAGAGAAAAGCCTCTTTCGCACGAAGATGTACAGGAAGCTGCTGATAAAACAGGACCGCTGTTTGAGAAACTTGTAACTGAGTGTGTGAAGAAATTTTAATTACTGATAAGGCTAAATGGGGTGAATAAATGAGGATTAAATTTTATAATGCCAGAATTCTCACTATGAGAGAAGGACAGGAAATCTTTGAGGGTGAATTGTGGACAAGCGGTGACAGAATTATTTACTGTGATACCACTGATCAGATTGAAGAATATTACAAGGAAAATCCCGGTGCAATGCTGGTTTTTGACAGAGAGATTGATTGCAAGGGAAATCTTCTCATGCCTGGCTTTAAGAATGCGCATACGCATTCAGCCATGACTCTTTTAAGGTCGAGAGCGGATGATTTGCCGCTTGCGGATTGGCTTAATAATGCGATTTTTCCTGTGGAGGCAAAGCTTACAGCAGAAGATATCTATTATCTTACTAAGCTTGCTGTACTTGAATATGTAAGTGGCGGTGTTACCAGTATTTTTGATATGTACCTCACTCCCGAATCTATAGCTGATGCCTGCAGAGACACCGGAATGCGTTGCGTTCAGGTTGGCGCTGTTAATAATTTCAGCCAGTCTCCTGAGCTTGTTGAGGAAATGTACAACAAGCTTAACGGAAAAGACGAATATAATTCCTATATTCTCGGATTTCACGCAGAATATACATGTACCAAGGAACTGCTTCAAAAGATAGCTGAACTTGCGCATAAGTATAAGGCGCCTGTTTTCACTCATATTTCGGAAACTGCACATGAGGTTGCTGAATGCAGAGAGAGATACAATATGAGTCCTGTTGAATTCCTGGACAGCCTGGGAATGTTTGATTATGGCGGAGGCGGATACCACCTTGTACATACCGATGAGAAGGATATGGATATTTTGAAAAAGCGCGGAATGTTTGTGGTAACAAATCCCGGTTCAAATACCAAGCTTGCTAGTGGAATCGCTCCGATAAACGACTATTTGAAGAAGGGAATTCCGGTGGCTATCGGAACGGACGGACCCGCAAGCAACAATGCCCTTAGCATGTTCAGGGAGATGTTCCTTGTTACCGGTCTTGGAAAGCTTCGCGAAAATGATGCTGCATGCATTGATGCCATGGACGTTTTAAAGATGGCTACAGTAAACGGCGCTCATGCTATGGGACTTAATGATGCAGATGTTCTTGATGCCGGAAAGCTTGCTGATATCATTATGCTTGATTTGAACAAGCCTAATATGCAGCCTATAAATAATATTTGCAAGAATATCGTCTACAGCGGGTCTGATTCAAATGTTATTCTGACAATGATTGGCGGCATCATTCGCTATGAAAAGGATGAATATAATATCGGAGTAAGCCCTGAGGAAATATATAGAAAGGCTTCTGAGATAAAGGCAAGAATAGACAAAGAATTATAAGATGAGGACTCTATGACCGGAGCTTATATATTGGGGATAATAGCTTCATTTATTGCGGCTGTTTTTCTCATTGGATTGCAAAACAGAAAAAATGAAGAGAGATCATTTAAAAAGAAGTGCGCAGACGAATATGGTGCTGCGCCTTCGTCTCGTATAAAGAAACAAAGAGCCGACATCAGTGGATATTATAAAATGGCTGATAAGGATTTCAGTATTGATGACATTACCTGGAATGACCTTGCGATGGATGAGGTTTACGACCGAATAAGCTATTGTGAGACTTCGTCAGGTGAGGAGTATCTGTATTATTTACTAAGATGCCCCCAAATCTGTGATGACGGTTCTTTTAATAAGCTCGAAAATGAATTATCGGCTTTATCAAAGGATGAAAGCGAAAGAATCCATTTGAAGGAAAGTCTGCATGGCATTGGAAAAAGCGGTAAGTATTCAATCTATGATTATCTGCCGCTTATTGATAAAAATTCTGCAGGATCCAATCTTGTCCATGTGTTGATGCTTATATTAATGGTTCTTTCTGTACTTTTGATGAGCTTCTTTAATTTCACTCTAGGATTTTTGATTCTAATTATTGCATTTGCAGTAAATATGTTCACCTATTTTAAGATTAAATCAGCGCTTGCACCTTATCTTATGACTTTTTCTTATGTCCTTAGACTCATGAAGGGTGGAGAGGCTTTAGCTCTGACGGAAAGTGATATTTTCAAAGATGATATCAATAAAATAAAGGAATGTGTCTCAAAGCTTAAAGGCTTTTCAAGAGGCTCCTGGATTTTGTCCAAGGGGTATGGAGCAACCGGCAGCGGAAATCCTTTTGACATAATAATGGATTATGTCAGAATGCTTACCCATATTGATCTAATCAAATTCAACAGCATGTATAAGAAACTTAAGCAGGAGATACCAAGTGTCCAGAAACTGACCGAAATTATCGGATATATCGACTCTGTCATATCTATTGCATATTTTAGAGCGTCTGTTTCCGAATATACTGTGCCGGAACTGATGGAAAATCACGGCGAGTATCAGATCGAAAACGGCAGGCATCTGCTTATGGATAACCCTGTTCCTAATTCCTTTGCTGCTAAAAAGGGATTTTTGATAACAGGCTCTAATGCTTCGGGCAAATCAACTTTTCTTAAGATGTGTGCAATAAACAGCATAATGGCTCAGACCATTCATACCTGTACATGTACTTCATATAAAGCTCCGTTTTACAGAGTATTTACCTCAATGGCGCTTAGGGATGACCTTACCCTGGGAGACAGCTACTATATGGTTGAAATTAAGTCATTAAAGAGAATCCTTGATTCTGCAGCGTATGATGGGGCTTCGGTTTTGTGCTTTATTGATGAGGTTTTAAGAGGAACAAACACAATTGAGAGAATTGCTGCGTCCTCAAAAATATTAGAATATTTTGCTTCACACAAGGAAAGGGTTTTGTGTTTTGCTGCCACCCACGACAGAGAACTGGCAGAGGTTTTACATGATCACTTTGAAGTACATCATTTTGAGGGTGACATGGAGAATGGCGATGTTACATTTGATTACAAACTAAAGGCAGGTCCTGCCACAAAAAGAAATGCAATAAGCCTTCTTAAGTCCATAGGGTATAATGATGATATTGTTTGTGAGGCAGAGTCAATGGCTAAGCGATTCGAAGAGCATGGTTTATGGACTCTTTAAAGTATAAAATAATAAGCAATGCGGAGATTTAAGAAATGAAAGTTACTATTTATTCAGACGGTTCAGCAAGAGGTAATCCTGACGGACCGGGTGGCTACGGAACAGTAATTCAATATATTGACGGTAAAGGCGTACTACATGAAAAGGAGTTAAGTGCCGGCTATGATAAGACAACCAACAATCGAATGGAGTTGATGGGTGCAATCATGGGACTTGAAGCGCTTAACCGCCCCTGTGAGGTTGACCTTTATTCGGATTCAAAGTATGTTATCAGCGCTTTCAATGAAAACTGGATATCCGGATGGTTGAAAAAGAATTGGAAAAAATCTGACGGAAAGCCGGTTAAGAACGTAGAACTATGGAAACGCCTTCTTGATGCGGTAAATAAACATAATGTCACCTGGCATTGGGTAAAGGGACATGACGGGCATCCTGAGAATGAGCGATGTGATACACTTGCTACCACGGCGGCCGACCAGGAACCCGGGGCCTTGCTTCATGATGATGGAGGAGCATTAAGGTAACCCCTCATCCGCCCTCCGGGCACCTTCCCCCCCAAGGGGAAGGCTTTTATGGCAATAATTGAAAATAAGTGAGCATAATCTGCTTTGTAAAATTTGTAAGATGTGTTATCATTTTTAACGGTTGAAAAATATATTTAATCAAATGCTTAAGAATAATCTTAAGCGGAATGGAGTGTATTATGAAATTCTTCTTGGATACTGCTAATGTTGAGGACATTAAAAAAGCAAATGACATGGGTGTTATCTGCGGTGTTACAACCAACCCTTCTCTTATTGCTAAAGAAGGCAGAGACTTTAATCAGGTTGTTGCAGAGATCGCATCTATCGTAGACGGACCTATCAGCGGCGAAGTTAAGGCTACAACAGTTGATGCCGAGGGCATGATCAAAGAGGGCCGCGAGATCGCTAAGATTCACAAGAATATGGTAGTTAAGATTCCTATGACAGAAGAGGGTCTTAAGGCTTGCCATACACTTGCAGCTGAGGGTATCAAGATCAACATGACTCTTATCTTTACAGCTAACCAGGCTCTTCTTGCAGCAAGAGCAGGAGCTGCTTTCGTAAGTCCTTTCCTTGGAAGACTTGATGATATAAGCACAAGAGGTACAGACCTTATTTCTGAGGTTGCTCAGATATTCGACCTTCACGGTATTGATACTGAGATCATCGCTGCATCTGTTCGTCATCCTATGCACGTTACAGATTGCGCACTTGCAGGTGCTCACATCGCTACAGTACCTTATGGTGTTATCGCACAGATGGTTAACCATCCTCTTACAACAGCCGGAATCGAGAAATTCCAGAAGGATTACAAGGCTGTATTTGGTGAATAATCTATAATATGCTTTAAAATGCCTTAATAATAGCGCTTTGGATATTCATAGTAGTATCCAAAGCGTTTTATTTTTATTTTTTTAACATTTTTTTATAAGCGATTAATAGTTTTGTCCACCCCTGTTTGTTAACATAAAATAGTAGAATACTGAAAAGGAACTGGTATTAGTATGGCAAAAATTGAAGGCGAGGGGCTTCCATCAGACCTATACCAGAAAGATGAATTTTTAAATATCATTAATTCAAAAGCGGAAAACGATGAGCTTTCGGCTTCTTTTTGCTGTGTATTTTTCGATATCAAAGGCTTTAGATCATATTATATGAATAATGGCTTTGATGAAGGCTATCAGGTTCTTGTATTTCTGAAGAATAAGATAAGAGATTCATTTCCTTTGGACATTGCATGCAAACTAGATGATGGTGAGTTTGTTGTTGTAACCGATATTGATGATATAGAGAGATTTATTTCCAGAATTCAGCGAGATTTCGATGAGGTTTATATACATACAGGAATGGATCTTCATGCAGGAATTTATTACATTACTGCTGAGGATAATACAGCTGAGGAAATAATTGAAAAAGCCGTTCTTGCATGCTCATCAGGTGATTCTATTGGGGATGGTATCTTCAGATATAATATCGAAAATATTGATGATGAGATATTGATGAAGCATTATGTGGTTCATCATATCGAAGATGCAATAGAGAATGGTGAAATTACAATCTCTTATCAAGCGGTTTTCCATACACTATCAGGTAAAGTATGCGGAAATGAAGCTCTGGCAAGGTGGAATACAACAGAATACGGAGTTCTGATGCCAAAAGATTTTATTTCGGTACTTGAACATTCAAGAAAAATCTATCTTTTGGACAGCTTTGTAATAAAACAGGTTTGTAAAGACCAAAGTGAAATTATAAAAATAGGCATGGATCCGTTACCTGCTTCAATCAATCTTACAAGGCTTGATTTTGCACTTGCGGATATTGTGGATCTTTTAGAAACAGAGCTTGCAAAATATAAGCTTCCTAAATCTTTAATAAGAATTGAAATCAGCGAGGCGGAAATAACCAATGATAAAGATGGCATAAAAGCTGAGCTTGAAAGACTTAAAGATCATGGGTTTAGCGTGATATTCGATGATTTCGGAAGTGAATATTCTTCACTGCATATCCTGAATGATATGCCTTTTAATGCTGTCAAAATAAACAGTAATTTCTTATCTGGATATAAAGATGATGTTAAGCCAAGAGTTATGCTTAAGAATATCATCAATATGTCGAAGGAACTTGGCATCCAAACGATAATGGGCAGTGTTGAGGACGAAAAGATTCTTGATTTCCTTAAGCAGTCGGGCTGCGAACAGTCTCAGGGACATCTATATAGTGAAGCTCTTAAAATGTTTGATTATCCGATTGAACAATTTCCTCATCAGCTTGAATCGGAAGAGGAGACTGTTTTTTATGATGCCATAGGAAAAGTGAATGTGCTATCACAGACACCTATGCAGGATATAGGCAGATTTGATCCGGACAATGCTTACTACAATCACAGACCTATCGCGATATTTGAATTTGACGGCAAAATCCTTAAGCCGCTCATGTGCAATAATGACTTTTATGATATTTTCAAGCTCTTGTTTACAAATGATGTAAAAACGATTCAGGAGCTGTTTAATACGCCTGCAATAATTTTCTCAAAAGATATAAAAATGCTTGCATCACAGTGTGTGCAGGATGATGAAATACATTCCATGGAATTTGTTACCAGTAACGGTTTTAACAGGATAATGCTAAGGAAAATCACGCAGAGTAAGTCACTTGGCAAGACAGCTATTTTGGCAACTGCAGAGATCATGACAGAAAATGATGCGGGCACAAGAGTAATGCAACTCAACTCGTATCTTAAGTTCCTCTATATGATTTATAACCGTGTGGATATTGTATCTGTCGTTGATGATACCTTTGAAACTGTTTATGAAAATACTGCCAGATACAGCCAGAAGATGAAGAAAGGCAGTTTCTCTGATGCAATAAAGAAATTTGCGGATGAAGCAATTTATAATGAGGACAGAACGGATTTTATAGAATTTTATAATCTGAACAGCCTTGATGAGAGGATCAGTGAATACGGGACAAATCATATAACGGATTATTTCAGGACGAAGGATATAGACGGCGAATATGACTGGCTTATGTATCTGCTTATTCCAATTATCTCGGAAGGAAACAGAATGTTTATCATGTGCTCAAGAACGCTTGACGCTGAGCGCATGAGAAAGCTTCCTGATATAAGTCAGAGTGGTTCTGAATATTATGACATGCCAAGCGATCCGACATTCCTTTTGCTTGCAAGTGATGCTTTTACGGAGACACTTGGATATGGTTCATTTGAACAGTTTATCAGGAACACCTTTTACCTTGAAGCTAATCTTACCGAAGATAAGACGGTATATATGCATCTTGGACAGACCGGTCTTATTTCTGATTTTGGGGAGACGGGCTATATACAGCTTCCTTTTGGAGAAGTTACAAGGAGCATGGTATTTTCACAGGCTGAACCCGAAGAACATGAAAAGATGTACGAGTTTTATAACAGAGACAGACTTCTGAAAGAATATGAAAACGGAAATACCTCAGGACGAATAGTATATCTTGAAAAGACCGGTTCAAGTGAAAAACCCAGGTATCAGAATGCATGTTATCAGATCAGAAGAAACAGGCAGGATGATGGTGTGCATATTTATATTCTTAAATATGATATTGATCAGTTTAAGAGAACAAATGAAACTATACGCAACCTTGCTGAGAGAGATACTTTGACAGGTCTGTTCAATCGTATGACCATCGGTAAGGTTTATGAAGCGTTTATCTCTGACCCGGAGACAAAGAGTCTGGCTATGATATTGCTTGACCTTGATTTCTTCAAGCAGATAAATGATAAGTATGGTCATCATTGTGGCGATAAGGTACTTCAGGATGCTGCAAACCGTATGCAGAACGACCTTGGCAGCGATGTGTATCCTTCGCGAATCGGCGGTGATGAATTCCTTGTTATAATAAGAAATCATACTGACAAAGAGGTTGATGCAGCGCTGAAAGCCTTCTCAGAAGCGGAAAAGACAGTTGATTATAACGGTGAAAAAGTAAAATATACGATGTCTGTTGGATATGCTGTATACCCGGAAGACGGAAAAGCGTATAATGATTTATATAGAAACGCAGATAATGCACTTTACTATGTGAAAGAAAACGGCAAAAACAACTATGGGAAGTACGATAAACGGAGGTAGTGAGATGTCTGGTAAGTATAATATCTGTCTTGATATCGGTGGAACAAAGATTCTTGGCGCTATTTTCAATGAGAAGAAGGAGATTGTTTATCGACTTAAGAAAAAGACCAAGGAAGCCGGTGACGATGCAGCTAATGTTGAGAAAATGATCATTAGCGTAGTTGAAGACATGATTAAGGATTCCGATATTAAGAAGAAGGATTTTAATGCCATTGCAGCTGGCGCTCCCGGTGTTATTGATCAGGGCTCCGGTATAATTCTTACTTCGCCCAATCTTCCCTGGACAAATTATGATATCAAATCCTCAATAGAGAAGAAGTTTGATATTCCGTTTTTTATCGGCAATGATGTAAATGTCGGTGTTCTCGGTGAATGGAAATATGGTGTTGCGAAGGGCTATAAGAATGTAGTCGGATTCTTCGTAGGAACCGGTATGGGCGGCGGTCTTATTCTTGATGGGAAGATGTTTACGGGAAATAAATATAAAGCTGCGGAATATGGTCATATGATTCTTGATCCCGAAGGTCCTCTTTGTGGTTGTGGACAGAGAGGATGCCTTGAGGCCTTTTCAAGTAAAAAGGGCATGAGCGCTTATATCATGCAGCAAACTGCAAGAGGACGTAAGAATATGCTCTCAGAGACCATTGAGAATGGTGTGTTTAAGAGTAAAAACTTAAAGAAAGCAATTGCTGCCAAGGATCCGGTTACACTTGAGGCGGTTGACAGAGCATGCCATTATCTTGCTGTAGCTACCGGCAATATGATTAACACTATAAGCCCTGACATAGTTGTTTATGGCGGCGGTGTTATGGAAGCAGTTGGTGACTTCTTTATGGAAAAAATCCTGGCTGAGGTAGATCGCTACTGCATGCCTTCAATCAGAAGCACTGTTGAACTTAAAAAAGCAGCACTTGGAGATGATTCCAATATCTATGGTGCTCTTGCTATGATAGAGGATAACTGAGATTATGTGGGCTTACGAAAAAGGTTTCTATCAAATATATCCGCTTGGATTTTGCGGAGCACCTTTTGAAAATGATGGTAAATTAGAGCATAGAATTCTTAAGGTTATAGATTGGATACCGCACCTGAAAAAACTCGGAGTGGGTGCGGTACTTTTTAATCCGATTTTCGAGTCTGATACACATGGCTACAATACGAGAGACTATAAAAAGATTGATGTTAGACTCGGAACAAATGATGATTTTAAAAAAGTTAGTAAGGCTCTCCATAAAGAAGGCATAAAAGTTGTCCTGGATGGAGTTTTTAATCATGTAGGAAGAGGGTTCTTTGGCTTTGAAGATGTTCTTCAAAAGAAGTGGGACAGCTCTTATAAAGACTGGTTTCACATAAATTTTGACGGAAATGATGCCTACAATGACGGACTCTGGTATGAGGGCTGGGAAGGTAATTATGATCTTGTAAAATTAAATTTATGGAATGAGGATGTTGTTAATTACCTTCTTGATGCAGTAACAAGCTGGATAAAAGACTACGATATAGATGGACTCAGGCTTGATGTTGCATATTGTCTTGAGCAGAATTTTATTAAAAGGCTCAGAAATCATGTTCTTTCACAAAAGGAAGATTTTTATCTTGTCGGAGAGATGATCGGCGGTGATTACCATAAAGTAATGGGACCTGAGCTTTGTCACTCGGCAACCAACTATGAGTGTTACAAAGGGCTTTATTCCAGCTTTAATTCACTCAACATGTTCGAGATTGTTCATTCTTTATTAAGACAGTTTGGACCGGAAAACTGGTGTCTGTACAGAGGAGAGCACCTTTTATCCTTCGTTGATAACCATGATGTCAGCCGAATAGCAAGTACACTTACAAATGAAAAACATCTTCCGCTTATATATGCGATGATGTTTGGAATGCCGGGCATTCCTACCGTCTATTATGGATCGGAATGGGGAGCAAAAGCTCATAAATCCGAGGGGGATCCGGCTCTTCGAGCCTCCTTTGATAAGCCTCAGTGGAATGAACTTACTGACGTAATAGCAAAGCTTTATAAAGCAAAAGGCGAGAGTAAAGCTTTGCAGTATGGCGACATGAAACAGCTCGTATTACAGAATAAATACTGTATAATAGAACGTGACTTTGAAGATGACAGGGTTATGATAGCTGTCAATGCGGATGAAAATTCCGTACATATAGACTGCAATTTCAGAGCAGGAAGAGCACGTGACATGATTTCGGGGGAGGAAATCGACTTCGGAGGCGGATTGGAACTTCCGGGGTACACGGCTTATATATTAAGACCATTTTGAAAGCCTTCCCCTTGGGGGGAAGGGCGGATGAGGGGTCATAAGGAGGAGAAAATGCTGGTAAAAATCAAGAAATTAAGTGACACGGCAACCATGCCGACAAGGGGGAGCCTTGCAGCTGCAGGTTATGATCTTTATGCAAATGTAAGTGAGGATACAAAGATAGCACCTCACACAACAGCTAAAATCGGAACAGGGCTTGCTATGGAGATTCCGGACGGATACTTCGGGGGGATTTACGCAAGAAGCGGTATAGCGACAAAAGAGGGGCTTCGCCCTGCGAATTGTGTCGGAGTTGTCGATTCCGATTACCGTGGTGAGATTATCGTTGCGGTACACAATGATTCTGATACGGAAAGAACTATTACTCCTGCTGAAAGAATAGCCCAGATTATCATTCAGCCGTATCTTTCGGTAGAGTTCGAAGAGGCAGAAGAACTAGCTGATTCTGAGAGAGGCGCAGGTGGATTTGGATCTACTGGGAAGAAATGATTTTATGAAGAAGGTATCATTTTATCGTGATACCTTCTTCTTTTTTATGTGAAACATATTATAAACGTGCTATAATAATTTGATGGAATTTTATAACGATTATCAGTTTATTTTCAGAAAATCATCATATATGGAGGACTTTTATGAATAATAAGCTTTATAAACTTATGAACTGGCCTGAAATCGAAGAGATTATCTATTCCGATGGCGATGATCCGCATCGAATTCTTGGTGCACACAAGGTTGGTTCCAATCTTCTTATTCAGACTTTTTACCCTATGGCTGAAGAAATTGAAGTTGTTCCGAGTACCGGAACCAAGAAATACAAGATGGAGCTTGCTGATGAAGCAGGTTTTTATGCTGCGCTTGTTCCTTATAAAGAAGGCTTCAAATACAAATATCGCATAAAGCTCGAAAATGGTGACATTAAGGAAATATATGACGCCTATAATTTTGACGGACGTATGGACCGTGAGGACTTCATAAAGTTCAATAGCGGTATGCATTACAATATCTATGAAAAATTCGGCGCGCATCTAATGGAAATAGATGGCGTAAAGGGGTGTGCTTTTGCTGTATGGGCTCCGGATGCTGCAAGAGTAAGTGTCATCGGTGATTTTAATGACTGGGACGGAAGAGTAAATCAGATGCGAAGGGTTGATCATGACGGTGTATTTGAGATATTCATTCCGGGTGCAGCAGAAGGTGACGGCTATCAGTTTGAAGTTAAAACAAAAGGCGGAGTTATCTTTAAAAGACCCGATCCCTACGGATATGCTTTCAAGGATAAGGAAAGCCAGGTTTCCAAGATAACTTCCCTTGGCGATATTAAATGGAACGACTCAGCATTTATCAAAAACAGAACAAAATTCAACAGAGACTCAGATCCTCTTTCAATCTGTGAGCTTTCTCTCGAGAGCTTTGCTGCTAAACATAAAAATCATATTCCGGATTATGAAGAACTTGCAAAAGAGATTCTTTCATATGTTCAGGATCATGGCTTTAATACGATAGAACTTAAGCCTGTCATGGAACATATTCAGGGCCATCCATTCCATATTACAGGATTTTTCGCTATTCAAAATAAGTACGGTGATCCCGTAGGCTTTAAGAAATTTGTTAATATAATGCATGAAGCGGGCATCAGGGTAATTATGGATTTTGTTACTACATTTTTCCCGAAGCTTCAGTGCGGACTTAATTCATTTGACGGTCAGGCATTGTATGAATATCCGGATCCGAGAATGGGTGTACATCCAAGAACAGGCGATCTGATTTTTGATTTCGGAAGAAAACAGGTTACCAATTTCCTTCTTTCAAGTGCACTATTCTGGGTTTCAACATTCCATTTGGACGGACTAAGAGTAGCTGATATAGCAAAGATTCTGTACCTCGACTATGACAGAAAGCCCGGTCAGTGGATTCCAAATATGTATGGTGGCAATGAGAATCTTGAGGCTAAGGACTTCCTCTGCAATTTTAATGCTGTATTAAAGCAGGCATATCCGGGATTACTCACGCTTACGAAAGAGACATCATGTTGGCCGAGAGTTACCGGTGAGCTTGATGATGGCGGACTTGGATTTGATTACAAGTGGAATAACGGATGGACAAAGGATTTCCTTGATTATATTCAGAATGATCCTTTATTCAGATCCGGAAATCATAACGAGCTTACATTCTCCCTTGTTTATTGCTATACAGAGAGATTTGTACTTGCGTTTACTCATGAAGAGATCGGAAAAGGTCTTGAAGGTCTTTATGATCTGATGCCCGGTGATACAGCTCAGAAAATGGCGGGAGTTCGTCTTGCAATATCTTACCTTATGACACATCCCGGTAAGAAGATGATATATATGGATCCCAATGAACTTAGCATTGATAATGCTGTTTTCCTTGAGAACATGATCCATTCGCTAAATGAGATTTATTATAGCAGACCGGCATTATATCAGATCGATACGAATGACAGCGGCTTTGAGTGGATAAACAGTATGGCTGCTGAGGAATGCATGATGTCCTTTATGAGAAAGGGCGAATCCGACAAGGATATGCTTATAATAGTTGTTAATATGGCAGGTGTCGACAGAACCTTTGAGGTCGGTGTTCCTGCTGATGGCAAATATTATGAGATATTTAATTCCGATGATACCTGCTACGGCGGTAGCGGCATGGTTAATCCCGGCAGAATAGAAGCAGACTTTAACGAAGCAGACGGAAGACCTTATTCCATTCCGGTTAAGGTTGCATCGTCTTCACTTGCGATTTTCTCTTATACTCCTTATACAACACAGGAGAAGAAGATTAGAAAAATCCGTGAGGAAGAAGCTAATAATAAGATGCAAGAGCGCGAAAAGACCTTAAGGGAGCTCAAAAACCGTCAGGAGAAGGAAGAGGCTGAGCTTCTTAAAGAACTTCATGAGCGCTATGAAAAGGAACTTGCAGCTCAGGAGGAGGCTATCGAAAAGAAATATGAACAAATTGAAGAAGAGCGTATTTCAAGCATAGTTTCGGAAGCAGCGCTTAAATCAATTTCAGGCGGAAAGAAAACTGCTGCTAAAAAGACAGCAACTCCCAAAACTGCAACAAAGGGACAGAAAACTGCGGCTTCGAAGTCTGCCGTAAAGAAAGCACCTGCGAAGAAGACAACACGAAAAACTTCAGGTACAAAGACTTCAAATACTAAGACTAATAAGAAGGATGACAATAAATAATGAACTTTAAGTTACCAATATTACTTGCAACTGCTACTGCTGAAAATGCTATTGAAACCATAGCTGAGGTAACAGGAAACGAAAACTTAAAACCGGGAGTTATTGAAAAATATTTTAAAGAACTCCCGGATAAAGCTTTCGCCCTTTTGGTGAAGGCTGTTATTGCAATTATAATTCTCATAATCATGTGGGAGCTGATTAAGGCGTTATCAAATGTTGTTGATAAATCCTTGAGAAAGACAAAGATAGAGGATGCTACCGCAAAGTTTCTTGCAAAGGTAGTAAAGGTATCGCTCGAAATAGTTCTGCTGTTTTCACTGGCTTCCTATTTCGGCATGGATACAGCGAGCCTTGTTGCTCTGCTTGGTTCGGCTGGCGTTGCTATAGGTCTTGCTATTCAGGGCACTTTGTCCGATTTTGCAAGTGGAATTCTTATTCTGCTGGCAAAACCTTTCAGAGTCGGTGATTACATCGTTGTCGGCGGCACAGGAATTGAGGGCAGTGTTACAGAGATATCACTTATAAACACAAGGATGCTTACAGCAGATTACAGACGTGTTGTGATGCCAAATAAGACATTGGCATCATCTACCATAACCAATAATAACGGTAACACAATGCGTATTCTTGATACTATGGTTGGAATCTCTTACAACGCGGACATTGACAAAGCAAGGGCTGTTGCGATGCGAACAATGGATGCCAATGAGTTTATTTCAGATAAACTCGAAAAGAATGTATTTGTTGATGAACTTGCTGACAGCAGTGTAAACCTTCGTATAAGAGGTTGGGTTAAGCCTACAGATTATCTGAAGGCTAAATGGTCTATGAACGAGGCTATAAAAAAAGCTTTTGATAAAGAAGGGGTAGAGATTCCTTTTCCTCAAATGGATGTACATATGAGATAAAAGAAAAAGAGAACCGGCCTATGCCGATTCTCTTTCTGAATATAAAGAGCTGGAAAAGGGACTTGAACCCTCGACCTACTGATTACGAATCAGTTGCGCTACCGACTGCGCTATTCCAGCAACTTTGTGCCATCAGAAGCACAAATATGATTATAAAGGTGCATGCATTATTTGACAAGAGATTTTTACATCTTGTTTTCACTTTATTACTGTGATATGGTAAAGAGAAAATTGCGATTGTATACATGTATAAAAGGAGAAATTTATGGCTCAGCTTTGGGGAGGAAGATTTGAAGGCGAAATAAATGAACTGGCATGGAAGTTTAATGCATCGATCTATTTTGACAAACGCCTTATAAAGCAGGATATTCAGGGAAGTAAAGCACATGTAACGATGCTTGCTAAGCAGGGAATCATATCAGATGAAGAACGTGATCAAATAGTTAACGGTCTCGATGCTATTTTTACGGATGTAGAAGCCGGAAAACTCGACATTACCGACAAATATGAAGATATACACAGCTTTCTTGAGGCAAATCTTATAGACAGAATCGGTGACGCAGGAAAGAAAATGCATACCGGAAGATCAAGAAACGATCAGGTCGCTCTTGATATGAGATTGTATATAAGAGAAGAAGTAAGAAATACCGCCAATGTCATTTATGACATGCTGGATACTCTTAATGGAATCATGAAGGATAATCTTCATACATATATGCCCGGATTTACACACCTTCAAAAAGCGCAGCCGGTTACACTGGCCCATCATCTAGGAGCATATTTTGAGATGTTTTATCGTGACTCACAGCGCCTTATGGATGTTTTTACGAGGCTGAATTTTTGTCCTTTGGGAAGCGGCGCTCTTGCAGGAACAACTTATCCTTTAGACAGAGAGTTTACCGCGGAGCTTTTAAAGTTTACAGGACCTACCAATAACAGTATGGATTCCGTGTCGGACAGAGATTATCTGATTGAGTTTTTATCTGCGCTTTCTATGATAATGATGCATCTTTCCAGATTTTCAGAGGAAGTTATTATCTGGAACTCAAATGAGTATGGTTTTGTTACTATAGATGATGCTTATTCAACAGGAAGCAGCATCATGCCACAGAAAAAAAATCCTGATATTGCAGAGCTTGTAAGAGGCAAAACCGGAAGAGTATATGGAGCATTAAATTCGCTTCTTGTTACCATGAAAGGCATTCCACTTGCATACGATAAGGACATGCAGGAGGATAAGGAAGTAAGCTTCGATGCTATAGATACCACAAAGAGCTGCCTGATTCTTTTTACGGATATGCTTAGAACCATGAAATTCAATAAAGAGAAGATGGAAAAGAGTGCAATAAGAGGGTTTACCGATGCGACCGATGCTGCCGATTATCTTGTAAATAAGGGTGTACCTTTTAGGGATGCACATGGTATTATAGGAAGAATAGTTTTACATTGTATTGATAAAAATTGCGGAATCTCAGATCTTAAGATAGAAGAACTTAAAGGCTTTGCAATGGAATTTGATGAAGATGTCTATGAAGCAATCAGTCTTAAGACCTGTGTTGAAAAAAGACTTACTGCCGGTGCTCCCGGTCCGGAAGTTATGAAGAAGTCAATTGCCAGAAACGATAAGAGACTTAATGCATATTGGACCAAAGTTAAGAGCTTTGAAACTCTTGACGCCTAATAGTTGTTAGTTATTTTTTTATTTATTTATAAGAGGAGAGTGAAAAAATGAGCGAGAAATTGAAAGTAGCAGTTCTTGGTGCAACAGGTATGGTTGGTCAGAGGTTTATTACAATCCTTGATAATCACCCTTGGTTTGAGGTTGCTGTTGTAGCAGCAAGCCCCAGAAGTGCCGGAAAAACCTATGAAGAGTCTGTTGGCGACAGATGGAAGATGGAAGTTCCCATGCCTGAGGCTGTTAAAAAGCTTGTAATTAAGGATGTTACAAATGTTCAGGAAGTTACAAAGGATGTTGATTTTGTTCTTTCTGCCGTTAATATGTCTAAAGATGAAATCAAGGCTATTGAGGAAGAGTACGCAAAGACTGAGACTCCGGTAGTTTCAAATAACAGTGCTCACAGATGGACGCCCGATGTTCCTATGATTATTCCGGAGGTTAACCCCGGTCATGCAGAGGTTATCGAGTTCCAGAAGAAGAGACTCGGTACAACAAAGGGATTTATCGCTGTAAAACCCAATTGCTCGATTCAGAGTTATGCTCCCGCACTTTCAGCATGGAGAGATTTTGAGCCCTACGAAGTAGTTGCTACAACATATCAGGCAATTTCGGGTGCAGGTAAGAATTTCAAGGAATGGCCTGAAATGGAGGGCAATATCATTCCGTTTATCTCAGGCGAGGAAGAAAAGAGCGAAAAAGAGCCTTTAAGAATTTGGGGTAAGATTGAAAATGGCGTGATTGTTCCTGCAGAAAGCCCGATTATTACATGTCAGTGTATAAGAGTTCCAGTTTTGTATGGACATACGGCCGCAGCTTTTGTAAAATTTAAGAAGAAAGCTACAAAAGATGAACTTATTAATTGTCTTGTGAATTTTAAGGGTAAGCCTCAGGAGCTTGGTCTTCCCAGTGCGCCTAAGCAGTTTGTCCAGTATCTTGAGGAGGATAATCGTCCCCAGATAGCTCTTGATGTAAATTACGAGGGTGGCATGGGTGTAAGCATCGGCAGACTCCGCGAGGATACAGTTTACGACTGGAAGTTCGTCGGCCTTTCACATAATACACTTAGAGGAGCTGCTGGCGGCGCTGTAGAATGTGCAGAACTCCTTAAGGCACTTGGATACATCAGCAAGAAGTAACTTAACATTATAGTCGTCTATCTAAGATAAGGAAAATTGTATGGAAAAAACAAAGAGTCTGGAATTGCAGGAACTAAATGGTTATTACAACAGTGGGGCCAATCAGATAGTTATTGTTTATGGACATGTTAGTACAGGCAGTGAAACTGTTATCACAGAGTTTGCGAAGGACAAAGACGCCATCTATTATTGCGCAGCTCCTGCTTCAGAGAGACTTCAGCAGAACATAATAGGTCAGCGTATACGCAATAAGGGATATGACATTTCTGAGTATCCATCTTACAAGGAAATATTTGAAGTGGCTAAAAAGATGGCTAATGATAGGGAAAAGCCTTTTGTTCTTATTATTGACCGCTTTGAGGACATCATAAAAGCATCTCCTGATTTCATTGAAGAGATAAGTACGATTGTCTACGGAGAAGGGCATCCTCAGATGATGGTTGTTCTTCTGGGATTCAATGCTGCATGGATTGAGAATTCAATGGTTAATAAAATCGGTGCTCAGGCTGCCAATATTTCAGGCTTCCTCAAGATAAAACCCTATTCCTTCCAGGAAATGAAAAAGAGAATGCCCAATATGACTAATCAGGATATCATTTCCACGTATGCTATTTTCGGAGGAAAGGGTCAACTGTGGCAATACTTTGACCAAAATAAGACCTTTAAAGAGAATGTATGCGAGAAATTCCTTGATGTTAAAAATAGTGTGCTACTTAAAGCAACAATAAATCAGCTTGAAGAAAACCTTCGTGAAACTGCTGTATATAATACTATTCTTTACGGACTGGCCAATGGCAAGAATAAGCTTAATGATATACATCATGCAACGGGATTTTCCAGAGCTAAGATAATGGTATATTTAAAGAGTCTTATTGAGCTTGGCATGGTTGAAAAGGTATATTCCTTTGCAACTACGGGGCATGAGAATGTGCAGAAGGGTGTATATAGAATTTGTGATCCGCTTCCACACTTTTTCTACAGATTCTTTTATTCTCATTTAAGTGAAATAGTTGGATTAAATGCAGAAGATTTTTATGATACATACATAGCTCCCGGTTTAGGAGAGTTCGTTTCTACAGCTTATAAACTCATATGCAGAGAGTATGTTTGTAAACTCTCAGAGTATCATAAGCTTCCCTTTGAGATTGAAGATGAGGGTGAATGGGTTGGCAAGATCGATTCGCTTGATATCGTAGCTCAAAGTGAATCAGGTGATACACTTGTTGGAATCTGCAAATGGGATGCCGAGATGGATGCTTCTTCGATAGACGATATACGAAGCTGCTGCAAGAGAGCAAGGCTTAATCCTGATTACTATTATTTGTTCTCAGCTGTTGGTTTTGATGAAGGTCTGGTCAACCTTGCAAAAGAAGAGCCTTCCATCAAACTTATTGGATTGGAAGAAATGATGAATGACTAAAAGCGTTTTTATTGCCGAAAAGCCCAGTGTTGCAAGGGCTTTCGGCGCTGCTCTAAAATATAATTTTTCTAATAAAGACGGATATATGGAATCCGAAGAAGCCATCGTCACCTGGTGTGTAGGACACCTGGTGACGATGAGTTATCCTGAGGTGTATGATGAGAAAATGGCTAAGTGGTCTCTCAATACTATTCCATTTATTCCGTCTCAATTTAAGTACGAAATTATTCCTCAGAGTGCGAAGCAGTTTAATATAGTCAAGGGACTGCTAAACCGAGAGGATGTGGATAAAATATATATATGTACCGACTCCGGACGTGAGGGTGAATATATCTACAGACTGGTTGATCAGGAAGCTCATGTTACAGGAAAGATCAAAAAACGTGTCTGGATCGATTCACAGACTGAAGAAGAAATTCTTAGAGGGATACGAGAAGCAAAGGATGACAGCGAGTATGACAACATTGGTGCTGCTGCCTATCTTCGTGCAAAAGAGGATTACCTCATGGGAATCAATTTCTCCAGGGCGTTAACTCTCAGATACGGTTATTCCATAAGACAATTCCTCGGACTTGATAAATGTGTTGTTGCCGTAGGACGTGTTATGACCTGCGTACTAGGGATTGTTGTTGACAGAGAGCGTGAGATAAGAAACTTTGTAAAAACACCGTTTTACAGAGTTATTGGTGACTTTTCTGTTGATGATAATGTTATATCCGCAGAATGGAGAGTTACTGAGAAAAGTAAATATAACGGATCCTTTGATCTCTACAGTGAAAAAGGCTTTAAGGAAGAAAAGGGCGCTAAGGCTCTGATTGAATCCCTTGGGCAGCTTCCGGTGAATGCAAAGCTCACCAAAATGGAAAAGAAGAAGGAAACTAAGAACGCTCCTCTTTTATATAACCTTGCCGAGCTGCAAAATGACTGTTCAAAGTTTTTCAAGATTGATCCTAATCAGACTCTTGCAATAGCGCAGGAACTTTACGAGAAAAAACTTACAACCTATCCCAGAACCGATGCCAGAGTTTTGAGCACTGCTATAGCTAAGGAAATTGATAAGAATATAAGAGGGCTTACTTCTTATGAACCTGCCGCAATTTTTGCTAAAGCAATTCTCCAACATGAATCCTATAAGGGCATTGCAAAAACAAGATATGTGAATGATAAGGCTATTACCGATCACTATGCAATCATTCCTACAGGGCAGGGACTTTCAGCAATCAGTTCACTTAGTCCCACTGCGGCAAAGGTCTATGAGATAATTGTCAGAAGGTTTCTTGCTGTATTTTATCCCGCTGCCCAGTACTCGAAGATAAAGCTTGAGCTTGCGGTAGATACAAGCGAAAACTATACTGAAACCTTTTTTGCAGGTTTCAAATTACTTGCATCCAAAGGTTATTTACATGTTATGGATTACTCATTTTTCAAGAAGAAGGATGAGAAGGAATCAGAGGATAAGACTGATAACGATGCTGAGGATTCTGCAGCGGATGAGGGACTTTTCGAAGCTCTTTCCAAGCTGAAAAAAGGTGATACGCTTGAACTAAAACAGGCATCGATAAAAGAGGGTGAAACCACGCCGCCCAAGAGATATAATTCAGGTACGCTTATTCTTACGATGGAAAATGCCGGTCAGTTTATTGAAGATGAGGAACTGAGATCCCAGATAAAGGGATCCGGAATCGGAACAAGTGCTACAAGAGCCGGAATTCTTGAAAAGCTTGTTAAGAATAAGTATCTTGAACTTAATAAAAAGACTCAGATAATCACACCAACTCAAATGGGTGAGATGATATATGATACGGTTTATGTATCAATGAAGCCTATGCTCAATCCTTCACTTACAGCAAGCTGGGAGAAGGGGCTCACACAGGTCGAGCAGGGTGAGATATCAGAAGATGAATACATGAAGAAGCTTTCAGATTTCATAACAAGACGCACTAACTACGTCAAAGAAAACGATATGAGATCGCATATGCAGCAATTCTTTGTGAACTCAGCACAGTACTATAAAAAGGTACAGAAAAAGAAAAATACAAGTAAAAAGAAATAAATAATAAGCCTTCCCCTAGGGGGGAAGGTGGCACGAAGTGCCGGATGAGGGGAAGGAAAGGAAAAAATGAAAGAATACTCAATCGAAAACTTATATGATTTAAACGAGACTATAGCGGCAGACATATTTAAGAATGTCACATACCCTTGGGAGGTACTTCCGAAGATAAAAGATTTTATTATCGAACTTGGAAATACACTTCCTTCAGAGAAATTTGAAAAAAGAGGAGATAATGTATGGGTTGCAAAAAACGCAAAGTTTTTATCCGATAATGTCTATATTGCAGGCCCCTGCATTATTGACGAGGAGGCTGAGATTCGTCCCGGTGCTTTCATAAGAGGAAACGCCATTGTAGGGAAAGGAGCTGTAGTAGGTAATTCCACAGAACTAAAAAATGTAATCCTTTTCAACAAGGTTCAGGTTCCTCATTATAACTACGTTGGCGATTCTATACTTGGATATAAATCGCATATGGGTGCAGGCTCAATAACATCAAATGTTAAATCCGATAAGAAACTGGTTTTAATCAAGAACGGTAAGGATGATACGGTGGAGACCGGTCTTAAAAAGGTAGGAGCAATGCTTGGTGATAATGTTGAGGTCGGCTGCGGAAGTATTCTTAATCCCGGCACAGTAGTAGGAAGAGAAAGTAATATTTATCCGCTTTCTTCCGTTCGTGGTTGTGTTCCCGCAAAACATATCTATAAAGATAAGGATAATGTTGTATTAAAGACTAACGAATAATTGACTACAAACCGTTTACGGTATTATAATCAAGAAAGTTTATGATAAATTTTTGCGAGGAGGGAAATGAAAATGGCACAGATTAAGACTAAGATCGAGCTTCAGTATGCTGACAAGAGTATCTCTTCAGAGGATCTTATCGAGAGAGCTAAGGCTGCATATGAGGCAGAATATGGTGTGAAGGGTGCTAAGAATCTTGAGCTTTACGTTAAGCCTGAAGAAAATAAGGCTTATTATGTAGTAAATAACAAGATGACAGGTAGCATCGATCTTTAATTTTATGGTAGCAAAGGCCTCAGGTTTAACCTGGGGCTTTTTGTATGCTGCTTGGTACAAAAAGGAATAAGAACTTATGAACAAAGAACTATCATTAGAACAAGACTTTGAAAAATTATGCAATTGTCAATTGTTTCTTCTTGATATGGACGGAACTTTATACCTTGGTGATGAAGTGTTTGATGGAGCGATTGACTTTATTCTTACGCTTGAAAAGCTTGGGAAGAAATATATATATCTTACAAATAATTCATCACGCGCCGGAATAGATTATGTAGATCGTCTGAAAAAACTTGGTTTTCCCTGTGAGATGGAAAATGTTTATACTTCGGGTATGGCTACGGCAGAGTACCTTAAAAAGAATTACGGCAACAGAGATATCTATGTTGTAGGAACCCGTACATTTTACAATGAGCTTAAAAATGCCGGATTAAATGTTTTTAATGCCACGGATTACGACAGCTCCGATTATGGAGATGTTTCTCCTGTGGTGTGTGTCGGCTTTGATACTGAACTCGTATATAGAGATCTGGATCTGGCAGTTCATTTTTTGCGAAAAGGATCTGAATTTATAGCTGCGAATCCTGATTGGGTATGTCCTATGCCTGCCGGAGAGGTACTTCCTGACTGTGGAAGTATATGTGCACTGCTCACAGCTTCCAGTGGCTCTGAACCTACATATATTGGGAAACCAAACCGTAATATGGTAGATATCATTTCGACTATGACAAATATTGACAATGCAAAAATCTGCTGCGTTGGAGACAGACTTTATACCGATATTGCCGTTGCTCAAAATGCCGGTTCTGCTTCGGTTTGTGTGCTATCGGGTGAATGTAATGAGGCAGAAATAGCCGATATGGATAAAAAGCCTGATTACGTGCTTGATAATGTAGCAGAACTTACGGATATACTTTTTTCTCATTGTTAAAAATGCTGCCTGGAAGTATAATAATAATTGTGCATGAAATTTGCTAAATTGTTTTTTGGAGATGATTTTTTATGGATATTGGTGGACTTTTAAATGAGCTGTTACTAGAGGACAAGGTGATGATTCACTTTGACTTTATGAACGGCTTTTTTGATATCAATAAGTCTGTAGTTGTCACGTGGGGAGTGATGGCAGTTCTGACTTTATTCCTTCTATGGCTTACCAGTGGTATGAAGGTTCATAATATTAGTACGAAGCAGCTTGTTGCTGAGGCTATAGTTGACGGCCTTCGTGGTATAACCGGAGGAATGCTTGGTGAAGAGGGCATCGCATACAGAGATTATATGGCGGTGGTTCTGGTTTTTATAGGAGCATCCAACCTGGTCGGACTATTTGGGCTGACTCCCGCGACAATGGATTTGAATGTAACCGTGGCACTGGCGCTAATGAGTATAGTACTGGTCGAAGGAGCCGGAATACACCACAAAGGTGTAAGGGGATGGCTTAAATCATTTACAGCTCCTTTGTGGCTGATAACTCCAATAAATATTCTTGAGATTGCGATTAAACCGTTGTCATTATGTATGCGACTTTTCGGAAATATTATCGGAGCAACCGTTATTATGGAGCTTCTTAAGATGGCAGTTCCGATAATTGTGCCTGCAGCTTTCAGTATTTATTTTGATATCTTTGACGGACTTATTCAGGCATATGTATTTGTTTTCCTTTCGTCTCTATATATCAAAGAGGCTATTGAATAAAGAAATTATATCTTTTAATGGATAAAATGCATTTAAAAAGAAAAATAAAAAACGGAGGTTATGATTATGGATTTAACAGCACTTGGCGCAGCTATTGCAGCATTTACGGGAATTGGAGCAGGTATCGGTATCGGTATAGCAACAGCAAAGGCAGTTGATGCGGTTGCTCGTCAGCCCGAGGCAGATGGTAAGATCATGAAACTTTTAATCCTTGGATGTGCGCTTGCAGAGGCTACTGCTATTTATGGCTTCGTAGTAGCTATCATGATTAAGTTTGCCTGATTGTTTTGGGAGGATATTAAGCAGTGTTAAATATCAGCATAATGGGTATTGTTTATACGGTGGTAAATTTATTACTCCTATATATAATATTCAGATTATTTTTATTTAAAAGAGTTGATGCTGTTTTGCAGAAGAGACGTGAAGAAATTGAACATGCAAAGGATTCCGCATCAAAAATGGAACAAGAGGCAGAAGAGCTTAAGGAAAGCTATGCCAAAAAGCTGCAGGAAGCCGGCAAAGAATGCGAGGAGCTTGTCGCTCAGTCCAAGAAAGATGGATATGATGAGTATGATCGCATTATTAATGATGCCAAAGCAAAGGCTGAACAGATTATAGTTGAGGCTAAGCACAACGCTCAGATCGAAGCACAGCGCGAGAAAGATGCTTATGTATCAGAGCTGACCGATCTGGTTGTTCATGCAGCAAATAAGATTGCTGTTTCCAAGCATGACGAAGAGTCAGATAAAGAGCTTTACAACAAATTTATTTTTGAGGCTATTGAGAAAAGCGAATAATATACCTCGTTCATTAAATAATAGAAGAGGATCATTTATATGATAAATGAAAACAAAGCAAGGCTTCGTTATTCTTCAGTTCCGCCCTTGGATCATCAGGCGGAGCAGATAAAGATGGCTCTTGCAAAAAAGTTTAACAGACCTGATCTTGAGCTTGAGATAATTCATGATCCAAAGGTTAACGGTGGATTTATCGTTAATTATGGAAATTTTGAGTATGACTGGAGTGACGAAGGTCGTACAAGACAGCTCAAAGAACTTATAGAGCTAACAAAAAAACGCCAGAATACCAGTGCTGAGAACCTTGTTTCAATTATAAGAGACAGGGTTAACAGTTTTGATCTTAAGGCAGAAGGAAAAGAAGTCGGTAGAACCATCTGGGTTGGAGATGGTATTGCCAATGTTGTTGGCATTGATCATGCTTTTTACGGAGAAATTGTCCGCTTTGAGGATGGAACCAAGGGTATGGTTCAGGATATAAGAGATGACCATATCGGAGTTATTCTGTTTGGAGGAGACGAAGGAATCCGTCAGGGAAGCAGATGTGTCAGAACCTATAAGCAGGCAGGTATTCCCGTAGGCGAGGCTTTTATAGGAAGAGTTATCGATGCTCTGGGCAATCCTATCGATGGCGGAGAAGAGATAAAGACAGAAATTTACAGGCCTGTCGAAGAGCCTGCTCCCGGTATTGTTGAGAGACGTTCTGTTAATGAACCTATGGAAACCGGAATCCTTTCAATTGATACTATGTTCCCCATCGGAAGAGGACAGCGTGAGCTTATTATTGGTGACAGACAAACCGGTAAGACATCTATTGCTATGGATGCAATCCTCAATCAGAAAGGAAAGGATGTAATCTGCGTTTACGTTGCTATCGGACAGAAGGCAAGTACCATTGCTAAGCTGATAAACACATTAAAAGAAGCAGGTGCAATGGAGTATTCAATTATTGTAGCTTCAACGGCTGCAGACAGTGCACCGCTTCAGTATATTGCTCCTTATGCCGGAACTGCTATGGCAGAGTATTTCATGCTTATGGGTAAGGATGTACTTATCGTATATGATGACCTGTCTAAGCATGCGGTAGCTTACAGAGCGTTGTCACTGCTTCTTGAAAGATCCCCCGGACGAGAAGCCTATCCCGGAGATGTATTCTATCTTCATTCAAGACTTCTTGAGAGATCGAGCAAGCTTTCCAGCGAACTTGGCGGCGGCTCGATTACAGCACTTCCGATTATAGAAACACAGGCAGGCGATGTTTCTGCTTATATTCCTACAAACGTTATATCCATCACTGATGGTCAGATTTTCCTTGAATCGGATCTATTCTTCGAGGGCATGAGACCTGCGGTAAATGTCTGACTTTCCGTTTCCCGTGTAGGTAGTGCTGCGCAGACCAAAGCTATGAAGAAGGCTGCGGGTAGTATACGTATTGACCTTGCTCAGTACAGAGAGATGGCTGTATTTACGCAGTTTGCTTCGGATCTTGATGAGACTACAAAGGATCAGCTCAGACATGGAAGCGTACTGATGGAGCTGTTAAAACAGCCCCTCGGAAGACCGTATTCAATGCATGAACAGGTAATCCTTCTTGTATGCGCAAATGGCAAAAAGATGGATTTTGTTCCGGTTAATCAGGTAAGAGAATATAAAGATAAGCTTTTGAAATTCTTCGAAGAAAACAGAAAGGACATTATCGAGGATATTGATAAGTCTCAGGATCTTTCTGATCTTACGAAGAAGGAAATACTTGAAGCAGCTGATGAATTTGAAAAGCAAAACAACGAGAAATTGAAAGAAGAACTTAAAAAGAAGAGAAAGAAATTTACTCTTGATTAAGGTGATTTTCAGTGGCAAACATAAAAGAAATTCGCGATAGAATCGGTAGTATTCGCGACACAATGAAAATTACAAATGCGATGTATATGATATCCTCAAATAAGCTGAGAAAAGCAAAGAAACAGCTTACGGATACAGAGCCTTATTTCTATGCGCTGCAGGCTATGATAGCGAGAGTTTCAAGGCATATTCCGGATGATGTTGAGGATATTTTCTTAAAGACCACAGATGATATTCCCTTTGAAGCAAGAGCTAAAGGGTATCTGGTGCTTACCTCCGATAAAGGTCTTGCAGGTGCTTTTAACCACAATGTTGTTAAAGCGGCAGAGGAGCATATAAGAAATAACAATAAGCTTTTGAACTATAAACTATATGTTGTTGGTGAGTTTGGAAGGCATTATTTTACAAGTCTTGGTCTTAAGATAGAGGAGAATTTCCGATATACTGCGCAAAATCCCAATATGGACAGATCCAGGGATATTACATCCATAATTCTTGATGATTATGCAAATGGCACTATTGATGAGGTATACGTAGTTTTTACTTCAATGAAGAATTCTATAACCAGTGAGGTTAAACTTGAAAAAATTCTTCCGTTGGATATCATCGAAAACGCCCGCAATCGCTACAGAATTATCGATGCCTACAATGAGGAATTCATTTTCGATCCGAGTCCGAAAGCTATTATTGATAATATTGTTCCAAACTTTATAAACGGATTTATTTATGGTGCTTTGGTTGAAACTTTTTGTTCGGAGCAAAACGCCAGAATGATGGCAATGGATAATGCAAATAA
Organism: Butyrivibrio sp. WCD2001; assembly: GCF_000424485.1. Classification (NCBI taxonomy): domain Bacteria; kingdom Bacillati; phylum Bacillota; class Clostridia; order Lachnospirales; family Lachnospiraceae; genus Butyrivibrio; species Butyrivibrio sp. WCD2001. The sequence goes on along the minus strand of NZ_AUJZ01000001.1, from coordinate 390,568 downwards.
AAATGCTACTTCCATGATAGGAGAATTGACAAAGCAGTACAACAGGCAGCGACAGGCTGCGATAACTCAGGAAATAACGGAAGTTGCAAGTGGTGCCAAAGCGTTAAAGAGAGCCAAAGCAGCTAAAGAAGCTAAACTAAGAAAACAATCTTCAAGATAATAAGAGGACAGATTAGTGAGTAGTGAAGGGAAAATCCTGCAGGTTATGGGACCTGTAGTGGATGTATTATTTGAAAACGGAAGTCTTCCGTACATAAGTGATGCTCTTAAAGTTAAGGTTGGTGATAAAAAGGGTGTCATGGAGGTTGCACAGCACATCGGTGATAATGTTGTAAGGTGCATCATGCTTACTGCCAGTGAGGGGCTTGCAAAAGACATGCCTGTATATCAGACAGGTGGTTCCATCAGTGTTCCTGTCGGAAGAAAGAACCTTGGAAGATTATTCAATGTTCTTGGCGATACAATTGACGGCGGTCCTACTCTTGAAAGTGAAAAACACTGGTCAATTCACAGAGAGCCTCCAAAGCTTGAGGATATGAGCCCTGTAGCAGAAATACTTGAAACAGGTATCAAGGTAATAGATCTTCTTGCACCATACGCAAAGGGCGGTAAAATCGGTCTTTTCGGAGGTGCCGGTGTAGGAAAAACAGTTCTTATTCAGGAACTTATCCAGAACATTGCCACCGAGCATGGAGGATATTCCATATTTACAGGTGTAGGAGAGCGTTCCCGTGAGGGTAACGACCTTTGGACTGAAATGAAGGAGTCCGGTGTTATTGAAAAAACGGCACTTGTTTTCGGACAGATGAACGAGCCTCCGGGAGCACGTATGCGTGTTGCCGAGACAGGACTTACAATGGCTGAATATTTCAGAGACAGAGAAAGACAGGACGTTCTTCTTTTCATAGATAATATTTTCAGATTTGTCCAGGCGGGATCAGAGGTTTCTTCACTTCTCGGCCGTATGCCTTCAGCGGTTGGTTATCAGCCCACGCTAGCAACTGACCTTGGACAATTGCAGGAGAGAATCGCATCCACTAAAAGCGGTTCCGTTACTTCAGTTCAGGCTGTCTATGTTCCTGCTGATGACTTGACGGATCCTGCTCCCGCAACTACCTTTGCGCATCTTGATGCAACAACAGTTTTATCAAGAAAGATTGTTGAGCAGGGTATTTATCCCGCCGTAGATCCGCTTGAATCCAGCAGCCGTATCCTTGAAGAGGATGTTGTCGGAAAAGAACACTATATGGTTGCTACCAAAGTTCAGGAGATGCTTCAGAAATATAAGGAACTTCAGGATATTATCGCAATTCTCGGTATGGATGAGCTTGGAGAAGAGGATAAGCTCACTGTTTATCGTGCACGTAAGATCCAGCGATTTTTATCACAGCCTTTCCATGTTGCCGAGACTTTCACCGGTGTAAAGGGTGTTTATGTTCCTCTTAAAGAGACCATTAAAGGCTTCAAGATGATTATTGAAGGAAAGATGGACCAGTATCCAGAGGTTGCATTCTTCAATGTGGGTACAATTGATGAAGTAATTGCCAAAGCAAAGAAGCTTGAAGGTAACAGCGCCGAATAAACCGGAGGAATGATTTGATTTGAAAGCTGATAGAAAGACCTTTCGTTTACAGGTCATGTCAATAAACGGAATATTTTTTGATGACAGAGCCAGCGAAATTATTCTTCCCTGCATAGATGGAGAATATGCCATTTTACCTGAACATGAGGAACTTGTTTTGGCCATATATAACGGTAAGATGACCATCAGGGATGCAATCGGGGATAAGATTGAGGCAATAGTAGGCGTTGGTTCTGCGCAGATTGCAAATAACAGAGTTATTGTTCTTGTCGATACTGTAGAAAAGCCGGAGGATATCGACAGAGTAAGAGCTCAAAGGGCTCTTGAGAGAGCAGAGGAAGAGATGCGACAGAAAAACTCTATCAAAGAGTATTACACTGCCCAGGCCGCTATGGCAAGAGCTCTCAGCAGACTGAAGCATTCTTCTGATTACGGAATTGATTAAAGGAGATACGATTTGTATAAAGCTGACAGAAATGCAGAAAATTATACATTTGACAATATAAAAGCTGCAGCTTGTATTTTTGTAATTCTTATACATTGTAAGTTCCCCGGCGTTGCCGGAGACTTATTTGAAGCATTGGCTCGTTTTGGCGTGCCAATGTTTTTTGCTATTTCCGGGTATTACCTTCTTAAAGATGATGACAGTACCGGTGGTATTCGCAAAAATATGGCACGAAAATTAAAGAAGACCTCCATAGTTACTTTAAAGATATGGCTCATTTATACAGTTTATTCTTTTCTTTATGCCATTACTGTAAATTACGGAATAAAGGAGTGGGTCAACGAGAAATTTAACCTGTTTGAATTTTCAAGATTATTACTTTTTAACTCAGGCAAATTTATCTATGACTTCACCTATGCTTTTGACCATTTATGGTATTTATTTGCTCTTATATATGTATATCTGCTTGTTTTTATTTTTGCGCCGATTTTAAAAAAGGGGGCAAAACCGATTTCGATTTTACTTTTAGGATTACTGTTTTTTGGTGAACTTTTGAAGATATATTATCCGATCAGACCGTTCGGAATCAGTGTATCGGTTTGGTATGTGATAAGGAATTGGCTTTTTGTAGGTGTTCCCTTCACATTACTCGGATATTGGATGCATGAGGATAAAGCTGCATCTCTTATTAAAAGGCCGCATACGCTCGGAATGCTTCTTGTTATTACCGGTGTGTTTTTTACTTTCTTTGAATATAAAAAGTGGGGCCAGACAGAAGTATACTTTGGGTCTCTTTTGATTGTTGTTGGCCTTTTATTATTCGGAGACAGCGATAATGAGGATGCGGAATTAATAACGGAGCAGCAAAGTATATTATCGAAACAACTTTTTTTTATCGGTAAAAATCTCTCAGCTAATATATATTTTTTCCATGTTATGGTGATTTCTTTTTTGGGCTGGTGTGTAGACAGGATAAATCCTGATTTCTACGGTAGTCTGGTATTTATGACTTTAAGGCCTATAATAGTAATAACCATTACAATATTAATCTCGTACTGTTTTTATGTGGTTAAATTAATCACTACTAAAAACAATAATAATTTGAGAAAATAACATCTATGTGCGCAAAGCACAAGTAAAAATGCGGAGTAAGTATGAAAAGAGACGAATTTATTTCATTTATTCAAAATAAAAAGATTGCATTCCTTGACGGAGCTACAGGAACGAATCTCATGAAGGAAGGACTTCCTGCAGGAGCATGTACCGAGGAATGGATTCTCGAAAATCCCGAAGTTATAAAAAAATTGCAAAAAAGCTATGTTGAAGCCGGAAGCGATATTATTTATGCACCGACATTTACCGGCAACAGAATAAAGCTTAAAAATTTTGGCCTTGAAGACAGAATTGAAGAAATTAATACAAGGCTTGTAGAACTTGCAAAAGAAAGTGCCGAGGGGAAAGCGCTTATTGCAGGCGATATAACTATGACAGGTCGCCAGCTTAAACCCATGGGCGATCTCGATTTTGAAGAACTAATTGAAGTTTATAAGGAACAGATAACAATTCTTTGCAAGGCCGGAATAGATGTTCTTGTAGTGGAAACCATGATGAGCCTTCAGGAATGCAGAGCTGCCCTTATAGCCGCAAAGGAAGTATCGGATATTGCTGTTATGGTTACGCTTACCTTTGAGGGTGATGGAAGGACTCTTTTTGGCACAGATGCTAAAACTGCCGCAATAGTAATGGAATCACTTGGCGCCGCTGCTGTTGGAGCAAATTGCGGTACAGGCCCCGATAATATGGTTGAGCTTATTGCAGATATGGCATCGGTTACGACAATTCCGATAATAGCAAAGCCCAATGCAGGACTTCCGGTCGTAACAGAAGATGGCACTACTGAATATGATATGGAATGCAGTGTATTTGTGCCTGAAATGGAAAAGCTAATAAAAGCCGGAGCAACTATTATTGGTGGATGCTGTGGAACTAGCCCCGAATATATCAAAGGTATTCATGAGAAATACCATAATTATGAACTCTCAGATAAGGTTATCAGAAAAACTGCCGGTGTGAGATATCTTACAAGTGAACGTTCATCCATAGCTTTCGGCATGGATGATCCTTTCATGATCGTCGGTGAGAGAATTAATCCGACAGGTAAAAAGAAACTGCAGGCCGAACTTCGCGAAGGAAATCTCAATATGGTCTGTGATTTTGTCTCACAGCAGGAAGAAGATGGTGCTTCAATCCTTGATGTTAATGTGGGCATGAGCGGTATAGATGAGAAGCAGATGATGAGTGATGTTCTTGAAGAGATTATTCCGCTTACATCACTTCCTCTTTGCATTGATACCAGCGATGAAGCCACTATGGAGATGGCACTCAGGAAGTATCCAGGCAGAGCTCTTATAAATTCTATATCTTTGGAAAAAGATAAAGCTGAAAGATTTTTACCTCTTGCTAAAAAATACGGAGCAATGTTTATAGCACTTCCGGTAGGCCCTAAAGGTCTTCCGAAAGATTTGGAAGAAAAGCATGAATTTATTGAGGCGCTTTGTGATAAAGCCTATAATGCCGGCTTATCTAAGGAAGATATTGTTGTTGACGGACTTGTAGCAACTATCGGAGCCAATCCAAATGCAGCTCTTGAGACACTTGCTACCATAAGCTACTGTAAGGAAAGAAATCTCGCAACAATATGCGGCCTTTCAAATATTTCCTTCGGCCTTCCGCAGAGAGCTTTCATCAATACTGCATTTTTAACTATGGCTATAGCTAATGGCCTTACAATGGCTATTTGCAACCCTTCACAGGAACTTCTTGTAAACAGCGCTTTTGCTTCCGATCTGTTAAGACATAAGGAAGAAGCAGATATTCGCTATATTGAGAGGATGAATCGCTACGACGGAATGAATGTTGCCGTGACCTGTGTTCCGAAGGGACAGGCTGTGCAGACAGGTGCAGCGCAGAGTACCGGTAAGGATTCTGCATCTGCAACAAATGCCGGATCAAACAATAATGAAAGCGCAGATGATCCTGTAACATCATTTAAAAAACTCATTAAAAATGATGTTATGAAGGGCAGTAAGAGGACAATAGAAAAGGACACCAAGGAAGCTGTAAATGCAGGCTGTAATCCCAAAGAACTATTAAACGAAGTTCTTATGCCTGCAATAAATGAAGTTGGTGAGCTTTTCGATAAAGGAAAATACTTCCTTCCACAGCTGATTGCCAGTGCGGAAGCAATGAAGCTTAGCATAGGCGTTCTGGAACCTCTTCTTAAAGAAGCAGAGGGTGAAGATTCAAAGGCTAAGGAAACAATAGTTATTGCAACCGTGCATGGTGATATCCACGATATCGGAAAAAATCTTGTTGCTCTGATGCTTAAGAATCATGGTTTTAATGTTATCGATCTTGGAAAGGACGTTCCAAGCGAAAAGATAGTGGATACTGCAATTACTGAAAAAGCAGGTATTATTGCGCTTTCTGCTCTAATGACAACAACCATGCAGGAAATGAAGAATGTTGTTAAGCTTGCCGGTGAGAAAAATTGTAAAGCAAAGATAATCATAGGCGGGGCAGTGGTTACAGAGGATTACGCTTGGGAAATAGGAGCTGACGGTTATTCCTCCGATGCTGCCAGCGCAGTCAAAGTGGTTAAGAATATACTCAGCGAAGCCGAAAAGAAATAAACGCTTATTACATTTTGACGTTTATCAGTATTTGTTATTAAATATATTCATGGAGGCAATATTTTATGAACGGTGCGCAGGCCATAGTAAAATGTTTATTGGAAGAAAAAGTTGATGTTGTTTTTGGATATTCGGGCGTTGCAATTGCTCCTTTTTATGATGCGCTCGGAGAAACAAACATAAAACAAATCCTAATAAGAACCGAACAGAATTCAGCACACTGTGCTAGTGGATATGCAAGAATCAGCGGAAAGGTGGGCGTCTGTGCTGTTACCAGTGGTCCCGGTGCTACAAATCTAATTACCGGTATCGCTACTGCATATGCTGACAGTATTCCTCTTGTGTGCATTACAGGACAGGTCAATTCCGAACTTATAGGTAGTGATGTTTTCCAGGAAGCTGATATTACAGGTGCTGCAGAATCTTTCGTCAAATACAGCTACCTTATCCGTGATGTAAATGATATACCCAGGATATTTAAAGAGGCTTTCCATATAGCCAATACAGGAAGAAAAGGCCCGGTACTTATTGATATACCGATTGATATACAGCAGGCTACAATCAATAAATTCTCATATCCCGAAAAGGTCAATATGAGAACTTATAAGCCAACCGTTGAGGGTAATGCTGCCCAGATTAAAAAGGTTGTTAAAGAGGTGGCACAGGCAAAGCGTCCGATTATCTGTGTTGGAGGCGGTGTGCACCTTTCAGGAGCAGTTTCTGAAATCAGAAAGTTTGTTAAGGACAACTGCATACCAGTAGTATCAACCATGATGGGAATAGGCGTCATGGCTTCCGAAGATCCTTATTATTTCGGAATGGTCGGAAATAACGGAAGACCTTGTGCCAACAGAGCTCTAAATGAGTCGGATCTTCTTTTAATGGTTGGTGCAAGAGTTGCAGACAGAGCTGTAAACAGGCCTGATCTTATCACAGAAAATAAAGTACTTATTCATATAGATGTGGATCCTGCTGAAATCGGTAAAAATGTCGGACCTACAATTCCGCTTGTAGGTGATATCAAACATATTTTCAAGAGAATCAATGAATTTGAAGACAAAGAGGATCTGATACATGAGAGAACTGAGTGGATTAATACACTCAAAAAATACAAGCAGGAAATGATTGAGAAGAGACCTGTTATTGATACAACAAAATTCGTTGATCCTATGCCGTTCCTGCAAAATCTTTCAAGGAAGCTTCCTTCAGATGCTATTTATATTGCTGACGTTGGACAAAATCAGATATGGTCCTGCAGGTGGCACCTGGTCAGAGAAGGAAGATTTCTTACTTCGGGCGGAATGGGTACGATGGGCTATTCAATTCCCGCTGCATTCGGTGCAAAGTATGCAGCTAAAGGCAAGAAAGTTGTAGCCGTTATGGGTGATGGAGCCTTCCAAATGTCTATGATGGAACTCTCAACACTACGTCAGTACGGAATGAATGTAGGAATAATTGTCTTCAACAATGGCTATCTTGGCATGGTTCGTGAGTATCAGCATTACAGCTACGATGACCGCTACAATATGGTCGAACTTCACAACACACCAAAGCTGGATAAAATTGCTGAAGCTTACGATATGAAATACCTTCGCGCATCATCACAAGCCGAAGCCGAAGTCCTTATCGATGAGCTCGTCAAAAATGACGAATGCGTCCTCTGCGAAGTAGTCGTCGATCCCATGGACCTTGCCAAATAAAGACAACTATAATTTTCCATTGATAATTGATAAGGTGATTTTTTGTATATTTATCCAATGCACAGCCGGAATAAATATATGTTTCAAATGCGCCGATTATACGCGAAGCGTAACGAGGCGCAGATGAAATATATATTTATGACGGCGTACTCGGAGGAACTATGAAAAGAATTTATTCAGTTTTAGTTGAGAATCATGCCGGTGTGCTTAGTAAAGTTGCGGGCCTTTTCTCACGAAGAAATTTTAATATTGACTCGCTTGTTGTGGGTGAAACTAATTCAAAGGATGTCTCATGCATGACAATTGTATCAAGCGGTGATGAAAGGACAATTGAGCAGATTGAGAAACAGCTCAATAAAAAGCTTGATGTAATAAAGGTTAAGACTTTTAAGGAAAGCATGAGCATCTGCCGCGAGCTCACCCTCATCAAGGTTCGTTACAATCGCGAAAACAGAAGAGATATCATGGAAAACTGTGACATCATGAAAGCGCAGATTGTCGATATGAGCAAAAACATGATGATTATACAGATTTGTGATACTCCTGAGCGAGTAGAAGTTTTTATAGAAATGCTTAGAACAGTTTCTATTGTTGAAATTGCTCGAACAGGAACAGTTGCTCTCACAAAATGCAGTGAGGGTGAGAAGTAAGGGGATTAGATTAAAAAACATCAATAAAGTATTTGTTAAAATAAATCAATAATTTAGCCCTTTAAAGTTTTAATTTTGTAAAGTATTTCGTTGACTTTGTGCATAAAAGCGCATATAATCCTTTGTTAAAGGTGCAAACAAGAAAATAAATGCACCCAAAATCTGATTATCAGTTTTTTTCGGAGGGACATGAAGAGAAAAGTTTTTCAATTGCTGGTAGATAATACATCCGGCGTTCTTACAAGAATCTCAGGTCTTTTTGCAAGAAGAGGATACAATATCGAGAGTATAACGGCCGGAACTACAGCAGATCCCAATTATACCAGAATAACAATTGTAACATCCGGAGATGATGTGATCCTTGATCAGATTGAGAAACAGTTAAGCAAACTGATCGATGTCAGGGATATTCATGAACTCGAACCTGAAGAGAGTGTATACAGAGAACTTGCTCTTATAAAGGTTAGAGCTGATGAGAAGGAGCGAGATAGTCTTATTTCGATAGTTAATATTTTCAGAGCAAATATTATCGATGTGACTCCCGAATCGCTCATCATTGAGATAACCGGTAACCAATCCAAGGTTGATGCACTTCTTAAGATGCTTGAGGGAAAAGAAATTCTCGAGCTTGCAAGAACAGGAATTGCCGGTCTCGGAAGAGGTGTTGATAAGGTTATTTCTATCGAGGAATTACAGAATATGTAACAGTTAACTTCGAAAAATGCTTATAAGCTGTTTTCGTTGGTATATAAAATTTTATTTTTTACGGAGGTAAGAAACATGTCACAGGATGCACGTATTTTCTATCAGGAAGATTGTAATCTTTCACTTTTAGAGGGCAAGACAATTGCCATTATAGGTTATGGTTCCCAGGGACACGCTCATGCACTTAACCTTAAGGAGTCCGGATGCAAGGTCATCGTTGGTCTTTATGAGGGTTCTAAGAGCAAGGCTAAGGCTGAGGCACAGGGACTTGAAGTTTACACAACAGCAGAAGCTGCTAAGAAGGCTGACGTGATTATGATTCTTATCAACGATGAGAAGCAGGCTAAGATGTATAAGGAAGACATCGAGCCCAATCTTGAAGCAGGCAATATGCTGATGTTTGCTCATGGTTTCAATATTCATTTTGGTCTTATCCAGCCTCCGAAGGATGTCGATGTTACAATGATCGCACCCAAGGCTCCCGGCCATACAGTAAGAAGTGAGTATCAGGCTGGAAAGGGTACACCTTGTCTTGTAGCTGTATATCAGGATGCTACAGGTAAGGCACTTGATAAGGCACTTGCTTATGGTGCAGGAATCGGCGGAGCAAGAGCTGGTATTCTTGAAACAACATTCAGAACAGAGACTGAGACAGACCTCTTTGGTGAGCAGGCAGTTCTTTGCGGCGGTGTTTGCGCACTTATGCAGGCTGGTTTCGAAACACTTGTTGAAGCCGGCTATGATCCGAGAAATGCTTACTTCGAGTGTGTACATGAGATGAAGCTCATCGTAGACCTTATCTATCAGTCAGGTTTTGCAGGAATGAGATATTCAATTTCAAATACAGCTGAGTATGGTGATTATGTAACAGGTCCCAAGATTGTTACAGAGGATACTAAGAAGGCTATGAAGAAGATCCTTTCAGATATTCAGGATGGTACTTTCGCAAAAGAATTCCTTCTTGATATGAGTGACGCAGGCGGACAGGTTCACTTCCAGGCTATGAGAAAGCTTGCTGCAGAGCATCCCGCAGAGCAGGTTGGTGCTGAGATCAGAAAGCTTTACAGCTGGAACAATGAGAGCGACAAGCTCATCAATAACTAAGATTTAAGGAGAGCTGCCGCTGATGCGGCAGCTCATTTTAGGTGATTATGGAATATTATAGGGAAAAGCCTTTAAAAGTCAGACTGGTTCAGATTTACTTTCTTTCATTTATCATGTATATGGTAGCGGTTTTGCCTTTTTTTATTGAAAGAGGCATGCCGTTTTTCTATTACGGAGACTACAATGTACAGCAAATCCCGTTTTACACTGTGGCACACAGAGCAATTCGAAGCGGTAATTTGTTTTATTTGTGGAATGTGGATTTCGGAAGCTCTCTTGTAGGTAGTTTTTCTTTTTATCTTCTAGGGAGTCCATTTTTCTGGCTGACGATTCCTTTTCCCGAAAAGTTTATTCCATATATGATGCCATATCTTATGGCACTAAAATATAGTGTTTGCGCGGTTACTGCTTATGTATATATCAGACGCAAAGTAATTCGCGATGATTCCGCATTTATAGGTGCTCTTTTGTATGCATTTTCCGGTTTTAATGCCTGTAACATTGTCTTTAACCATTTTACTGATGCGGTGGCTTTTTTTCCGTTATTTCTTCTGAGTTTTGACAGGCTTATGGAGCTGGATCACCATAAAGATCTTTGGTTTTTCAGACCGGCAGGAAAGAGGTTTATTTTCTTTGTACTAATGACATCTCTTATGGCTGTGATAAATTACTATTTCTTTTTCGGTGAAGTCTTATTTCTGATACTGTATTTTGTAATATGCTATATTCCCGGGAATAATATCAGAACTGTTTTAAGAATGTTTATGCGTGCTCTTTTAGGTGGACTTCTTGGCGTTCTTATTCCTGCATTCTATGTACTGCAGGCAGTTCTTGGTGTCAGCGGAAACAGCCGTATTTCAAACATACTTCTTGGCTACGACCTTGTTTCATATGAGAGTATGAATATGCTCTGGGATATTTTAAAGAGCATGGTGATGATTCCTGACATCATTGGGAAAGGAACCGTTTTTTATACAGCCAGCGTAAAAAATGCGTCACTTGCTGTATTTTTGCCGCTTTTTGGTCTTTCCGGTGTAATAGCATATTTTTACATGAAGAAAAAGAGCGTTTATAAAAGACTAATTCTTGTCTGTCTGATATTTGCGCTTATTCCGGGACTGAATGCATTATTTTCTCTTTTAAACGAGAACTATTATGCGAGATGGTTTTATATGCCTATTCTCATTATGTCACTTATGACTGCAAAGGTGGTTGAGAGAGGCGCATCAAAGGAACTGAAAAAAGGATGCCTGATAACCTGTGGATTATTTTTACTGGTTCTCGGCATTTCGATTCTTCCGTCTTACAATGATTATCATAAGATAAAATATATGGCGCTTATCGAAAACGATAAGATATTCTGGAGAGATGTCATCGGAACTTCCATAATTTTGCTGATGCTCATTGTATCGATTTTCCTGGTTCCCAAATGTATAAGGAAAATACCTAATCCTTTTGGGAAAACCATAGAATTAAAGCATCCGATCATGCGGCTTGAAATCTTACTTATAATGACTGCGATTTCTTCTGTTGTATCTTTGCATATAGTGCTTAAGAACGGCAGTGGACTTATTACAGATTTCGGAAAAGAGCAATGGGAAAAGCAGATGCTTAATTCCAGTCCTACATTGGACGATGAAGAGGATTATTTCAGGACTGAAACCGATAACACTGCAACAAATTATGATATGTACTGGGGATATGGATCACTTCATAGTTTTATCAGTACAATTCCGGCTCAAACCTTTGATTTTCTGAAAGGTACGCTTGATATCGAAAGAACAGTCGAAACAAGAATACCTGAATTTTGTCTTGGTATAAGAGCTATATTGTCCAATAAGTATTATCTTGAAAATTCGCTTATAAACGATGATGCAATGTTTAAAAGCGGTAATGGCATACCGGGCTTTATGTTTACAAGTTCACAAAACGGAATAGATGTATATCGAAATATGAACTATATTCCGATGGGCTTTACCTATGATTACTACATCAAGGAGTCAGTTTGGGAAAGCATTGAAGATATTGAGATTAAGGACAGACTTCTCAGTGTAGCCCTGATTCTTCCGGATAAAGAAGCTTTAAAATATGACGGAATTATAAATGAACTGCCCGAGTCATATTATAAAGAGGCAATGCCGATCGAGGTTTTCGAGAAAAACTGTGATGATCGAAGGCAGAGCGCATGTCAGAAGTTTGATACGAATACAAGAGGCTTCTATGCAATGACCTCAAATTTGAGTTCCGATAAGATAATGTTTTTCTCGGTTCCCAATATGAAGGGATTAAAATTGGAAATAGAAGATAAAAGCGCTGAGATAATAAATGCTGACTACGGGATGATTGCTATTAAAGTTCCGGCCGGTGTCCATTTCATTAGAGCTCTGTATTTACCGGCAGGATTCATGCCCGGAATTGTTTTAAGTGTAATTGGTTTAGTGTTATTTGCGGCATACATTATGTTTTGTCGTTTTTACAAAAACCGTTAAATATGGTATCTTTATTCAAGATGATTTGTAGCGGTTTTATAAGATTTTATCTGAGTTTTTTGGAAAGGTGAGGAGTAAAAGTACATGGCTTCAATGACTATGAGCCAGAAGATTCTGGCAGCACATGCGGGACTTTCTGAAGTTAAACCCGGACAGCTGATCGAAGCTGATCTTGATCTGGTTTTAGGTAATGATATTACCAGCCCCGTAGCAATTAAGGAAATGGAAAAATTCAAGACGAATTCTGTCTTTGATAAGGACAAGATTGCACTTGTTCCCGATCATTTTGTTCCCAATAAGGATATTAAATCCGCTGAAAACTGCAAATGTGTAAGAGAATTTGCAAAAAGAAATTCCATCACCAATTATTTTGAGGTTGGTCAGATGGGTATCGAGCATGCACTTTTGCCGGAAAAAGGACTCACGGTTCCCGGCGATCTGATAATCGGTGCCGACTCACACACATGTACATATGGCGCGCTTGGTGCTTTCAGTACAGGCGTTGGTTCTACCGATATGGCTGCCGGTATGGCTACGGGTAAGGCATGGTTTAAAGTTCCTTCAGCTATTAAGTTTAATCTTATCGGAGAGCTCCCTGAATATGTAAGTGGAAAAGACGTAATTCTCCATATCATCGGTATGATCGGCGTAGACGGAGCGCTTTATAAATCAATGGAGTTTACCGGAGAAGGTGTTAAAGCACTTTCTATGGATGATCGTTTTACTATTGCTAACATGGCCATCGAAGCAGGAGGTAAGAACGGAATATTCCCGGTAGATGAGAAAACTATAGAGTATCTTAAGGAGCATGCTCCCGGAAAAGAATTTAAAACTTTTGAAGCTGATGAGGATGCTGAATATGATGAGGAGTACACTATTGATTTATCTACTCTTAAGTCAACAGTTGCATTTCCTCATTTACCGGAAAACACACATACTTTTGATGATATAGCTGATATAAAGATTGATCAGGTTGTCATCGGATCCTGCACAAACGGACGTATAGATGATATCAGAATGGCTGCGAAAATTCTTAAGGGAAGAAAAGTAGCTGATGGAATCAGATGCATCATAATTCCCGCAACTCAGGCTATTTATATGCAGGCTATGGAAGAGGGACTTCTAAAGATCTTTATTGAAGCCGGAGCAGTAGTTTCAACACCTACCTGCGGACCTTGCCTTGGCGGATACATGGGAATTCTTGCTTCAGGTGAGAGATGTGTATCAACAACCAACAGAAACTTTGTCGGCAGAATGGGAGCTACGGATTCTGAGATTTATCTTGCTTCACCTGCGGTTGCTGCTGCAAGTGCGGTAACAGGGAAGCTTTCATCGCCCACAGAACTGTAAATTTGGGCATAACCAGACTTTGAAAGGAAAATAACTATGAAAGAAGCAAGAGGAAATGTTTTTAAGTTCGGGGATAATGTTGATACGGATGTAATCATCCCCGCAAGATATCTTAATACTACCGACCATGCAGAGCTTGCTGCTCATTGTATGGAAGATATTGATAAGACATTTATTCAGAATGTAAAAAAAGGTGACATCATTGTTGCCAATAAGAACTTTGGTTGCGGCTCTTCAAGAGAACATGCGCCCATTGCCATAAAGGCTGCTGGTGTTTCCTGTGTTATAGCAGAAACCTTTGCCAGGATTTTTTATAGAAACAGCATCAATATCGGTCTTCCCATTGTTGAATGCAAAGAGGCAGCCGATGAAATCGAAGCCGGTGATATCGTAAGTATCAATTTTGATACGGGTGTAATTACCGACGAGACAACAGGTAAGACCTATCAGGGACAGGCATTCCCTCCTTTTATGCAAAAAATAATCGACAGCGAAGGACTGGTAAATTATATCAATGCAAAATGATATCAGATTATTCATGGTAATCCCCTGCTACAATGAGCAGGAGGTATTACCGGAAACCTCCAGGAGGCTTGAGGAAAAACTGAACAGTCTTATAGAAAGTAAAACCATATCAGCTAATAGCAGAGTGGTTTTTGTTGATGACGGATCAAAAGATAATACCTGGAACATGATAGATGAATTGCATAAGAAAAATGAACTTTTTCAGGGTGTAAAGTTGTCAAGGAACAGAGGCCATCAGAATGCACTTCTTGCCGGTCTTATGACTGTCAGAAATGTCTGCGATATTTCAATTTCAATGGATGCCGATCTTCAGGATGATATTGGTGCCATTGATGAGATGATTGAAAAATATAAGCAGGGAGCTGAGATTGTTTTTGGCGTAAGAAGCAGCAGACAGACTGATACAGCTTTTAAAAGGGGTACAGCCCAAAGCTATTACAAGCTTATGAATAATTTGGGTGCTGATATCGTTTATAATCATGCTGATTTCAGACTTATGAGCAGTACTGCGCTGGAGATGCTTTCCGAATTCACTGAGGTAAATCTGTTCCTTCGCGGAATTGTTCCGATGGTCGGACTTAAGACGGATATTGTCTATTATGAGAGATCTGAGAGATTTGCGGGAGAAAGTAAATATCCGCTGATGAAGATGCTTTCATTTGCATTCGAGGGGATAACATCACTTAGTGTTAAGCCAATAAGGATTATATCCGGTCTAGGCGTATTAATATTTTCCGTAAGTATAATTATACTTATTTATTCTCTTGTGCGACATTTTTCAGGAAATACGATACCGGGGTGGACCACAACTGTTTTATCAATTTGGGCTATCGGCGGTCTCACAATGATTTCACTTGGTGTGATAGGAGAATATGTTGGTAAGATTTATCTTGAGACAAAAAATAGGCCAAGATACATAATAAGTGAATATCTTGGTGATAAAGAAGATAAGGTTAATCTTACGGATGTTAAAATAATTAGATAAAAAATATATAGATTTGAGGTTTTAGTAATGTCAGAAGAAAAGAAAAAGAAGACTCCTGCGGATTTTAAAAAGGAGAGTGAACAGAGCTTTCGCGTAGACCTTGCAAAAGGTTCAACTGTAAAAAAAGTAATCGGAGTAGTAAGTGGTAAGGGCGGTGTTGGAAAAAGCCTTGTTACCGGACTTTCTGCTTGTGCCATGAATAAGAAAGGATATAAAACAGCAATTCTTGATGCTGATATTACAGGTCCCTCGATTCCCAAAATGTTTGGCGCTTCACAGATCAGATACGCAGATGATGATGGCAATATGATTCCGTCTGAATCCGAAAACGGAATAAAAATGGTATCAATCAATCTTTTGATGGAAAATGATACAGATCCCGTTATCTGGAGAGGCCCTGTTATAGCAGGTGTTGTTAAACAGTTCTGGGGTGAAGCCTGCTGGGGAGATGTGGACTACATGTTTGTAGATATGCCGCCCGGAACCGGTGATGTTCCGCTCACTGTTTTCCAGTCACTTCCCATCGATGGAATACTTGTTGTCTCAACTCCTCAGGAACTTGTTTCCATGATAGTTGAGAAGGCTGTAAATATGGCTAAAATGATGAATGTACCTGTCATCGGCCTTATTGAAAATATGAGCTATATGAATTGCCCTCACTGCAATAAGCCTATTTATGTATTTGGCGAAAGTAAGATTGATTCTTACGCTGCAGCAAACGGACTTGACGTTCTTGCAAGAATTCCGCTTGATCCTGAATTTGCCACAAAATGTGACGCAGGTAAGATAGAAGAATATGATGCAGACTTTATGGACAGTCTTGTATATAAGCTTGAAAATCTATAATATATTATTAAAATGACGTTTTAAGTTTATCGTTGGGGGATGGACCTTATGAAATGGAAACCGGGGAAGAAACAGCTTAGTATAATGGCATGCGTAGTTATTTGTGCACTGATCATTATGCTGATCTACTATGTACTTTTTAACGGGAAGGCACTCACTAAAAGCATAAACCGGCTTCTTTCCATTCTCACGCCAATTATCTTAGGATGTGTTATAGGCTATATTCTTACGCCTATTCTAAATACCATTGAACACAGATGGATTTATCCGCTTTATAATCTTAAGGGGATTGATCTCAAAAAACCTCAGTATTTTAAAAGAAAAAAGAAAGTAAGAAAAATCAGCGTTACAATAACGATGGCGTTCTTCTTTTTAATTCTTTATGCAATGCTGATGGTTCTTATTCCTCAACTTATTAGAAGCATAAGGGACATTATTCGCAATTTCCCTTTCTATGCTTCAAATTTTCAAAGATTTATGGATAAATATCTCAATGATAATCCTTCCGTCAGGAGAGTGGTGGATTCTCTTTTGCAGGAATATTCTACGACTCTGACAAAGCTTTTCAGAGATAATTTTGTTCCTAATCTTTCCACAATGATTTCTACAATATCCAAGAGTATGATGAACATAGTTCAGATATTTTTATATCTGATAGTAGGAACTGTCGTAGCTGTCTATGTTCTTAACTCCAAAGAAGTATTTATCGGGCAGGGCAAAAAGCTTTGCTATGCATATCTAAAAAAAGAGTTTGCAAATGAAGTTATTGGCGCCTTTAGATATGCGCATCATACCTTTACCGGATTCATCATGGGTAAAATTGTAGATTCGCTTATTGTCGGAATAATTTGCTTTATCGTTATCAAGTTATTAAAGGTTCCATATCCGATAGTTCTTGCTTTCTGTGTGGGACTTACTAACCTGATTCCCTTCTTTGGCCCGTATATAGGCGGAGGCTTTGGGCTTATCCTGCTTATCATGATCAATCCAATAAAGGCATTGGCATTCCTTATAACAATTGTTGTGCTTCAGCAGATAGACGGTAATATCATCGGGCCTTTAATTCTTGGCAATTCAACAGGCTTATCGAGCTTTTGGGTTATTTTTGCCATTATGTTTTTTGGCGGCATATGGGGGCCTATAGGATGGCTTATAGGTGTTCCTGTTTTTGCATGTATTTATGCACTCTTCAGTCATATTACATTAAAGAGACTTCGGGAAAAGAAATTGCCGAGAGACACTTCAACATATATAGATACCGCTTATATGGATGATGAAGGTATTGTGACTCTCGAAGATGCTGATAATACAAAATATTATGTTCATAATGAGGCATCAACCTGGAGGAGAATATTCAAGTTTTACAAGAAAGCAAAGAAAAACATAGAAAATGTTGTACCTACTCCGCCATCACCTCTCAGTATTTCTGATGATTCAGAGAAAGATGATGAGAAAGATTGAGCAAAATTAATGAAACATTAATTTTGTAATGTATACCTTAAATTATTAATGCTTAAATTTGCGCCTTGACACTTGATTTTATGTAACTATAATATTCTTTAAACATTGGCGCGTTAAAGCGTTAAAACTAATCGGCTTAGAGATATTTTCATCCCTGAACTGATCTATAAAATATCAAAGGAGCATAGTTATTATGGGGAAAAAGAATTTAGACTGGTCAAGTATTGGATTTAATTATCACGTAACGGATTACCGCTATGTGTCAAATTTTAAAGATGGTAAATGGGATGACGGCGCCATTACAACAGATTCTAAGATTGTTCTGAGTGAGGATGCCGGAGTGCTTCATTATGCACAGGAGGTATTCGAGGGACTTAAGGCTTATACAACAGAGGATGGTCATATCGTTTGTTTCAGACCGGATCTCAACGCAAAGAGAATGGTTGATTCAGCTCAAAGACTTGAAATGCCTGCATTTCCTGAGGATAGATTCATAAAAGCTGTCGAGGAAGTTGTTAAGGCTAACGAAGATTGGGTTCCTCCTTTCGGAAGCGGAGCTACTCTCTATATCAGACCTGTAATGTTTGCAACAGGCAATGTAATAGGTGTTAAGCCTGCTGATGAGTATCAGTTCAGAATTTTTGTTACACCTGTAGGCCCTTACTTCAAGGGTGGCGCTAAGCCAATCGTAGTAAAAATCAGTGATTTTGACAGAGCCGCACCGCATGGCACAGGTAACATCAAGGCAGGTCTCAACTATGCGATGAGTCTTCATGCAATTGTAACCGCTCATGATGAAGGCTTCGCTGAGAACGTTTATCTTGATGCTCAGAACAGAACTTACATTGAAGAGACAGGTGGAGCAAATATCCTGTTTGTAGATGAAAACGGTAATCTTGTTGTTCCAAAGTCCTTTACCGATTCAATTCTTCCTTCAATCACAAGAAGATCAATTGTTCAGGTAGCTAAGGATTATCTTGGACTTACAGTAGATGAGCGTCCTGTACGTCTTGACGAGGTACACAACTTCAAGGAGATGGGTCTTTGCGGAACCGCTGCGGTAATCAGTCCCGTAGGTAAGATCAACGATCACGGCAATGAGATTTGCTTCGAGTCCGGCATGGAGAAGATGGGTCCCGTTATCCAGAAGCTCTACGATACTCTCACTGGAATCCAGATGGGCGAAATCGAAGCTCCCGAAGGCTGGGTTCATGTTATAAAATAATAAATAAGGTCGAACACTGCTTATTGCTTGTTATTAGGCGAATATATGTGATATTTGTTTGCGTGGAACTATACATTCCAAAGCTAACAAAGTATCACATATATCCGCCTTATCCAATCAATCTGCAGCGTTCGACCTTTTCTATTATGTAAACTTTCTATATAATTATTTTATGTCCCTGTTTCCTTGAGGAGATAGGGCGTTTTTTGTTAATTACATTATAAGTTGGGCAATGATTATGAATGAAAATAATAAGAAAGTAAAAAGTTATGTGTTATTAGGCGGTGTGATTGGATTTGCTCTTTTGATTATGTTGTTTAACAGGGTTAATTCGAGGAATGGCGAACTTGTGGTGATTTCGGTTGATGGGGAAGTGGTAAAGGAATTGGCCCTTGATGTTGATAATGAGTTGGAAGTCATCGGGTTTGATGGAGGTAAAAATAAGGTTGTTGTCAGGGATGGAGTTTGTTATGTAAATGAGGCTGATTGCCCTGATAAACTGTGTATTAAGCAGGGGGGGATTTCAAAGATCGGGGAGTCGATAATATGTCTCCCGCACAGAGTTGTTGTTACTATAAAGGGTAGTGAAGAAAAGGGTGAACTCGACAGTATGTCGAAATAATCTGATTAAATGCCAGAAGGATTGTTATGAAAACAAAAAAGCTTGCACTGCTTGGGCTTCTTTTGGCCTACGCGATGATTTTATCATATATAGAGAGTTTAATTCCGTTTTTCGGAGGTGTTCCTGGGATGAAGCTTGGACTTCCGAATATGGCAATCGTATATTTGATCTACAGTTATGGGAATAAGGAAGGGGCAGTTGTAAACCTGTTAAGGATTGTGCTTACTGGTTTCTTGTTCGGAAATATGTTTGGCATACTTTTTTCTATTGCAGGAGCTGTGATTAGCTTTATTGTCATGTGTGTTGTTAAGAAGACAGATATTTTCGATGTGAGAGGAGTAAGTATTTGCGGCGGTGTTGCGCATAACATCGGTCAGCTTCTTATTGCTGCATTTGTGGTTAAAACCTCCGGAATAATCTACTATTTACCGCTTCTTTTGATCTCAGGTGCTCTGTGCGGCTTTTTAAATGGTTTAATAGCCGGTTATATGCTTAAATACAGCAAGATTTTATGAACGTTTTAAGAAAACTTTATAATGTGCTTACCTAAAAACACTTATAATTTATTTGTGTAATTATGATGTAATCTATTGATTTTTCTGTTAACTTATGAGGGTTTTTCGGTGAGGAAAAGTAAAAGTACAGCCGGAATAATTATAATTGTATTAATAGCTCTGATATTCGTTACCCTGATAAATACTTTTCTTGTATTTAATATGACAGCTGAAGAAACAAGAAATTCCGGTGCTTATCAGCTGGAGAGTATTGTTGCAGAGCTTGATAAAGGAATAAATACCGCAAAAAATCATGCATCAGAAATAGCCATTGAAGTTTTGCCTATATTAAATGATAAAGATGCTTTGGAAACCTACATTTATACAAAAAAAGATGCGATTTTCAAAGATTCTGACGGCGTTGATTTTAATGTATACATTGCGGGAAAAGACTATGAAATTATTCCGGATCTTGATGAAACAGATGGTTATAATGCCAATGACAGAATTTGGTATCTGGGTGCCGTTAACAATGATAAAAAGGTTTATGTAAGCGATCCCTATGTTGATGTTGTAACAGGTCAATTTTGTTATACGGTTTCAAAAGAGACTTTGGAAGATGGAACCGTAATTGCCATAGATTGTTCTTTAAATAAAATCCAGAAAGAAATCGAACAGATTGCGATTGCAAACAATAATACCGCAGTAATGGTTTCAGGAGATGGTGTTATTGCAGGTTGCAGCAATAAGGACGATGTAGGTTTTAAGCTCCAGGATACATATCCTGAACTTGCCGGGGTTTTTGATCATGCAAAAACGTCGGATAATACAGTTTCTTCGAGGATAAAAAACGGGCTTTTTAACGATAATCTTTTTGCCACCGGTACTGATTTTGGGTGGTATCTTATAGTATGTATCAATGATTGGGAATTATATCATGACTCTTATTTGTGGCTTTTAGCTGCGATTATTCTTAATGCTATTCTTTTTATAATTATTTTTGTCCTTTACTATGTAAGTAAGAAAAATGAGCAAAAAGCTCAGGATGCACTTGAATCAAAAGATAAATTCCTTAGGGCTGTTTCAGGCGACTTAAAATCGCCGTTAAATACAATCATTAACAATTCAACCTCAAAGGCTTTTGATGAAGATAAAAATTATGAAGCCAGATTTGAGGCTATTCAGGATGCAACAAAGCAGCTTTCTGAAAGCATTCAGCAAATCATCAGTTATTCCAATTTTGTAAAAGAAGAAAAACAGAAACGTAATACTCAAAGTGTAAAACGATACACAAAAGTCAGCAGCAGGTTCAGAAATCTCATCATATCACTGATGGCTCTTACAATGTTAATCAGTGTCCTTTCAATCAGCTGGATGACCTCAAGATGGTGTAAGGCACGCATGCGTGAAATGGTTGGTCAATATAACAACCAGGTTTCGGAATGGGTTGTTACACAAGAGAGTATTCTTGATATGTTCTGTACAGATATATCAACAAAGCCCGATATCCTTAATAATTATGATAATACTGTAGATTATCTTGAAAGAATAACCGCGCAATACGAGCAGATATCAGCAACTTATATTGCTAATAAAGAATTCACTCCTACGGTATATATGAATAACGGTTGGAAGCCCGACAGTAATTTTAAGGTTGAAGACAGACAGTGGTACATGGATAGTATTAATTCTGATCAAGAGACATGTATTTCAAGTCCTTATATAGATGCCAAAACAGGATATTACTGTGTAACAATTTCAAGGGCTGTATATGACAGCAAAACAGGAAAATTCCTAGGGGTATTTGGTATAGATTTTTACATGGATAAGCTTATAGATATCCTCGGAAAATCCTATGATGACAAAAACTATGCATTCCTTACCGATACAAGAGGCATGATTATCAATCATCCGAACGGATCTTATCAAATGCGGGAAGGAAAAACTACTAATATTGCAAAGCTGCCTTATGCAAAAGCCCAGACAAACGGCGAAAGTATAATGATATTTAAGGATTATGATAATGATCTTAAAGTTTTACTTGCAGTTGAGAATGAGTATTCCGGCTTTAAGGTTTATATTGTGTTCTATTTCCTTAGCATTTACGGAAGGACCATACTATACGGTACAATTGCATTCTTGTCATCACTTATATGTGTGATAGCTGTGTACAGGCTGCTTGGAGGACTGCTTACGTGGCAGGAGGAGATGAACAGCCAGTTGCAGGAGGCCGCTGACAGTGCGATTGCAGCAGGAAAAGCAAAGAGTGACTTCCTTGCAATGATGTCACATGAAATTCGAACTCCTATCAATGCCATTATCGGAATGAACGAAATGATTCTCCGAGAAAATCCGGGATCAGAGATAAAGGGTTATGCAAGCAAGATAAGAAGCGCTTCTAAGACACTTCTTAGTTTAATTAACAGTATTCTTGATTTTTCAAAGATCGAGGAAGGAAAACTCGAGATTATCTGTGTTAATTATGAAACAAGGACACTTTTAAATGATGTCATAAACATGATAAGTCCCAGATTTAAAAATAAAGATATTGAACTTAAGCTTGAGATTGATCCGGATATACCGAGAGGGATGTATGGTGATGACGTCAGAATAAAGCAGATTATCCTGAACATTCTTACCAATGCCGTAAAATATACGGAGAAGGGTTCTGTTACCCTGTCTGTTTCTGCGGAAAATTACGATAAAGAGCACACTATTTTGAAAGTAAAGGTTACTGATACCGGTATAGGTATTAAGGATGTTGATCTGGATAAGCTGAATGCTCTTTTCCAGAGACTTGATGAAAAGAGAAACCGAAATATTGAGGGCACGGGGCTTGGTATTGCTATTGTTACAAGTCTTCTTAAAATGATGGGCAGTCATCTTGAGGTTAAGAGCGTATACGGCGAAGGTTCGGAATTTTCATTTGACCTCAATCAGAAGGTAACCGATTGGGGTTATCTCGGAGATTTCGATATTTCCACTGTTGTTACTGATGAGCAGGATACTACCGAGAAGTATCTTGTTGCTGAGCATGCTGATATCCTTGTTGTTGATGATAACGAAATGAACCTTGCGGTTATAAAAGGTCTCCTTAAAAGAAATAAGATTTCTCCCGACTTTGCAACATCAGGAGCCCAGTGTATAAGTGAGGTCAGAAAAAAGCATTATGATATCATCCTTCTCGATCATATGATGCCAGAAATGGATGGTATTGAGACTTTACAAGAATTAAAGAAAGAGAATTTATTACGGAAAGATACCACAGTTATTGCACTTACTGCCAATGCTGTTGTCGGAGCAAGAGAAGAATATATTGCAGCAGGTTTTCATGATTATCTGTCAAAACCCGTCGACCCGGCAGCTCTTGAAAAAATGCTTGGTAAATATCTTCCAGATTTCAAAATGTCTTATGAAGAAGTTATTTCTGAAAAAGAGGCTGAACCTGAAAAAATACCGTCATCTGATGAGATTATTGTAGACGATGATATTATTGAGTTTATACCGGGACAATCTATATTTGAATCAAAAGCCGATCAGGACAATGCTTCCGATAATATGAAAAAGCTCAGAAAGCTTTCATATCTGAATATCGATGAGGCTATTTCATTATGTGGTTCTGAGGATGCCTATATCACCATTCTTCAGATGTTTATACGAACTGCAGATGTAAAAAAGAAGAGAATAAAAGAACTCTATGAGAAAAAAGATATTAAGAATTATATAATTGAGCTGCATGCGCTTAAGAGTTCAACTAAACTTCTTGGAGCTGAGGAATTCAGCGAACTCGCCAAAGAACTGGAATTTGCAGGAAAAGATAATAATTTATCGATAATTGATGAAAAAACAGAAAAAATCTTTGAATGGTATGATAAAATTGAAGATGAAATTAGTTCAATTATTTAATGGTACTTTTTTCGGAGGAGTTGAAAATGGCCGGTTGGGTTTTTGTGGTCGATGATGACATGACCAATCTGCTCGCAGCAGGTAATATTCTTAGCCAGAATAATATACGTGTCACTGCGATCAAATCAGGAAAAAAGCTTCTTGCTCATTTAAAGAACAATAAACCTGATCTGATTCTTCTGGATATTCTTATGCCTGAAATGGATGGCTTTGAGACCTATGAGAAACTTCGCGAACAGGAAAAGGACAGGGACGAAGAGGAAACTCCCGTGATTTTCTTAACTGCCGACGAAGATAAAAACTCAGAGAACAGAGCCCTCCAGCTTGGTGCGGTCGATTATATTCACAAACCTCTTAATGAAGAGGTACTGCTAAAAAGAATTTCCAATGTTCTTGAAAACACTTCAAAAATTAAGGAACTTATTAATGATGCTACAATAGATGGCCTTACCGGATTTTTAAATAAATCTGCCGTAAATGAAAAATTATTATCAGTGTGCAAGGACACAGATGGAGCGTTAATGATTCTTGATATTGATAATTTCAAGAAGGTTAACGATCTTTACGGGCACGACAAGGGAGACCTTGTCCTTAAAGCATTTTCAGATATTATTAAAACCAATACTCGTGAGCAGGATATCATCGGCAGAATAGGCGGCGACGAATTTGTCATCTTCCTAAAAAACTTTAAGGGAGAGAATGGTATCAGCTCTTTAAACGATAGAATAAATCAGCAGCTTGCAGTCAAAATGCATGAGTTGGTAGGAGATACGCTGCCGTTTAATACCGGTGTATCCATAGGTGTATCTTTTATACCGAATGATGGAAGAGACTATGACCTTCTGTTCAGAAAGGCTGATACCGCGCTTTATCAGGTTAAACAACATGGTAAGCATGGCTACAATATTTTCTCGGATTCCATGGAACAGGTTATTGAATATGATGTTGCTTCCAAAGACGAGATAGAAAGAATCAGTAATTTGCTCAAGGAAAACGAAACTTATAACAGTGCAATGTGGATAGGCCAGGATGCATTCAGCCACATCTACAGATATATGCTGCGATATATCAGAAGCTATAACGGCACTGCATATAAAGTACTCTTTAATGCAACGCCAGTTTCATCAGATATGACCAAAGTCGAATTTACAGAATGCATGAAGAAATTCGGTACATTTTTATCTAATTCACTCAGAAAGAGTGACGTTATGATGCAAAACGGTATAAATGAGTTTTTTCTGTTTTTGCCTGATATCGATGAACAATATATAGATAGCGTTATAGGAAGATTAATTACGTCCTGGCAAAAACTTGATTTTTCTTCAAAAATAAATGTCTCCTACGAGACAGAGATCATCTCTTCCAACAGTGAAAATGATGGTAAGAGAAGATCCGGGGATTTTTCAAAAAAATAAATATTTCCCAAAAAAATAATTAAATTGGAGCTCTTTGATAATGATTGCTTTTGTTAACGGAATACTGGATGAAAAAAGAGATCTGCAGGCAATTATAGATGTCGGAGGTATTGGCTATAATGTCAATATCTCTGCTTATACTGCAGACAGACTTCCTTCTAAGGGAGAACCGATAAAACTTTATACATATATGAGTGTTCGTGAGGATGCCATGAATTTGTACGGATTTCTTACAAGAGATGAGCTTGAATTTTTCAAGCTTCTTATT
Organism: Butyrivibrio sp. WCD2001; assembly: GCF_000424485.1. Taxonomy (NCBI): domain Bacteria; kingdom Bacillati; phylum Bacillota; class Clostridia; order Lachnospirales; family Lachnospiraceae; genus Butyrivibrio; species Butyrivibrio sp. WCD2001. Next base: position 365,104 of record NZ_AUJZ01000001.1, on the reverse strand, counting down.
AGTGTTAGCGGCATTGGCCCCAAAGGAGGGCAGGCAATTTTATCCGTAATGACACCGGATGACCTGAGATTTGCAATTGTTTCAGGTGATTCCAAAGCAATAAGCAAGGCTCCCGGAGTTGGTAAAAAAACAGCGGAACGACTTGTCCTCGAACTAAAGGATAAAATTTCCGATGATGATATTTTGTCCGGAAAAGCCGGTGGAAACGGTGAGAATATATCGGTTCCCGGAGCTGATGAACCTTCGAATGAGGCAGTTGAAGCACTTGTAAGTCTTGGCTATGGTCTGTCTGAAGCTTCTCGTGCTGTAAGGAAAGTCATTGGAGATGGCGGTGCAGCTGCAGAAGATACTGAGGGTATTCTTAAGCTTGCATTAAAAGAGCTAATTTAAGAGGATATAAAAAGGTATGGAAAAAAGAACAATAAGAACCTCTGCAGAGCGTGGAAACGGTGCCGTTAATGCAGAGGTAATTGATGAAGATAAAAAAATAGAGGGGTCTCTTCGACCAAAGAGGCTTGCGGATTATATTGGTCAGTCAAAAATTAAGGAAAATCTTGTTGTATCTATTGAGGCTGCCAAAAAGAGAAATCAGAGTCTTGATCACATTCTTCTCTATGGACCTCCCGGACTTGGTAAAACGACTCTTGCCGAGATTATTGCAAATGAAATGGGTGTTCATTGCAAGGTAACCAGTGGTCCGGCTATTGAGAAGCCCGGTGAAATTGCTGCAATCCTTAATAATCTCAAAGAGGGTGATGTTCTTTTCATCGATGAGATTCACCGACTAAACAGGCAGGTGGAAGAGGTTCTTTATCCTGCAATGGAAGATTTCAAAATAGATATTATGATCGGAAAAGGACCGACTGCAAGGTCTATAAGACTAGATCTTCCTCATTTTACTCTTATAGGAGCCACTACAAGAGCAGGTATGCTTACAGCTCCGCTTCGCGACAGATTTGGAATGCTCTATAAAATGGAATTCTATGAGACACCTGAGCTAATGCAGATAATCATGCAGTCGGCAAAGGTTCTTGGGGTTGAAACCATGGAAGACGGTGCACGTGAAATGGCAAGAAGAAGTCGCGGTACACCTAGAATCGCCAATAGAATTCTGAAGAGAGTACGTGACTATGCCCAGGTTCGGTATGATGGTGTAATCACAGAAGAAGTTGCAAAGACTGCTCTCGATCTGATGGATGTAGATAAACTGGGGCTTGACCATAACGATAGGACACTTCTTCTTACACTTATAGAAAAATTTGGCGGAGGTCCTGCCGGTCTTGATACATTGGCGGCTTCAATAGGAGAGGACCCCGGTACTATTGAGGATGTATACGAGCCTTATCTTTTGAAAAACGGTCTTATAAACAGAACCCCGAGAGGAAGAGTTGTTACAGACCTTGCATATGCACATCTTGGGCTTGCAGGGATGACAAATACATGATGTTGTGGTATATTTATTATTAAATAACATCTAATATTATTGCTAATCCTTACTTCTAAGTTATATAATTTAATACATATTTAGTTTTAAGGTGGGGAGGAAAACTATGGCTTCTAAGACAGATACAGAGGTAATTATAGGCGGTAAGGTCTTTACACTTAGCGGATACGAGAGTGAAGAATATCTGCAGAAGGTTGCTTCTTATATCAACAATAAGATAGCTGATTACAACAAGATGGACGGCTTTAAGAGACAACCCGTGGATACACAGAATGTTCTGCTTCAGCTCAATATCGCAGATGACTATTTCAAAGCAAAGAAACAGGTAGAAATGCTTGAAGGTCAACTCAGTGATAAGGAAAAAGAACTTTACGATATAAAACATGAGCTGATTGCTACTCAAATAAAGCTTGAAAACACAGAGAAAAATGTTAAGAATCTTCAGTCTGACATTTCAGAGGATTCAAGAAAGATAATCCAGATGGAGACAGAGCTTAAAACTCTGAAAAAGTAATATGAGGCTGCCGATTGGCAGCCTTTTTCATCTTAAGGAAAGGTTTATCTATGGATAAAGTAGAATTGCTTGCTCCCGCCGGCAATTATGAGACCATGATTGGTGCCTTTAACGCTGGTGCTGATGCTGTATATCTTGGTGGTCGGGGCTTTGGCGCAAGAGCTTTTGCAGACAATTTCACAGATGAGGAAGTGATTAAGGCTATTCGCTATGCCCACTTGATTGGAAAAAAGATTTACCTCACTGTAAATACTCTTCTAAAGGAAAAAGAAATTCCTGCTTTTATAGATTTTTTTGCACAATTTGCTTATGCCGGCCTCGATGGTGCAATAATTCAGGATCTTGGTATATTCCGGATTATAAGGGAGACTTTCCCCTGGGTAGAATTGCATGTCAGTACGCAGATGACAATTACGGGCAATGCCGGAGCATCGCTTCTTATGGAACTTGGAGCTTCAAGAGTAGTACCCGCGAGAGAGCTTTCCCTTGATGAAATCAGACAAATACATGATAATTGCAAATTTCCTGACGGACATAGCATAGAAATTGAAGCTTTTATACATGGTGCAATGTGTTACTGTTACTCCGGAGCATGCCTGTTCTCCAGCATGGTTGGAGAGAGGAGCGGTAACAGAGGACGTTGCGCACAGCCCTGCAGACTTCCTTACAGGACTTCTAAGAATACTGAATGTTATGCACTCAGTCTTAAAGACATGTGCATGTTTGATCGTATTCCCGAGCTTATAGAAGCCGGCATCGATTCATTCAAGATAGAAGGAAGAATGAAAAAGCCCGAATATGCTGCTGGTGTTACTTCAATTTACAGGAAGCTTATAGATAATTATTATGAGCAGAAAAGTTCTGCCAAGCTTTTTGAACCCGGTAAAATTCGGATAAAGGCTACCTCCGAGGATAAAAGAATCCTTGCTTCTTTATATCTTCGTTCAGAGACAGGGGAAGGATATTACTTTAAACATAACGGAGCCGATATGGTTACGCTTGACAGTCCTGCCTACAATGGCTCTGATGATGCTGTTCTTGGTGATATACGAAATAAATATCTTACCGGAGAGAAGAAACTACCGGTTTTTCTAAAATGTAAACTAATGGCCGGGAAAGAGGCTGAACTTAGTTTATGCCTGGAAAAATGTGCAGAAATAGATGAAAATTTATCTATAACAGCCATTGGAGAAATTGTGCAGACAGCTCAAAAAAGACCTATGTCTGCAACCGATATAGAAAAACAGCTCTCAAAGTTTGGAAATACTCATTTCGAACTTGTTGATAAAAAAATAGAAATAGACACAGATAATATCTTTATACCAAACAAGGCTTTAAATGAGCTGCGAAGAAATGCCGTATGTTTGCTTGAAGATGAAATATGCAAATTCAGAGGGTATTCAAATGAATATCAGAAGAAAGAATCTAAGTCGGATAAATCAGGATCTTTGACGCCGAAGAAAAATGAAGGATTTTTGATCTCTGTATTAACAAAAGCGCAATTAGAAGAAGCTGTGAGATATTCGGAAGAATCTGAAAACGTTAATGCAATCTATATAGATAGCAGAATTGTCCTTTTAAACGATGAATTGCATTTATCACCTAAATGCAGAAATTATATTAGTCTTCCTTACATTACAAGAGATGAAAACTTCATTGATTGCAGGAAGGAGATAAAAAGCCTTCTTGATATTGCCGAAAGCAAAGATTATGACGGCGTGCTTGTCAGAAACCTTGAACAACTGAGTATTATTAAAGAATACAAGTTCAAGAAAGAAATAATAACTGATTACGGACTCTATATCTGGAATCATGAAGCTCTTTCTTCATATTGTGAAATCCTTAAGGACTTATCGTTCGCTGGATTTAATCTTCCACTGGAGCTTAATCATCATGAGGCGGAAGACCTTTTGTCTTGTTTGTGTGAAGAAAAAACGATATCCATTGACGCTGATCAAAAAATCAGCGTAGGGACTATGATTTACGGAAGAGTTCCCATGATGCTAACTGCCAATTGCATAAAAAATACGCTAAAAGGTTGTACCGGTGACAGAGGAAAAGCTATCAACTATGAAAATGACAAGTTGATTGACAGAACCGGAAGAATACTACCTGTTACATGTGATTGCTTTCACTGTTATAATATTATTTGGAACAGTGTTCCTGTTTCACTCTTTAAGAAAATACATAAATTAAAGAGCATTGCTTCCAAGTATTATGTTTCTTATCGTCTTGATTTTACAACCGAAAAACCGGAAGAAGTAAGAGATGTGCTGTATGCTTATAACAGCCTGTTTTTCGCCACAGAATCAGACAAAAACAAATATGAAAATATATTATCCGCAAAAGACTACACTACAGGCCACTTTGAACGCAGTGCGGATTAATGGAAAATCAGACAGCTTATGGAATTATACCTGACAGAAATATCTAAATATGTGATTGCAGGAAGCATGGGAGCATATACATTTTTCAGCTTCCTTGTTTTCATGTACAGAGGTGAAAAGAGAAGAAGCTGGATTTACTTACTCCAGATCATATCCCTATTTGCTACCCAGTTTGCATGCTTTATTCAGATCATTGCACAGACCGGAAGTAAACGTTATTTCTTTCTTCTGATGATACAGGCGCTTGTGCTTGCAAGCACAATATCGATGTTTCATATGGTTTATCCCGACGGAAACAGGCTGATTATCAACAACATGTGCATGATGCTTATGGTCGGGATGATAATGATCACGCGAATATCTTATGGAAAAGGGATACGACAATTCATTATCTCAAGTGCATCATTAGTACTTGCCTTTGTCATACCGGAGCTGTTGTTCAGATTGGAGTTTTTGGAAAGAAGAGGCTATGTCTTTGCAGCAATCGGAATTTTAATTCTGGGGATTATTTTAATTTATGGCTCTGTTGTTAACGGCTCCAGAATAAGCTTTAGAATTGCCGGCTTATCATTCCAGCCGCAGGAGCTCGTAAAGATTATTTACGTCTTTTTTATAGCTTCCGTACTATCTTTAAATAAGGATTTTAAGACTGTTGCAATAACTTCAGCGCTGGCCGCTGTTCATGTCATCATACTTGTTCTGCTTAAGGATCTTGGCAGTGCACTGATTTTTTTTGTTGTGTATTTATGTGTACTTTTTGTAGCTACCGACAGCTATTTCTATCTGATGTCAGGAATTCTTGCAGGATCTGTTGCAAGTGTTCTGGCATACAAGCTTTTTCCGCATGTTCAGCAAAGAGTGCAGGCCTGGAGTGACCCGTGGACCACTATAGATTCAACCGGATATCAGATAACTCAGTCTCTTTTTGCGATAAGCGGCGGCGGACTATGGGGGCTTGGCCTTTACGGAGGAACTCCTTCCTCTATTCCTTATGTTGAAGAGGATTTTATGTTTGCCGCAATTGCCGAGGAAATGGGAATTATTTTTGCATCATGCCTTCTTGCGATTTGTGTGTCAACTTTTGTCATGATACTTCTGGAAGCATATAAAATAAAAAATTCCTTTGGCAGACTATTATGTACAGGTCTTGGGATAACATATATTTTTCAGGTATTTCTTACTGTTGGCGGAGATTCCAAATTCATTCCGCTTACAGGAGTAACGCTTCCTCTCGTAAGCTATGGCGGTACCTCAGTAATGGTTACAATCATTATGTTTTCTCTAATTGAGGGGGAATGTCTTGTAAGAAGCGATGAGAGATATCAGGAATATTTGAAAAGAAAAAGGGAGAAGATAAATGCAGGAAAAAAATAAATCTTATCCCATAATTATAATCGGTGTTTTTACAGTGATCCTTTTTATATCCATGATTTCCTATATATCAATTTATGCTATTACCAATCACAGGGAGATGATGGATAACAGTTATAATGCGCATCAGCAGCTTCTGAAAAAGCAAAATACCAGAGGCACAATCTACTCTGCTGACGGTCAGGCACTGGCAATTACATCAACAGATGAAGAGGGGAATGAAACGAGGGAGTATCCTTTTGGTAAAACTTTTTCTCATGTTGTGGGCTTTTCCGTAAATGGAAGGAGCGGAATAGAAGATCTTGCCAACTATTACCTTATCAATTCCAATGCAGCACTAAAAAGTAAAGCAGAAGCTAAGGAAAATGACAAAAAATTTCCCGGAGATGATGTATACACAACTCTTGATGTTGATTTGCAACAGACTGCCTATGAAGCTCTTTCTGCAAGAGATGGTGCAATAATAGTCACAGAAGTAAAAACAGGTAAGGTACTTGCTCTTGTTTCCAAACCGGATTTTGATCCTGCAACCATCTTAAAAGACTGGGATTCTATTACGAATGATAAAAGTAACACCCAGTTACTTAACAGGGCAACGCAGGGGCTCTATCCTCCGGGATCAACTTTTAAGATTGTTACCTCTTTAGAATACTATCGCGAAATTGGCGAAGATTATAAAAATTATAAATTTAACTGTAATGGCAAATTTGCTTCAGGTGATGATGTTATAAGATGTTTTCATGGAGAGAATCATGGAAGCCTTGATTTTTCCATGTCATTTGCCAAATCATGCAATTCATCTTTTGCAAATATTTCTTTGCAGCTGAACAGAGATGCTTTCGGGAAAACCTTAGATAAGCTTATGTTTAATAACGAACTTCCCTGGGATATGAATTACTCTGTATCTTCTGCAGTATGCAATAACAACCTGGGAGATGCCGATACTATGCAGCTTGGCATAGGTCAGGGTAAAACTCTTGTCACTCCGCTTCATATGAATCTGATTACTGCAGCCATTGCCAATAACGGTACCCTGATGAAACCATATCTCATCGATAGTGTTGTCAGCGCAGATGGAAAAAAGATTGAAACCTTTTCACCCAAAGCCTATAAAACACTTGTTTCTGAAGAAGAATCGGATTTTTTAAAGGAAATGATGCTTGGAGTTGTGGAAAAAGGTACCGCATCAAAACTAAAAGGTCTTTCATATAATGCTGCGGGTAAGACAGGCTCTGCGGAATTTAAAGATTCTACATCAGATTCGCATGCATGGTTCACCGGCTTTGCACCTTATGAGGATCCTGAGATTGCGGTCACTATAATTGTTGAAAATGCAGGATCGGGCGGAGAATTTGCTGTACCTATCGCAAAAAGATTGTTTGATTGCTATTTTAACGAAAAGTAAAATGTTATTTTTGATTGTTGGGAGGCTTTTTTGAGATTAAGGGGATGTTGTAATTTTTTCTCAAAATTGTATATAGGCGATTCGATTAAGGATGCTCGCCTTGTAAAGTGGAAGCTAAAGCATGGTGCAGGACAGCTTTTCATATATGTTATTACCGCATCTGATATTCCGACAGGGCAGCTTGAAATAAAGCATTGTGCTTTCCTTAAACAGAAGTATTATTTGAGACATCCTGAATTTATATATGGAATCGCAGGAAGCTATAATGAAGCTTTGGATATTGTTGTAAAGATTTCCGAAGAAGCTTCAAAAAAGGGTATGGAAGGAGATATAAAAGGCTATCTTATCAGCCTTTTGGGGAATAACTGATGTCACTTTTTCTTACTATTCTTAAAATAATAGGAATAGTTTTGCTTATAATACTTGGAGTATTGCTTCTGCTTTTACTCCTTGTTCTTTTTGTACCCGTTAGGTACAAACTGGATGCTTCTGTTAAAGAGACTGATCTGCAAACGGAAAAAGATAAGTTAAAAGAAAATGTCTCTGCCGATGTAAGATTCAGCTGGCTCCTGCATCTAGTGAGAGGAGGGATATCCTATCCCGATGATTTGGAGTTCAAGGTAAAGGTGTTATGTTTCACGGTATTTCCGCCGAAAAAGAAATTATCTGAAGAGAATGCAGACAATGACGACTCATTGGCGACGGAAAAAGAAAGTGGTTTTGAAGATACCGAATTAATTAACGAGGAGACGAAAGAAGAAGCATCCGACGATTCATCTGCCGAAGAACAATCCTTAGGTAATTCCGAAAGGGATTTTGATGATCAGGATAGTAATAATGAAAATTCAAAAACGGATGATTTTGATGCGGATGATTTTGATAATGAGGATAAAGGATTCCTGAATTTTCTGAAAAAAATATTGGATACTGTAATAAAAATAGTAAAAGTACCACAAGATGTATTTTTAAAAATCCAATATACAACATCTAGAATATGTGATAAGATAAACATGGTCAAAAATACGTTATCCAACGATATTTTCAAGCGCGCTTTCGAAGTCACAAAAAAGCAGCTTATCAAAGTCCTGAAGATGATTATTCCGAAACGCTTTAAGGCGGAATTTCTTATCGGACTTGAGGATCCGACAGTCACAGCTGATATCCTTTCGGCATATGGTGTGCTTTATCCGCTGCTTGTTAACAAAGTATATGTTGTGCCGGATTTTGAGAGACAGATATTGAAGGGTGATATCCATATTAAAGGAAGGATAACAGTATTCAGAATCGTCTGGGCTGCTGCAATTCTTTATTTTAATAAGGATGTAAAAAAGACATATAGAAGATTTAAACGAATTATAAATTCTTAATTGGGGAGAGTTTTTTATGGGAGATTCAAATTTTAATTCCGTTGTAGATTCTCTAATGAATGGCATGAATACAATTATGGGAGCCAAGACCGTAGTAGGTGAAGCCACTAAGGTCGGCGATACAATAATTGTCCCTCTCGTGGATGTATCCTTCGGAGTGGGTGCGGGTGCAAGTAATGCAGACAAGAAGAATTCAGGGGCCGGCGGTTTTGCGGCAAAAATGTCTCCAAGCGCGGTTCTTGTTATAAAAAATGGTCAGACAAAGCTTGTTAATATAAAGAACCAGGATGCGGTAACCAAGGTCCTTGATCTTGTTCCCGATATAGCTGACCGCTTCATGAATCGCGGCAATGACATGATGGATGATGACAGCGCGGTTGATATTGCCTTTCCTGAAGAAGAGAACCTGGAGTAGTTTTACGGTTTTAGGGGGTTCCGTATGGAAAAGTTTATTAGTGAAGAAAGAATCGACAAAGCAACCGAGGAAGAGCTCTTTGAGATGAGACTCTGGATTTATAAAGAAAGTCAGAGACTTGAAGCAGAGCAGAAGACTGTTGACTCAAAAGTTGCTGAAATTGAAGCAAAAATGGAAAGATTCCGCGCAAAATTTCAGTCTGAAAGAAGTCAGTTTGAGCATGACAAGCAAAAATTTAAGGATGATCAGGCTCTATTTGATCAGCAGATAGAGATCCTTAAGGACGGATTTGATAAGCTCAATGCAGACAAGAAGAAGCTGGAGCGGGAATGGAAGAAACTCGAACAGGAGAAGGGGTACCTGAGAGAGGATGAGTATAGCAGAGCGGAATTTTTCTTCCAGGGTGTCAATTCGCTTCTTGCTCTAAAGAAGAGATATCGTGATCTTATGAAGATATATCATCCGGATAATCTATGCGGTGATCATAAGCTCTGCGATATGATCAATGAAGAATATAATATTCTTCTTCGCCAATTTGATACTTATATGAAGGCTTAAATAAAAGATTATTAATTAAATAATTATTTTTTGCTTGCATTTGCTTACCATTTCTGATATCATGTGTGATGTTGCGAATATATTTATGTAGTTATTTATTCGCTTGATGCATTTGATTAAAATATGGCTTATAAGGAGGTGTCAAAGTGGCTAAGTGTGAAGTATGCGGCAAGAGCGTTCATTTCGGTAACAACGTAAGCCATTCCCATAGAAAGAGCAATAGAATCTGGAATGCTAACGTACATAAGGTTGCAGTTAAGGTTAACGGCGGTACTAAGAGAATGAACGTTTGCACAAGCTGTCTCAGATCCAAAAAGGTTGAGCGTGCTTAATTATTGCAGATGAGTATTAAAAGGATTCACGAAAGTGAGTCCTTTTTTTATCTTAGCAGATGGGTTTTGGTAGCAAAACTCTTTTTGACTTCTATTTTTTGCTTAATTAGTTTATAATCTGTTATATGCGATTTTAATGGAGGTGCAGTATGAAGTCTACTTCAATGAACACTCATATGGGAAGTATTGCAATTGATAATGAAGTAATTGCTCAGTACGCAGGCGCTGTTGCCAATGAATGCTTTGGTATTGTCGGCATGGCTAATGTAAATGTGGCTGAGGGACTTGTCAGTCTTCTGAAGAAAGATAACATCAAGAGAGGAATTAATGTTACTGTCGGAGCCAACAGAAAGCTTACACTTGATTTTCATGTAATCATAGCTTATGGCGTAAGCATTTCCGCTGTAACCGATAACCTTATAGATAATGTTAAGTACAAGGTTGAGGAATTCACCGGCCTTGAAATTGAGAAGATAAACATCTTCGTCGAAGGCGTTCGTGTCATCGATTAAGGTCAAGGAGGGTAGAATTTTGGCTAACACTATTAAAGCGTCTGATGTAAAGAAAATGTTTCTTGCAGGCGCAAGTAATTTGAATGCAAAAAAAGAGTGGATAAACGAGCTTAACGTTTTCCCTGTTCCTGATGGAGATACAGGAACAAATATGACAATGACTATCATGTCTGCTGCAAAGGATGTAAAGAACCTTCCAGAAGATGTTGATATGGGAAGCCTTTGCAAAAGTATTTATTCCGGCGCTATGCGCGGAGCCAGAGGTAACTCCGGCGTTATCCTTTCACAGCTTCTTCGTGGTTTTACAAAGGGTGTCCGTGATTATGATGAACTGGATGCTTCAATAATTGCAACCGCTTTTGATAAAGCAGTTGAGACTGCATATAAAGCAGTAATGAAGCCTAAAGAAGGAACAATTCTTACCGTTGCAAAGGGTGCTGCGGAAAAGGCTATGGAGTTATCAAAGGAAGGCGCTGAAGATCTTGAGCCTTTCTTTGAAGAAATCATAAAGTACGGCGACGAAGTATTAAATAAAACTCCTGAGATGCTTCCTGTTCTTAAGCAGGCCGGCGTAGTTGATTCCGGCGGACAGGGTCTTATGCAGGTTCTTAAGGGAGCTCTTGATGCATATCTCGGAAAAGAGATTGATTACACAATAGATGAAGCAGCAGCAACACCGGTAGCATCAAAAGCTCAGGCAACAGCCGAAGTAGATATTAAATTTGGATATTGTACAGAATTTATAGTCCTTTTAAGTAAACCTTTAAATGTTAAGCAGGAAATAGATTTTAAGGCATTTCTGGAATCAATTGGCGATAGTATTGTTATGGTTGCCGATGATGAAATCTGCAAAGTTCATGTTCACAGTAATGATCCCGGACTTGCTATTCAGCGTGCTCTTATGTATGGCCAGTTATCAAACATGAAAATTGATAACATGAGAATGGAGCACCGTGAAAAGCTTTTCCACGAGACACAGAACGGAGTATATGCGGAAATAGATACTGAGATTAATGGAGCCGCTGAGTCAACTCCAACTTATAACAGAGATGATGATATTCCGCTGAAAGACCAGACTCCTGTTTCTGAAAAGAAAGCTGAGCTTGAGTTTGTTAATTCAGAGCACAAGGATATCGGATTTGTTGCAGTATGTGCAGGCGATGGTCTTGCAGAGATATTCAGAGGTCTTGGCGTTGATTATGTAATTGAAGGCGGACAGACTATGAATCCCAGTACAGAGGACATTCTCGATGCTGCATCCAGAGTCAATGCCGATACTGTATTTGTATTACCCAACAATAAGAACATAATACTCGCCGCTAATCAGGCAAAGATTATGATGGAAGATAAGGGTGACAATAAGAAAATTGTTGTTATTCCCACTAAGACTGTACCCCAGGGTATCACTGCTGCTATCAACTTCATGCCCGGAACATCTGTAGAAGAGAATGAAGAGGGCATGAAAGAAGCTATTTCAACAGTAAAAACCGGTGAGGTTACATATGCTGTTCGCGATACGATGATAGATGATGTCACAATCAAACAGGGTGACTACATGGGAATCGGCGACAACGGAATTCTTGGAGTCGGTTCTGATATTGAAGATGTTACAGCGATGATGATCGATAAGATTGTAGATGACTCTACCGAACTTATCAGCCTGTATTATGGTTCTGACATCAAGGAAGAAGAAGCATCTGCTCTAAGCGATAGAATCAGTGCTAAATTCTCAGGCTGTGATGTTGAAGTTCAGTATGGTGGTCAGCCTATTTACTATTACATTGTGAGTGCGGAGTAATAAGATGGTAAATAAAAATCCATCCTTAATTGAACATGTATCTTCTTTAAAGGGCGTTGGCGATAAAAGCAGCGCCCTTTTTGAAAAGTGCGGAATAAAGACTGTAGAAGACCTTCTTTCATATTTTCCGAGAGATTACGATATCTGCGAAGAAATAAAAAATGTTTCAGACTTAGCTTCAGGAGAGATTAGTGCAGTCAGACTTACCGCTGTAGGTAATATTGCTGTTAAGAAAGTCCGAAATTTAAGCATTCTTACATTCAAAGCAGGGGATGTTACAGGCACATTACAAATCACGTATTTTAATATGCCTTTTATGAGGAACAATATCAAACCGGGAAAATATTATGTTTTCCGAGGTCTTGTTCAAAAAAAAGGTAATTCATTTGTTATGGAACAGCCCAAAATGTTCAAAACAGAGGACTATCTTGAAATTATGGGTTCTATGCAACCCAGATATCCGCTTGTCAAAGGGCTTTCCAATCAGCTTGTAATAAAAGCCGTAAAGCAGGCAATTCCTTCAACTCCGTATTTGGAAGAGATGCTACCTTCATATATAAGAAGACAATTAGGGCTTATGGACTACTCAGAGGCAGTAAGGAAAATACATTTTCCTGCAAATATGGAAGAATTTTCTACTGCAAGAAGACGTATAGCATTTAATGAAATACTGGAATTTATTCTCAGACTGCGTTTTCTCAAAAGATATGAAGAACAGTCAATAAATGATTATGATTATAAATTAAGTATACAGTCAGATTCATTAATTGACAGGCTTCCTTACAAGCTTACCGGAAAGCAGCTCGAAATATGGGCTGATATAAAAAGTGATCTGACCGGCAAAAATGTTATGAACAGACTGATACAGGGCGACGTTGGATCCGGAAAGACCATTCTTGCATTTTTATCGCTTCTTTTTACTGCCGAAAATGGCTATCAGGGTGCAATTATGGCACCCACAGAAGTTCTTGCCAGGCAACATTATGAAGGTTTCATAGAGATGAAAGAGCGGTATAATCTTCCCATTACACCTATTCTGCTTGTAGGTTCACTTTCTGTAAAGGAAAAAAGGATAGCACAGGAAGGTATCGAGAACGGTGATTATAATCTGATTATCGGTACCAATGCGCTTATACAGGAGAAGGTAAATTATAATAATCTTTCTCTTGTTATTACTGATGAACAGCATAGATTTGGCGTCCAGCAAAGAGAAAGACTCTCTGAAAAAGGAAAAAATGTGCATATTCTTGCGATGAGTGCAACGCCTATTCCCAGAACGCTTGCAATTATTCTTTACGGAGACCTTCATATTTCTATACTGGATGAAATGCCAAAAGGAAGAATTCCTATTAAGAATTGTGTCGTTGGCACTGAGTATAGACCCACTGCTTATAAATTTATTGCGGATCAGGTCAAAAAGGGACATCAGGCATATGTAATATGTCCGATGATTGAAGAGGGCGAAACGGATGGGCTTGAAAATGTATCTGATTATACAGAAAAGCTTAGAGATTCCATGCCGTCTGATATTAGAATACGTACGCTTCACGGTAAACAAAAACCGTCCGAAAAAGAAAGCATTATGGAAGAGTTTGCAAGAGGTGAAATAGATATTCTTGTATCCACAACAGTCATTGAAGTCGGCATTAATGTTCCGAATGCAACTGTGATGATGATAGAAAACTCTGAACGTTTCGGTCTTGCACAGCTACATCAGCTTCGCGGAAGAGTTGGAAGAGGAAAGGACCAGTCATACTGTATTTTTATAAATACTTCCGGTCGCGAAGAAGCTAAACAAAGGCTTGATATAATGAATCATTCCAACGATGGTTTTGTCATAGCTGAAGAGGATTTAAAACAAAGAGGCCCGGGTGACTTATTCGGAATAAGACAAAGCGGAGAAATGTCATTTCACGTTGCTGATATTTATCAGGATGCTGCACTTATTAGGGAAGCAGCAGCACTTGCCGACAGGCTGCTTTCAGAAGATCCGGATTTTATCATGGAAGAAAACAGCCCATTAAAGCAGTGGCTTATATCGAATTCATTTGACTTTACGGCATTATAAAAGTAAAATTTAGTAGAGTATGTGTTCGAATAATACAATATATTGTATATTTTCTCGGAGGATAACATGTCAAAAGTAGCAATCATAACAGATACAAATAGCGGAATTATGCCTGCAGATGGTGAAGCACTTGGAATAAAAGTAATTCCTACTCCTTTTATGATTGATGGTGTTGAGTATTTAGAAGGAATTAATCTTACTCAGGAGGATTTCTTCAAAAAGCTTGCAGATGGAGCCGATGTATCAACCAGTCAGCCCAGCCCCGGCGCTCTTCTTGAGCTATGGGATGCAATGCTTAAAGAATATGATGAGATTGTATATATACCTCTCAGCAGCGGCCTGAGCAGTTCATGTCAGACAGCAATTATGCTTGCATCCGATGATTATGAGGGCAAAGTATTTGTTGTCAATAATCAGAGAATCTCAGTAACAATGAGGCAGTCTGTTCTCGATGCAATAGAGCTTAGAGATAAAGGAATGAACGGCAAGGAAATAAAGGACAAGCTCGAAGAGGTTAAATTTGAGTCAAGTATTTATATTATGCTTGATACATTGTACTACCTTAAAAAGGGCGGAAGAATAACACCTGCCGCAGCAGCTCTTGGTACTTTGTTAAAACTCAAACCGGTTTTGCAGATCCAGGGCGAAAAACTTGATGCCTTTGCTAAAGCAAGAACCGCAACTCAAGGTAAGAATATTATGATTAATGCCATGCTCTCGGATTTTGAGAACAGATTTGGTGGAATTGATGCGCATGATGTTCACTTAAGCGGCGCCTACTCATATGATCTTGAAAAGGCAAACGAATTTAAAGGTGAGGTTGAAGCTGCTTTCCCAGGATATGAGATGCATATGGATCCGCTATCACTCGTGGTTTCCTGTCATATCGGGCCCGGAGCCTTGGCAATTGCTGCATCAAGAAAAATACATGTATAAAAAGTAAGAAAAAAGTTTTGTAAGGTTGGGAAGTTTTA
The DNA here is from genome assembly GCF_000424485.1 of Butyrivibrio sp. WCD2001. Classification (NCBI taxonomy): domain Bacteria; kingdom Bacillati; phylum Bacillota; class Clostridia; order Lachnospirales; family Lachnospiraceae; genus Butyrivibrio; species Butyrivibrio sp. WCD2001. The sequence goes on along the minus strand of NZ_AUJZ01000001.1, from coordinate 349,959 downwards.
TGTCAGTAAATAATAACTATGATGCTTCAAGCATTACAGTTTTGGAGGGTCTCGAAGCCGTTAGAATGAGACCCGGTATGTATATAGGAAGTGTTTCAACAAGGGGACTCAATCATCTTGTCTACGAAATAGTGGATAATGCTGTGGATGAGCATCTTGCAGGATATTGCTCACAGATAACAGTGACACTCAATCCTGACGGAAGTGCTACGGTAGAAGATAATGGTCGTGGAATCCCTGTTGGTATGCATGCCAAGGGAATTACTGCAGAACGTGTTGTACTGACTATGCTCCATGCAGGTGGTAAGTTTGATAACGCTGCATACAAGACCAGTGGTGGACTTCACGGTGTAGGTTCTTCTGTTGTTAACGCTTTATCTACCTGGCTAAAGGTTCAGGTTAAAACCGATGGTCAGATATATGAAGACGCTTATGAGAGAGGCGTTCCCACTGTCAAACTTAAGGATGGACTTCTTGAGCCTGTCGGTAAAACAAGAGAACATGGTACAACCATATCATTTTTACCCGATCCTACAATTTTCGAAAAAACCAGATTCAGAGAAGAAGATATAAAATCCAGACTTCATGAGACCGCTTATCTTAATCCGAATCTAACTATTATTTATATTGATGACAGACCGGGTACAGAGGAGTATATAGAATTCCATGAGCCTGAAGGCATTACCGGTTTTATCAGAGATATGAATAAGTCCAAGGAAGCAGTTACAGATGTAATCTTCTATAGCGGAGAGAGCGACGGAGTCTCAGTTGATGTGGCTTTTCAGTATGTCAACGAATTCCATGAAAACATTCTTGGCTTTTGTAATAACATTTATAATGCCGAAGGTGGAACACACCTCACCGGCTTTAAAACCATGTTTACAAATATTATCAATCAATACGCCAGAGAGATTGGTTCTCTTAAAGAAAAAGATGCCAACTTTAACGGTACTGATGTGCGAAACGGTATGACTGCTGTTGTCAGTATCAAGCATCCGGACCCAAGATTTGAGGGCCAGACAAAGACCAAGCTTGATAATCAGGATGCGGCCAAGATTGTTTCGCAGATTACCGGTGATGAAGTTACAAGATTTTTTGACAGAAATATTGAAGTATTAAAATCTATTATCGGTTGTGCCGAAAAGGCAGCAAAGATCAGAAAAACCGAAGAAAAAGCCAAGACGAATCTTTTAACAAAACAGAAATATTCATTTGATTCCAACGGAAAGCTGGCTAACTGCATTAGTAAGGATGCTTCAAAGTGTGAGATTTTCATCGTCGAGGGAGATTCTGCGGGCGGCAGCGCCAAGATGGCAAGAAACCGTGAATTTCAGGCTATCCTTCCTATCAGAGGTAAGATTCTTAATGTTGAAAAGGCAAGTATTGATAAGGTGCTCGCCAATGCTGAGATCAAGACTATGATCAATGCGTTCGGATGTGGTTTTTCAGAAGGCTACGGCAATGACTTTGATATTTCAAAGCTTCGCTATGACAAGATAGTTATCATGGCCGATGCCGATGTCGATGGTTCTCATATTGCGACGCTTTTGCTTACTCTGTTCTACAGATTCATGCCTGAGCTTATTTTCGAGGGGCATGTTTATATTGCTATGCCGCCTCTTTACAAGGCTATCCCGAGCAGAGGAAAAGAGGAATACCTCTATGATGATTCTGCTCTTGAAAAATACAGAAAAAATCACAAGGGGTCTTTTACACTTCAGAGATATAAGGGTCTTGGAGAGATGGATCCCGAACAGCTTTGGGAGACAACACTCGATCCCGAGAATCGTATGATGAGACTCGTTGAGATTGAGGATGCCAAGATGGCATCACATATGACAGAGCTTCTTATGGGTAATGAAGTTCCGCCAAGAAGAGATTTTATTCATCAGCACGCAACCGATGCTGAGCTTGATATTTAAATAATTGCCTTCTGCGTTAAAAAGCACAGATAAGGTGTCAGCTAAGCTGACGGATGAGGTATAAATGGAAGAAAGATTAATTCGCTCCGAATACTCGGAGATAATGCAAAAATCTTATATTGATTATGCTATGAGTGTTATCGTGGCAAGAGCGCTTCCTGATATCAGGGATGGTCTTAAGCCTGTTCAGAGAAGAACTCTTTACGATATGTATGAGCTTGGAATCAGATATGACAGACCATATCGTAAGAGCGCACGTATTGTCGGCGATACCATGGGTAAATATCATCCTCACGGTGACAGTTCTATTTACGATTCGCTCGTTGTGATGACTCAGGATTTCAAGAAGGCTGTTCCGCTTGTTGACGGTCATGGTAACTTTGGCAATATCGAGGGAGACGGTGCCGCTGCCATGCGTTATACAGAGGCGAGACTTGCCCAGATTACTCAGGAAAATTTCCTGGCTGATCTTGATAAGGATGTTGTTGACTTTGTCCCCAACTTTGACGAGACCGAGAGAGAACCTTCGGTTTTGCCTGTAAAAATACCGAATTTCCTTATTAACGGATCTGAAGGTATAGCTGTTGGTATGGCTACAAGCACACCTCCTCATAATATCGGAGAGGTTATTGATGCTGAGATTGCTTATATGCAAAATCCGGAGTTATCCGCCAAGCAGCTCATGAAATATATAAAAGGACCCGATTTCCCTACAGGCGGCATTGTCACAAACAAGGACGAACTTCGCGCTATTTATGAGACCGGTCAGGGCAAGATAAGAGTAAGAGGTAAGGTCGAAGTTGAAAAAGGAAAAGCAGGACATATAAATCTTGTAGTTACTGAGATTCCTTACACCATGATTGGTGCCGGAATAGGTAAATTTCTTTCTGACGTGGCTGAGCTTGCTGAGAAGAAAATAACCAATGACATTATCGATATATCCAACCAGTCTTCTAAGGAAGGTATCAGAATTGTAATTGAGCTTAAGAAAGATACAGATGTTGAGAACTTCAAGAATCTTCTCTATAAGAAGACAAAACTTGAGGATACATTCGGCGTAAATATGCTTGCTATCTGTGATGGAAGACCCGAGACTATGAGTCTTTCATCAATAATGAGATCAGTTGTCGATTTTCAGTTTGAGACAGCAAGAAGAAAATATACAACACTTCTTAAGAAGGAACAGGATAAGAAAGAGATCCAGGAAGGTCTCATCAAAGCCTGCAACGTAATTGATATTGTAATTGAAATTTTAAGAGGTTCCAAGGACAGACCTATGGCTAAGGACTGTCTTGTAAACGGTAATACCGAGGGAATCAGATTTAAGAGTGAGGCTTCAAGAGCTATGGCTGCACAGCTTCTTTTCACAGAGAGACAGGCTGATGCCATTCTTGAGATGAGGCTATATAAATTAATCGGTCTCGAACTTGAAGCTCTTGTTAAGGAGCACGAAGACACAATCGCCAAGATATATCGCTATGAGGATATTCTTGAAGATCACGAGTCCATGTCACTTGTAATTCAGAATGAACTCTCAGAAATCAAGAAGAAATACAATGTGAAGAGACGCACTGTTGTTGATAACGTTGAAGATGCTGTTTACGAAGAGAAGCCCATTGAGGAGATTGATGTTGCATTCCTTATGGACCGTTTCGGATATGCCAAGACAATTGATGTAACAACTTATGAGAAGAATCTTGAGACTATCAAGAATGACTTTAAATATTCGTTTGTAATGAAGAACACCGGAAAGGTCTGCGTCTTTACTGCAAACGGAACGCTTCATACCATAAAGGCAATGGATCTTCCTGCGGGAAGGATGCGTGACAAGGGTGTTCCTATTGATAATGTCAGTGATTTCGACACGACAAGTGATCAGATTATATATGTAGCAAGCCAAAGCAGCCTTAACCTTTACAGGATAATGTTTGTTACAAAGCAGGCTAATATGAAGATTGTCGACGGCGGAGAATTTGATGTATCCAGAAGATCCGTTGCAGCCACAAAGCTTGCGGAAGATGATGAAGTTGTCAGTGTTCATGAACTTCACGAAATCAGTACTGTTGTGCTACAATCAGAAAACGGCTTCTTCCTGAGATTCAATGTTACAGATGTCCCTGAGAAGAAAAAAGGTGCCGTGGGCGTTCGCGGTATGAGACTTGGAGCAAAAGACCTTGTAAGAGATGTTTATTATTTAAGGGAAACGGATGATCTTTCAATAGAGCATAACGGAAAAGCCTTAGCTCTTGATCATCTAAAAATCACAAGCAGAGATACAAAGGGTACAAAGGTGAGATTATGAGAGTAATAGCAGGTGAAGCAAGAAGGCTAAAACTGGTAACTCCCGAGGGGAATGATACCAGGCCTACGCAGGACCGTATAAAAGAGACTCTTTTTAATATGCTTCAAAATGATGTGCCGGGTGCTATTTTTATAGATGTTTTCGCCGGCAGCGGCGGTATTGGAATTGAAGCTTTATCAAGAGGCGCCAAAAGAGCGTATTTTATAGAGAATAATATCAAGGCAATTAAGTGTATCAATCAGAATCTGCAGACAACTCATTTTGAGGACAGAGCTACTGTATTAAAGTCTGATGTTCTGGTCGGCTTAAAAAATGTCAACGAAAAGGAAGCTCATATAATATTTGTGGATCCGCCTTATGAGTCGGGACTATATGAGAGAACCTTTGAGTTACTTGGAAGATTACCTTATGTCACAGAATATACCATGCTCATAGCTGAATGTAGTCTTGATATGGATTTATCAGTTTTTGAAGAAAATGGTTTTGAAATCATAAAAGAAAAGAGATATAAGACAAATCAGCATGTTTTCATGAAAAAGGCTTAATGCCACGCGAAAACATATGATTATATATTTTCTGTGAGAGGGGTACACAGAAAGGAAAAGAGAGTAAGTGAGAAAAGAAATTTGGGGAAAAAGTGTTTTAGCGCTTGTACTAAGTGCTGCCTTGTTTGCAGAAGGCGTAGCGCCTTTAAGCGTAAAAGCGGAAGAAGTTAACTCCGCTGAATTTCTGCAGACAATTGAAGAGACTGAAGATGTAAATCTCTTATCTGTTTCAGACGGTAATGCTGAGGAAGAAGTACCTGCCGAAACTGAATCAGAAGAAACCACAAAAGAACCGGAGAAAACTGAAGAGGCAATTGATACTCCCGCTTCAGAAGAATCTGTTCCTGCAGAAAATGAATCCAATGAAAATCCGGATGTATCAGAAAACGAAGAAATTACTGAAGCTGAAACTGAAGAAGATCTGAATAATTCAGCTGATGCCGTTTCAGATGGCAATGCTGCAAATGAAGCAGCTGTTTCGGATGGAAATGCGCAGGCTCCCGGGCCTTTTGATTTTGAAAAAGAGATTGATGGCTATATAATTAAGCTTCATGCAGAAGAGGGGATTGTTCCTGAGGGTACAACAGTTGACATCAAAAAGGTAAAAAAGGTTGGCGGCCAGAAGGTAGATGATCTTGTAAATGATGTACTTCCTGCTGAATCCGTAGTTTACGATTCCGCATCATTTGATATAACACTTTTAAAGGATGGTCAGGAGTTTGAGCCTGATGGAAATGTTTCTGTAGAAATAACATTAAATGATAAGCTTTCTGATGCTAATTCAGAGAACGAAAGTACTTCCGTTCAGGTGTTCCATATCGAGGATGATGCCACTACAACAGAGGTTCCTGCTGATGTAACAGAGAATGCCACAGATGTTTACGGTGATGGCGAAGAAACAGTTGTATCTTATGATGCCGAAAGTTTCTCAGTTTATGACGTAGCTGTAGTACTTAATTTCGAGACAACAGCGGCAACAGCAGAAGTAAATCCCGTTTATGAAAACAGAATTGCCGTTAGCCAGAATGAACTTAACACGCTTGCGTCACAGCTTGACTCAACCGTAAATGTTAAATCACTTCTTTCATCAGGCGGAAAATGCACTTCAATTCAGGAGATGGCAGAGGTTGCAAGAGAGGCAATTAAAGCAAGACAGACTTCTGTAATGATTAATTTCAAATTGCCGGATCTGTATAACGAGACCACTATATTAAATCCTATGCTTCCCATTATTTGGGAACACACCGGTGTTCCTAATGAAGGCGATTATGTTAGATGGGCATTCCATCAAATTGCAAGACAGTCTTCCATTGCTTATGCCGACAATTACACATACGGTAGTATACAGCTTATGTTCGTATATAATCATGATGCTGCGCAGGAAGTACTTACAACTCAGAAGATTGATCAAATAATTAAGAATAATGGATTAAATAAGGGTACTGATTACCAGAAAATTTATAATACATATAGATATATAACCACGCACATATCTTATGATTATGAAACTATATCAAATCCAAACAAGTTTATTGGCTACTCATGTTATTCTGCAGCTTGCTTAAATAATACGGTATGTGAAGGGTATTCTCTTCTTTTCTACAGAATTATGCTTTCAGTTGGAATTGATTCAAGATTAGTTGCAGGTCTTGCAGAGGAAGGTGATCAGAATTCGGGTCATGGTTGGAATATAGTACAACTTGGCAATATATATTATTATGTTGATGGCACCTGGGACGCATATGATCCCAGACCCGGCCACAATACACCTGCAAAAACCGATAACTTCTTAAAAGGAAGTCGTGTCGATTATAATAAAAAAGTAGCTTTTGACAGCATTTATCACATTAGGTATCCGGAATATGCAACAGCTGATTTCTACAGAGTTTATCCTGTAAGCAGTACTGATTATAACGGTTCCGAAGGCAGTTTTGTTAAACCCACAAGCGTTGCTATAAGTCAGGCCAATGCTATAATTGCGGTTGGTTCACCATTACAGCTTAGTGCAACCTGTCTCCCCGCAAATTCCAAGCAGGGTATCAGATGGAATTCTTCTGATACGACAGTTGCCACTGTTAGTGATAACGGTCTTGTAATGGGTATAAGGAACGGTGAATGCGAAATCTTCGCAACCTCTGCATATGGCGGAAAAAAGGCTCGTTGCCGACTCATAGTTACAGACGGAAGAGTAAAAGGTCTTGATGTATCCGCAAAAAAAATCACCGTTTATGCCGGATCAAAAGCATCAATCGGCACAGCTGTATTCCCTGAATGGGCCTTTAATAAGAGCATAAAGTTCAAGTCAAGCAATAAGAAAATTGCGACAGTCAATAAATACGGTATTATTACAGGTAAGAAACCAGGTAAATGCTTTATTACATGTAAGACACGTGATGGCGGAATTTCAAGGAAAGTTACTGTCATTGTAAAAAAAGCTAAACGTGTAAGATCCGTAAAACTTACCAAGAAGAAATTAAAACTTACAGTGGGTAGTACTTATACTCTCGGAGTTAAGTTCAACCCCAAAAAGGCAACAAATAAGAATGTGACCTGGAAGAGCTCTAAACCCGGTGTTGTTTCAGTAGATGCTTATGGCAATCTTGTAGCATTAAGTCCAGGAAAAGCCAAGATTACTGTTAAATCCGAGGATGGAAATCACAAGGCAACCTGTATTGTAAAAGTTAGATAAAAAAGAGGATTTGTAATGAAAGTAGCTGTTTATCCCGGAAGCTTTGATCCGATAACATTAGGACATCTTGATATTATCAAAAGAGCTTCTGCCATGTTTGATAAGCTGGTCGTTGTGGTAAGCGTGAACACAGCTAAGAGTCCGTTGTTTTCAGTAGATGAACGTGTTAAGATGATTAAGGAAGCAGTTAAGGATCTTGATAATGTTGAGATTGACTGTCATGAAGGTCTTATCATCGATTATTGCAAGCAAAACAATATAAGGATTCTTTTACGAGGTCTCAGAGCTATCACCGATTTTGAATATGAACTCCAGATTGCTCAGACCAATAAAGCATTTTCACAAAATGAAGTTGATACTGTTTTCCTGACAACAAGCCTTGAATACGCATATTTAAGCAGTTCAACTGTTCGTGAATTCGCAAGCTTTCATGGGGATATAAGCCGCTGTGTAACAGAGTATGTCGCACAAATGGTTTATAAGAAATATGGGTATGATAAACAGCAAATTGGGGGGTAAAGACTATGAGCAGTAGAATTGAACAATGTATTGATGAAATTGAAACATTCATTGACAACTGCAAGTATCAGCCGCTGTCACATACTAACATTGTAGTAAACAAAGAAGAGATTGATGAACTTCTAAGAGAGCTTCGCAGTAAAACACCCGAAGAAATCAGAAGATATCAGACTATTATCAGCAATAAAGAAGCTATTCTTGAGGATGCCAGGAAAAAGGCAAAAGACCTGATTGACAGAGCCACAGAGCAGACTCATGCAATGATAAATGAACATGATATCATGCAGCAGGCTTATGCACAGGCTAATGAGGTAATTGCCCATGCTGCAAAGCAAGCTGAGGAGATTCTTACAAGATCCACAAATGAAGCCAATCAGATGAAGGCTGCAGCAGTAAGTTATACAGATAACCTGCTTGCAGAGGTTGAAGTAATAGTAAATAAAGCAATTGAAACCACTAATGCAAGTACAACTTCTTTCTTAAAAGATCTTACTTCATATAGTGAAACAATTAAATCAAACAGAGCGGATCTTGTTCCGCCAAGTGTCAATCCTTCTAACGTAAAAGAGAAACCCAAGCCGGCTTCAAATTTTACAGAAATAACTCCAGAAGTTATGCTTGACGATGGCTCTGATTTGAATCTTGATTTATTGTAATAATAATTTTATAGCTGCCGGTGAGTAAATCATGCGGCAGCTTTTCTTTTAGGATATATTATGAGATTAGATAAGTTTTTGGGATCCTGCGGTATCGGAAGTAGGAAACAACTTAAAGAATATATAAAAAACGGTATGGTATGCGTTGATGGTAATGTTATAACAAAACCTGAGTTTAGCGTTGATCCTACCATAAATGAAATCATATTTTCGAGCGAAAGTCTCACTTCCGATTATAAAGAATTCAGATATTATCTGCTTAATAAGCCGCAAGGCGTTGTTTCTGCAACAAAAGACAATCATGACAAGACTGTTCTTGATCTCATTGATATTGGTTTTGACAATAATTTGGCTCCTGTCGGAAGGCTTGATAAAGATACTGAAGGACTTCTGATAATAACAAATGATGGAAAGCTTGCTCACAGGCTTCTTTCTCCCAAAAAGCATGTTGAAAAGGAATATGAAGTCCATACTGCAAGAGTGATATCAGATTTTGATCTTAAGAAGCTTGAGGAAGGCGTTGATATAGGTGATGATGAACCTACCCTTCCTGCAAAAGCATTTATTGAAGATGTAAATGGTGAAGCAGTTTTGCACCTTATCATCCATGAGGGGAGATTCCATCAGGTTAAGCGTATGCTTGAAGCCATAGGAAATGAAGTTACTTTCCTAAAAAGGATAAGGATGGGGGGACTTGTTCTTGATCCGACTCTTGCTCCGGGAGAATACCGAGAGCTTACGGATGAAGAGCTTGATCTATTAAAATAACTGATATTCAGAGGTTGTCATGAAAAAAGTAGCAAAAGGAAATTTTGGATATATTGAATATAATCGTAAGTTTGCAACTATAAGAACCATTATTGCACTTGCAATTTGTCTGATTATATTTTTCACAGGTCTTTTTATCTATAAATCAAATAAGAGTGCATTTAGTATAATTGCTGCACTTGGATGCCTGCCCACAGGACTTAGTGCTGTCAATCTTATAATGTACATGAAAGCGCATCCTTGCAGCAAGGCTGCGTATGACATAATTGAAACTCACAGAGGCGGGCTTCTCATCAGATATGATCTTGAGATGACTAGTTACGATGAAAACTATAGTATTGCAGCTGCAACAGTTCTTGATAAGAATGTAATCTGCTATACGGAAAATAAAGCCCTTGATACCTCAAACTGCGAGAAACACATTAGAAACCAGATATCACAGAGCGGTTACAGCAGTTACACAGTCAAGGTATTTAAAGATATTAATGCATTTTGTAACAGGCTGGATAATCTTGAACAGATACGGCAATCCAAGAATATCGATCCTCAGGCAATTGAAGATTCCTGGGTCCCCGGCACGGTTGAAACCTGTGCGCTTGTTTTACTTTCAATTTCGTTATAATCAGGGTGATATGAGAGAAATTAAAATAGATAAGAATTCAACAGGTAAGAGATTGGATAAATTTCTTGGGAGTTATTTTACTGAATGCTCCATGGGATTTTTATTTAAGATGCTTAGAAAAAAGAATATTACTCTTAACGGAAAAAAAGCAAGCGGAAAGGAAGCTCTTAAAGAAGGAGATGTTATATCCGTATTTTTTTCCGATGAAACATTCTACAAATTCGCAAATAGGCATGTGAATGCTTTAGATTCCGGAAGTGTTGTCGATGATACCGCGGCGGTGTATGAGAGAGCCTTTGCGAAATTCGGAGACCTTGAAATTATATATGAAGATGAGAATATTCTTCTTTTAAACAAACCCTGCGGAATTTTATCTCAGAAATCTGAAGCTAAAGATTTAAGCATTAATGAATGGCTTATAGGATATCTTCTTAACCGGGGAGAAATAAGCAAGGAGAGTCTTGCGACTTTCAGGCCATCAGTATGTAATCGTCTGGATCGAAATACATCGGGGCTTCTAATATGTTCAAAATCCCTACCCGGAGCCAGAAAAATGGCCAATCTGTTAAAAGACAGAACTCTTCATAAATATTACAGGACAATTGTTATTGGAAATATTGTCTCTGATTCGCATTTATCCGGTTATCTCTTTAAGGATAGAAAAACAAATAAAGTGGTTCTTACTGATACTAAGCCCGATAATGAACAAAATGACTTATATTCACCTGTAGAGACATCCTTTAAGGTTATGGGTCATGGCGCTCTCTATATTTCAGATAAAAAAACTATACTTACAGAGCTTGAAGTATTACTTCATACGGGCAAAACACATCAGATAAGAGCACATTTATCATCGGAAGGGCATCCACTGATCGGTGATACAAAGTATGGTAATGAGCAGACCAATAAGATAATTAAATCTGAATTCGGATTAAAGTATCAGCTGCTTCATTCAAGCAGGTTGGAATTTCCGATAATGGCTGACGATTTTTCATATCTTTCGGGCAGGATATTCGAAGCTGAGCTTCCTGCTATTTACTCAAATATAAAATCCAAACTGTTTTCATAAATAATTTCGTATTTATTCTTTCGAATGGAGACAATATGGCCACATGGAATTCAAGAGGACTTCGTGGTAACACTCTGGAGGAACTGATAAATCGAACAAACGAAAAATATCAGGAAGAGGCACTCGCCCTCATCCAAAAGATTCCCACGCCTATTACACCGATAAATATTGATAAAGAAACAAGACATATTACACTTGCCTATTTTGATCAAAAAAGTACTGTCGATTATATAGGCGCAGTTCAGGGAATTCCTGTTTGCTTTGATGCAAAAGAATGTGCACAGGATACATTCACCCTGGAAAACATCCATCCCCATCAGGTTTCTTTTATGGAAAAATTTGAAGCACAGGACGGCATTGCTTTTTTTCTGATTTATTATACCGGGCGAGGGGAATTCTATTATCTTCCTTATAGAAAACTCAAATATTTTTGGGAAAGAGCCGTTGAAGGCGGACGAAAAAGCTTTCGATATGATGAGCTCGATCCGGAATATATAATTTCAGATGATACCAAAGGGTATATCCCATATCTGGATATGCTGCAAAAAGATCTTGAGCAAAGAGATTGACAAATAAATTGTATTCCTATAAACTTAAATAAATTTAATGTAGTAGCGAAGTAGCACGTTAACGCAATAAAGCGTCCGGGAGATATGTATGAATCGAAGACTTTTGCACACACCAGAGGGTGTACGTGATCTTTATGGAAAAGAATGCAGTGACAGATCTTTTGTAATAAATACTATAGGAAACCGTATGAAATCTTACGGATTTGAAACCATTGATACTCCTACTTTTGAGTTTTTTGATGTTTTTGCGGAGGAGATCAGCAGTAATAGTGAAAAAGAGCTCTATAAGTTCTTTGACCAGGATGGTAATACCATGGTACTTCGTCCGGATTTCACACCATCAGTAGCAAGATGTGTTAGTAAATATTTTTTGGAAGATGAAGAACCTGTTAGATTCTGTTACAGCGGTAAGACATTTTTAAATACTCACAGTCTGCAGGGAAAGCTGAAGGAAGTTTCCGAAATCGGCGCTGAGCTTATGAACGATGGCTCAATTTTTGCTGATGCTGAGATGATCGCATTGCTGGTGGAATCGATTTCCGCTACGGGCTTAAACGATTTTAAGGTAAGTATAGGTGATGCTGATTATTATTACGGTATCTGCGAAGAAGCCGGCATCGATTTTGATACTGAAGAAGCTATAAGAGAAAAGCTTGTAAGCAGAAATACATTTGCTGCAGATCTTATCATGGAAGAGTCCGGCATTTCAGAAAAATATCGCGAACTTATAAAAAGTGTTTCAACCTGTATAGGAAATGCAGAAGTTCTTGAAGAAGCAGGAAAGCTCGTTAATAACAAGCGTTCACAAAAAGCTATTTCTCACCTTCAAAGTTTATATCAGGTATTATGTAACTACGGTATTCAGGATTACATATCTTTTGATCTGGGTATGCTTAGTAAATTTAATTATTATACCGGTGTAATGTTTGGCGCTTATACCTACGGTGTAGGTGATGCGATAGCAAAAGGCGGTCGATATGATGATCTTCTCGATAGATTTGGAAAGAGCGCACCTTCAATCGGATTTATGATTAATCTTGATGATCTGATGAAAGCTTTATACAACCAGAAAATTCAGCTGCCTGAAGAAGATAAGCCAATAGTTATTGAATATGATGAAAACAGCTTCAAAGATTCTCTTTCTAAGGCTAAAGAGCTTAGAAAGCAAGGTACAAGGGTAATCTTAAAGGGGGCAAAATAATAATGAATAAACAGGATAGATATCTCACATTTGCCCTTGGTAAGGGAAGACTTGTCGATTCTACAATGGAGCTTTTAAAGAAATGCGGCATTGAGTGTGAAGAAATAACAGATAAAAAGACGCGAAAACTTATTTTTACAAATGAAGAGCTGAAACTTAAATTTTTCCTGGCAAAGGGTCCTGATGTTCCCACCTATGTTGAATATGGTGCTGCTGACATCGGTATAGTCGGCAAGGATACAATCATGGAAGAAAATAGAAGTGTTTATGAAGTTCTTGATCTGGGATTCGGTAAATGCAGAATGTGTGTATGCGGTCCCGAATCTGCCAGAGAACTTCTCGATCATCATGAAATGATCAAGGTTGCCAGCAAATATCCTAACATTGCGAAAGATTATTTTTATAACAGAAAAAACCAAACTGTTGACATTATTAAATTGAACGGTTCGGTTGAGCTTGGTCCTATTGTTAATCTCTCGGATGTTATAGTTGATATAGTTGAAACAGGCAGTACACTTCGTGAAAACGGTCTTACTGTTCTGGAAGAGATATGTCCGTTATCTGCAAGAGTTATTGTTAATCAGGTAAGTATGCAGATGGAATCTGAAAGAATTCATAAACTAATCAATGACATGAAGGAGAACCTGTAATGCGGATAGTAGAATTAAACAGTAAAACAAAAGGAGAGCTCCTTGAGAAGTTATTAAAAAGAAGTCCTTCTAATTACGGTGAATACGAGCAGATCGTAAATGATATAATTACAAATGTAAGAGAAAATGGTGACAAAGCTATTTTTGAATATACCTCTAAATTTGATCATTTTGATATAACAGCTGATACAATAAAAGTAACAAGGCAGGAGATTGAGGCTGCATATGAAGCTCTTGACAATGACTTTATTGATGTTATAAAGAAAAGTGCTGAAAACATTCGTGTATTTCATGAAAAGCAAAAGAGAAATACCTGGATAGATACAAAAGAAGATGGCTCAATTCTTGGTCAGAGAATCATCCCAATTGAAATATCCGGTGTTTATGTACCCGGTGGAAAAGCTGCCTATCCTTCAAGCGTACTTATGAATGTTGTACCCGCCAAGGTTGCAGGTGTAGAACGTATTATAATGTGTACACCGCCTTCAAAAGATGGAAAAATCAATCCCGGAACTCTGGTAGCTGCTGATATTGCAGGTGTTACCGAAGTGTACAAGGTTGGAGGAGCACAGGCTATTGCAGCTATGGCATTTGGTACCGAATCAGTTCCGAAAGTGGATAAAATTACTGGTCCCGGAAATATATTCGTTGCTCTTGCAAAAAAAGCCTGCTTTGGTTATGTTTCTATTGATTCTATTGCAGGTCCTTCTGAAATTCTTGTTATTGCCGATGAAACCGCAAATCCTAGATATGTTGCGGCAGACCTTTTATCACAGGCAGAGCATGATGAGATGGCCAGTGCAATTCTTGTAACTACAAGTAAGAAGCTTGCCGAAGATGTTTCAGTAGAAGTAGAGGCTTTTACACAAAAGCTTGAGAGAAGTGAGATAATTCAAAAGTCTCTTGATAATTACGGATATATTTTTGTTGCTGATAATATGACTGATGTTATTGATGCAGCAAACGCCATAGCCTCAGAGCACCTCGAAATCATTACAAAGAATCCTTTTGAGGTTATGCCGAAAATTAAACACGCAGGTGCTATTTTCCTTGGAGCGTATTCTTCAGAGCCCCTTGGTGATTATTTTGCAGGCCCTAACCATATTTTACCCACCAATCAGACAGCAAGATTTTTCTCGCCGCTTTCTGTGGATGATTTTGTAAAGAAGACAAGTATAATTGCGTATTCTGAGGATGGTCTCAGAAAGGTTCATAAGGATATTGAACTTTTTGCTAAAAATGAAGGCCTGACAGCCCATGCGAATTCAATAGCAGTTAGATTTGAGGAGGAATAAGAATGGCACGTACAGCTGAAATCGAAAGAAAAACCGCTGAAACTGACATTACATTAGAAATTGATCTTGATGGATCCGGAAAATCCGACATTAATACAGGCATCGGCTTTTTTGATCATATGCTTTCAGCTTTTGCCAGACATGGTTTATTTGATCTTTCTGTTAATGTTGTCGGCGATACTGATGTTGATGGCCACCACTCTGTGGAAGATACCGGAATTGTTCTTGGACAGGCAATCGCAAAAGCCCTCGGAAACAAGAAAGGGATCAAACGCTATGGTAGTTCTATCCTTCCTATGGATGAGGCGCTTGTTCTATCCGCAATTGATTTATGCGGAAGACCTTATTTCGAAATGGATGCCGAATTCACTGCACCAATGGTTGGAGCGTTTGACACTCAGCTTGTGAGAGAGTTCTTTTATGCAGTTTCTTATGGTGCAATGATGAATCTGCATCTCAGAGTAATAACGGGAATCAATGATCATCACAAGATAGAAGCTATGTTTAAAGCATTCGCCAGAGCTTTGGATGAAGCAACTTCCATAGATTCAAGAATAGACGGTGTTTTAAGCACAAAGGGAAGTCTTTAATACTAAACTATTTACCGGGAGAACTAATATGCTGAAAAAATTTATACCCTGCATATATTTACATAACGGAAATGCTGTTGCATCTTTGGAAAATGCAGATGTTATTTCACAGTCACCTGTTATGCTTGCAGAGAAATATGATGATGACGATTGTGATGCAATAATCATTTTTGATATGTCAGAAAGTGATGCAGAGCATGAAGAATCACTTGATATCATAAAGGAAATATGCGGTGTGGTTTCCTGCGATGTATATGGCGCAGGAAACGTTAAGCGTATGGAAGATATAAAAAAACTTCTATATGCCGGTTGCAAAAAGGCTTGTCTCAATTTTTCCAAACAGGGCAATATAGATATTTTGCAAGAGGTATCAGAGAAATTCGGCAAAGGCAAAATCTGTATATGCTATACAGAGACCGATAAAATATCAGCTTACGATGAACTCATAAAAAAATATGCTGATGAGCTGATTCTTTTGAACAGTTCTGAAATAAAGAAAACATTTGCTATTGATTTGCCAACTATATTATGCCTTCCGGATTTATCTCTTGATAAAATGATAGGACTTATGTCAGAGAAAAATGTCAGCGGTCTTTCCGGAAAAGCTATAAATGTCAATTCTTCCGAAATCAGAAATATGAAAAACATCTGCGCGGAGAATGATCTTGCGGTAAATCGTATGCTCCCGCAGTTTAAATGGGAAGATTTCAAGAAAAATTCCGATGGCATGGTTCCTGTAGTGGTTCAGGATTACAGAACAGATGCGGTTTTGATGGTTGCTTATTTTAACGAAGAATCATATAAGAAGACTCTTGAAACCGGTAAGATGACATATTTTAGCAGAAGTCGAAATGAGCTTTGGCTTAAGGGAGAAACAAGTGGTCACTTCCAATATGTTAAGAAGCTGACAGCGGATTGTGATATGGACACTATACTAGCAAAGGTAAAACAGGTTGGTGTCGCATGCCATACCGGCAGCTATTCATGCTTTTTCAACGAAATCACCGGAAAAAAATATGCAGAGAAAAATCCTCAAAAGGTGCTCGACAGTGTATTTACCGTTATAAATGACAGAAAAACCAATCCAAGAGAAGGCTCTTACACCAATTACCTCTTCGATAAAGGATTGGATAAGATACTGAAAAAGGTCGGTGAGGAAAGTACCGAAATGGTCATCGCCGCAAAAAATAAAAATTCAAATGAACTCATTTACGAAATGGCTGATTTCCTGTATCATATGATGGTACTTATGGCAGAAAAAGATATTAGCTGGGAAGAAATAACCGATGAGCTAGCAAGGCGCTAAGGCTTTTTAATATCGATTATTTGAATTATTTCTCAATTGATGTCTTTTATAAATCTTTCGAGGTGTAATTTGAACGAAAAATTAGCATTATCAGATGAAATCCTTCTTAGCATCAGTAAACCCGAGCGCTATATCGGCGGCGAGGTTAACAGTGCTGTGAAGGATTTATCTGACATAAAAATCAGATTTGCATTCTGTTTCCCTGATGTGTACGAAATAGGCATGTCACATTTGGGAATTCAGATTCTTTACGGTTTATTCAACGAATATGAAGATGTATGGTGTGAGCGGGTATTTTCTCCCTGGTCCGATATGGACAGTATCATGAGAGAAAATGACATCCCGCTTTTTGCTTTGGAATCACAGGATCCCATAAAGGGTTTTGATTTCCTTGGATTTACACTTCAATACGAGATGTGTTATACAAACATACTTCAGGTTCTTGATCTTTCAGGAGTCGCGATATATTCAAAAGACAGAACCTGGGATGATCCTATAGTTATTGGCGGTGGTCCTTGTTCATATAATCCGGAGCCTATAGCAGATTTCTTTGACCTTTTCTATATCGGTGAAGGAGAAACGAAATACAGAGAGCTTTTTGATTTATACGAAAAAGCAAAGGATGAAGGCTTATCAAGAGAGGAATTCTTATTCCAATGCTCTCAAATTAATGGCATCTATGTTCCTTCTTTATACGATATCAGCTACAAAGAAGACGGGACAATTAAAGCTATAACTCCTGTCAGAGAGGGCGTTCCTTCCGTAGTAAAAAAAGAACTATGCCTGGACCTCACAAATGCGTATTATCCAATGAAGCCTGTTATGCCTTTTATCAGAGTAACTCAGGACAGAGTAGTAATGGAGGTTATGAGAGGCTGCATCAGAGGCTGCAGATTCTGCCAGGCGGGGCAGTTATACAGGCCTCTTCGTGAAAGAGATGTAAAGAAGCTGGAAGAATACGCAATTACATTACTTAAGAATACAGGCTACGAAGAAATATCCTTAAGCTCACTCAGCACAAGTGACTACACAGGATTAAATGAGCTTTTGGAATTCCTGATTGATTACTGTAACGAGCATAAAGTCAATATATCATTGCCTTCCCTTAGAATTGATGCATTTTCTCTTGATGTAATGAGCAAGGTTCAGGATGTTAAGAAATCCTCACTTACATTTGCACCTGAGGCCGGATCTCAAAGGATGAGAAATGTAATTAATAAAGGGCTTACTGAAGAGGATATATTACGAGGAGCTCATGAAGCTTTTGTTGGCGGATGGAATAAGGTTAAGCTTTATTTCATGCTTGGCCTTCCCGGAGAGACTTCTGAAGATATTGAAGGAATAGGAGATATAGCCAATAAAATTGCTGTTGAGTATTTCGAGACAGTTCCTAAGGAGAAGAGAAACGGAAGAACAATTGAAATCGTAGCAAGTACGTCTTTCTTTGTCCCAAAGCCCTTTACTCCTTTCCAATGGGCTCCTATGAATACCAAGGAAGAATTCCTTGATAAGGCAAGTATCACCAGAAAAGGTATAATGGCTCAGCTTAACCAGAAGCATATAAAGTATAACTGGCACGAGGCTGATGCCAGCATGCTTGAAGGTATACTTGCACGCGGTGACAGAAAGCTATCGACAGTTATTTATAATGTATATAAAAGAGGCTGCATTTTTGATGCCTGGAGCGAACATTTTAAAAATGATATCTGGCTGGAAGAAATGGAAAAAGCTTCTCTTGATCCCATGTTCTATGTAAAAAGAGAGCGAACAAAGGATGAAATTCTCCCCTGGGATATGATAGATTGCGGAGTATCCAAAGAATTTTTATGGCGAGAATGGGAAACCTCCAAAAAAGGCGTTGTATCTCCGAATTGCAGACAGTCATGTATGGGATGTGGCGGTGCAAATTACGGTGTAGGTATTTGTTTTCAGCCTAAAACCGGTGTTAATTAAAGGTACTGACAAATTATGGTAAAACTACGATTAAAATTTTCAAAGCATGGTCCGATAAGGTTTCTTGGTCATCTGGATGTCATGAGATATGTCCAAAAAGCTATAAGACGTGCTGAAATAGATATTAAATACAGTGAAGGCTACAGCCCTCATCAGATTCTTTCTTTTGCACAGCCTCTTAGTGTCGGTTCCACAACCGATGGTGATTATATGGACATGACCGTACTTAGCTGTAAGTCACCAGAAGCTGTTATGGATTCTTTAAACAATGCAATGAATGAAGGCATTGTAATAACGGCTATCAGTGAACTGCCGGAGAAATCCGTAAATGCCATGACGAGTGTAGCTGCTGCTGAATATGTTATTTCATTCAGAGATGGAAAAGCTCCTGAGTTTAATCTAGAAAGTACTTTTAGAAGTTTCATGGAGCAGAATGAAATTTTAGCTACAAAGAAGACAAAAAATGGTGAGAAAGAAATAAATATCAAGCCACTGATTTATGATTATGAGATACTTCCGGGAAATCAGATACATGTCCTTGTATCTGCCGGCAGTTCAAGTAATTTAAAAGCATCTCTTTTAACCGAATCGCTGTTTTCATTTGCAAGAGAGGAGATGAAGCCGTTTGCTGCCGTTTATCACAGACTTGAAACCTACCTTTCCGGTAATGATGAAAAAGGTTACTTTATTCAGCCTATGATTCCGCAAAAAATTCCGGCTCTTTCTTTTGCTGCCACTAAGTCCTCCTCACAGGGAAAGCTTTATGTGTGAAATAATTATTACAAGATGGCACGGACATCTTTCAATGATCGGTATTCTAAATAATACAGTTCAGTCGCTGGATATTTTGGATTCCATTGACAGGACCGGCAATATATACGTCGGAAGAGTCGAGAATCTTGTATCCAATTTAAACGCTGCTTTTGTCAGGTTTGAAAACATTAAGGGAAAGCATAGTGTAGGATTTTTACCATTTAAAGCTATGCCTCCTGCACATATACTTAACAGAAATGCTGATTCATCTGCATTGAAAACCGGCGATATAGTTCTTGTCCAATTAAAAGTGGAAGAGCAAAAAACAAAGCAGGCGAGGCTATCCGGTAAAATCGACCTTGATAGTTCTACTTTTGACGGTAATATCGATGATTTGATAAAGATTGCCAAGACAAGATGTGAGTACCAGATGATATCAGGTAATACCGGCCTTGTATCTGATGAAATTAGTACATTCGTATCTGATTTTATCAAAATTATTGATGCTATTGATCCTGATGCCAATTGCGCAGAATCCTATAAAATTGTTACAGATATACGAGATATTTATGATGAACTGAGCGCTCATAATGTTGTATGTGAATATTATGATGAGGAAGAAAAAAGACTTCCTTTACAAATAAATTATAGTCTTTCCAGTAAAACAGATGATTTGTTTGGGAAGAAGGTCTGGCTGGATTCGGGAGCATTTCTGATAATAGAGCAGACTGAAACCCTTAATCTGATTGACGTCAACTCAGGAAAAGCTACAAAAAAATCCGAGGATTTCTTTTTAAAACTTAATATGGAAGCTGCTATTGAAGCTTACAGACAGATTAGGCTAAGAAATCTTTCGGGCATGATACTTATTGATTTCGTGTCAATGAAAAATGCCGACATGAATGAAAGACTTATCTCATTTATAAAGAATCTGATACAATCGGATCCAATGAATCTGACTTATATTGATTTGACAGGTCTTGGTATAATGGAGTTTACAAGACAAAAAAGAAAAAAATCTCTGAGAGAAACTATTGACATAAAAAATAAGTGATGTTATTATTTCAGAGTATGCCGCTTAACGAGGTTGAAGTGGATTAATTTTTCCCACCATAGTTAGCGAGATTTGGAAAAAGGAGGTGCCTTATGTACGCAATTATTGTTACTGGTGGTAAGCAGTACAAGGTTTCCGAGGGCGACGTTATTCGTGTTGAGAAGCTTGACGTAGAAGCCGGAAAAGAAGTTACATTTGATAATGTTATTGCTGTAAGTGATGACAAGACTCTTAAGGTTGCTGGTGATGTAGCAGGCGCTAAAGTTAGTGCAACTGTTATGGAACAGGGCAAGGGCAAGAAGGTTATCGTTTACAAGTACAAGTCTAAGACAGGTTATCACAAGAAGAACGGTCACAGACAGTGCTTCACAAGCGTAAAGATTGATAAGATTTCTCTTTAATCTTGTGTTTTTTGAGTGTTTGCAGATATGACAAATATCATTATTCGTAAAAATACGGATGGCGAGTACAAGGGCTTTAAGCTTGAAGGACATGCCGGTTCCGGTGAATATGGCAAAGATATAGTATGTGCAGCAATTTCCATGCTATCTATTAATACTGTCAATTCTCTTGAAAAATTTACAGATGATGTTTTTACCTGTGATGCTAATCCTGAGAAGGGTTACATCGAAGTGCAAGCAGAGAATGGTTTCTCTAAGGAGGGCGAATTATTGATGAAGTCCTTCGAGCTTGGAATTACAGGTGTCTACAAACAGTATGGTAATGAGTTTTTGAACATTAAATTCGAGGAGGTGTAAGTCATGTTGAATATGGACCTTCAATTTTTTGCTCATAAGAAGGGAGTCGGATCCACAAAGAATGGTCGTGATTCCGAGTCAAAGCGTCTTGGAGCAAAGAGAGCTGACGGACAATTCGTAAAGGCTGGAAATATTTTATACAGACAGCGCGGCACTCATATTCATCCCGGTGTGAACGTTGGTATCGGTAAGGATGATACTCTGTTTGCACTTATCGATGGTGTGCTTCGTTTCGAGCGCAAAGGCCGCGATAAGAAGCAGGCTAGCGTTTACGCTGTAGAGAAGTAATCAGTATCGTTTTGTATTGAGCTCCAAACATATTTTGTTTGGAGCTCTTTTTCTTAGAATCCCCGTTGTTTTTATATAATTTATTTAGGAGATTATAATGCCTGCATTTGTTGATAGAGCAAGAATATTTGTAAAAAGCGGAAAAGGCGGAGATGGCCACGTATCCTTCAGAAGAGAAAAATTTGTTGCCAATGGTGGTCCCGATGGCGGAGACGGCGGAAAAGGTGGAGATGTTATTGTTAAAGTTGATCTTGGAATCAATACTCTCTCAGATTTCCATTATGGCGGCAAATATAAAGCAGAAAACGGTGAAGATGGCGGAAAGAGAAGATGTCACGGCAAACAAGGCTCTGATATCATTATTAAGGTCCCCCAGGGTACAGTAATTAAAGAAGCTGAGAGCGGTAAAGTCATTGTCGATATGTCCGGCGAAACCACAGAGTTTGTTTTACTTAAAGGTGGTCGCGGCGGTAATGGTAATATGCATTATGCAACCAGTACAATGCAGGCGCCGAGATATGCTCAGCCCGGCCAACCCTCCAAAGAACTTGAAATATTACTTGAGCTGAAAATGATAGCAGATGTAGGACTTGTTGGTTTCCCCAATGTTGGTAAATCGACGTTTTTAACAAAAGTATCTAACGCTAAGCCCAAAGTAGCAAACTATCATTTCACAACATTAACCCCTATTCTGGGTGTTGTAAGTTTAAATGATGCAAGAGGCTTTGTTGTAGCAGATATTCCCGGACTTATCGAAGGCGCAGCCGATGGAGCAGGTCTCGGACATGAATTTTTGCGCCACATTGAGCGTACAAGGATGATGATTCATGTTGTAGATGCTGCAGGAACAGAAGGGCGGGATCCCTTTGAAGATATAGAAGCCATAAATAATGAACTTGCCAAATACAATGCCGATATTACCAAGAAAACACAGGTAATAGCAGCAAATAAGATTGACATGCTTCCTGATGGAGAAGACTCTGAGATAATTCAAAAACTCAGAGAAAAATTTGAGCCACAGGGTGTAAAGGTATTTGCAACGTCAACGTTAACTGGCAAAGGCATTAATGAACTGCTATACTATATAAGTAGAGAACTTGACAAACTTGGTGATGATACTGTCGTATTTGAAAGTGAGTATGATCCCGAGGTTGAACTCAAGGTAGAAAATGAGTCCTTCACTGTTGAATATGATTCAAACTCTAAGGAATATGTAATAGAAGGACCAAAGATTGAAAAAATGCTTGGATATACTAACCTTGATTCCGAAAAAGGTTTTGCATTTTTCCAGAATTTCCTTGTTGAGACAGGTATTCTCGATAAACTTGAAGAACTTGGTATACAGGAAGGTGATACCGTCAGAATGTACGGTAACAGTTTTGATTATTACAGAAATGCAGATACCGGCGATAATTCAGTCATGAATAATGTCGAAATGCAAGATGATGATATAGATATTGATATGGAGGACAATGATGAATTTAACGAGTAAACAGCGCGCTTACTTAAAAGGATTAGCCATGAATCTGGAGCCTGTTTTTCAGATTGGCAAGTCAGCAGTAACTCCCGAAGTAACTGAAGCAGTTTCCGAATGTTTTAATAATAAAGAGCTTATAAAGGGTTCCATTTTAAAGAATTGTACAGATGATGTTAAAGAGGTGGCAAATACTGTTGCTGACAGAACCAGATCAACACTCGTTCAGGTAATCGGCCGCAAATTTGTGTTATACAAGCCTTTTCATGAAAATCCTGAAATCAAGCTTCCTAAATAAGTAATATGTATTAAAATTTGGCCCTGTTATCATAAAGGCTACAATACTAAAAACAATTTTACAGCGAGGTTATTACTATGGCAGGCAGAAAAATCGGAATATTAGGCGGAACATTTGATCCTATTCATCATGTTCATCTTATTCTTGGCGAAGCAGCAAGAGAGCAGTTTTGCCTGGACAGGATTATCTTTATACCCAGTGGGTGTTCATATATGAAAGATACCTCTTCCATAACTCCCGGTGAGCTTAGATATCAGATGGTTAAGCTTGCAATTGAAAATAATCCTTATTTTACCTGCTCTCGAATTGAGATTGATCGTGAAGGTAATAGTTATACTATTGATACCTTACGTGAGCTTAAGAAGATGTATCCCGGTGATGAGATATATCTGATACTCGGCGGTGATACTTTCAGATCAATTGAAAGCTGGTATGAAAGTGAAGAGATTTTCAAAAACTGCATTATTCTGGCTGCTGTAAGAGACAATATGTCTATAGAAGATATGGATAAGCAAAGACGCCATCTGCACGATACATATGGTGCTGATGTCAGAATTCTCTCATTTAAGAATCTTGATTTATCAAGCAGCGACATCAGAGCTCGTATGAAAACCGGCAGATCGGTAAGATATCTTCTTCCGGATTCTGTTATTGAGTTTGCATGCCTGAAGAATATATTCAATGGAATCCCCGTAGATAATGATACCGATGATGTAAAAATATATAATGGTTGATTCATTACCTGAAATTACATTATGAAGATTATTGATATTTCACACAAATTCCGAAAAGAAATGAAGCTTGTACTAAATGCGGATCGTTTTGACCACACATTGGGAGTAGCGTATACAGCAGCAAATATGGCCGCTGTACATGATGTTTCTATTGAAAAGGCTCTTATTGCAGGATATTTACATGACTGCGCTAAAAATCTCGATCATGAAGAGCAAATTAAAATCTGCAAAAAGTACGAAGTTGATATTTCCGAAGTAGAAAGAAGAAATCCGTCACTTATTCATGCTAAAGCAGGTATGTGTTTGGCAGAGCACAGATATGGTATCGATGACAAAGAGATTTTATCAGCTATAAGGTGGCATACTACCGGACACCCGGGAATGACGGACCTTGAAAAAATCGTATTCATCGCAGATTTTATAGAACCGAACAGAAAACCGCTTGAACATATGAGCGAAATTCGTAAAGAAGCATATAAAAATCTCGACAAATGTATGCTTTATATATTAAGGGACACGCTTAACTATTTAAAAAACATTGATAAAGAATGCGATCCCATGACGCAGGACACTTATGATTATTATTTAAAAAAGGGCAGGATGAACAATGAGTGAACACACAATTGAAAATTCAAAAAATATTGTCAAGATAGCTGTTGAGGCTATAGAAAATACAAAGGGCTCCGATATTGAAATTATCGATATCAGTGAAGTTTCATCACTTGGTGATTATTTCATAGTTGCAAGTGGTTCAAACAGGTCTCAGATCCAGGCTATGGCTGATAAAGTTGAAGAGGCCCTTGGCAGAGCAGGCTATGAGAAAAAGGATGTAGAAGGTTATGAGAGTGCTTTTTGGATTCTTCAGGACTTCGGAGACATAATTGTTCACATATTTGATCAGGAAAACAGATTATTCTATGATCTTGAAAGAATATGGAGAGACGGAAAGCATATTACTAAAGATGAGCTGTAATTAGTTAAGGAGTAGATATTTATGAAAATATCTACTCCTTCTTTTTTATCAATATTAAATGATCTAATCGAGGATTTGGCATTTATAAATACAAATCAAAAATATCAATAAAGCCTTAAAACGCCAAATACTCTGCCAAGAATCTCGCAATCATCGACAATTATAGGTTCCATAGTATCGTTCTCAGGCTGAAGTCTTATATGTCCCTTTTCTTTATAAAAAGTTTTAACTGTTGCTGAATCATCTATAAGGGCAACTATCTGCTCACCATTCCTGGCTGTATCACAAGCTTCAACAAAAATATGATCCCCATTAAAAATGCCGGCATTTATCATAGAATCACCTTTAACATTTAGTATGAACATCTGTCCTTTAGGACACATCTCAGCCGGGATAGGGAAGTAGCTGTCAATATTCTGCTCTGCAAGAATAGGAGTTCCCGCAGCAACCTGACCGACAACAGGAATATTAACCATCTCAGTTCGAATCATATTGAATGAATCGTCACAAATTTCAATTGTACGAGGCTTGGTAGGATCTCTTTTTATATATCCGTTTTTCTCAAGTGTTTCAAGATGAGAGTGGACAGAAGATGTTGATTTCAGATGTACTGTCTCACAAATTTCTCTTACTGTCGGCGGATAGCCTTTCTCCAGAATCTTATCCTTGATAAAATCCAATATTTCTTGCTGTTTTGCACTAATTCTTCTTTTTTCCATGATAATCCTCCATAAAAATTCAGAACCTATGTTCAGTTTAGCATAAAAAAAGAATTATAGCAAACATATATTCGCTGTACGTTTTATTGGACAGGGGATGGATTATTATGAATACATAAAGAAATTGAATTAATCACAAAACACCCACATTACTGTGAGTGTCCTGCGATTTTCTTATGAGGGGGAGATAGTGTGATTTCGTCCATCAACTATCTTGATTAAATAATACTTTATAAATATGAACAAAATATGAACTCAAACGAATGATTTCTTTAAGATTATTTTGTTCTCAATTTTAGAACAAATGTGCGAATTTATTGTTGACAAAAGAATAAATGTTCGATATATTTATTACAGAACAACTGTTCGTAACGTTTGTTCGCATTCGGAGGTAACAAGATGAGAGAAGTGGTTGTTGGTGGTAAAACTTATAGTTATTCAGAGAACTGTGAGAAGAGCTTTGTTCGTTCCATGAATAATAAGAAGAGAAGAGAGATACAGCTTCGCAGAAGAGTTGTTACATTTTGTGTTTCTGTTTCTGTAATCATTTTCCTTGCTCTCATTCTTTCATTCTCATTTAAATCTGACGCAAGTAGCAGTGATGATCATCAGCAATATCGTTATTATTCTTCCGTATCAATAGCTTCCGGTGATTCAGTATATTCGATAGCTGAGAAATATATGGACGACCTTCATTACAGAGATATCAATGAACTTGCTCATGACATCGCTTCAATCAACAGAATATCGACAAATACTGATCTTGTAGCAGGTTCTAAAATATTTGTTCCTTATTATGATGATTTCATAAAATAAAAAAAAAAATCGGAAACTACATTTTAAATAATAGTATCCATAAATACAGTATAAAATATATAACTTTTGCCAATAGCATTTTACGCTCATATATTGCATTATTATTGAAGATAATATTGTTTAATTTTATGGAGGTAACTTATGCTATTCCAACTTTATGGCTCAAGTGCTGCGTCACAACTCATTGGATGGGTTCTTGTCTTCACGGGCCTTATTCTTATGAACGAGATTGGTAGAAGAACAAAAGCCGGCGGTATCCTGGTTTTTGTAATTATCCCTACAATCCTCACAGTTTATTTTATTGTAGCACATCTTGGTATGTTTGGAGGTGCGAGCAATCCTACAGTAGCTTATATGGACGGTTGGTTCCATTATTTCAAACTTTACGCTGCTGATATAGGATGTGTAGGCTTCATGATGATCAAGTACAAGTGGGGCATTGGCAAAGAAAAATGGTTTGCCTGGTTCCCTTGGTTCATCGTTGCAGCTAACATCATGATCGCAAATGTTTCTGATATGGAGTCAGCTCTTGCTGCATTTAATATCACAGGTAACCTTTCCGGTGCATGGTGGGCATCTAACGAAGGTGTATTCATCTACGGTGGATGGTGGAACGTTGTTAACGCTCTTGCAGGTATGATCAATATCTTCTGTATGACAGGTGTTGTTCATCTTTACACGTCTAAAGACAGAAATAAGTCAGATATGCTCTGGCCTGATATGACCGTTTGGTTTATCCTTGCTTATGATGTATGGAACTTTGAATATACATACCTAAATCTTCCTACACACACCTGGTATTGCGGCGTTGCACTTCTTCTTGCACCTACTTTTGCAAATGCATTTTGGAACAAGGGTGCATGGATTCAGAACAGAGCTAATACACTTGCTATCTGGTGCATGTGGGCTCAGGTAGTTCCCGGATTCCAGCTTTGGAGTAAGTTTGCGGCAGCACTTCCTACAGTATACGGTGGTGCTACAGCTAATAACATTACTACAATTGATCTTTATTCAAAGGCAATTGAGCTTTACAATTCAGGAGCAGGTAAAACAGCACAGGCAGGAGAAATCATTTCATCTATGGGCATTACCGCAGATCCCAGAATGCAGGGATTTGTTGCTATTCTCTCAATAACAATCAATGTTATTTGCATAGCAGAGATTATTAAGAGAGCAGTAAAACTTGGTAAGAATCCTTACTCAAATAATGTATTTGAAGATACTAAGGATTTCCAGCTTGCTATGGATCGTGCTGAGAAGGCGTAAATATTTATATCGCGCTTATAATTGAGGTTTTTTATGCACGAACTTGGTGTAGTATTTCATATTATTGATGATCTTAAAGAGGTCGCAGAAGAAAACAAAATTGAAAAAATTGAGAAGGTTACAATTGAACTTGGTGAAGTTTCAACCGTAATTCCTCACTTTTTGACTGACTGTTGGAAGTGGGCTTCAGAGAAGCAGGATTTTATTAAAAATACAGAACTTTTAATCGAAACAATTCCTGCGATAACTGAGTGTCAGGATTGCAAGAAGCAATATGGAACCGTTGCCCACGGAAGAATATGTCCCTTTTGCGGCAGTGAACACACATATCTTGTACAGGGTAATGAATTTCTAATAAAAGAAATTGAAGTACAGGAATGATTGCAAAATTAATATATTTTAACGAAAAACTCAGCTTATATCCCTGATATAAGTTGAGTTTTTTTAATCTATTGCGTATTTTGTATTTTTTTCTTATACATTTTTAATGACAACATAGGATTTTTATTATAAAATATATGCATGTTGCATAATACAAAACTAGGTAAGGGGGTATTCATAGCCATGGCAACTAAGGAGAAGAGAAATGTTATTGTTGGACAGTCAGGAGGACCTACAGCTGCAATCAATTCCTCACTTGCAGGTGTTTATCGTACAGCTATAGATCGTGGATACAAGAAGGTTTACGGAATGATCCATGGTGTTCAGGGTCTTATGGAAGGTCGTTATGTTGATCTTGCAGAGCACATTAAGACAGGTCTTGATGCTGAGCTCTTAAAGAGAACACCTTCGGCTTATCTTGGCTCATGTCGTTATAAGCTTCCGGAAATATTCGAAAGCAAAGAGACATATGAGAAGATTTTCCAGATACTGACTGATTTGGAAATCGATTGCTTTATTTATATCGGTGGTAATGACTCAATGGATACCATCAAAAAGCTTTCCGATTATGCAATTATTTCGGGATCCACAGTAAGATTTGTAGGATGTCCCAAAACAATTGATAATGACCTTGCACTTACTGATCACACACCCGGATATGGCTCTGCAGCAAAGTACATCGGTACTTCCGTAAAAGAGATTATTCGTGATGGTTGGAGTCTTGAGACCGAGCATGGTCAGGTTGTTATCGTTGAAATCATGGGTAGAAACGCCGGCTGGCTTACAGGTTCAGCTGCTCTTTCAAGAGGAGAGGACTGTGATGGTCCTGATGCAATCTATCTTCCCGAGCTTCCTTTTGACGTTAAGAAGTTCATAGATAAAGTCAGAAAACTCCTTAAAGAGAAAGCCAACGTTGTTATTGCAATCTCTGAGGGTATTCATGATAAAGATGGTAAATATATCAGCGAGTATGACAACGGCGTTGAATATGTAGACGCATTTGGACATAAGCAGCTTACAGGTACTGCAAGATATCTTTGCACAGTTCTTTCAACAGAAATCGGTTGTAAAACAAGAGCTATTGAACTTTCAACTCTTCAGAGAGCTGCAAGCCACTGTGCTTCACGTGTGGATATTCTTGAAGCATATGAGGTTGGCGGTGCTGCCATGAAGGCTGCTGATGAAGGTGACAGCGGTAAGATGGTTGTTATCGAGAGACTTTCAGATGATCCTTATCAGGCAGGAACAGAGGTTAAGGATGTTCATAAGATTGCAAATGATGAACGTCTTGTTCCCAGAGAATGGATTAATAAAGAAGGTACATATGTAACTGATGAGTTTATTACTTATGTTCGTCCTCTTATCCAGGGTGATGTTGGACCGATCATGGTAGATGGTATTCCGAGACATCTTTTCGTACCCGGATTCCAGGAACTCTTATAATATCTTCAATATTGACAATAATCTGTGTTACACCACTGTTATTGGGGGAGGGAGTTGCCTAATATTAGGCAACTCCTTTTTATAATTAATCGGATAATTTGCATAAAAGATATATTATTTCAATATATTTTGCTAAATTTGTACTTTAATTATGCACAATTTGATATAATATATATATAAAAGGAAACTTGTTTTTGAAGGGAGATTAATTATGTGGACAAATTCACTACTTAAACAAAACGGTAAGCTCAACATGAAAAAGAACTACTGGTATTGTGTTGTAGCTTCAGTAGTGCTTGGCATTTGCGTAGGCGGAAGCTCAGGCGGATCAGCTTATAACAGTACCCAGAATAGTGCCAGCTCAAGCGGATCATGGATTTCCGAAATTGATCCCGCAATTATAACAGCAATTTTGGGAGCTGCAGGAATAGCTATTATTATCGGTATCATTATTAAGATTGCTTTATTCAACCCCCTTGAAGTAGGATGCCAGAAGTTCTTTATAATGAACCGCGTTGAGCCCAAGGCTGAACTTGGCTATATAGCATTTGGTCTTAAGAATAACTGGAAGAATGTTGTAAAGACCATGTTTCTTACTCATTTATTTCAGGCTCTGTGGACTTTATTGTTTATTATCCCCGGAATTATAAAAGGCTATTCATACAGGCTCGTTCCATATATCATGGCTGAAAATCCTGATATGGACTCCAATGATGCCATTACACTTTCAAGATCTATGATGAATGGTCAAAAAATGAATGCATTTATTTATGATCTTTCCTTCCTTGGCTGGATAATTTTAACACTCTTTACATGCGGTATACTTGGTATTTTCTATGTTGGCCCTTATAAAGCATGTTCGGATGCAGAGCTTTATACAGCAATTAAAGAGAATTATAATCCGCAGAATACAGTATTACAGTAAAAGCTTAAGATAATATTAATTTTTCTGGCCTGTACTTTTGTGCAGGCCATTTTAGTGCGATAATATTATATATATTTATTTTGGGAACTATTATGAACACAAGAATTAAAAGATACTTTTTTTTAATATTTCTATTTTGGGGATTCTTTTTTGCATGCCCTTTTTCAGACAATCTGAGTACATCACTACATGTCAGTGCCGCCAGTGATAACAAGCTGTATGTCGGATCAAACGCCAGATATTTCACTAAGACTGTTCTTCCTAATGAAGAATTCAAAATTACGGTTTATGACAATCGTCAAAAGCTCAGCACAAAAGGCTTAAAATTTAAATCGAGTAAACCATCTGTTGCAACAATAGATAAAAATGGAAATATCGTTGCTCATAACCTGGGAACCACAACAATACAGATTAAGAGAAACCATCATCTTTTTGCCACTTTAACCGTTAAAGTAAAAGAAAGCATCCCAAGAATTCTGTTTATAGGTGATTCACGTTCGGTTTATATGTTCAATGTAAAAAACAATGAATTGTGCGGTGATGTCAGGAATGGAATGTTTGTTTATGCCAGAAGCGGAGCTCAGCATGATTACATAGACGAGGTCCTTAACGAAGTTGATCCCGATTCTTATGATGTAGTCGTTTCATGGATGGGGGCTAATGACAGAGGTAATTTTGGAGTTTATCGCAAATATTATAACGAACTACTAAAAATGAAAAAGAAGCTTATTCTATGTACTGTTGGTCCCGTAAAGGATGCATATCTTGATGAAATAGGTCTTATATGTTTTACAAACAATTTAATGGTACATTATAACAAAGGCCTGAAAAAATGGGCCAAGAAAAATCATGTAGCAACAATCGATTTATATAATTATATAGTAAAAAAGAATTTGAGAGTTGATACAAGAGACGGTGTTCATTATCTTCCACGTCCCACTAAGAGTATTTGGAAATTTATTTTAAAGAAATTACCAAATTTATAATAGCTATTTACTTCCACATGCCATAAAATGGTATGTGGAATTTTTATACATATAAAATTCCTATTTATACAAAATATATAATGATTTAGGAGATGAGAAGATGAACTATTCAGAAGAGTCACTGCGTCTGCATGGAGAATGGAAGGGTAAGATTGAAGTTGTTTCAAGAGTAAAAGTTGAAAATAAAGAAGATCTTTCACTTGCTTATACTCCAGGAGTTGCCCAGCCCTGTCTTGAAATCCAGAAGGATTACGAAAAATCCTACACCCTTACAAGACGTCATAATCTCGTAGCTGTTATAACAGATGGTACAGCTGTTCTTGGTCTCGGGGATATCGGTCCTGAAGCAGGAATGCCTGTTATGGAGGGTAAATGTGCTCTTTTTAAGGAATTTGCGGATGTTGATGCTTTTCCTATCTGTATCAGAAGCAAGGATGTCGATGAAATAGTTCGTACTGTTTATCTTATTTCAGGTTCTTTTGGCGGTATTAATCTCGAGGATATCGCAGCACCGAGATGTTTCGAAATTGAGAAGAAATTAAAGGAGCTCTGTGACATTCCCGTATTCCATGATGACCAGCATGGAACAGCAGTGGTTGTTGGTGCAGCGCTTATCAATGCACTGCGAGTCGTAGGTAAAGAAATCTCTGATGCAAAAGTGGTAATCAACGGCGCAGGTTCCGCAGGTATTGCTATTGGTAAACACCTTCTTAATCTTGGTATAAAACACCTGAAAATGGTTGACAGAAACGGCATTCTCTGTGAAGGCGTCGAGATGAATTCAGCCCAGGCAGAGATGGCAGATATTACAAATCCCGAGAAATTCAGCGGAAAGCTTGCAGACGCAATGGAAGGTGCTGATGTATTTATCGGCGTCAGTGCTCCTCATATAGTCTCAAAGGATATGATTAAGTCCATGAATGAAAAAGCTATTGTTTTTCCTATGGCAAATCCTGTTCCTGAGATTGAGCCTGAGGAAGCGCTTGAAGCCGGTGCAGCAGTTGTCGGCACAGGCAGAAGTGATCATCCCAATCAGATTAACAACGTTCTTTGTTTCCCCGGTCTTTTCCGCGGAGCACTGGATGTACGGGCAAAGGACATAACCGAAGAGATGAAACAGGCTGCATCCTATGCACTTGCTAATCTTGTATCATCTGATGAATTAAACGAAAAATACATTCTTCCGCTTGCTTTTGATAAGAGAGTGGGACCTGCCGTTGCTGAGGCTGTAGCAAAAGCTGCAAGAGAATGCGGAGTAGCAAGAATATAAAACCAAAAATACAAAACGGTCCGAAGTATAATAATACTTCGGGCCGTTTTTTCTTAAAGTAAAAAGTTATAAATTATATAATTCTGTGTATTTTTCTTCCAGGTAATCCAGGAAATCATCAGCTGTAAGTGTTCTTCCCGTGATTTCTTTTATCCATTCAGAAGGAGAAAGACGGTCTGCTTTCTTAAACACATTTTCAGCCATCCAATTATTCAGTGTCCTAAAATCGCCTTTAGAAACCAAACTATTTATGTCGATTTCATTTTTCATACGATTGTAGTACATAGCATTATACATATTACCGATAGCATAAGCAGGGAAATATCCAAAGCCAAAGGTCCAGTGAACATCCTGAAGTACGCCTTCCCTGTCATTTTCAGGCTCAATTCCAAGGTATTCTTTATATTTTTCATTCCATACCTTTGGAACATCATCTATAGAAAGAGTACCTTCAAAAAGTGCCTTTTCGATTTCATAACGGATTATTACATGGAAGGTATAAGTGAGCTCATCTGCTTCAGTTCTGATAAGGGATGGCTCAACAATGTTTAGTGCTTCATATAATTCGTTTTCGGAAACATCCTTCATAACCTGAGGGAATACTTCACACACTTTAGGATAAATGAGACTTACAAATTCCTTTGAACGGCCAATTCTGTTCTCATATAACCTTGATACAGACTCATGCATTCCCATTGTCTTTCCACCATTTATAAAGTGTTCGTGGTTTTCTTCGGGAACAAGCATTTCAAAGAGAGCATGACCACCCTCGTGTATTATTGAATACATGCTTCCAATAAAGTAATTGGGGTAGTAGTGAGTAGTAACACGTACATCATCCTTACCAAGTCCGTTTGTAAACGGATGCTCAGAAGTTGTAAATGCACCTCTTTCAAGATCAAAATCAATTGTTTCAAGAAGCCATTTTGCTATATTTGCCTGCTGCTCGTCGGTAACCTCTATATCCAAAAAATCTCTTCTGATATTCTTTTTACTCTTCATAATCTTTTCAAGAAGAGGAAGCAATCTTTCCTTGCACTTTCCAAAGCATTCATCCAAAACATCGGTTGTAATATCACGTTCGTAATCATCAAGAAGCTGGTTATATACCGAACCTCCGGCACTAATATCCCTTAATTTGATTATTTCCTTGTTCATCTCAAAGACATTTTTAAATGATTCCCTGAACATGGAAAAATCGGATGCTTCCCTTGCTTTGGACCAGTCAACAAAGGCCTTATTGTAAACTAGTGAAATCTCCATATTCTTCTCGGGGGTTATGTTTTTTTCTTTGATGTATGTTCTGTGAAGCTGATCTGCTAAAGCAGCATCCCATTCAGTAAGTTCGTCCTTGTGTTCATAGAGATATTCCGCAGCTTCAGTGAACTTCTCATCTTTAGCGATTTTGAATGCCTGATTACTGAGAAAAGCCGATACCTCACCCTGAGTCTCCATTCCCTTAACGGGGCATATTGTTTCCTGATCATAGGATAAAATTCTGCATGCATGATTATACGTCTCGATTTCTTTAGACGCATTAAGAATATAATTTAATTTTTCCTGTGTTTCCTTTGTCATATTCGTTCTCTCTTTCTGAAAATAATAATATTTATTGTATATCACCTTATGTTAACCTTCAATAAGGATAACTTTTACAAAAAGAATGAAAAATATTTGTCAAATCATGAAGAAATTAATATCTGAATTGATATTTTTTATTGTGTTTTTTGAGTTTTCTCTATATATAATTGCATTTATAAAGTTAACGCTTTAAAACTTCAAAGGAGGAAAGTGTATGAGAAAGTTAATTGGTGTTATGACCGCCACCGTTATGCTCTCTACAATGCTTATGGCTTGTGGTAATAGCGGCGCTGCTACTATCGAGACTGTAGAAGAGGATACTGCACAGACAGAGACCGCTGCAGATACTAATGAAGATGCAGCAAATGATGAAACAGCTGATGCTGAAACATCAGAGGAAGCTACAGAGGAAGCTTCCGGAGATTACCATATTGGTATTGCAACAGGATCTGTATCCCAGTCTGAGGATGACAGAAGAGGTGCTGAGGCATTTCAGGCAAAGTACGGAGAGGACAGAGTTATTCTTGCAACCTATCCCGACAACTTCACTGAAG
This sequence comes from Butyrivibrio sp. WCD2001, assembly GCF_000424485.1. Taxonomy (NCBI): domain Bacteria; kingdom Bacillati; phylum Bacillota; class Clostridia; order Lachnospirales; family Lachnospiraceae; genus Butyrivibrio; species Butyrivibrio sp. WCD2001. The sequence continues at coordinate 315,030 of NZ_AUJZ01000001.1, read as the reverse complement.
AGCTTGAGACAACTATCCAGACAATCGTAAATCTTTCAGATGATGCTGATATGAAGGCTATCATCGTAAACCAGGCTATTCCCGGAACAACAGAAGCATTCCGTCAGATTAAGGAGAGAAGACCTGACATCATTTGTATCGCAGGTGAGTCTCACGAGGATCTTCCTGAAATCGGAAGTGCCGCTGATCTTGTATGTAACAACGACTTCGTTGCTCGCGGATATCTTATCATCCGTACAGCACACGAGCTTGGATGTGATACATTTGTTCACATTTCATTCCCTCGTCATCTGTCCTATGAGACAATGAGCCGTCGTGTTGCTATTATGAAGGCTGCTTGTGAAGAGTTCGGCATGGAATTCGTTATGGAGTCAGCTCCCGATCCGACAACAGACGTAGGTGTTCCCGGAGCACAGGCTTACATTGCAGAGCACGTTCCGGAGTGGGTTGAAAAGTACGGTCAGAATTCTGCATATTTCTGTACAAATGATGCTCACACAGAGCCCCTTCTCAGAGGACTTCTTGAGAACGGTGGTTACTTCATCGAAGCAGACCTTCCTTCACCTCTTATGGGATATCCCGGAGCACTTGGTCTTGACCTCACAGAAGAGGCAGGAGACTTTGAGAAGATCCTTGCTAAGGTTGAGAGCGCAGTTGTAGAAAAAGGCGGCGCAGGCAGATTCGGAACATGGGCTTATTCTTATGGCTACACTGTTTCAGCAGGTCTTGCACAGCATGCTATGAATGTAATCGATGGCAAGAGCGAACTCACAAATATCGATGATATTTCAAAGGCATACGAAGTATTTTCACCCGGTGCAGCATGGAATGGTTCCAACTACACCAACGCAGATACAGGCGTTAAGGCAGACAACACCTTCCTGATCTACCAGGATACATACATCATGGGTGATCCAGGAAAATACATGGGTTCAACCGAGGTTGAGGTTCCTGAGAAGTACTTCACAACAAAATAAGATTTACCTTATGTGGGGAGATGCTTTTTATCTCCCCATATTTTGAGGTATGGAAAGGTTTTAAATAATGGGTAAAGCACCACTACTTGAAATGAAAAACATAAAAAAGGACTTCTTTGGCAATCAGGTCCTTACCGACATCAACCTTACCTTGAATGAGGGCGAGGTAATAGGTCTTTGCGGAGAAAACGGTGCCGGAAAATCCACACTAATGAAAATTCTGTTTGGAGCAGATTCCATACGTGAAACAGGCGGATATGGCGGAGATATTATTTTGAACGGTGAAAAGGTTTCATTTCAGTCCCCGTTTGATGCCATTGCCGCAGGTATTGGAATGGTACATCAGGAATTTTCACTTATTCCCGGATTTACGGCTACAGAAAACATTTTATTAAACAGAGAATCAAAGAAAACAAGTGTTCTTTCACAGCTTTTCAGTGACCGTATGGATACACTGGATCGTAAGGATATGGATACACGCGCCGATGAAGCTATTCAGAAAATGGGCGTTAATATAGATAAAAACATGCTTACTTCAAACATGCCTGTAGGCCATAAGCAGTTTACAGAGATTGCAAGAGAGCTTTCAAAGGAGCAGTTAAAGCTTCTTATTCTTGACGAACCCACTGCGGTTTTGACAGAAAAAGAGGCGGAAGCTCTTCTTGATTCTATCCGAGGCATGTCTAAAAGAGGTATTGCTGTTATTTTCATAACACACAGACTTGGAGAAATTCTCTCGGTATGTGACAGAGTCATTACCATGCGTGATGGCTATGTAGTTAACGAATCCGCAACAAAGGAAACAAGTGTTGCTGATATCACTAAATGGATGGTCGGCCGTGACGTAGCGGGTTCCGATGCCAATTATGTTACCGAAGATCTCGGAGCTGACAAGAAGATCGTTATGTCTATCAGAAAGCTTTGGGTTGATATGCCTGGTGAAACCGTGCGAAATGTCAATCTTGACGTCAGAGAGGGCGAAATTTTAGGTATCGGCGGCCTTGCAGGTCAGGGTAAGCTTGGTATTCCGAACGGTGTTATGGGACTATATCAGGCCGGAGGAACCGTTACTTTCGAAGGCAATGATATTCCCTTAAATAATCCGAGAAAATGTCTTGATTCTTCATTTGCTTTTGTATCAGAGGATAGAAGAGGAGTCGGTCTTCTTTTAGACGAATCCCTAGAGTGGAATATTTCTTTCCCTGCAATGCAGATTCAGGACAAGTTTTTGAAAAAATATCTCGGAGGCATGATTAAATGGAGAGATGACTCCGCAATTAAAGCAGTCACCGACAAATACATTGATGAACTTAAAATTAAGTGCACAAGCTCAACTCAGAAAGCAAAAGAGCTTTCAGGTGGTAATCAGCAGAAGGTATGTCTTGCAAAAGCCTTTGCTCTTGAACCTAAGCTGCTTTTTGTAAGCGAACCTACAAGAGGTATCGATGTAGGTGCAAAATCACTGGTGCTTGATGCTTTGAAAAAGTTCAATAAAGAAAAAGGCGTAACAATTGTCATGGTATCCTCCGAGCTGGAAGAGCTTAGAAGAACCTGTGACAGAATAGCGATCGTTTCAGGCGGAAAGGTTGCAGGTATACTCCCTGCAGGTGAACAGCTTGAAAAATTCGGCGAGCTTATGCTGCAAAACTGTTAAGGAGTAATACGTGATGAGTGAACAGACAACTACGATCACATTTAAAGATAGGGCAAGAAGCATAGCCAAGGATTTCGGCCTTCCGAGACTTATTATTACCGGTTTTCTTGTACTTTTACTTATTGTTTCGCCCTTTGTGGGAGCTGATCTACCCACACAGATTTCAAATATTATTAACCGCTTTAGCTGGAACGGAATTCTTGTACTGGCAATGGTACCTATGGTTCATTCCGGTTGCGGACTGAATTTCGGCCTTCCTCTTGGAATTATTTCCGGACTTCTTGGTGCAACACTTTCAATAGAGCTTGGGTTTACGGGAACTATGTCATTCTTCATGGCAATTCTTCTTGCAACACCCTTTGCTCTGGTATTCGGAAGTGTTTACGGTTGGCTACTTAACAAAATTAAGGGTGGAGAGATGATGATTGCAACATATGTTGGATTTTCATCAGTTTCTCTTATGTGTATGATGTGGCTTCTTCTTCCTTACCACAGTCCCAACATGGTATGGGGTATGGCAGGCAAAGGCCTCAGAACTACAATTTCCCTTGAAGGTTACTATACTCAGGCTCTTGCAAAGATTCTTCAGATCAATATAGGTAATCTTTCAATACCTACGGGAGCCCTTATTTTCTTTGCGCTTCTTGCTTTCCTTATGTGGGCTTTCCTTCATACAAAGACAGGAACCGCTATGACTGCAGTTGGTTCAAATCCTGAATTTGCCAGATCTGCAGGAATTAATGTAAACAAAATAAGACTTATTTCCGTTGTAATGTCCACCTGGCTTGCAGCTATAGGCATTCTTGTTTATGAGCAGGGATTTGGCTTTATTCAGCTCTATATGGCACCTTTTTACATGGCGCTTCCTGCTGTATCCGCAATCCTTATAGGTGGCGCATCCGTTAATAAAGCTTCAATTATGAACGTTATTATCGGAACAATCCTTTTCCAGGGTATTGTAACAATGACACCTACAGTAATGAACAATATGATTCATCTTGATATGAGTGAGGTTATCAGAATAATTGTTTCCAACGGTATGATTCTGTATGCACTTACAAGAAAAACGGAGGGAGCAAAATGAGTAAAAATAGTTTAGGCGATTACCTCAGAAGGTTTTCAGTACCTCTTATGTTTCTTCTTATATGTGCGGTATGTGCGCCGATTTCAGGACTTTCTCCGAGCTATCTGGCAAATGAGATTGTTACCAGAATGGGAAGAAATGCATTTTTGATCCTTAGCCTTCTTATTCCGATTATGGCCGGAATGGGTCTTAACTTTTCAATGACTCTGGGAGCTATGGCAGGAGAGATTGGTCTTATACTTGTATGTGATTGGCAGATTGTCGGAATCCCCGGTATGGTACTTGCCATGATCATTTCAATCCCGATTTCTGCACTGCTTGGTCTTTTCTGCGGAAAAGTGCTCAATATGGCTAAAGGCCGTGAGATGATCACGAGTTATATTATAAGTTTCTTTATCAACGGTATTTACCAGCTTGTTGTACTTTACCTTATGGGACCTGTTATTCCAATTAAGCATGGTACAATCAAGCTTCCCAGAGGTTATGGTGTCAGAAACACAGTATCTCTTTTATCCATGAGACAAAAGCTTGATAACCTTATTCCTCTTACCATTGCAGGAGTAAAGATTCCTGTCGCAACTTTCATTATCGTGTTTTTATTATGCCTTGTTATCATCTGGTTCAGAAAGACTAAGCTTGGTCAGGATATGAGAGCAGTCGGACAGGATATGGAAGTAGCAAGAGATGCCGGAATAGATGTTGAGCGTACCAGAATTATATCAATGGTTCTTTCTACAGTATTTGCAGGCATTGGTATGATCATCTATCTCCAGAATATGGGTAATATTGCAACCTACAGCTCACATTCACAGATTGGTATGTTCTGTATTGCAGCACTCCTTGTCGGAGGTGCTTCTGTAGATAAAGCATCTATCGGAAATGTATTCCTTGGAATAATACTTTTCCACACAATGTTTATCGTTGCTCCTAAGGCTGGAACTGTTATTACAGGCGATTCCATGATAGGAGAGTATTTCCGCGTATTTGTTTCCTATGCGGTTATTACAGTTGCACTTATAATGTATGAGACAAATAAGAGAAAGAATAAATCAAAAGAGAGCCAACAGCTTGCTTTGTCTCAGGAGGAGGAAGTAAATGGATAAATCAAAGAAAAAAGTCCTGATATATCGCATTATAGCTCTTGTAGTCCTCGTCCTGATTGCAGCAGCCATGTTTATAATCGGCAGAGGACATACAGTATATTTTGATAATAAACCACTTGAATATGGTGGAAAAACAATAGACGAAGTTCCTTATAAGATAGATGTCCTCGTAAACGGCGAAAAGGTAGCATCTATTAAAGAGGGCGAACGTGGTATGGTTGATACCATGGGACAAAACTTCAATATGCAGCTTCTTGTAACCAAGGAAAAAGATGGTAAAACCTCCAAGATTCAGGTAGGACTTCCTTTGCCATATAATATGGACGGAATTATATTAAACCTTCCGGCAATGCTTGCAGGATTACCGCAGGATGCATATATTTCAGAATTTATTCCGACACCATCAGCTGCAGAACTTGAAGATGAAGAAGTTGTAACTGATGAAACCGAAGGACTTATGGATTTCGGTGAATAAATTCCAATAGCATAATTAAATCAAAAGAGACAAGATCAAAATGATTTTGTCTCTTTTATAATGCATGTGTTTTTCACGATAGTAGTTGTAATATGTGCATTTTGGTGTGTAGATATAAAATAATATCATTGCAGAAAATTCCGGTTTAATGTAATTCCTTATCACCAAATTCGCTTTGAAGCTGCATTAGTTCGTTTACTATAGGATTCTCATTATCAAAGTATTTTACATATCCATGCAAGGATTTTGCCTTTTGCTTTAATGTTTTGGAATGACTCCAAATAAATATTACGGATTTACCTTTTCCGTTTTTTGCTTCCTGAATCAAATTGGCGGCAGCGCTGTTTCCGTCAAAGGCAACTACCATGGAGGGTCTTCGTTCAAATATCTCGTAATTGAAGCTTTTATATATCCCCATTCCTTCAGCTTCAGGGGAAACACGTATATACACACCTGCATCCTTTAATTTATCACGTTCACTCTTTGTGATTAGCATAGGAACTACGGCATAAATTCTAAATCCTTTTGAATTGTGATCAATTAAATATTTTTCATATCCTGAAAGCTTATGGCCTATTATAAAACAAACTTCATCGGGATTCATGAATTTTAATAAAGCATCAAGTTGTTTTTTTCCGTCCGGGGTGATATTTGTCGCACGTTTTTCGGTATTAAAACTGCCACCCAAAAGAACAACAGGAAAACGATCCCAGGTAATTTCACTAATTTCATCCATAAGCTCTTTATTTGCATCAAATCTTTTTACTTTTCTTGAAGAAGACTTTGTTATTCTTACAGTCTTCATCTTTTCAAGCAAAAATTCCTCCATATCACGATTTTTCAGCATTGAAATAAAAGCAGCCTTTTTATCGGAATAAGCTATCTGCCCCTCTTCTATTATGCCTGTTTCCGCGTCTTTCATGAGTTTTAGTTCATCATCCGTAAGTTCAAGCATTTTCTTTAAAGAAAGCTGTTCATCAATCGAACTGGTACCGTACAGAGCCGCCCCGTCTGTACCCTGTACACATCTGATTCCCTGTTTTAAATAATACTTAAGCGGATGATCTTTGAGCGAGTTCAGGTTATTTAGACGAACATTACTTGTAAGCTGGAATTCCAGAACTATATTATTCTCTTTTAGCTGTTTTATTACTTCACGTCCTTTTTTAGACCGTGGTGAGTAGGTATAAAGGCCGTGTCCAAGCCTCATTCTGGGCATAGACTGCCCCGGAAGAAGGCAATCCTTAACACAATTAATGCTATGTGAAATATTATCCTTCAAGCTGTCATTTTCTCCTGCATGGACCCTTATAACGAAAGACGGATCAATAGCGGCAAACTTTACAAGCTCTCGAAATACAGGCTTAAGGGTGATAATATCGTTTATTTCTTCTCCGACAAAGTCGCAGCCTGCAACATAAGGATCAAGGAATGTGCCTCTGAGGACCTCCAAATTTTGTTCAAGATAATCGGCAGGAGTTATTGCGTCTTTTACAATTGTAAGCGGAATTCTTCTCATAGCAGCAAGAAATCTTATCATTACGCCTGTTTCCTGATAAATCTTAGGCATCACATCATGGACTTCCTTGAGCATTTCTACGGATTCATATTTCTTAACAAGTGTCGTATCGCTTATTTCCGCATAACAAACACCTTGTTTTTTATAGTTTCTTGCAATCCAAAGCAGCTTATCCTGAAAAATAGTATTTGATGTATAATCAGGATTTTCCTTGTCCTTTAGCATCTGCTTCACATGAACCTTTACATCCTCATCAGGAATCTGGTCTATATTGCCCAATCTGATCTTATCTTCACTTTCCTTTGCTTTACAAAAAACATATCTGTAAAGATAAACCTTCTCAAGATTAGTAAAAACGGCCTGTCCATCCTTTATAACCGCAAGAGAACCGCGTATCTTTACTATATTCATTTCTGCATTATCAAGGTTATTTAAAATAAGATCAGCAAAATTAATAAAAGTATTATCATTAATTCTTCTGTCCAAGTACTTTCCTTCAAGTCCCGAAGAGATAAACTGCCTTGCAACTTTACTTCTTTGTGCATTTAACTTATCCCATTGTTCATTGGTAAGTTTTAAATCAAGCTTTTTTACATAATACAAAGGGTATCTTATCTGATGGTAAATTCCCAGTGCAATTAAGATATCCCCGGGCAGATTGCCATTCATATGTGTGTGAAGATCAGCCCTGAATTTAAGTTCTTTATTTACATAGGTTTTGAAAATTGTTTTAGAAAGATCAAGCTGGTAGTTTTTTGTCTGACTCATGAGAGTCTTGGCTATAGCCGGAATTGTAGCCTTTAGATCAACACGGCCATCAGGGAAAATATCGGCAATTTCAATGTCTCCAAGGCTGAAAATATAAGACTCACAGTTATCTGCATCTACAAAGCACGGAACTTCACCCTCAATGACAAATAAACCTTCCTCATTTTGAGTAAGAGGCAATTTGCATATTGATGCAAGATTCCTGATCAGGTTCCCTGTATGATGATTCGGAGTGGACAATACATAATAAAGTCTGTCCAAGTCCTTATAGAGACTTACAATTATATCCTTTTCTGCATCAAGAAAAAAACAGGTGAAATAAGTCATTAAACATCCCTCATATTAAGATAAGACAAGTATATTGATGAATATTATTCAATTATGAAAGTTCATCAAGCGTTTTACCATAAGGCTCGAGGAAATCATCCATGAAGTCCAAGACCTCCGGTAATTCTCTTTTTAATTTATTCAGAGATTTCAGTGTGCTCTTTTCAGCCGTCTTAAATTCACTGTTACCCGCATTCTTTTCCTCAATACATTTAATAAATGCAGATAGTTTATCTGCGGCTTTTACAAGCTTTCTCATATAAAGCTCATCTTCGCCTTCCTGAGTTTTAAATATCTTCTCAAATGATGGCTGGAGATCTTCAGGAAGCTTATGTAAGAGCTGCACATCAGCAATTGCTTCTACCTGTTTATATGCGGTCTTAAGCTCTTCATTGTAATATTTTACCGGAGTCGGCATATCACCGGTAATAATCTCCGAAGCATCATGATAAAGCCCTATCAGAGCCGCCTTCTCCGCATTTAGATTTCTTCCATATCTTACATTTCCAATAACGCAAAGAGCATGCGCAATCATAGCAACTTCAAGGGAGTGTTCGCATAGATTCTCCTGCCTTGAGTTACGCATAAGCGCCCATCTTTCGATATATTTCATCCTGGAGATAATAGCGAAAAAATTGTAAGCCATATTTTGATATCAAAAAGGAGCAAACAGCAAAAAGTCTGCTCCTTTAATCCTTTCATAAGTCTGTAAAATAAGATTAAACCGGTTAGTCTCTGTTTTCAAAATCCTGAACAAACTGACAAATCAGATCAACTGTGCCATCTATACCCAGAACGCTGCTGTTTATTGTAAGATCATAAGTATCGGATCTTCCCCATTTCTTTGAGGAATAATAATTATAGTAACTTTGTCTCTGTTTATCTTTTTTAAGCATCATCTCGAGTGCTTTATCTTTATTGGTAACATCCGGATATCGCTCCATCAGACGGGCAATCTTATCATCCTCATCACCGTGTATAAAGATATTTAAAACGTTTTTATACTCCGAAAGCGCATAATCGGCACATCTTCCGACAATTACGCAAGGGCCTTCGTCAGCAATTTTCTTGATGGTATCAAATTGTGCAAGAAAAATCTTATGGCTGATAGGCATGTCAACAAAACTGGAGGAATTATATCCAAATGAATACGTATCCATGACAAGATTATATAGGAATGATGTGGTCGGCCTCTCATCGTGATCCTGAATCATTTCCTGCGCAAAGCCACTCTCAGAAGCCGCTCTGGTCAAAAGTTCTTTATCATAACACTTAATACCGAAGCGTTCAGCTACCTTTCCACCAATTTCACGTCCGCCTGAACCAAATTGTCTGCCTATTGTTATGATTGTATTCATAATAAAACCTCCATTTAAAAGATTTCATATATTTGAATACATTATACCATAATTGTATGCCGGTAATTAAGAAAAAAGTGGGAAATTCAGCTTAATATTTCAAGCAGATGCTGAAAATAATCCGGCAATGGCGCATCGGTTTCAATATAATCTCCGGACACAGGATGCTTGAATCCAAGTGTTTTGGCATGAAGACATTGTCCCTGAAGCTTGAATTTGCTTTTAAAGGATGGCCCATATACAGTATCTCCCAATAAAGGGTGTCCGATATGCGCCATATGAACCCTTATCTGATGAGTTCTTCCTGTTTCAAGATGACATTCAACATATGTCATTTTGTCCTTTTCAAAACGCTTTAAAACTTTATAATGAGTAACTGCTGTTTTTCCCTGTCCCTCAGGTACTATACTCATCTTTTTTCGGTCAGATACAGATCTTCCTATATTACCTGTGATTGTCCCCTCATCATCTTTAATAATCCCGTGACACAAAGCATGATATACACGATTGATGCTGTGTTCTTTTAATTGATCAGCAATAGCCCTGTGCGCAATATCATTTTTGCATATTATTACAGATCCCGTAGTATCCTTATCTATTCTGTGAACAATACCGGGTCTCATCACGCCGTTAATTCCGGAAAGATCATCTCCAAGGTAATACATAAGTGCATTAACAAGAGTCCCTGTATAGTGTCCGGCTGCAGGATGAACAACCATATCTTTCGGTTTATTTACAACAAGAACGTCCTTGTCTTCATATATTATTTCAAGCGGTATGTTTTCCGGCTCAATATCGGGAATAATGGACTTTGGAATCTCCATTTCAAGTATATCGCCCTCAGATACAGAAAAACTTGCTTTCACAGGTTTTCCGTTGACAAAAACTTTCTGATCCTTTATGAGTTTTTGGATATAACTTCTGGACATAGAATCAGAGAGAGAGCTCATAACCTTATCAACTCTCTCTCCGTCATTATCCTCTCCGGCCATGTATTTTACTCTGTTTTCTTTATCAAAAGTATCCGTCATTTTAACTCCCTGTACTTTTTCTGCTGTTTAAAGCTAAGAAAATCAAAGTCCTTCTCCTTATAATAAAACAGGAAAAGAATAATAAATAAAATAGTGGAAACAGTGACATATATATCAGCCACATTAAAAATAGGGAAATTAATGATCACAAACGAAATAAAATCAACAACATACTCATTTCTAATTCTGTCAATCATATTCCCGGCAGCGCCACTTGCAATCATTACCAGTATTATCTGTAGTATAGTATATTTCTTTTCAAGGGGAAGCTGAAAAAGAACATATCCTATAACCAAAATTATCATTACCGCAATCATAACAAAAAATATTTTTTGGTTCTGCAGAATTCCGAAAGCGGCACCATGATTCTTCAAAAATGTAAGTTCAAGTACCCCTTTTATAATTACAAAGGATTCCTTCCCCTGCAACTTTTCGACCGCAAGAAATTTCGTAAACTGGTCAAGTGCAACAAGAAGAATCATTGATATCAAATCAACAATAAGGCATATTTTTTTTCTTGTAGTAATCTTATTCATAAAATGCTCCAAATATTATTCAAAGTCGTCCGTCCAGGTAATTTCCTTTAATGCTTCTCTAACCTCATCATCTGTAACAGATGGATCAATGACAGCTTTTCCAACTTTTTTTAAAAGGATAAATTTAATTGTATTTCCATCTGCTTTTTTATCAGAATGCATGAGTTCAATAACTTTTTCAGCATCAATATCAGTTACTGAAATGGGGAGTCCAAACGGAACAAACATGTCTCTTATCTCATAATACTCTTCCATCGAAAGCATCTGCCTCTTCCAGGAAATAAAAGCTGCAGCCACACAGCCAAGTGCTACGCATTCTCCATGAAAAAGTGTAAAGTCCTTATATTTTTCTATAGCATGGCCAATTGTATGTCCAAAATTAAGAAGTGCTCTATCACCTTTTTCAGTAGGGTCTTTTTCAACCACAGCTCTCTTAATTGAACAGCTCTTTTTGATCATAGACATGAGCGTTTCAGGATCTTTTTCCTCTATCTCATACATGTTATCTATTAACCACATGTAGAAATCGGAGTCTTTTATCAGACCATGCTTCATAACCTCTGCAAATCCCGAAGCAAACTGCTCACCGGGTAAAGAATTAAGAACGCTGACGTTCATATATACAAGTTTAGGCATATAGAAAGCGCCCACCATATTTTTATAGCCTTTAAAATCAACTCCTGTCTTACCGCCTATGCTACTGTCCGTCTGAGCAAGAAGCGTTGTAGGAATCTGGATAAACGCAATACCCCTGAGATACGTTGCAGCAGTGTATCCGACCATATCGCCTACAACACCGCCTCCAAGGGCAACTATAAGATCATGCCTGTCAAAATGGTTATCAATAAGTACCTGATATATTTTTTCAATCTCTGAAAGATTTTTGTTCTCTTCACCTGCCGGAATGGCATATACAACTGTTGTAGGAGAAACTGTCTCCAGGCACTCCTTTATCTGTTCTGCATATAGCTTCTCAACATTTGTATCAGTTATTATAGCAATCTTTCTTCCGGAAAAACCAAGCCCTGATATTCGTTCAGCCAATCCTTCAAAGCTGTCATCCAAAACTATGTCATAACATGGTTCATTATTATATTGTACATTCAAAACTTCTGACATACTTAAGTCCTCACAAAAAGGCAGAAGCAAAAAGCTTCTGCCTCAAAAAATCATTTATAAAATTACATCTGCTGAGGTCCGATGCTACCAAGTGAGCCCTCATAAGCTCCACCTAATATATCCTGAAAATCACCCGATATATCTACACTTGCAGGTGTAACAATAAATATATATCTGGAAATCTTCTGAAGATTACCGTTTATTGCAAAACAAGAACCTGAAGTAAAATCAATAATTCTCTGCGCAAGTTCAACATCTATTCCCTCAAGGTTAAGTACAACAGTACGATTATTAAGGAGGGTCTCTGTAATCTCACGTGCATCCTCTATAGAGGTGGGTTTAACAACACATACCTCCATGCCGCCAACACCTCTGTTTCTTGATGGAACAGGTCTTGGTGCAGCAACAGGTTTCTTTGTAAGTCTCTCCTCATTTATCTCGATTGAAGGATCATCTTTACCTAAAGAGCTAGCTTTATGTATAGGCTCTATCGGGCTATCATAATAAGCATCATCATCCTGATCGTAGTAACCACTTTCATCATCCCCATTCAGCTTCATAGCTGACAAAAACTTATCCATTACACTCATGTGATATACTCCTAATCCCCAAATAATTCTATGTAACTAATTTGGTATAATTATTACCTATTAATAGATACATATATACAACTATTATATTATGCTAGTTTTCGCTCGAAGTGTCAAGGTTCTTAACGTCTCCTTTAACTGTCGAGGCATCCAGAACAATATAATCATAAACGTTTAATCCATAATTTGTATTTGATTTTACGATAGCATATTCCTCATTTTGATAAAGTATACTTATCTGTCTGAAATCAGCATAACCTTTATTGATATTATATACGCCAACAAGCGTGTCCTTTGTACTGATAGTAAACTTCTCCTGAGAATCCGACTTAATGAGTAAATCTCCGGCTCTAAGTACATCGTCATCAACATAATAAGCTTCATCATTCTCATTATAGAGTTCAATCTCTATAACTTCAGGTGATTCCTTACCGTTTTCATCATACTTATCTCTCAGTACAGTCGAAGTATTATTAACACCTTTGGATACATATTCCTTCGGTATAACAAAAAAGCTTTTTTCTGCTATTGATGAATTTGGAATTTTAAGTCCTTTTTCCTCTTCCGTAATCAGCTCAACATTAAGGAATCTGTCTTTTGAAAAAGTAATCATCGAGTTTGTGAATGAAAGTCCGACAAAAGTGTCACCTGCATCATTTGTTACATAGGATACCTTCCCCCACACTTCATCCTGATTTTTTAAAAATCTGACCTTAACATATTCTCTTTCCGCGAGAGCCTTTACCTTATCCAGGTCATTCTCATTGATAGCTATCATCCAGTCTTCATTTGTCGAAAGCTTAAAAGCAGGATCCCCAACACCGACAAGAGAATTACTTATTAGCTGCTTTCTCTCATATTTCGTGCTATCCATAAGGTCCTTACTTAGATCTGCAAGCCCAATATTTTCATAGCCATCAATATAATACTGAACTATTCCGGTATCCGATGAATAGCAGTAATTAATACTATTCAAGGCCGATGCATTTCCGCTAAGTGATTCAATACTTTGAAGAACACTGGCACTAGCCAGCTTTTGAACGGTACCATCAAGGCTACTCTTAAAATCATACACAGTGGAAAATGATCTTGGATCAAAGTCCTCACTATAGCTGACTATCTGAGAACGAAGTTCACTTAAATCATCATCGGAAAGTGCTGCCTGCTCAGTACCCTGAGTTTTAAGGTACTCAAGAAGGTCGCCCGATTCATCAACTGTGTATACAAGATTTCCAACTGCAACCCTTTGACCCTCTGTAGCAAAATAATTTACATAACCTGCATTCGATGCTTCAACAACCTTTTCCTGCCGAAGTGCTACAGCTTCGTAGATATTATTTGAGGAAAGAGAGCCTTCTCTTACTTCATATCCGACAATATGCTTTTTACTGAAATAACTGAAAACACAGATAACAACATATACCATCATAAATGCAAAGAATATAATCCCGACATTTATATGCAGAAAAGAAGGATATCGTGTTATCTTGTTCTTCTTCTTTTTTACCATATTTTAAACTAAAGATAAGTCGCGACAATGCCGCGACTTATCGATATCCTATTCTAAATTTATAATCAGAGCGCCATTGCAACCTTTGATTTTACACTTTCAGGAAGCTCAGATTCATCCATTGAAACACTGAGTACGAAATCAACATTGAATTTCTCACTCAAACGCTCGAGCTTTTCAATTGTAGGGGTGATATCTTTTCCTTCAAGACAAGCAATGTTGAGGAAACCATCAAAATACATTTGCTGAAGATCGTGATCCTGTGAAATCACGCCGCTGACGAAACCGATAAATTCGTCTGAATTCTCAATCATAAATTCCGGAACTACAATAAGGCGAACTTTGTTGTTAAGTTCAAACATGTGCTTTGTATTTCTGTCAAGAAATACAACATTACCTAAAATGTTCTTAACCTCGGTATTGACCTTGTTCAACAGGCATTTTGTCTTGCCCTTTCCCTTATTCCCAACAATTAATTGAACCATATCCATACCCTCCAGTGTGTGTTATTTTTTTTGAGATAAGGCTCGGAAATGTTCGATTTTACCGCTTTAGGTATTATCTAAAACGCTTATCTCTTTTAATAATAATATTATAATTTACGCACCCGTTATCTGCAATAACAAATCAGACATTTCACGATAAAGTGTTTCGGTGTCCTCTGCACGCATAATTACAGCAATATAATTATTTCCGGAGGTATCCGAAGCAAGCTGAATCAGGCAATGACCCGCGGCATTTGTAGTTCCTGTCTTTCCCCCAAGAACAGTAATTCCGGCAGGCATCTCATAATTACCGTTGATATAGCCGTTCGTATTTTTTACCTCAATATCCTTGAGATCACCGGAAGCCTGGTTGTACTGCGTAGAATATGCCGACATTCTGATAATTTCATTAAATTTGTCGTACTTTAATGCTTCATTGAACATAAGATACATGTCATATACACATGTATAATGATCATCGGCAGTTAATCCGTTGGGATTCATAAAATGAGTATGAGTTGCACCGATTGCCTTAGCCTCGGCATTCATCTGTTCAACAAAAGCATCCACGCTGCCGGAGATATTCTTTGCAATGAGCATCGCTATATCATTTGCCGAATAAATAAGAAGTAAATGAAGAGCCTGCTCCAAAGTCATGGAATCACCTTCTTTAAGGTTAACCTTTTGAGCGCCATCCTCAGTTACATATACATCAGAATCAGCAATTAAAAGTTGATCAAGAGAACCGTTTTTAAGAGCAACTATCGCAGTCATCACCTTTGTCAGTGATGCAGGATCAATCTGAAGCTGTGCATTTTTGCAATACAAAGTCTTTTTATTGTTCAAATCAAAAAGACCGCAGCAGGTATTATCGCTTAATGTAAGCGAATCACCAATATCTCCGTTTGCGACACAGAGATCAGCGGCAAAGCTCTTCATGACAACAACTCCGAATTCATTATACTCAGTTGATGCAATTTTATATGGAAAAGCATACTCTTTGTCAGCACAACCGCATAAAAAAACAGAAAAAACAAGCGCAATACAAAGCATGCTAAAATGTCTCTTCAATTTATTTATACATCTCACGCCACTCAAGATCTCCTCTGTCCAAAGATTTGATTAATAATTCAGCTGTAGCAAGGTTTGTTGCAATCGGAATATTATGCATATCACATAATCTCATTACATTATTTACATCAGGCTCATGAACCTTCTGTGTAAGAGGATCACGAAGGAAAACAACAAGATCTATCTCGTTTGCTTCAATTGCAGCGCCAATCTGCTGAGATCCGCCAAGATGTCCTGCCAGATATTTGTGTATATTCAGATTTGTGACCTCTTCAATAAGTCTTCCCGTAGTTCCAGTCGCATAAAGATCATGCTTGGATAAAATACCTCTGTAAGCAATACAGAAGTTCTGCATTAATTTCTTTTTTGCATCATGAGCTATAAAAGCAATATTCATTGGTAATCCCCTTCCCCAACTTAAAAGTATTTTTTGCCTTGCAGTCGTACATTAAGTACAAACCCCATACCCGCAAAGCAGCTGACAATAGATGTTAGTCCTGCGCTGACAAAAGGCAGCGGAATTCCTGTATTCGGTAGTGCTCCTGTAGCAACACCAATATTAAGAAATCCCTGAAATCCTATCCAGGCCCCCATACCTGTAGCTATAAGCTGCCCTGTTAGATCCTTTGCTCTACCAGCTATAACCATGCATTCAAGAGCAATAAGAAGAATCAAAACAATAACCGCACATCCACCTATAAACCCGAATTCTTCTCCGACTACAGTAAAAATAAAGTCCGTCTGAGACTCGGAAACGAAACCGCCGTTCAAAACAGAACTAATCTCGTTTGTGTTGTAACCTTTTCCTAATAGCTGACCGGAGCCTATAGCCATAATAGAATTAAGGGTCTGATAAGCATCCGATGAAGCAAAATCTTCCGGATGAAGCCACGCCAAAACACGCCTTTGCTGATAATCACGCAAAATCACACTCTTATCCGCAAGCGCATCAAAAATAACAAGTAAGGCTGTCGGAATTGAAATAGCAAGAACCGTTATCACAAATTTTATATTTATGCCGGCTGAGAACAATATGCAACAAATAATAACTGTTAACATAATTGTCGTGGAAAGATCAGGCTGCAGTACAATCATGATAAGCGGCGGTGCCAAAAGCCCAAGACAAATAAAAATAAAGTATATCTTTTTGACTTTATCCTTATATTTCATTATGAACGCTGAAAAAAATAAAATCAATAATATTTTGGATGCTTCAGAGGGCTGAAACTGTACTCCAAGTACAGTAATCCATCTTGTAGCACCTTTTACTGAATGGCTCAAAGGTGTAAACACCAGTGATAAAACAACCAGATTCAGGATATAGTAAATTGCATAAAACTTACAAATAAAAATGTAATCAAGCAGGGATATGAAAATCATCATAAATACCCCCAAAACTATACCCACAATCTGCTTCTTTTTATAAGATGGATCCGCACTTCCCACAGCCATTACGCCTATGCAGGAAAGTGCTATAAGCATCATAACAAGCTTAAAATCATAATCAAATATATGATAGCTTTTTAGTTTTTCCAAAAATGTCTCAGTCCGCATTTGCTTCTCCACCTTGCAATTCTTGCGCTGTTCCGCTCTGCACCTCTTCCGGCTGTGCAAGCCCGAAGTAATATGCAAGAGCCTTCTTGGTTATCTGAGCGGCATAACTTGAAGAATATCCGAAAGCTATTCTGGTAGCTATGGATATTTCAGGCTTCTCATAAGGAGCATAGCATACAAAAAGTGCATGGTTTGCTCGTTTCTTTGATTCCTCGGCAGTACCCGTCTTACCTGCAACATTTACTGCCAGATCATCAAAATAAGGCTTGTCCTCTACAACCTGACGCATGCCCATGTGTATGGCATTCCAGAAAGAAGAATCCATATCTATATGATTTCTTACAGTCGCTCCATGCTCTTCAAGAAGATTTCCGTTTGAATCAGAAGTCTTCTTAACCAGAGTAAGGTTATAACATGTACCGCTATTGGCAACAGCGGTTATATATCTTGCAAGACCTACTGTTGTAAATGAGTTGGTACCCTGACCGATTGCGGAACGAGTCGAGTCAATGTCGGAAACAATCGGATCATATTCAGTAATCTCAATGCCGGTAGTCTCACTTAAACCATAGAGATCTGCATATTTAGCAAGCTTTTCAAGACCCACTTCGGATTTATAGTTTTCGCCCACAAGACTAAGTCTGTAACCGACCTCAAAAAAGAAAGCGTTGCAGGAATTTCTTATTCCTCCGGTAACATCGAGTGACCCGTGTGATGCCGGATAAATCCAGCAGTGTGCGGGATTTGTATTATCAAGCTTATCAAATACACCGGTACAGGTGATTGTGGAGCCTAAATCTATGACTCCCTCCATCAGACCTGCCGTTGCCGATACCATCTTAAAGGTAGAACCGGGCGCGGTTCTTTGCATCGTTGCATAATTAAGAAGCGGTGAAGACTGATCGCTTCTAAGCTTTGCGTAATACTCTGAATCAACGCCGTTAGCCATTTTATTATTATCATATCCGGGATATGACACAAGAGCCAAAACATCTCCGTTATTAACATCCGTAACAACCATTGATCCGGTACATGGATCAAGTGCCAGCTGTGCGGGAGTAATATCCAGGTTTGATATTCTGTTTACCATAAAAGTATACGGAGATTCTGAGCCCGCAAGCCACTGCGAAAGCTCTTCTTCAGGTAGCTCTACTACTCCCTGCTCAAGCAGTATATTGCAAACAGCATTTCCGCTTATCAGATCATCCTGAAGAAGATACTTGTAAAGCTTTTTATTAAACTCATCATCCTCAGAAATATCATTGAAAATATATTCTACAATAGTGTTAAAGATCTCCTGCGAATCCACATACTGGCTCTCAAGATCAAGAACCGTTACATCGATCCAGTTTGCTGAAATGCAGTATCTGATATAATCCGAAAGCGAAATTGTTTCTTCTGTAGTCCATGCTACATAAGTTTTATCTTCCTTATCGACCTTTTCGGAATCAATAACCCCATTATTATATAGCTTATTTGCTATATAACTCATGTAAACCTGATACTCCTTCGTAAGCTGATTATACGGAGTGTTCAGTTCCGTAAACTCACTTCTTAGGCCTTCGTTTACCTGCTTTTTTTTGGTCAAAAAGCTCTCATGAACTAACATCTCTGAAGGCCCGGCTTCAGAGCTTTCCATATGCTTTAAATTAATTACATGGTTATCAAAAAGCGCAAAATATACATCATATATCGGTATCTGTATTTCACTGGCCTTTTGATTTTCACCCATAGTAAAGAATTTGATATTTTGAATCTTGGAAATCAAAATGCCGGCAAGCGATTGCTCGATTATGTTGTAGCATGCTTCCTGCAGATCTTTATCAATGGTCAGATATACATCACTTCCTGCAGTCGAATCTATATAACTACTGGTTTCTATAACCTTACCTGTGTTATCTACATATACTGTCTCACTACCCTTTGTACCCTGCAGTACATGTTCCATTGACTGCTCAATTCCTGATTTACCGACTGTGTCATTTGAATTATAAGACGGATTTACAGCCTGTAATTCAGCAAGTTCAGTGTCGGAAACCTTTCCGGTATAACCGATAATCTGAGAAAAATACTCAGAATCAACATATACACGGGCTGTATTTTCTTCAATGGATACACCCTCAAGGATATTTGCATTCTCCATGATATCCGCAACTGTCTTATCGCTGACACTCGTTGCAATGGTCGTATTAATATACTTCTGATAGCTATTAGAGTACATCTTATATCTTACGACTATAACCTTGAGCATCCTGTCTTTGGTATAACCCATTCCGGGAACAAAACTCTTCTTATTTCCAGGTTCAGAATAATCACCTATACCGAATTTAGTACAAAGATCGTCCACTACCTCACTTGCTGTCTTGGACCTTTCTTCGTATTTTAAATCATTTGTGCTTGTTCTGCCGTACACATCAGCAAGAAAACGTAGCAGAGCCTTATCTTCTACAGTAAACTCAAAATTATTTGAACTGCTCAGTTGAATATTGAAATCAGTATCAACGGTATCACCGTCTTTTTCGACGATATCGATTGTCTTATTTATCGTCTCATTGATTGCAGCGTTTTTACCTGAACCCGATTCATATACATCCTCGATCATAACAGAATTTGAAAGCTGATTATATGCAAGAAGATTGCCGTTTCGGTCGTAGATATTACCTCTGGCCGCAGAAATAGACTTTTCTTTCATAATCTTTAACTGAAATGAATCCTGGTAGGTTTCACCTTTTACGATTTGCAAAAAGAAAAGTCTGTAAATAAGCCCTGCAGACGCAAGTATCATCAGGGCCGATATCATGACAAGACGTGACGTTATGAAATTGACAAAAACTTCCTTTATCTTACTAAACAAATTTCTTTGCGCTCCTTTGTTCAATATCTTCCAGATAGGAATTTATCTTGATAAGAACAGGATAAATAAATACTGCCACCAAAGCTGTATATACAACCTCGGGCAAAATCACGTTTATTGTGTAATATGTAATATTGAATTTGTTTCTGAACATAAACAGAAGCACGTAACAGATAAATCCGAACAAAAAGTCCGAAGAAACTATTAGTGCCAAAGGAAGGAGAATATTTTCGGGGAAAAAAATCTTATTGAATTTCCCGATAATAAAACCTATATACATATAGATAAGAGCATAAAAGCCCAGATAGGTACCAAAGAAAATATCCACCAACAATCCACAGAACATACCAACAACCATTCCACTCTTATCCCCACGCATGAAAGCATAAGAGGAAGTCAGGATGATCATCAGATTAGGTACAATTCCGCTGAAATCCAACACCCTGAATACGGTTGTCTGCATTATGAAGCTTATTAAAATAGATAAAAAAATAAATAATAATCTTCGCATAAAAACAATATTATTCCCCGGTATTTTTCAGTTCCATGACAACAAGAACTTCATTCATGTATTCAAATTGAACTACCGGCGTAATCTTACCGGATTTTGTCAGATTATTTGAATCTTCTTCTATTGTAGAGATATATCCGACCAAAACTCCGGGCAGGTATTTATCACTGATATTTGAAGTAACTACCTTATCACCGACACTGACCTTGTCAGCCTCGTCAACAAGCTTGGAAAAAGCAATCTGACCTTCGTTATATAACTCAAGGTCTCCTGTAGCGATAAGATTTTCAGATGCCGAAAGAACCGTACAACTGACAGAAGAATTATCAGCAATAATGGTCTGAACCTTAGCCCAGTCAGGACCAACATCGGTAACTCTACCGACTAGACCGCCGCCGGCAATTACATTCATGTCAACTTCAACGCCTACATCAGATCCCTTATCAATAACAAAGGAATGATACCAGTTGCCGGCATCCTTAGCTATTATTCTTGCTCCGATTTTTTTATAATCGGAATACTGTGCATCAAGTTCATACAATTCGCGCAGCTTTATCAGTTCATATTTATCCTGCTCAAGATGGGTATTCTCAATTGTAAGCTGCTCGATCTGGGATTTCAGATCCTGGTTTTCCTTCTGAAGAGCTCGTATACTTTCAAGATTGTCAGCAGTACTCTTCATCCAGACGCCTACAGTAGTAATACCTTTTTGAAAAGGAATAACAGCTGTTCCGGCAAAGGAGTTAACTGAACGATTAAAAACATTAGTATTGAACGTAATTATGATAAGTCCAACACATAAAATTGTTAAAATAAAGAGGAGATATTTACTTGGAAGTGTAAATTTATCTCCCCCTCTTTTAATGATAGGACTCATTTATACATCCTCTTCAACTGAGTAAGCAAGAGCCTTATACTGATCATCCTTAATAATCTTACCGAGACCTATGGCAACGGAACTGAGCGGATTCTCCGCAAGGTTTACATTAAGTCCGACACCGTTTGACAGTCTCTGTGCAAGGTGGCATACCTGTGAAGCACCACCTGTAAGATATAAGCCGTTCTTGAAGATATCTGCGGCAAGCTCCGGAGGCGTGCGCTCAAGTGTAGCCTTAATATTGTCAAGAATCTGATCAAAGCTCTCAATCAGTGACTGATCTAAAAGATCTGTAGGAATTGATCTCTCAACCGGAAGGCCTGTTACGATATCTCTTCCGTAAACTACTGCATCTTCACCTGCCTTCTCAAGATCCTTAAGTGACATCTTTATATTTTCTGAAGTCTTCTCACCGATAATAAGTGAGAACTCTTTACGGATTACATTTCTGATGGCATCGTCAAATTTCTTACCGCCAACCTTGATCAGCTTACTGATAACAATGCCCTTAAGTGAAAGGATGGAAATCTCGGTTGTATCATAGCCTACATTAACTACAAGTACACCCTGTGAATTCATGACATCAACACCCATTCCGAGTCCGTCTGCCACAGGCTTTTTAACCATCATGATCTTCTTGGCTTTTACACCTGACTCTCTTATAAGGTCATGAAAAGCACGTCTTTCTACTTCTGTCACATCCTTAGGAACAGCTATATAAACATCTACAGGCTTAAGTGCACCCTTCATCTGATCAGTGATAAAGAGCTTTACAAGAGTCTTCATGTGTTCAATGTCAGCAATAACACCGTTACTTAAAGGATAAGAAATCTTAATATTACTCGGTGCCTTCTCATACATATCATATGCAGAATCACCGTAAGCAAGAATTGATGTCTTATTCTCAACTGCAATAAGATTCTTCTCTACAGTTACAGCATCTGTTGCCTTATTGTAGATTTTGATATTGCTTGTTCCAAGATCGATACCAAAAGTATTGTTGCCCAAAATATAAGCCTCCTAAATTACATAACATTATTTTCTGTAAAACTGAAATATGTGTGATCACCGATAATAATATGATCCAAAAGCTTAATATCCAAAAGGATACCTGCTTCTTTTAACTCTTCCGTAAGCTTAATATCCGAATATGAAGGAGTCGGATCCCCTCCCGGATGATTATGCAAAAGAATAATCTTAACCGCATTATTTTTGATTGCGTATATAAAGACTTCTCTTGGTGACAGCGGCGCGGAATTAACCGTACCAACCGAGAGTTCAAACTCACAAATGAGTTCATTCTGGTTATTGAGACAGGCTACTACTGAATGTTCACGTCTGAAGTTACACATTTTTTCCATATAATAACCGGCCACAGTTCCCGGATCGTTAAAATCAAGGCGCATCTTCGCCTTGCTCCTGGCAATTCTGTTTGAAATCTCAGCAATACACATAAGCTTTACAGCTTTAACATGACCTATTCCCGGGATCTGCAAGAGGTCCTTCATGGTCAGATATCTTATTCCCGAAATCCCTTTCCCGTACTTCTCACACATTGAGAGCACATAATTGCCAATTTCCATTGGTGTTCGCTGTGAAGTGCCGGTTCTGATAATTATCGCCAAAAGCTCTGCATCCGTAAGTGATTCCGGACCTTTTTCCAGAAATCTCTCATATGGAAGCATACTTTTAATACCGTCATCTTCATTCAGCATTTTACTTATTGATTTTTTATTATCCATTATTTCATACCAATGCTTCTTCGGGCACATTAATATGAAAAATAATCAGACCTCAAATGATTATACCACAATTTGAGAAGTGAGCAACAACGTTGCTTCTATAAAATGTAGTATTTTTCAGATTTTGACAAGTCCCTTCTCATACATGACCGCCAAAGTCTTCATAATGCCGTATTTGACATGTTGCCAGGTGAGTCCACCCTGAAAATATACACTGTAGGGTTCACGAAGCGGTCCATCAGCCGAAAGCTCAATTGAACTGCCGGAAACAAAAGCACCTGCAGCCATTATTACCTGTGAATCATAACCGGGCATATCCCAGGGCTCCGGTGTAACATATGAATCTACCGGCGCTGCAGCCTGTATTCCCTCACAGAAAGAGGTAAGCAGTTCGGGTTTTCCAAATGTAATTGCCTGAATTATGTCATAGCGCTCTTCAGTACTATTCGGTAGAACTGAAAAACCAAGCTTTTCATAAATGTTTGCCGCAAAAATAGCACCCATAAGAGCATTTGCAGTAACATTCGGTGCAAGGAACAATCCCTGGTAGAACTGTGGAAGTATGCCAAGAGAAGCTCCAACCTCCTTGCCAAGGCCCGGAGAAGTAAGTCTGTATGCGGCATTTTCAACGCATTCGCTCTTTCCTGCTATATAGCCTCCTATCGGAGCAAGTCCGCCGCCCGGATTCTTAATAAGTGATCCGACAATCATATCTGCACCTACATCCGTTGGCTCAATCGTTTCCACAAATTCACCATAGCAATTATCAACCATGCATATAACATCTTTTTTTATGTCTTTTATGAAGCTGATAAGCTCACCGATTCTTTCAACAGAAAGTGTCGGTCTTGTCTGATATCCCTTACTTCTCTGAATAGTTACAAGCTTAGTTTTTTCATTAATGGCTTTTTTTATCCCATCAAAATCGAATGATCCATCAGGCAAAAGGTCAACCTGGCTGTAACTTACTCCATATTCTGCAAGAGATCCTTTTGACGGACGTATGCCTATAACCTCTTCCAGAGTATCGTAAGGTTTTCCAACAGGAGACAAAAGCTCATCGCCCGGACGAAGGTTACTCATTAGTGCAAGAGCAAGCGCATGGGTTCCGCATGTAATCTGCGGTCTTACCAGAGCATCCTCTGTATGGAAAACCGATGCATATACAGCTTCAAGCTTATCTCTTCCAATGTCATTATAGCCGTAACCTGTCGTTCCGAGGAGACAGGCTTCCGAAACCTTATTATCCTGCATTGCTTTCAAAACCTTAGCCTGATTAAAATCAGATACTTCCCTGATCTTTTCAAAGCGAGGCTTTAAATCATTCCAGATTTTATCGCAAAAATCATAGACATCCGAAGGGATGCCCATGCTTTCATACATACTTTTCAAATTTATATGTTCCATCTTTCTTTAATCCTTCTAACTAATTCACTGGCAATTTCCATATCATCGCGCCTAAACTCGGATTTGTCAACCCAGGATACATCTTTTTCACGTCTAAACCAGGTCAACTGTCTCTTTGCAAAATGTCTTGTATTTCGCTTTAATAGTTCTACCGCACGTTCTTTTGTAACCTCATTGTCAAGATATGAAAGGATTTCTCTATAACCAAGTGCCTGCATAGATGTGGCTTTTCTGTCTATATTTTTCTCCTTAAGCGCTTTCACCTCATCTATAAGACCTTCTTCCATCATCTTATCGATTCTCTTTTCAATTCTGTCATAGAGAATCTCCCTATCGTCAGTAAGAACAAAATAGAAAAAATCATAAGGTGATGATTTGGCTCTTTGATCTTCGTTATGTTCGGAGATTTTCATACCTGTTTCCTTATTAAAACAAAGTGCTCTCATAACGCGTTTCACATTATTCTCATGAAGATCTTTGGCATATTCGGGGTCTGTTTCCTTTAACATTTCATAGAGTTTATGAACCCCTTCGGGTGCCTGGGCCAATTCAGACAGCTCCTGCTTAAACGCCTTTAGCTCATCACTATCATGATTATTGGAAAAATCGATATCATAAAGAACAGACTGAATATAAAACCCCGTACCTCCAACAATTATCGGAAGCTTTCCTCTGTTTGTGATATCCTCTATAGCTTCTTTTGCAAGCTTCTGAAATTCAAAAACATTGAAATCCTCTGCAGGATCAAGAAAATCTATAAGATGATGAGGAATCCCCTGCATTGCCTCTTTTGATATCTTATCCGTACCGATGTTCATATCCTTATAAACCTGCATGGAATCCGCGGATATGATCTCGCCACCCAGCTGTTTGGCAAGTTCTATAGATATTTTTGTTTTGCCGACAGCTGTCGGACCTGTCAGTATTACAAGTCTTTTCATCAATCAACTACTCTCTTAAACTTCTTTTCAATCTCATACTTGCTCATGGAAATAATCGTTGGTCTTCCATGCGGACAGTTATATGGATTATCAAGTGTCAAAAGCTCATCAATAAGCTTTTCCATCTCCATTCGGGAAATTTTCATATTTCCTTTTACAGAAGCTTTACATGCCATACTCGCAATCTTGTAATTAATTACGTCCGGTGTCCTGTCAAGATTATTATCAGTAGCGAGCTCATCAAGTATCTCGGTAAACATCTCCTTCTCATTTTCGCAGCCATATATATCCACAGGCACCTCACGGATCGCATAAT
The DNA here is from genome assembly GCF_000424485.1 of Butyrivibrio sp. WCD2001. Classification (NCBI taxonomy): domain Bacteria; kingdom Bacillati; phylum Bacillota; class Clostridia; order Lachnospirales; family Lachnospiraceae; genus Butyrivibrio; species Butyrivibrio sp. WCD2001. Next base: position 289,221 of record NZ_AUJZ01000001.1, on the reverse strand, counting down.
CATGCCCACCAAAGGGCTCTATATTAAATCCGAGTTTTTCAAAAGAAGAATGATACTTTTCAAAAACATCTATCTCCTGCGTTGTGAGTGATACTATGATAGGCGGCTGTACAAGCTGAGAAACTGTCTCTTTCTTCTCATATCTCTTGATCATGCGCTCATAGTTAACCTTCTCATGAGCTGCATGCTGATCGACAATAAACATTTTATCCTTGAATGCAATTATCCAGTATGTATCAAAAATCTGACCGAGTATCGTATACTCATTCCTGTTGTCTTTGGTCAGTATCTTCTCATCAAAAAGATCAAGCTGTATGCCTTTTTCAACAATTACTGCATCCGAGCTCTTTATAATGGGGCCTGCTGCTTTTGAGTCTTCTTCAGATTTGGGCGGAGTATGATCGCCAAAAACCCTGGTCCATACAGGCGATTTCATATTATCTTCGATAACAACGGGTTCGGGAGATATCCCCTCTGCAAAAACGGGCTCATCCTCCTTGAGCTTTTTATCCTCAGATAACCTGCTTTGTTCAAACGGCTCCGGAACTTTTTCTTCAACAGCTTTCTTTTCGGAAATATTTTTATTCGGAACCGGTGTTGCTGCAGCTTTTGCTTCAGAAGCTTTTTCTTCCCTTTCATCACGTAAAACTTCGGGAATCATCTCATGCTCATGAAGAGTTACCGCCACGCTTTTTCTTATAAACTCATATACTGCCGGCTGATTGCTGAATCTCACTTCCATTTTTGAAGGATGGACATTCACATCAACAAGTTCAGAGCGCATACGAATATGAACCACACAGAAAGGAAACTTATGCTGCATAAGATATTCCTTATAGCCCTCCTCAAGAGCTTTGGAAATAATCTTGTCTTTAATATATCTACCGTTTACAAAAAAGTTTTCAAAATTTCTGTTTGATCTGTTAAGGGCCGGCTCCCCCAGATACCCTTCAATGGTATAATCGCCTTCTGTTACGGAAATAGGCACCAGACACATTGCCACATCACGTCCGAATATCCTGTAAATAATTTCCTTGAGGTCGCCGTTTCCCGAGGTGGTAAACCTATCATCTCTGTTATTTATAAAATGAAATGAAATCGAGGGATTGTCCATAGCGAGATGTTCCATAAGATCTCCCACATAGGATCCTTCGGTCTGATTTGTTTTAAGGAATTTTTTTCTGGCAGGCGTATTAAAAAACAAATCCCTTACAATAATAGTAGTACCTGTCGGAGCTCCGATCTCTTCAATAGATTCTTCATTGCCTCCGCTGACACAATACCTTGTGCCTATCAACTCATTTTCAGTTTTTGTAATGAGCTCTGTCTGTGAAACAGCAGCTATACTCGAGAGAGCTTCACCACGAAATCCCAATGATTTCAGCCTGTAAATATCATCAATGCTCATGAGTTTACTGGTTGCATGTCTCTTAAAAGCATTTCTTATTTCACTTTTGTCTATACCACATCCGTTGTCAGTAACCCTTATCATCTTGGTTCCGCCGTCATGTATTTCCACTGTTATAGACGTAGCACCTGAATCGATAGCATTTTCAACAAGCTCTTTTACTACGCTTGAAGGTCTTTCAACAACTTCTCCTGCTGCAATCTGGTCTATGGTATTCTGATCAAGCTCAAAAATTTTAGCCATTTGTCACGTCTCCTGCAAAGCCTTTCCATCTGTTTTTCAGTTCGTTTTGAAGCTTATATAACGTATTTAAGGCATCCATAGGCGTAAGATTTGAAATATCAATCTCCTGTAATTCCTTTATAACATCTTCATCTTTAACAGTATCAAAAAGTGACATCTGAGAAAGGTCAACAGAATCATAATGTTTTACCGTATTTCTTCTGTCATTTTTTTGATTAATCTCAATCCCCTGAACTTTATCCGTTATATCATTGTCGGAAAGTTCTTCGGCAATAGCCTTTGCCCTGTCTATTACCATATCGGGGATACCTGCAAGGCGGGCAACCTGAATACCATAGCTCTTATCAGCGCCGCCTTTTATAATCTTGTGAAGGAAAACAATGTCATCGCCCTTTTCTTTTACTGCGATGCAGTAATTATTTACATTGCCGATTTTTCCTTCAAGCTCTGTAAGCTCGTGATAATGTGTTGCAAATAAGGTTCTGGCTCCAAGCAATTTCCTGTTACTTATATGCTCTATGACAGCCCAGGCGATGGACAAACCATCATATGTTGAAGTACCTCTTCCTATCTCATCAAGGATAAGAAGTGACTTTGAAGTGGCATTTCTAAGTATATTAGCAACTTCATTCATCTCCACCATAAAAGTACTCTGACCGCTTCCAAGATCATCGGATGCACCGACTCTTGTAAATATCCTGTCCACGACACCAATCTGCGCAGACTCAGCAGGAACAAAGCTTCCAATCTGGGCCATCAGCACAATCAGAGCAGTCTGTCTCATAAAGGTTGATTTACCTGCCATATTGGGGCCGGTAATTATCGCAACAGCGTGCTTTTTATCATCGAGAAATGTATCGTTCGAAATAAACAGATCGCTTCTGTCAAGCATCTGCTCGATTACTGGATGTCTTCCTCCCGTAATCTTCAATGTTCCTTTATCATTTAGCTCCGGCTTGACATAATGATTTCTTTCAGCCACATAAGCCAGGGAACAATATACATCAAGAAGAGCTATTCCCTTTGCTGTACTTTGTATTCTCTCTATTTCAAGCGATATTGAATCTCTTATCTTACAAAACATCTCATACTCAAGATTATTGAGTTTATCCTGAGCATTTAAAATTGTGTCCTCAAGCTCTTTCAGTTCAGGCGTTGTGTATCTCTCACAATTTGTAAGTGTCTGCTTTCTTATAAAATAATCCGGTACCTTATCTTTAAAGGAATTAGTGACCTCAAAGGAATACCCGAAAACATTGCTGTATTTTATTCTGAGATTTTTAATATCAAGTTTTTCGCGTTCTTTTGCCTCAAGATCAGAAAGCCACTGTTTACCTTCTGTACTAGCTTTTCTGAAATGATCAATATCGCTGTCAAAACCGTCTTTTATTATGCCACCTTCTTTTATTGCAAGCGGTGGTTCTTCGATAATCGCCTTGTCTATTAGTTCATATATATCCTGCAGATCATCTATCTGCTCGTAAACTTCGGCAAGAGAAGCCGTGTCTTTCAATTCCTCAAGAACAATCCTGATCGCGGGTAGCATTTTGAGGGAATTTCTAAACGCCAAAAGATCTCTGGGATTTGCGGTATGGTAATTTATCTTCGCCATCAGACGTTCCATATCATATATAGGACCCAGATACTCTCTAAGCTCATCCCTTGAAATCGTATTTTTAAGCAAAGCTTCTACAGCGTTCTGTCTTCCGATAATATCTTCAACATCTATCAAAGGCTGCTCTATAAAGCTGCGCAGCATTCTAGCACCCATAGCAGTCTTGGTCTTATCAAGAACCCAAAGGAGCGTTCCTCTCTTCTGCTTATCTCTCATTGTTTCAATAAGCTCAAGATTTCTTCTTGTAGAAGAATCAAGAAGCATGTATTTACTCGTAAGATAAGGATAAATATGAATTATATTTGAAAGATCATCCTTTTGAAGCTCTGTCAGATATTTCAAAATTGCCCCTGCGGATAATATGCCGCTGGGAAAATCCGTGATTCCAAGTCCTGAAAGAGAACCCACCTTAAAGTGCTTCATAAGCACCTGCTTATCCGTTTCCTCATCAAAATATCTGGGATCTAGAGGATTGATTACCAGATTACTTCTGTCCTTCAGGTTCTCTATATCAACCCCGCTTACAAGAAAGGCATCATTACAGATAAGCTCTGAGGGTTGATACTTCTGAATTTCATCAAGGATGTCCTTAAGCTGATCCACTTCGGTAAGATAAAAATCTCCTGTAGTAACATCGGCAAAAGCAATACCACTTTTATCATCCGAATAAAAAACACACATCAGATAGTTGTTCTTTGATTCGTCAAGAGCCTGCATATTAAGATTGGTACCGGGAGTAACAACCCTTGTTACATCTCTTTTCACGATACCCTTTGCTTCCTTCGGATCCTCGAGCTGCTCGCATATTGCGACCTTATATCCTCTGTTTACAAGCTTACTCAAATAGCTGTCTACAGCATGATGAGGAACTCCGCACATGGGAGCTCTCTCCTCAAGTCCGCAGGCTTTTCCCGTAAGTGTAAGTTCAAGCTCTTTGGATGCAACTTTTGCATCCTCAAAGAACATCTCATAAAAATCCCCAAGTCTGTAGAATAATATACAGTCTTTATATTCATCCTTGGTGCGAATATAATTCTGCATCATAGGACTTAGTTTTTCAAAATCAATTTTCAACTTTCTCTCCCATATACTTCAAAGCTCGCTTTTATGCATGAACTTTCCCTGTGTAATAAAAGCCATGGCATTCTTCAAGATCTACATCCAGAAATTCACCTATCATTGATTCATCTCCGGGGAAATGAACCAGCGTATTATTTGACATACGCCCTGTGACAAGTGAAGAGTCCTGTTCGTTGATCTCTTCAACAAGAACCCGATGCGTCTGACCTGTAAAGCGTGATGCACGCTCTTTGGCTGTCTCCTGAACCACCTTCAGCAGCCTGTCAAAATTGGGCTTGCTGACTGATTCCGGTACCTGTTCCCATCCCGCAGCGGGAGTACCTGTTCTCTTGGAATAAATAAATGTAAAAGCATTATCAAAAGCCGCTTTTTTAACAACATCGATAGTTTCATCTACATCGCTGTCAGTTTCACCGGGAAAACCGACAATAATATCAGTTGTAATTGAAACATCGGGTATAGCTGCCTTGATCTTATCTACAAGAGAAAGGAAGCTCTCCTTTGTATAGTGTCTGTTCATCTTTTTTAATATTTCATCGGATCCGGATTGAAGTGGCAGATGTATATGTCTTGCCACCTTCTCATTTTCAGCAATAACCTTGATAAGATCATCGGAAAGATCCTTTGGATGTGATGTCATAAAGCGAACCCTCTCTATACCATCAACCTTACAAACCTCCGAAAGTAACTCGGCAAAACTGATCTGCTCACCTTCGGGAAGACCTTTTCCGTAAGAATTTACGTTTTGTCCAAGAAGCATAATCTCCTTCACTCCATCGGAAGCGAGATATTCAATCTCCCTTATAATATCTCTGGGATTTCTTGATCTCTCTCTGCCGCGAACATAAGGAACTATGCAGTAGGTGCAAAAATTATTGCAGCCAAACATGATATTGATTCCGGATTTGAATTTGTACTTACGTACAATGGGAAGATCCTCAACTATCTGATCTGTATCCTTCCAGATATCGATTATCATTCTGTCGGACTCAAACATAGTATTGAGGAGCTCGGCAAACTTAAAAATGTTATGAGTACCGAAAATCAGATCAACATGTCTGTAGCTCTTTTGAATCTTCTCAATCGCTCCCTGCTCCTGCATCATACAGCCGCAAAGCGCAATCTTCATCCATGGCTTTTTCTTCTTAATTCCGCCGACATATCCAAGTCTTCCGAACACTCTCTGATCCGCATTATCACGAACTGTGCAGGTGTTATAGATAACAAAATCAGCATCCTCCGATTCCACTTGTTCATAACCGATTTTGGTGAGTACTCCGATAAGCTTCTCGGAATCTCTCGCGTTCATCTGACAGCCAAAGGTCACAACACAGGCCGTAGGCTTTCTTCCAAGTTCCTTTGAAAGCTCTTCGACCTTCTGCTTTACCTTTTCCATAAATTCAAACTGTCTTTTTGTTTCATCACCGGCATTTCCGGCAGCTTCTGAATGAAGTAATGTATTTTCGTTTTTCAAATCTTAAAATCTCCATAAATCCCGCAAATCTCAAGGATAATATCCACAGTTTTTCTCATTTCACTTACTACTGCAAACTCATATCGGCCATGGTAGTTATACCCACCTGTACAAAGATTAGGACAGGGCAAGCCTTTATAAGAAAGCATTGCGCCGTCGGTACCGCCTCTTATAGGCACCTCTACAGGAACAACTCCCAGAGCTTCCATAGCTGCCTTGGCATTTTCCACCAAATGCATATGAGGCTTAATCTTCTCAATCATATTATAATATGAATCTTCCATAGTAAGCTCTACAGTGCCTTCTCCATATTTATTATTGAGAAAATCCACTATACTTTTTACAAGTTCCTTCTTTTTCGTAAATTTTGCCATGTCATGATCACGTACAATGTAATAAACAACTGCTTTTTCGCAGGTTCCTTTCATCATTGTCAGATGGAAAAATCCTTCTCTTCCTTCTGTATACATGGGATTTTGTGATACCGGAAGCATTGACTGGAATTCATATGCAATTAATGTTGCGTTTAGCATACGATTCTTTGCATCACCGGGATGAACACTTCTTCCGTTTATAATTAGTTCAACCTCTGCAGCATTAAAATTCTCGTATTCCAATGTTCCAAGATCTCCGCCATCCACCGTATAGGCGAACTGAGCCCCAAACCTGTCAAGATCAAAATTATCGGTTCCTTCGCCTATTTCCTCATCGGGTGTAAATGCTATTTTTATCTCTCCGTGAGGTATCTCGGGATTTTTAAGAAGAGTCTCGACCATTGTCATAATTTCGGCAATGCCGGCCTTATCGTCAGCTCCAAGAAGTGTACTTCCATCCGTAACTATCAGATCCTCTCCTTTTTTTGATGTCAAAATAGGAAAATCCTTCGGAGAAAGAATATATTTTCCGTCATCGGAAAGCTTTATGTCGCCACCTTCATATCCTTTTACAATTCGAGCCTTTACATCTTTGCCGCTTACAGCATCAGAAGTATCCATATGAGCAATAAATCCGATAATCGGAGATTCATCCTTTTTACCGTTTGTAGCAGGAATTGTTGCATAAACATAGCAATACTTCTGATCGTAATAAACGTCAGAAGCACCTAATTCAGTAAGCTCATTATATAAAAGCTTTGCAAGATCGTGTTGCCCCGGTGTTGATGGATGTACATTTGTATGTTCATCAGACTGGGTATCAATTTTTGTATAACGGATGAATCTCTCTATCAGATCCTCCGGTTTATTTTTTATAAGTTCATAAATATTATTCAATTCAAACTCTCCTCTAATTCTCTTTCCCAGCGACCTTTATCTTTTCCTGTAAGGAATATTTCCTTTATATATTTAAAAGTCGCAGCTTCTCCCTGATTTCCAAGCATATCCAGGAAGAATTCAAGTTTATTGAGTGTATCCGGATGTACGAGCTTTTTCAGTACCGGTTTCTCTTTTTGATAGTATTTCCAAGCATCCCACGAATCATACTCAGCACCTCTGTAGGTCATGCAGGCCGCAACTCTGTCTGCAATCATCTCAGCAACATACTTATTGGGCATGGGACACGGAACTATTCCGTCGCTATCCGGACCGCCCATTTTAAAAAAATCGATCCAGTACTCAAAATGATGCTTATTCCTGCCCTTGTGATGAAGCCAGGTTCTTGAGTATCCAAACAGTTCACGCTCTCTAGTATTTGGAGAACGAGTTCCCTGATAATATCTTGCACCATTCCAGAACTCAGAGGGAGAATACTTCGATAAATCATGAGTAAGTCCCTGAAAATAAAGCCCCATTTTAAAACAGTTACGCCTAACGATATGTCTGTGTTTAGTTATGGTTTTAAAGTGCATTAGTGCACCGCGAAATGTAATTCTATCGTTATTTTCCATTTTTATTTTGTTTTACCGGCCTTTTTACTGTCTTTTTAATCGGTTTTCCAACACCAATAAGAATTTTTACTGATCTTTCGGCGCATGCAATCTTAGTTTGATCCTTAACGGAATGCATCTTCAAATTGTCTGAAGCCGTATCAGTGTCACCAAGAACATGCCAGGTCATGCCGTCCGGAAGCTTTGGAAGAGCAAATGTTACCGGGTTCCAATGCATATTGTAAGCAACATAAAAGAAATCCTGCTCTTTATCAGCTTTTTCATAAAGTCCGCAATAAAGCATTCCTATGCTGTGGCTGTAGTTTGAAAGGTCCGGTCTCCAGGCTTCTATCCCATGATATGAAAGATCAGGATATCCGCAGGCTTTATAATCCATAAGCTTAAATGCTTTGGATTCATGCAATATCTTATATTTGAATCTAAGTTTTACAAGAGCTTTCAGATATTCTGTAATCCCCGGGTTGAAACCCTTTTCTGCCTGACTCCAGTCAACCCAGCCTGTAGCATTATCCTGGCAATAAGGATTATTATTACCATCCTGGGAGTTTCCGAATTCATCACCACCGAAAATCATCGGGGTACCTTGTGAAAACATGAGCATTGTAAGAGCGTTCCGTATCTGCTTTGCTCTTAGCTCCAATATTGCCGTTTTTCTGGTTTTGCCTTCTATACCGCAGTTCCAGCTAAGGTTATTGTCGGTACCGTCACCGTTGTTTTCTCCGTTTGTCTCATTTCTTTTATGTTCATAAGACACAAGATCTGCAAGACGAAGGCCTTCATAGTCACAAATATAATTGATGCAGCCGGATTCTGCGTTATTATTAAGCATTGCTTTTATGAAGTCGCCCAGTGAATTATCATCACCCTTTAGAAATCTTCGGGATGCATACATGAAATCCGGTTTAAACTCACCAAGTGTACGAACAGCCGGAGCTTTACCGCCATATATTCTGCCGTAATCAAAACCGTAGTACCATATTTTTATATCAGATAAAGCGGGATCTGCACATACCATTCCGGGAGCCGTATAACTTCCCTTCAGATGAACACCGTCGATATGATAATTAAATACCCAGTGTCTTATCGCTCCGCATACAAGATCTTCCGATGCATTGTCATTAAAATAAAACTGCATAATTACTTCTATGCCGTTTTTATGCATCATCCTGACCATATCCTTGAATTCAAGATCTGCATTCTGTGAATCCATGGCATAGGCAGTTCTCGGAGCAAAATAATAGCCTTCTTTGTATCCCCAGAAATTAATCTTCTGACGAACAGAATTGCCTTTTTGTATTAAACCGTTATCTGAAACAACAATCTTTCCGCTGGTTCTGTTATCGTTAAGAAATGATCCTTCCGGCATATTGCCGCTGTTTGAGCCGTTACCGAGCTTTGGAATATCAAGAACATTCATCTCGTAAGTAGGCATAAGTTCAACTGCCGTTACCCCAAGACTCTTAATATACGGAATCTTATCAATAAGCCCCTTGTATGTTCCGCGCTTCTTAAGCTCAAGACCACTTGAAGGCGCTTTGGTATAACCTCTTACATGGAGCGTATAAACAAAGGAATCTTCGTATTTTGTAAGTGGCGGTTTATCCTGGCCCCAATCATACTCAGTCTCATCCAACCTGCAGCGAAGATTTTCAGACTCTACATTTTTCCCCCATCTATCGAGTCCGTCAATATAAAAAGCATACGGATCAACAAATAGCTCTCCGTTCTCATAGAGCATATATCCTGTAAACTCATCCGTTTCGCCTACTATTTCAGAGCAAAAGACCTTACCGTATCTGCTGTTTTCTGAAAAAAGAATTCTGGTACCCTTTTTATCACTATTTCTGAAAAGGACAATACCGCAATCCTTTTTCCCCTTATATGCTGCGCAAACACGTATTCCTTTTGAAGTTCTGCTTACTCCCATTGGATAAGGCCGGGAGGCTGCCTGTTTCAGATTGTCTTTCATCATTCTTCCTTTTCAACTATACGACTCTATATTGTACCACAATTTGTGCCTGTTATGTAGGAAAGTAAATTGTATTACGTCTCAATATCAAAAAAGAGACAGTATGGATAAACCATACTGCCTCGTATTTTAAAACAATCTCGTATTATGATCTTCTCAGTCCTCAGGATCAGCCTCTATAAGCTCATCAAACTCTACATCATCGAGGTACTCGTCAAATGCGTCAGCCACAGCTTCGTACTCATCGTCATCCTCAATATAACCAAGCTCAGGCTCAGCATCCTTCGATGCTTGTTTAAATTCATAAAACCATACATTACCGTCATTATTCTGTCCGTGTTCATCAAGCGGAAGAAGAACTATATAATCCTTTTTATTTACGGTAAGTACGATCAGAACCGCGCAGGTAACTGTTTTGCCCTCATCAAGTTCAAGGTCAACCGTAATCTGCTCATCATTCTGAATTTTAGTGTTCATTTCTGTAGCGATCTCTGAAAAGATCATGTGCACCTCCGTTTAGACCGTAAAGTCAATCTTGTTGCCAAAGCCCTTGATGGGTGTAGCTTCAATCTGGCTCCAGTCTACATTTTTAATTTTCTCAAGAAGCTCGTCTACAGAGTCAGCATATATTGTAGTAACCTTCTCATAAGGAGCTTCCTTCTTTCCGTAAGGTTTGGTCCCTTGTCCCTCACGAAGCTTGTCCATCGCTTCATCTCGTTCCTTACGTTTTGCTTCCTTTGCTTCCTCAGCCTTTGCTGCTTCCTTGTCTGCGGCAACCTGCTTCTGATACTTCTCATTCTGCTCTCTGATCTTCGCAAAGAACTTTACTGTACCTTCAGCATCGATCTTCATACCAATGGAATCAATTTCCTGGCCGGACTCCTTAAGCTGCTCCTTCATCTCATCGAGCTTACCTGTCGACTCATCTATGATGCCCATATATTTATTCTTGACATCCTCATCTGCCGCCATCTGCTCTAAGATTTCAGGCTCAATCAGTACGCTGTACTCTTTTGTTCCGCGAGACATAATACTCTCGGCTTCCTCATCTGAAGAATAGTTTGACACAAAAAAGTCCATATTGCCATACTTTTCTTTGAGTTCGTCCAAAAGTTTTTTGGCGCCTTCGGATAATTCAACCCCTTCCTGGATATGTGTCTCCGAAGCAGCCTTATTTTTTTGCACGCCAATTTGAGAATCCGGTTTTTTTGCATTTTCCATCTTCTCTGTCCCATGTTTTTTAGGCTGATAAGCACTTAGCTGGTTCACAATATTGGAACCAAGGCCATTAACCATACTCATATGAAACCCTCCTTTGCTCTTTGAATCCGTGACTTCCGTGTCACCTAGATGGATATACTACTCCAATATTTTTATCGGAAGATTTACTTAATAACTTAACAGCTAAATAAAAATTTTTTTTAATTTAATCTGAAATAATTGTCTATCTTTGCATGCAGGGAAACTTTATCAATTGTCTTTAGAATATAATCCGCAGGTTTTAATGCCAGCACACGGACAATACTGGCCTTATCTCCCTTTGCAGTAAGGAACATTACCGGAATATCCTTAATGCTCATATCGCTTTTAAACATCTCCAGAACCTTAGGTCCGGGTGTAACAGGCATCTCATAATCGAGCAGAATAAGATCGGCTTTGTTCTTTGCAAGCCATGTTATTGCCTGAATTCCGGAGTTCGCCATTGAAACACGGTAGGAGTCCTTAAGCCAGTCTCTTATGGTTCTCATATAAGTTACATCATCATCAACAATCAATATGCTCTTCTTATGAGATTCCATCATCTCATCCATAAAGAACTTATTCATGGTCTCTATGAATTCATCCATCTGAAGCGGTCTTTCGAAAAAGTTCTGAACATGAGACTCCGGCAGATACTGCAAAGCTTCTTCATATTCCAATGGATTGCTGATGAAAATCACCTGCCTATGCGTTTCAAGGCATAAATCCTTCAAATAAATAAGGGATTTAGGCACAATCTCATCAAGATAATATATAAAAATATTAGCTGATTCCTCATTTTTTTTAAGATCCTCAACCTTATCAGAAGAAAAAGTAGCTTCAATACCTACATCTTTAAGCTTCATGATAAGCCCTTTTACCATAAATGTTTCATTTGAACTTATGATAGTCACGTTCTTTGCCATAGCATTCTCCGAATCTCAAAAACTTATTTTTCGTTTAAAAGCTTCTTCATATCTTCCCAGTTAAGACCGGTTAGAAATTTTTCCATCTCAGCAAATATCTTCTCATCTTTATCCGGTAATTTAAAATCTTTCATAGATTTTATAACCATATCAGCAAGATCAAAATCCATTGCATCAATAAATTCCGAGAGAGCTGCATAAGCATCATTTAAAGCAGACTCGTCAACCGGAGGCTTTTCTTCATCAGTGTCTGTTGACAGAAATGCCAATTTATCTTTAAACGATCTGTAGTCAGAAAGAAGTTTTTCAGTATCATTTTTAATCTTTTCAATGTTATTGTTATTTCCCGCTTCTTCAAGATCCTTCGCATCCGACCACAGCGCAAGTGCACCGACTATATTTGCTGAACTTTTTAGAGCATGAACCTTTATAGTGTAGTTTTTATAATCTTCATTTTTGTAATAGTTCTCAATTTCTTCGGATTTGACATCAATAGAATTATAAAAAATCCCAACTGCGGTAAAATATCCCTCCTCTGAACCACAAAGTGATATTCCCTTTTTATAATCTATTTCAGGAATCTGTGATATTGCCTTTATAAAGTCGCTTGTACCTGAATTATCTTCCTTCTTGGGGGCAGCTTCCGGCTTTTCATCTTTCTTGGAGTTCGCCGGAAGTTTCAAATCATTTCTTATTGCATCAGGCAAATACATTATTAGCACTGCCATAAGCTGTTTAAAATCAACAGGCTTATCAAGATAATTTGAAAATCCTGCTTCCAGGCACATTTTTCCTTCTTCTGGATCATCCGGTGATACCAGAGCTACTGTCGGTGTCGATTCATTTCTGTTGTCAATACCGCCATGAATCTGAGAAAGCGTCTGTATTCCGTTCATCGTAGGCATAAGGTAATCCATCAGAATGAGGGCATACTCATTGTTTCGAACAGCTTTTAGGCATTCTCGCCCGCCATCGGCTTCTTCCGAATCAACGCCCAGATATTCAAGGAGTTTTCGTATAAAAAATCTATCAAGTTCAGAATCATCAACTATTAAAACTTTCGCGTCCACCAGAACCTCCAAACTCTACTTTTGTATGTTTGCACGCTCCATCATAATACCGATCGCCTCATAGAGCTCTTTATCATCAAAATAATCTTCTCGCAGTTCTTCAATATTTGTTATCTTTGACTCGCCTATTTCTCCGGTCTTCGAGTATTTTTGAGGTTTCTTCTTTTTCTTTAAATCGTTGTCATTCTTATAAACCTTGTCTTCCGGCAGGTAATTTATCAGCATTTTTTCAAGAGCATCTCCGATAATCGGTTTTGAAAGATAATCCTGGAATCCTGATTTCCTATAAACATCCCTGGCTCCGGAAAAAGCATTTGCAGTAAGTGCTATGCTGGGAGTGTCTCTGTTGATATTCTTCTCATCACTCTTTAGCCTCCACAGCATCTCCATTCCGTCCATTTCGGGCATTCTATGATCAATTAGCATAAGATCATATTTCTTTTTTGCTGTCATCAAAAGTGCTTCCTTACCGCTTGAAGCAGTTTCTATATTGATCATCGTGTCTTTCAGAAGGTTTCTCGTAACCACGAGATTGATCTCATTATCATCTACAACAAGAATATCCGCATCGGGAGCAGTAAATAATTCTCTGTAATTACTGTCATCCTCAATGATCTTATCGTATGCTACCTTGAAATCTCCTATTGGCTCAAAGCTTCTTATTTGCTGTTCTACTACAAAGGAAAAGGTTGACCCTTTTCCATATTCACTTTTTACATATAGTTCCGAATTCATAAGTTTAAGGAATTTCTGAACTATACTCATTCCAAGACCTGATCCTTCAATATTTCTGTTTCTTGTTTCTTCAAGTCTTTCAAAAGGGTCATAAAGCCTATGCATGTCCTCTTCCCTAATACCAATACCGGTATCGGAAACAGATATTTTCAGTCCTATTGAACTGTCTTTATCCAAATGCCCGCCATCAATATAGTCGACAGCGAATTCAATTGACCCATGCTCGGTGTACTTTACTGCATTGGTCAGTATATTCAAAATAACCTGTTTAAGTCTGACATTATCTCCATACAAAAGATGCGGAATCTGACTGTTTACAATAGTGTTAAATTCCAGCCCTTTATTCTTTGCTCTTTCTTCAACCATATTTACAAGTTCCGAAATCATGTCAGCCAGATCATATTCCACATTATAAAGTTCCATTTTACCGGCTTCGATTTTGGAAAAATCAAGAACATCATTTATAAGTGTAAGCAGTGTATTACTGGCTGATTTAATATTATGAGCATACTTTTTCAGCTGATTATCATCATATTCTCGTAAAATTAGCTCATCCATACCGATTATGGCATTTATGGGTGTTCTGATTTCATGAGACATCTGCGATAAAAACTGAGTTTTCGCTCCATTGGCAGCAATCGCATTAGCTTCAGCTTCCGCTGCCTTGAATCTGAGTTCCTCGAGCCTTGCATTATTCAAAGCTTCTTTCATACGCAGATTTACCAATATAAACGTACATATAGCCGTAACAAACATAGAAGCTATTATCGCAAATATATCTCTGGAAAAATACAATCTGCTCTTCCAGAAATAGCAAAAAACAGCAAAGCCAATGCACAAACTCAGATCAAAAGCAAAGTAAACTCTTAGCTTGTCTATATATATAGTTGAAAACATTATCAAAAAAAAGGGGAAAAGTCCTGCCGGCTGCTCCTTATAGGGAAGAATGTCAATTACTATAAGCATCACATATAAAAGCCCATAAAAAAATATCGATTCAAGCCTGCACAACCTTAGACTTAATGCCCTGTTTTTTAGTTGCTGGTTTGATACAAAAAACAAAAAGAGAATAATGAATAAAATATAATAGGTTACATGTAGTCTGAAACCCTGCAGAAGCGCTTTTGCTACTATAAGCATGATTAAATAGATGCCTACAAGTGCGATAGACATCTTTCTTTGCACCGTCATGTTTATTTTCACTATATTTTTTTCGCAGATTTCAAAATATTTTTCTTCATCATTTCTAAAATCCGCTATGGTCTCACTGAGCATTTGAAAGACATCTCCGTATTATGCGCAGGTTACATACTACCACCAATAACTACTTTTTTTCATCATAACATTAGCGTTATTCAATAACAATAATATGAGTTATTAAAAAAGTATAAGAAAAAAATGCCCTTGGAATTTATAATTTCCAAGGGCATTTCATAAATATTAATTCATTTTTTTATTTATTTATCAGATTCATTATTGTCTGTATTTTCAGAAGTTTTATCTGTTTTGTCGGTAGTATTATTATCTGCCTGCTCGGGCTTTGGTCCGTAGGTATATGCTCCCATACCCGGTAGCGCAGTCCTCTCTGCCGGCGTCATCTTTGAAAGTCTTTCTTTTCTCTTCTTTTCAGACTTTCTGATAAGAATGATAATTATCACTATTATAATAGCCAAAATTATTATAGTGATCAGATGCGTAATAATAAGCAGGGCCAGTTCCTTAAAGAAATCAGCAACATCGTAGCAGTTTTCGATAAATCCGTCCCTTGCTCTCTCAAAGAAAGTAGGATTTTTAACGGGTTCAGGAGTATAGTCAATAACCTCTCTGACTGTCACCCTTAGAGTACTGTAGCTAATCTGATTATCATAGGTTCTGAGCTGTGATTCCATAGACTCAAGCTGATAACGAACATCCGTAAGCTTATCCTGGATAGACATTATATCTTCTATTGTATCAGCTCTCTCCATTAATGTTAAAAGCTGTTCCTCTTCAGCTCTGAGCGCATTTCTGTGGCTTTCAAGATCTGCATAGGTCAGCGTAACATCCGTTACGTTCATATCCTGAGAGACTATATTACTCTCCTTTGCAACCTCATTAACAAATCCGGAGAGCTTTTCTTCAGGAATGCGAAGCGTCATATTGGCTGTTCTTTCGTCCGAATAATTGCTCTTTGAAGTGCTGAAGCTTTCAACATAACCACCAACCTCATCGGTTCTGTTCTTCAGAAAATCGATGGTTTTATCAAATTCCTTGGTCTCTGTTGTCATACTCATATTTGTTATGAGTTTTCTGTTGCTCTTCTTTGAAGCCTTCTCCTCCGTAACGGTTTCGGCATTGCTACTTCCCGATTCTTCCATAGCTTCCGCGACTTCCATATCGTAATCAGCCTCATAAAGAGCTCCGTCTGCAGCTTCTTCCATAGCATAATTGCCTGCAGATTCTGCGGATTTTGAAGCATAATTTGATGAAGAACCGCAACCGGTAACAGCAAAGGTCAAAATGACAGCACCTGTAAGAAATCTGATTTTATAAAAGGATTTTCTTTTCATGATAAATGTCCCCCTCTTAATCTAAATTTCACTTTATTTTATCAAAATATCGTCAATATTGCCATCCCTGAATAAATCTCTTATAGGCCTTAAAAACCCGGACATTCTCATGGGATTTTCTTTTGAACCTTTTACATAGCTAAGATGCAACTCTTCTTTTGCCCTAGTCATTGCAACATAAAGCATTCTTCGTTCCTCTTCTATTTCACTGCTTGTAATACTTTTTCGTGATGGAACAATTCCCTCATTTAGGTCAGGAAGATATACTCTTTTAAATTCAAGCCCCTTTGAAGCATGCATAGTCATAACCCTTACGCCTTTTTTATCACAAACCTTAACATTCCTCATAACTTCCAAAGTTTTGTCAAGTTCTTCAATGTATTCTTTTAAATCCTGATAATCTCTGAAATTTTCACATAGCTTTTCAAACTCATCAAGATCAGACATATGTCCCTCCAATACCTTTGCACTTGCGCAGAATTTATCCTTGAGATATTTATCATATCCCATAAATCCTCTTATGAAATGGACAGCGCCTTTAGGACTAAGCTTAGACATAAGCTTAAGATCTCTAAAAAGCTTTTGAACCGTAGTTGTCATATTGATTTTTGACTGCCTTGCATAAAATAGAAGCAAGTCCTTTTCCTCTATCTTTTCTTTTCCTTCGAGAGCCGCTCTTGAAATATATCTGACAGGCTTATTCATTATTCTTAAAAAATCACTTCTTTTTTGACCGTCATGGATAAATGACAGATAGGAAATCATATCCTTTACAGCTGCCTTCTCGTGAAACGCTACAACTTTTTCTTTGTAAGAGCATGGTATTCCTACTTCACCAAGCATACCTGCAAAAGCTGTCGCCTCAACATTTGTTCTGACAATGATAGAAAAATCTGACAGCGTTACATCCTCTTTGGATGCTATTTTTGCATTAGCTTCAAAGGACTTTATTTCTTTAATAATACTTTTATATTGCTCTTTTTTATCGGAAAAACTTTTTCCTGTTATTATCCCTAAATCTCCTTTTTTGCCTGCCTTAATATCCTTTTTGAATCTTATCTTATTTTCATCTATGATGCTTTTCGATGCTTCAAGTATTTTCGGCGCACACCTGTAATTTGTGTCAAGAATGATCTCCTCGGCATCCTCAAAATGATCCTTAAAGCCCAGCATGAGTTCGGGATCAGATCCTCTGAATCCATAAATCGACTGGTCATCATCACCAACAACAAAAAGATTCCTATCTTTACCGAGTAAAAGCTTTATAACTTCAAACTGCATCATATTTATATCCTGATATTCATCTATCTGGATATATTCAAGCCTATCCTGCCACTTTTTCCTTACATCATCTCTTTGAAGTAAATAATCCCGGCACAAAAGCACCATATCATCAAAATCTATCAGACCTTGTTCTTTCAAAATAGCAGTATATTCCTCATAAATTTCAGGAAAGTCCTCATAAAAAGGGACAGCTTTATCCCGTTCTTCCGGGCAAAGTCCAGAATTTTTAAGTCTTGATATTTCTGAAAGCATAAGTCTTATCATCTCACTATCATAATCGCGCCCATGCAAAATATGACTAAGCACTTTATACTTGTCTGTTTCTTTGATAATAGTGAGTTTATCGCTATTTAGTATATGGTAAAAAATGGAATGGAATGTTCCGAAGAGAACCTCCGGATACACGGAATTTGTTTCTTTAATAAATCTTTGCTGCATCTCTATTGCAGCAGCTTTGGTAAATGTAATCGTAAGTATCGATCCGGGGTTAACTCCCTTCCGGATAAGACTTATTATTCTTTGAATTATTACAAAGGTTTTACCGCTCCCGGGACCTGCTATTACACAAGCAGGTCCCTTATCATGCATAATTGCACGCTTTTGAGCGGGATTACAATTTAAATTCATATCAGGCTTCAAGTTTTGCAATTGAATCCTTTAATCTCTTAAGAGTCTCATCTTTTCCGATGACCTCCATAGCTTCCGTAGCGCCGCAGGGAGTCATGGCTTTTCCGGAAACAGCTATACGAATCGGCCAAAGTACATAGCCGTTCTTATATTCCTTCTCCTTGATATACTCCTGAAGTCTCGCATAGAGGGCATCATTGCTGTAATCCTCCTGAGCTTCAAGTATGGGAAGAAGATCTTTTAAAACAGAAAGCGAAGAAGCTTCATCAGTCTTCATCTTCTTATGCTTATAAATTGAAACGTCATAATCAGGCATTTCCTCGAAGAAATCGATCATCTCGGTAATATCGGGCCATATCTCGATTCTGGTCTTTATCATAGCCGCAATCTTATGAAGGTCGAGATCCTTCTTTATGACCTCTTTCATATAAGGCTCTGCAAGCTCATAGAACTTGTCATCATCCATGGCTTTCAGATACTCACCGTTCATCCACTTAAGCTTTGTATAATCGAAAACCGCAGGTGATTTGTTTATTCGTCTGTAATCAAACTTTTCAACAAGCTCCTTGAGACTCATGATCTCGGTATTATCATCCGGTGACCAACCAAGAAGTGCTACAAAGTTAACAACAGTCTCGGCAAGGAAGCCCTGTTCAACAAGATCCTCGAAAGAAGAATGTCCGCTTCTCTTACTGAGCTTATGATGCTCCTCATCAGTAATAAGAGGACAATGAATATACTTCGGAACTTCCCAGCCAAAGGCATCATAGAGTCTGTTGTATTTGGGAGATGAAGAGATATATTCATTTCCTCTGACAACATGAGTTATACCCATAAGGTGGTCATCTACAACATTCGCAAAGTTATAGGTCGGATATCCGTCAGATTTGATAAGAACCATATCATCAAGTTCCTTGTTCTCAACGGAAACATCACCATAAAGCTCATCGTGGAAAGTTGTTGTACCTTCTGTGGGATTGTTCTGTCTTATAACGAACGGCTTACCCTCAGCGAGGTTCTTCTCAACTTCTTCTTTTGAAAGGTGAAGACAGTGCTTATCGTATACACTTATTTCCTTTTTGCCGCCATTACCGTCATCTATTTCCTGTACAAGAGTTGCAAGTCTTGCCTCATCGCAGAAGCAATAGTATGCTTCACCCTTATCAACAAGCTGCTTTGCATACTCCATATAAATTCCGGCTTTCTGTCTCTCACTCTGAACATAAGGACCTACACCTCCATCCTTATCAGGGCCTTCATCATGAATAAGTCCTGTCTTCTCCAGAGTTCTGTAGATAATCTCTGTTGCGCCTTCAACATAGCGCTCCTGATCAGTATCCTCAATTCTGAGTATGAAATCACCGCCATCATGCTTTGCAATAAGATAAGCATATAATGCGGTTCTCAAATTTCCTACATGCATTCTTCCTGTAGGACTCGGTGCATAACGCGTTCTTATTTTCTGTGCCATAGTACTCCTCAAATCCTGCTGTTATATCAGCTTTTTTACATTACCTCCGGATATTCCTTTTTCTCAAATTCAACAATAATACCGGAAGCAACATTGCGACAAAGAGCTATCTGCTTCTTTTCAACCTGAATGATTACTCCGCCGCGTTCTTTTTTATTAATTACTTTAATGTGAGACCCACCAGTGACGCCAATGGATTTAAGTCTCTTAGAATAGATAGACTGTTCGACATTTAACTCTTTTACAAGGTAAATGCCGTTCTTCTCCCCATCAGTAAGTGTCATAAATTACCTCAAAAACCTTTTCTACATATAGTATTTCGTGCCAAATGCCGTGACGCATTTAGTTTTACACTATCAGGCACAAAAAGATTTTAAAATTATATAACACCTTTTTCCAAATGAAAAGAGCACCACTTTAATGTGTTAAAGTCATTCAACAATCTCCCTGTAGCACTCAGGCCTTCTGTCGCGGAATAATCCCCATGACAAACGATTTTGCCTGATCTCATTGAAATCATATACCGCCATGATGATTTCTTCCGAAGAATCACCTGCCTGCCTTAAAATATCGCCGGTTTCATCAGTCATAAAACTGTGTCCATAGAACTTAAGAGATGAAAGCTGTCCTCCGTTTTCTTCTGAAGGAACAACATTCTCCGTACCGATACGATTAGCAGCTACAACAGGGATTATATTGGCAGCTGCATGCCCTTGCATGGTTCTCTGCCAGTGTCCTGAACTGTCTACATTAAGAATAGGCTCGGATCCGATAGCAGTCGGATACAGAATTATATCTGCCCCCTGCAAAGCAAGACATCTTGCAGTTTCAGGGAACCACTGATCCCAACAAATTCCTACACCTACTCGTCCATACGCCGTTTCAAATACGGAAAATCCGGTATCACCTGGTGTAAAATAGAACTTTTCCTGATAGAAATGATCATCCGGAATATGCGTTTTTCTGTACACACCGAGAATATCGCCATCGGAATCGATCATAGCTACGGAATTGTACATCACATTGCCTTCACGCTCATAAAAACTTATTGGCATTACTATCGAAAGCTCTCTGCATATCTGCCTGAAATGAGCAACAGCCCGGTTTTGATCTACGGGAGTAGCAAAATCATAATAATCATATCTTCTTTCCTGGCAAAAGTACTGTCTTTCAAAGAGCTCTGAAAGAAGAATTATCTGCGCTCCCTGCGAGGCTGCTTTTCTGACAAGTTTTTCTGCCTTCTTTATATTCAGTCTAACCAGTTCTTCATCTGATATTTCTGTATTGTTATAGCTTTCTCTGCCACATGCAAACTGTATTGCGGCAACTGTAGTAGAGGTGCTGTTTTTATAGGTCATCTTCTGACTCCTTATTCAAAATTTATTACCTTTCTTTTCATATTGGTTATGCTTGCCGGAATCTGCTGAGTAATACAGTGAATATTACCACCGCCAAGCAGAATATCTCTTGCCGGTATTGAAACCACATTTCGATTTCTGCAGATTTTACGCATTATTTCTACTGCTCTCATATCGCTTTGTTTATTTTCGCCTCCAAAGCTAGGAATAAGCACTTCTGTATTTGTAAAATAGAAATTCACGTAACTTGCAGCCATTCTTTCACCTACTTCCCTTTCGGCTTCACCTTCTTCGAATTCGAAATTGTAAATGTCATGTCTGCTTAAAGTAATCGGAACATCGGGTATCGGAAGCTTGTGAATCTTAAGTTTTCTTCCCCGTGCATCAGTCTCAGTCTGAAGATACTCATAATCAGACAATGAATTTGAATATTGAGGATCAAGAAAATCATCAGTCCACGCAAGCACAACTTCACCGGGCGCTGTAAACGCGCAGACATTATCTACATGTTCGTTAGTTTCGTCATTATATATACCGGAAGGCAGCCATAAAACTTTTTCAGCTCCGAGATAATTCCTTAGCATTTTTTCTATCTCATATTGAGACATATCGGGATTTCTGCCCTTGCTCAAAAGGCAGTTCGAGGTAACCATAACTGTTCCCTCTCCATCAGAATGAATCGCACCTCCTTCAAGGACAAAAGGATGAGCATCATAAACATCTTTTCCCAGATAATTACAAAACTCTGAAGCAACATTATCATCCTTATCCCAGTGTGCATAAAGGCCATCAACATTACCGCCCCAGGCATTAAAGGCCCAGTCAATACCTCTGATTTCTCCCTCTTCGTTTCTTACAAAGGTAGGTCCGACATCCCTTGCCCAGGCATCATCGGAATCCATTTCAATCAGGATTATCGTTCCGATATCTCTTTCGCCTACGGAAACAGGATGCATATTATCACTTGTAATATTGAAGATTCTTTTTATATTTGTCGTATTCTTTTTAATAAAATAATGAGCTTCGTTATAGTTCCTGTGATCGCAAAGAACATATAGTTTTTCTGATTTGAGAATGTGTGAAAAAATTCTGCAAAATGCCTTTTTGGCTTCAGTTGAATCCTTCCCCCAGCTTCCTGGTCTTGTCGGCCATATCATCACTGTCGCATCGTGAATATCATATTCAGCCGGCATATAAAAACCGTCTTCTCTTGGAGTAGATTTAATAATTGTAGACATAATCATTCACCCTCATCATTTTTGAAAATAAGACATAAACAATTTGCTTTATTGTTTCGTAAATAGAACGGTTAAAAATGCTTTTATTAGAAAATTATATAAAAAAATAGACCGTGTGCAAAGTATATATTCTTTGACACACGATCATATTTTAATGAATTATTTTGTACCGAAAATTCTGTCTCCGGCATCGCCAAGGCCGGGTACAATATATTTGTTATCATTAAGCTGGTCATCAATATGTGCACAGATGATCGGAACGTCCGGATGCTCTGCTGTAACCTTCTCAAGTCCTTCGGGAGCAGCGATCAGACATATAAATCTCATCTTCTTAACACCTTTTTCCTTGAAAAGCTCAATGGCATCACATGCGGAGCCACCTGTTGCAAGCATGGGATCAAGAATAATAACTTCTCTGTCTCCGATATCCTCCGGAGCTTTAAAGAAATAGTTTACAGGCTCAAAGGTTGTCTCATCTCTATACATACCGACATGAGCAATTTTCGCATTGGGGATAACCTTAAGGACACCGTCAAGCATTCCCATTCCGGCTCTCATAATAGGGGCAAATGCATAATTATCTTCGTTTAGTCTGCCCATTTTTATAGTCTTTATAGGTGTTTCAACTACAGTCTCCTCAAGCGGAACGTCGCGCATAGCCTCATAAATAAGGTAAGCTCCTATCTCACTTACAAGCTCTCTGAAAAGCTTTGTTCCTGTATGCTTATCTCTTAAAATTGAAAGTTTATGCTCGATGAGCGGATGTTCCAACGCTGTAACATTTTTCATATCATTCTACCTCCGAAAAATTAACTGTAAGAATAATAACACAATATCATTTATAATAATACCCCAAGACTTAGGAATCTTGAGGTATTACTTCTACAATTTACAAACTGTACATTTTACAGGCGCATCTTAAAATCGTCATATCCAAAACGTTTTACAACCTCGGTGCTTCCATCCTCATGGAGTATGGCTATATCTGGCAGTGGCATACCGTTGAAGGTATTGTTCTTAACCATACTGTAAATAGCCATATCTTCAAAAGTAAGACGGTCACCGATTTTCATTTCATGATCAAAGCTGTAATCCCCGATAACATCACCGGCGAGGCAGGTTCGTGACGAAAGCCGATACCCGAAAGATTTATCCCCGATTTCTCCACTATCTCTAAGCGGTGGTCTATAGGGCATCTCAAGGACATCAGGCATATGACAAGCAGCGGATGTATCAAGGATTAGCACCGGAAGTTTTTCTGTTTCTATAATGTCCATAACTGTGGTAACAAGGTATCCTGCATTCAATGCAATGGCTTCACCCGGTTCCAGATATACATCAATTTTGTAAGTATCCTTTATGTATTTGAGGAGCTTTACCAGTCCCTCTCTGTTATAGTCATCTCTGGTGATATGATGACCGCCTCCAAGATTGAGCCATTTTATTTGACTTAGATACTTTCCGAATTTGCTTTCAAACTCCTCAAAGGTATCTTTAAGAGGCTCAAAGCCCTGCTCACATAATGTATGAAAATGCAGGCCTTCCACACCGGTTGGCAGTTCTGACGGCAAATCACATAGTCTGATTCCAAGTCTTGAGCCCGGAGCACAGGGATCATATATCTCATGATCTTCCTGAGTAGAAAACTCAGGGTTGATGCGTAGTCCCGCAGATAAGCCTCTGTCATTACATGCTTTCTCCCAGGTTTTTCTGTGATGCTCAAGCTGCTTTAAGGAATTAAATACAATATGATCAGCGAAGCTGCAGATCTCTTCCATCTCATCATCATGAAAAGCCGGTTCAAAGACGTGAATCTCAGGAAAATCGCCGTCTTTTTTAGTATATCCATCAGCTATTTTTTGTTTCTGCGCTTTGGTATAAAATTCCTCATTTGCGAGCTTTGCTTCGAAAAGTCCCGAAGATGTTGTCCCTGAGAGATATTCCGCTATAAGAGGATATGTAGAATATGCAGAAAAAGCTTTTTGAGCAAGCAATATTTTTACTCCGGACTTATCCTGTACATCCCTTAGAATTTTGCAATTTTCTTTGAGTTTCTTCTCATCTATCACATAGACAGGAGTCTTTAAATTGTTCATTTATCTTAATCCTTTAAAATTATTTTGAGATAATATCCTTCACAACCTCGCTCGCAATAACAAGTCCGCAGGCAGCAGGTGTAAACGCAGTGCTACCAGGTGTACTTCTTCTTGAAGAGCCCGAAGCCTTAAGATCTTCCATATCAGTTTCTCTAACCTCTGGTTTTAGCGGTTCTTCCTCGGAATATACCACCTTGAGGTTCTTTACGTTTCTCTTTTTGAGTTCTTTTCTCATCACCTTGCAAAGAGGACAAACCTTTGTTTTGTAAATATCTGCTACTTTAAACGCAGAAGGATCAAGCTTATTTCCTGCTCCCATGGCACTGATAACAGGAACTCCGACCTCTTTTGCGCGTAAAATAATGTCAATTTTCGCAGTAACAGTATCAACCGCGTCAACAACATAATCATAAGAGCTAAAATCGAAATCCCCTGCATTTTCGGGAAGATAAAAGCATTTATGAACATTCACCTTCACATCGGGATTTATATCAAGCATCCTGTCCTTCATAACATCTACCTTATACTTGTCTACAGTGCTATGAAGTGCAATAATCTGGCGGTTCAGATTGCTTGCAGCAACGGTATCACTGTCTATTAAGTCAAATTCTCCGATTCCGCTCCTTACAAGAGCCTCGCAAACATAGCCTCCTACACCTCCGACACCAAATATCGCTACACGAGAGCCCTTCAGTTTTTCAACGTTGTTCTCACCTATGAGAAGCTCTGTTCTTGAAAATTGTTCATCCATAAGTATGCATTCTTTCCTGATTAATTGATTTTATTTTTTATTTATAGAATTGTAAGTCTTTTTTATTGGATATTGCTGAAAATAATTGTCATAATAATTATGGGTAAGATATTTTAAAAAATCAAATCCAAATTAGCAAAGCATTTTATGCGGGGGTTAATATGCGTAAAAGAATCCTAATAGCAGATGACACAACTTTCATGAGAGAAATGTTGAAATCAGCACTGGACAAAGAACAATATGAAATTGTCGGTGAAGCGACAACCGGACAGCAGGCCGTAGACCAGTTTAAGCAAAAAAAGCCCGATCTTTTAATTCTGGACATTAATATGCCTGTAATGAATGGAATAGATGCCCTTACCGAGGTAATGGAATTTGACCCCAAGGCCAATGTAATCATGTGCTCAGACCAAAAGCAGGAGCCAATGATTGTCCTTGCCCTGAAAAAAGGCGCAAAAGATTTTGTCGTTAAGCCCTTCATGGCCAGCGATGTTGTTCGCGCATTAAACAAAGTTTTTAAAGAATAATTTGTTAAACACCATAATTATAGACAATCTTGAGGGGACGACTTCAATTCTGAAGCCGCCCCCTCTTTCTTTATTTTTATATTCTTTTTTATTTATCAGTCGATAAGTGTGGGATTTTCCTCAACCACCCAAGGAAGACCATACTCGTTAAGCATCTCCATGTACGGATCGGGATCAAACTCGTCTGTAGTAAATACTCCTGGTTTCTTCCACTGTCCGGTAACTACGAGAGCTGTTCCGATCATTGCAGGTACGCCGGTTGTATAACTTATTGCCTGACTTCCGAGTTCCTTGTAGCACTCCTGATGATCACACACATTATAAATATAAATTGTGCGTTCCTTTCCATCCTTGATACCTCTGAAGATACAGCCGATATTTGTTTTTCCGACTGTTCTGGGGCCAAGACTTGCAGGATCGGGAAGCAGTGCTTTCAAAAATTGAATAGGAACAATTTCTCTGCCCTCGAACATAACAGGACTTGTAGAAAGCATTCCAACATCCTCAAGACATCTCATATGGTCGAGATAGCTCTGTCCAAAGGTCATGAAGAATCTGATTCTCTTTACCTCAGGAAAATTTCTTCCGAGTGCTTCAATCTCCTCGTGGTGAAGAAGATACATATCTTTCTTACCTACCTGGGCGAAATCATATTCTCTTTTTATCTCCATGGGCTTTGTCTCAACCCAATGGCCATCCTCCCAATAGCTTCCGTTTGCGGAAACCTCTCGAAGATTTATCTCCGGATTAAAATTTGTAGCAAATGCATAACCGTGGTCACCGCCATTGCAATCCATGATATCAATGTAATGGATTTCATCAAAATAATGCTTTTTAGCATAAGCTGTGAAGACCGAAGTTACACCGGGATCAAAGCCTGTTCCAAGCAGAGCTGTAAGACCTGCTTCCTTAAATCTGTCGAAATAAGCCCACTGCCAACTGTAGTCGAAATAAGCTGTAAAGCCCTTCTCCTTGCAGCGTTTTTCATAGATTTTTCTCCACTCAGGATCATCGGTATCTTCCGGCTCATAGTTAGCAGTATCGATATAATCTACTTTACATTCAAGGCAGGCATCCATTATTGTGAGATCCTGATAAGGAAGGGCAACATTAAGCACAGCGTCGGGCTTGTAGTTGTTTATGACCCTCTTAATATCCTCTACATCGTCTGCATTAACAGTTTCTGTTGTGATTTTTACGGGTGTTCCTGCCTTCTCGAGTTTTTCCTTCAGAGCATCACATTTGCTTACTGTTCTTGATGCTATACACATTTCAGTAAATACCTTGCTGTTCTGGGCGCACTTCTGAATTGCTACCTGAGCTACGCCACCGCAACCAATAACCAATAATCTACTCATATTTTCCTCCTTATGGCAGTTTACCTTGACATTGCCTCTTCTTCCTGCAAAAGATCCTCTACATACTTTGGAAGCATGAAGGCTCCCTTATGAAGATGCGTTGTGTAGTACCATGTTTTTATATTTCTTTCATCCCATCTGTCAGGATTAAAATCCTTAAGCGGATGATATTTCTTGCTGGCAAATCCAAAAAGCCAGTAGCCAGCAGGGCATGTGGGAATGTGCGCCTGATAGACCCTGTTTATAGGGAAAACTCTGTAGGCTTTTCTGTGCATAGCTCTACAGCTCTCCTCATCCTCATCATAGAAAGGACTTCCATGCTGATAAACCATTATTCCGTCATCATGAAGAGCCTTGTAGCAGCTACCGTAAAACTCTTTTGTAAAAAGTCCGGCCTCATGTCCCAAAGGTTCCGTAACATCATTTATTATTAGGTCATACATATCCTCACATTTTCGAAGATATTTAAGGCCGTCCTGATAATAGATATGAACTCTGTCATCATCAAGTCCGCAGGCATTATCGGGAAAATACTGCTTGCATACTTCAACAAACATGTTATCAGGCTCAACTACATCAATAACCTTTATTTCATCATAGTGGCTCAGCTCTCTGGCAACACCGCCATCGCCTCCGCCAAGTACAAGAACTCTCTGAACCTTAGGATGAACAGCCATAGGAACATGTACGATCATCTCGTCATAAGTGAATTCGTCCTTTTCGGAAAAAATAATATTACCGTCGGAAGTAAGAAATTTTCCGAATTCCGGTGAATCAAACACATCAATTCTCTGAAACTCGCTCGATCCCGAAAATAATTGTTTTGCAAGACGAATGCTTATTTTTACATTCTTCGTATGCATGTCACTAAACCAATAATCCATTTGCGGCATCTTTTTTCTCCTGTCAAATATAATCAGATATCTTATTTTAAAACCTGAAGCTCAGAAATATCCTCACTCTCAGGTCCCTGCATGGAGCATCCCTTTTCCTTCGCAGTCTGAATATAATCAAGTATCTCTTCTGTCACTACCTCTCCGGGTGAAATGATCGGAATTCCAGGAGGATAACACATAACAGATTCTGCTGAAATCCGCCCAACCGTCTCTTTTATCGGAAGCGATTCCTTTTCAGCATAGAATGCTTCCTGCGGCGTAGCCTTCACAATAGGAGTAACATACTCTGCCGAGAAAAAGCTCTGTTCCGGCTTAGCGTATAGTCTTCTGATATCCGCCAGAGCTCCCGCCAGTCTCTCAATATCCTGCAGTCTGTCTCCAATAGAAATGTACGCCATAACGTTTGATAAATCACCAAATTCCATCTGGATATCATACTCATCGCGAAGAAGATCATATACTTCAATTCCGGTAAGACCCACACCTCTTGTATTTACAACAAGTTTAGTCTCATCGAAGTCATAAATGCTACCACCGTTTATAAGCTCATGTCCGTAGGCATAATATCCCGGAATCTCGTTTATCTCTTCCCTCGCATACTTAGCCATTCCTGTTACTTTTTCGAAACTGTCCCGGCCATGGAGCGCCAGATTCCTTCTTGAAATATCAAGGCTTGCAATCAAAAGATAGCTTGCACTGGTAGTCTGTGTCAGATTAACAATTCTGCTTATATATCCTATATTAGCATTTTTTCCGCAGAGAAGTATCGAACTTTGCGTAAGACTTCCTCCGGATTTATGCATACTTATTGCTGCCATATCCGCGCCTGCCCTCATGCCGCACAGAGGGAGATTTGGTCCAAAATACAGATGTGTTCCGTGAGCCTCATCCACAAGGGCCTTCATCCCGTTTGCATGCGCAAGGTCAACTATTGCCTGCAAATTAGAACAAATACCATAATACGAAGGATTATTTATTAAAATCGCTTTCGCATCAGGATTATCCCTTACTGCAGCCTCAACATCTGCAAGTTCCATACCGAGCGGAATTCCAAGCTTGGTATCAACCTTGGGATCAATATATACAGGAACTGCGCCACACAAAATAAGTGCATTTATGGCACTCTTATGCACATTTCTTGGCATAATGATCTTCTCACCATGCTTAACTGAAGACAAAACCATAGCCTGAACAGCACTTGTGGTTCCATTTACCATCAAAAATGCATGTTCGGCTCCAAATGCATCCGCAGTAAGTTCCTCCGCATCCTTTATTACGGAAACAGGATGGCACAAATTATCGAGAGGCTTCATGGAATTAACGTCAATGCCCACGCATTGCTCACCAAGAAAACGCACGAGTTCTGCGTTTCCACGACCTCTCTTATGTCCGGGCACGTCAAAGGGTACCACTCTCTGCTTTCTAAATCTCTCAAGTGCCTCATAAACAGGCGCTTTTCTCTGACGATCCAGATCCAACTTTTCATCCTCCAAATCAACTATATCATGAGAAAAAAAGAGCGGTATGTCTTTTTGACATACAGCCCTCTTTTAAATTGCATTATTCAGGCAAAATCATCTTAACATTAATGAAATCAAAGTCAAGGAATTACCTATATAATTAAGCAACTTTTAAGTTTTATATCGCATGTATAAACAAACCGCTAAGCAGCTTTGGTTCAAACCAGGTTGATTTAGGCGGCATAAGGCGTCCTGCATCTGCTACAGCAAACAACTCATGAATATCTGTAGGATACATGGAAAAAGCAAGAACGCAGTCGTTTTTGCATCTCTTCTCAAGCTCCGATAGTCCTCTGATTCCACCAACAAAATCAATTCTTGGATCATTCTTAGGGTCACTGATATCAAGAAGAGGCGTCAGTACCTGATTTTGAAGCACACTGACATCCAGCCCGTCAACAGCATCAGAGCTCTTTATTTCATCATGAGCATAAAGTCTGTACCACTTTCCTCCAAGAAGCATGCCAACTTCATATTTCCTTGAAGGTTTAACAGCTTCAGCCTCTTCCTTTACATCAAATTTTTCCGATATTTTTGAAAGGAATTCATTTTCGCTCATGCCGTTTAAATCTTTTATTACCCTGTTATAATCCATGATCATCAGCTCACTGTCAGGGAAAAGAACGGATAAAAAGAAGTCATATTCTTTATTGCCTGTGGGATTCGGGTCTGCTTCTCTTCTTTTTTTAGCGACTTTAACCGCAGAAGCACATCTGTGGTGGCCATCAGCTATATATATGCTGTCCATTCCCTCAAATGCAGATTTTATTGTGTCAATTTCATTTTCCTTATCCACAATGAAAACTCTGCTCTTTATTCCATCTACTGTAACAAAATCATATACAGGCTTATCTTCAGTTTTTACTCTGTTAATAACACCTCTGATTGCTTCGTTTTCCCTGTAGCACAAAAAGATTGGTCCGGTCTGAGCATCACAGGTATCCACATGGTGAATTCTGTCGGCTTCCTTTTTTGCAAGAGTATTCTCGTGCTTTTTAATTATATTATTGTCGTAGTCTCTTACTGAGCTGCAGGCAACAATCCCAGTCTGAACCCTTCCGTTCATAGTCTGCTCGTAGAGATAATAGCAGGGTTTACTCTCGTGAACAAAAGTGCCGTCCTCGATTTTCCCCCACAGCATATCATGAGCCTTCCTGTATACTTCTTCAGAATACATATCGTAATCTTCGGGAAACTGAGTCTCAGGTCTGTCTATCGCAAGAAATGACATAGGCTCCCTGGCAACCTCTGCTCTTGCTTCTTCTCTGTTGTACACATCATAGGGAAGAGCCGCAACCCTGTCAGCTATATCTTCTCTTGGTCTGTAAGCCGCAAATGCTCTAATATCTGCCATTTAAATAAAAGTCCTTTCGATTATGTTTCAGACATCTTTTCTGACAACACGAACTCTGATAACGCCCTCGATATTCTTGAGTTTATCAGTAATTTCATCAGAAATGGTGCTCTCTACATCGATGATGGTATAAGCGTAATCACCACGGGATTTATTGGTCATATTTGAAATATTGAATCCATCATTACCAAGAACCTGTGTAAATTTACCGATCATACCTGCAACATTCTTATGAATGATTGCAAATCTGGGACTTGTGCAGATACCCTGCTCACAGCGAGGCATATTTACTGAATTTACAATGTTACCGTTCTCAAGATAATCTTTCATCTGAAGAACAGCTTTCACTGCGCAGTTATCCTCTGATTCCTCCGTTGAAGCGCCAAGGTGAGGAATAACAATACAGCCATCATGACCTGCGGTAACAGTATTCGGGAAGTCAGTAACATACTTTCTGATTTTTCCTGAATTGATTCCGGAAAGAACATCTGTCTCGTTGCAAAGAATATCTCTTGCGAGGTTGATAAGGATAACACCCTTCTTCATCTTAGCTATAGCTTCGGCGTTAACCATGCCTTTTGTATTTTCAAGTGCAGGAACATGAATTGTTATAATATCGCACTTTGAATAAATATCATCGACGTTAGTAACATGCTTAACATCAGAGGAAAGGCTCCATGCAGCATCAACAGAAAGATACGGATCATAACCGTAGACATCCATACCTAAATTTCTGGCAGCATTTGCCACTCTTACACCAATAGCTCCGAGGCCTATAATTCCGAGCTTCTTACCGGCAATCTCAGTACCTGCAAACTTTTTCTTTGTCTTCTCTGTAAGTTTTGCAATTTCAGGGTCACCCGCATTTGCACTTACCCACTGAACTCCACCGATGATATCACGGGAAGCGATGAGCATAGCTGCAATTACCATTTCCTTTACACCGTTAGCATTTGCTCCGGGTGTATTGAATACAACAATGCCTTCCTCAGCGCAGCGATCTACGGGAATATTGTTGACTCCGGCACCTGCTCTTGCGATAGCAAGGAGATTCTCGGAAAACTCCATCTCGTTCATATTGGCACTTCTTACAAGCACGCCGTCTGCATCATCGATATTATCTACTACTTCATACTGATCTGTGAAATTGTTTAATCCAACCTTTGCAATAGGATTAAGGCACTTATATTTAAACATTTTATTCTCCTTTATCTATGTTCCGATCAACCATTATTTTTCTCAAATGCTTCCATGAAGTCTACTAGCTTCTGTACGCCTTCCTTTGGCATAGCATTGTAGATACTTGCGCGCATTCCGCCTACACTTCTGTGTCCCTTAAGACTTACAAGGCCGTTAGCTGTAGCCTCTGCGATGAATTTTGCATTGAGCTCATCAGAATCTGTAACGAAAGGAACATTCATAAGTGATCTGTCTTCAGGTCTTACAGTACCCTTGAACATCTTGCTGTTATCAAGGAAATCATAGAGAATTGCAGCCTTCTCCTCATTTCTCTTCTTCATCTCTACAAGGCCGCCCTGAGACTTAAGCCACTTGAATACCAGTCCGCACATATAAATTGCCCAGCAGTTGGGAGTATTGTAAAGAGAACCGTTGTCAGCCTGTGTCTTCCACTTAAGCATCGTAGGAACGAAATCAGGAACATCATCTCTGATGAGGTCTTCTCTGATAATACTAATTACAAGACCTGCAGGACCTACATTCTTCTGAACACCGCCATAGATAACACCGTAATCATTTACATTTACAGGCTCAGAAAGGAAGCATGAAGATACATCCGAAACAAGGATATGTCCCTTAGTATTGGGAAGCTTCTTAAACTTTGTGCCGTAAATTGTGTTATTTTCACAGATATATACATAATCTGCATCTTCTGGAATATCCAGATCAGAGCAATCCGGAATATATGAGAAAGTCTTGTCTGCACTTGATGCAACCTCTACAGCATCGCCGTACTTTTTAGCCTCAGCAAGGGCCTTCTTAGCCCACTGACCGGTAACAATATATGCCGCCTTTTTGTTCTGCATAAGGTTCATCGGAACAGCTGCAAACTGCTGGCTAGCACCTCCCTGGAGGAATAAAACCTTATAGTTGTCCGGAATATTCATAAGATCTCTGATATCCTGTTCAGCTGTCTGAATAACCTGATCAAACGTTTTTGATCTGTGGCTCATCTCATTGATAGACATACCGCAGCCGTTATAATCAAGCATTTCTGCCGCTGCCTGCTTCAAAACCTCTTCCGGAAGTACTGCCGGACCTGCACTAAAATTGTAAACTCGTGACACTGTTTCTTTCCTCCTGTTTTTTCCAAAAATACAAAAATTTTTTTCACACTTTTACACTTTACTTTTTCAAAGTGTTAATATCATTCTATATAGAAATATTTTTTTGTCAACTATATATTCAATAATTATTGTTATTTAATGATTCTAAAATAAAAAATGATGTCACACGGACATCATTTTTTATCTCTTAAAAACAAATCTTCTATTAAACTGATAAGCAACAAAAAACAGAACAAAGTCAGTAGGAATCTTGATTAATACCTCTTCGCCGCCTATATATCCGTGCAGCAGTGAAACAACTATTGCACTTATAAGCATTTGGCAGGTAGCCACAAGAACAAATCGATTAAATGTTTCTTTTTGCCTGTGCTTCTTTTTAAAAACGAAGCGATGATTGAAATTATATGACATACTCGCAGATATAACTCTTGCAATAATTGTCGAAACATAGATGTATATCTGGTGCATATTCATAAATTTAAATTGTCCCAAAAAGGCACACAATAATGAAAACAGCAAAATATCGATTATCGTTGCCCATATGGAAATAAGCATATAAGTTACAAAATTTACATATATAAAGAAACTTTCACGCAGTGTCCGGTACTTTTCGGTATTTGTACGCCTGGAATATAACGTCTCAAGTTCGATTTCGATAACATCTATATGGTAGTTTCTTGTATATACAAGTATATTTGTATCAAAAGGATATCCCTCTCCATTCACTTTTAGGAGTTTCTCCATATATTTAACAGGAATAGCTTTCAAAATAGATTGCGGATCGTTGACAGTAATACCAAACAAAAATCGGTATGAATAAGTAAAAAGCTTGTTAATGATCTTATTTGAAAGCGGAATATCTTCGCTGCTTCTTTGGCGTTTTGTTATTATTAACGAGTCCGGGTTTTCTTTAAGCTTAATAGCACAGCTTAAAATATCCGAAGTAAGATATACCCCCTTGCAGTCACTTATTACGCAGCCGGTAAGGTCATTATACTCCTGCAGTGCATAATTAAATGCCGTCTTGAGGCTCCTTCCAAGCCCGAGATTCACATGATGGTGAAGTACATAAGCACCGAATTCCTTCTCAATCCCCTCAAAAAAAGTCTTCATGCTTTCGCCATTACCATCATCAACAATAATAAATCTGCTAAATCCGGATATTTTTAAATCATTTAGAAGCTTTATTAGATTATCTCCCGGTTTATAAGCCGGGATAATAACCGGTATATCATCAATCTTCATTCTGTTTCTTTCCGAATTATTATAAGCTTTAATTCTTTATCAATAATATAAAAGGACCGGCACACCAACATCTACGAGCTCATAAAGCCTTTCCATGAGATCCAGAGGAGAATTGATACATCCGTGTGAGCCTGAATGTTTATATATCTCACCGCCGAATTCGCTTCTCCAGGTAGCATCATGAATTCCAATTCCTTTATTAACTCCAAGCCAATAATTCACGTAGGACGCATAATCCACTCCACGAAGAATTGTATGATATCTTTTATTATATATATGAAAAAGCCCTACCGGGGTACCACGCCCCAGCGCAGTATTACCGGTAACTATATCATATTGAATGGTTAGTTTTCCGTTCTTATAATATCTTAATCTCTGATTGCCCATATCAACAAGAATATATTCATCCCCGAGCTCTTTTGCATCTATTGTAAAGGATTTGTTCGGAAATGTTATTTCGGTTTCAGCAGGCCCCGTGCCCTCAACAGAGTTTACAAAATCCTCGAATTCCTGCTTTTCATCATAAAGTTTTCCGTTCTTGTTACCACTTACATAAATCGTACTTTTCTGGCCTTTTTGGTATCTTTCTATACAATTGTTGGTATCATATTTCCTTAGCCCCTCGCAAACAAAATCATAGATTTTAGAGCAGCTAAGAAGAAGATTCCCTTCCTTATCAGTTATGAATTCCTCTTCTACCTTGTAGTCCTTATCCGGGAATTCAATCATCTTATCGCCGGCAAGGAAGAATCCTTTTCCGGGATTTTCCTCATCAAAATCTTCTTCCCGGGCCTCCTCAAGTTCATCAATTTTAACAATCCAGTCCGCTAAATCGGATGAATCTGCCTTCATCAAATTTTCGCCGATTTTGATTGAAGCTTTAATATTCTGAACGCTCTCGATCTTATCATAAAGTGCCTTTAATTCTTTATCATTTTCGGTTATTGTTCTTACATCGTACAACTCTTTATTACTACTAAGATCCAATTCATAGAGTTTATTGTAAAATCCCTCTTTTACACTTTCGTAGAACTTATCGAAATTAGGTGTCTTCTGATCACACACTTCAAGATAGAAACCTTCATCATTTCTTTTTAATTCGTAAGAATCAGATCTTTCCACATCAAAAATAGCCCAGGTAGACAATAAGTCCCTAAGTTTATTCTCATCAAACGTCGGATTTCCCGGTATTTTTTTGCTTCTGGAAGTTAACAGATTGATTCCCCACGCAAAAGGATTCTGGTCATCTAGCATTTTTTTGAGTTCATTGTAATAATCAACCTTGAAATCAATTGCATTTGCATCAATAAAGAATTTCTCACCCTCAGCGGAAGATATAATCATTCCGCTGTAGTATGAGTTATTTATAAGATCGTTATTGGCTTCTTCCGCTGTTTTTCCGGTACAATAAATATTATTTACCCAAGTTCCATATGCATAGGTGTCATTATAGTAGAACCCAAGCATCAGATAGACCGCTATCAGCGATAGCACGGAAAAAGCCAATAATGTATATAAGATTCCCCGCTTCTTCATACCTTACCCTGAACAGAATTATGCTCTGTCCTTATCCTCTAAGTCTTTCTCATCAAAAGCTTCACTGATAGAACCGCCAGGTGAAACCATAGGAAATACCTTCTCATCAGGGTCAACCGCTATATCGATGAGAACAGGTCCCTTTGCTGCAAGAGCTTTTTTAAGAGCAGCTTCAACTTCATCCTTCTTCTTTACTCTTATAGCCATGCATCCAAGACCTTCTGCAACCTTACAGTAATCAACCTTATCTGTAAGAACAGTATTTGAATAATGCTGATTGTAATACAGATTCTGCCATTGTCTTACCATACCGAGAACCTGATTGTTTATAACAATTTCTATTACATGAATATCATATCTGCTTGCTGTCGCAAGTTCGTTCATATTCATTCGAAAACATCCGTCACCGGCTATATTAACAACAGTCTTGTCAGGCATTCCGACCTTAGCACCTATAGCCGCTCCCAGTCCGTAGCCCATAGTTCCAAGGCCGCCTGAGGTAAGGAAAGTTCTCGGATGCTTAAACTTGTAAAATTGGGCAGTCCACATCTGGTGCTGACCTACATCGGTTGAAACGATTGCTTCACCATCAGTAAGTTTATCAATAGTTTCTATAACATAAGGACATGTAAGCCCCTTCTTATCATAGCGAAGAGGAAACTGCTTTTCGTACTCTTTTATATGCGATATCCATTCAGCATGATTTTGCTGAGTAAGCTTATCATTAATTTTACTGAGTACCTCTTTTAAATCACCAACGATGGAGAAGTCTGTCCTGATGTTCTTGTTTATTTCTGCAGCATCAATATCAATCTGAAGTATCTTAGCCTTTTTGGCGAAGGTCTTTGCATTACCGATTACTCTGTCAGAGAATCTTGCTCCCAGTGTAATAAGAAGATCACATTCACTCACACCAAAATTTGAGGTTTTGGTACCATGCATACCTATCATACCCGTATAAAGGCTGTTATGTCCGCTAAAAGCACCTTTGCCCATAAGGGTATCACATACCGGTGCCTGAATCCTTTCAGCCAGAGTAAGAAGCTCTTTATCAGCTCCGGAGATAACCGCACCGCCTCCCACATATATAAAAGGCTTCTTGGCATGCTCAATCATCTTTACAGCCGTTTTAATATCATCTTCGGTATATTTAAGAGGTTTCTCTTTATGAACAGGTTTTTGAGGCTTATAATCGCATTTATTTGCGGTTACATCCTTTGTAATGTCCACAATAACAGGGCCGGGTCTGCCGCTTCTTGCGATATCAAAAGCCTTTCTTATGGTTTCTGCAAGCTTTTTAACATCTTTTACAATATATCCGTGCTTTGTTATGGGCATTGTAATCCCGGCAATATCAACCTCCTGGAAAGTATCCTTTCCAAGCAGCGGAAGATTTACATTACAGGTAATAGCAACCATTGGAACAGAATCCATGTAAGCGGTAGCAATACCGGTAACAAGATTTGTTGAACCGGGGCCACTGGTTGCAAGACAAACACCGACTTTTCCCGTTGCCCTTGCATAACCGTCGGCAGCATGTGATGCTCCCTGCTCATGAGAAGTCAGAATATGTTTTATCTTATCCTGCTGTTTGTAAAGCTCATCATATACATTAAGAATTGTTCCGCCCGGATAGCCGAAAACAGTATCTACTCCCTGTTCCTTAAGGCATTCCAGGACAATTTGTGCTCCTGTAAGCTGCATTCTACTTATGCTCCTTTTACTTTATTTCTAAGATAGCGCCTCTGTTACCACTGGTAACCATCTTTTCATAACGTGAAAGATATCCTGTTGTTACCTTGGGCTGTCTCGGCTTCCACTGTGCCTTTCTCTTTGCAAGTTCCTCATCGGATACTTTAACATCGAGCTTATTATTATTAATATCTATGGAAATAATATCGCCTTCCTGAACAAGCGCTATAGGTCCTCCGACAGCTGCCTCCGGTGAAACATGTCCAATGGAAGCGCCTCTGCTAGCTCCTGAGAATCTTCCGTCTGTGATAAGAGCAACTGAAGAACCAAGTCCCATACCTGCAATTGCGGATGTAGGATTAAGCATCTCTCTCATACCGGGGCCACCCTTAGGTCCTTCATATCTGATAACAACTACATCTCCTGCTACAATCTTGCCACCAAGAATAGCAGCAATTGCATCTTCTTCGCAGTCAAATACTCTTGCAGGGCCTTCATGAGCCATCATCTCCGGAACCACTGCTGATCTCTTTACGATACCGGTATCAGGCGCAAGATTTCCTTTAAGAACTGCTATTCCACCATTGGGCATATAGGGATTCTCGATAGGTCTGATAACCTCCGGATCGAGATTTCTGACATTGGCAATATTTTCTCCTACAGTCTTTCCTGTGCAGGTAATAAGATCGGTATGAAGAAGGTTCTTCTTGTTAAGCTCAGCCATAACAGCATAAATACCGCCTGCCTCATTAAGATCCTCCATATATGTAGGACCTGCAGGTGCAAGATGACAAAGATTGGGAGTGCGATCCGAAATCTCGTTCGCCATCTCCATATCAATATCAATTCCTGCTTCATGCGCAATTGCGGGAATATGAAGCATGGTGTTTGTAGAGCATCCAAGAGCCATATCCATAGCAAGCGCATTTTCAAAGGCTTCCTTGGTCATAATATCTCTTGGACGGATATTGTTTTTAACAAGTTCCATTATCTGGTAGCCTGCCTTCTTAGCAAGTCTGATACGTGCCGAGTATACAGCAGGAATTGTTCCATTACCGCGAAGACCCATTCCGATTGCTTCGGTAAGACAGTTCATGGAGTTTGCGGTGTACATACCTGAACAAGATCCGCAGGTAGGGCAAACCTTTTCTTCAAATTCAGAAAGCTCGTCTTCTGTCATATTACCGGCAGAATAGGTTCCGACTGCCTCGAACATGGAACTTAAGGATCTCTTTTTTCCTCCGACCCTTCCTGCCATCATCGGTCCGCCGGAACAGAAAATAGTAGGTATATTTACTCTTGCAGCAGCCATAAGAAGTCCGGGAACGTTCTTGTCACAGTTGGGTATCATTACCATACCATCAAAAGCGTGTGCCATTGCAAGGCACTCGGTGCTGTCCGCAACAAGATCTCTTGTAACAAGTGAGTATTTCATTCCGATATGTCCCATTGCAATACCGTCACATACTGCTATTGCAGGTACAATAACAGGCATTCCGCCGGCTTCCGCAACGCCAAGCTTTACAGCCTGAGCAATTCGATCAAGTTCCATATGTCCGGGAATAATATCACTCTGAGAGCTGACAATACCGATAAGAGGCTTTTTCCTCTCCTCAGCAGTAAAACCAAGTGCATTAAACAGACTTCTGTGAGGTGCCTGTTGAAGTCCTTCCATTACGC
Organism: Butyrivibrio sp. WCD2001; assembly: GCF_000424485.1. Lineage (NCBI taxonomy): Bacteria > Bacillati > Bacillota > Clostridia > Lachnospirales > Lachnospiraceae > Butyrivibrio > Butyrivibrio sp. WCD2001. The sequence goes on along the minus strand of NZ_AUJZ01000001.1, from coordinate 250,089 downwards.
GATCACTGTTCATAATAACCTCCTATCTTTTGTAAAGAACAAAGTCTTCATTTTCATAAAAAATAAAATAATTGGCATTTATATAGTCCCAGGGTAAGGATTCATAATTCGCATAAAACTTCCAGCTATCCTCCCCAGTATACCCTTCTGTCATCATATCTCTGTCAACAAGAATATAATCACAGTCTGTAACATCTGAATTTTCACATTCAATATTCCAACCAAACTTAAGCAAGTATTGTTGGTCACAATCAAGTACACATATATTCTTTTTTTGAGACGGATGCGCTATATACAAAGCATTATAACAATTCGTCTCACGAATACCATACTGGCTGTGATATTCCGGTTTCAGCATAAGAACCGCGCAGAAAACTATCATAGCTATAACGGGCACCCATTTAATCATAGCTCTAAGAGACCCGGCATTCTCGTTTTTTCTTAAAAAATATCTAATCATCGTACTCTGATGTTCAAGTACAAATGCATATGCAATTGCAGTAAGAACACCCACATAGGAAAACACCCTGTAATAAGGGAGTTTAGCTTGAATGATCAGCATAATGGGATAGCCCATTATATTAAAAATCATCAAAAGATTAAATATGGTTCTACTGTTTTCAAAATGTCTGACACACTCGGCAATCAATATTATAAGTGCACATATTGAAATCAAAAGAGTCACTATGCCGAATCCCGGAAACATAAGTCCGCTTAAGGATTTAGTCCAGCTGGCAAAACTGGTGAAGTATCCGGTTCTGCTCACACTCTGAATATAAGGCTGAGAAAGCATATAATTAAGGCCTTCCCGCACCGCTGCAAAAGGATGTGACAATATAAGCTTAGTATGAGACATCCCAAAGAATTGCCCCGCTTCATCCTTTACCAGAAGATTTGAACCGACAGCAAGCCATATTATCAGGTACAGGCAAAAGACTATTACAGCTGAAATAAAACCTGTGATAATACAGTTTTTCAACCTTTTAAAATATCTTGTCTTCCATATAGAATCACGATAATCATAAGTCCTGTATCCATTTACCAGAAGAAATATTCCGGCAGCAAGGCAGGATGGTATCACCCAGTAAATACTACTCGGTAATGTATATAAACCAAGTATTAATGCAAAACCAAAGACAATGTAATCGGGAAGCTTAAATTCCTCCGATCTGCATATAATCGTAAGTTGTCGCAGAGTAATCAAAAAGCATGTACAGGCCAGAGTATACCCTCTCCCCTGTATTGACAGGTCATTAACCAGCATGCAGGAAAAGAAAAGAAGCATTGCGCCATACGCATAGCAATCTTCCAAAAACCTTCTGCTCAGTCTGTATACAAGATACGGATTAAAAACAGCGCAAAGAAATGATATTCCCCTCAGCCCTATATATGAGTTGCCAAATGTATTGAGCAGTGATGACAGAACAGAATATCCAACATGATTGTTGGGAAGTGGCCAGTGGATAGCGGAATATACCGGCCCTCTGCTTATAAAATAGTAATATGTATAGAGCTCATCATACCAGGGGGTTAGATAAGTGGCCCTCCAAATATAGTAAAAAGCCATTGCTATTATAGAGAGAACCACAACCATATCTATCGGTTCCTGGGGCAGATAATCGTATAAAGTTTTATCTTTAGGTTCAGTTGATTCTCGAAGCAATTATATCTCCCATCTTCCTGCATCCGCACTTTTTATCTTCACTTATATTTTCGCCGGCGCGAATAAGATCAGAAGTACGATAGCCCTCTTCAAGAGCTTTTTTTACAGCATTTTCGATGCTGTCCGCTTCTTTCTCAAGTTTAAATGTATATCTAAGCATCATGGCAGCAGAAAGAATGGTTGCAATAGGATTTGCAATATCCATTCCGGCAATATCAGGTGCACTTCCATGACTTGGCTCATATAATCCAAAGCTAGTCTCATTAAGTGAAGCACTGGGTAGCATTCCTATGGATCCGGTAACCATGCTGGCTTCATCAGAAAGAATATCTCCAAACATATTTTCTGTAAGTACAACATCAAATTGAGAAGGATCCTTAACCAGCTGCATAGCACAGTTGTCTACAAGCATATGTGAAAGTTCCACTTCCGGATAATCCTTCGCAACCTCCTCGACAACCTTTCTCCAAAGCCTCGAGGAATCAAGAACATTAGCCTTATCAACACTGATTACCTTTTTAGAGCGCAGCATCGCAACATCAAAGGCTTTAATAGCTATTCTTCTAATCTCGCTCTCAGTGTAAACAAGAGTATCGGTTGCGACCATCTCCCCGTCAACTTCCTTTGTGTATCTGTCACCAAAATATAGACCACCCGTAAGTTCGCGCATTATTAAAAGATCAAAGCCTTTTTCAGAGGTCTCTGATTTAAGAGGGCATGCATCCTTTAACTCTGGATACAAGAAAGCAGGTCTTAAATTTGCAAAAAGATTCAAGGATTTACGAAGCCTAAGAAGTCCGGCTTCAGGTCTGAGAGATGGCTCAAGCTTATACCAGGGTGAAGTGGAAGTATTTCCACCGATTGAACCCATGAGAACAGCATCAGCCTGTTTACAAGTTTCGATAGTTTCATCTGTAAGTGGTGATCCGTATGCATCAATCGATGCTCCGCCCATCAGAACATCCGTGAAAACAAACTCATGTCCATAAGCTTCAGCGACTTTATTAAGTACTTTCTTGGCTTCTGCTACGATTTCCGGACCGATTCCGTCACCAGGAATACATGTTATCCCCATTTTCATAATCATTTCTCCCCATATTATAATGATAGCCGGCAAAAATTTTTGTTCCGCCGGCTGCCACTTTATAATGCAGACTTAAAAACAAGTCTTCTTTTTACTTGGATTTTTCTTCTTTTGAATTATCCTTTACAGCATCCTCAGGCTTTTCAACCTCTACGATAGCATCTTTAACCATAGGAATGCGGCAATTCTTGTTGTTACCAAACTCAACGATAACTGTTGATGACTCATCATCAATATCGATAACAGTTCCGATAAATCCTCCTGTAGTACGAACGCTGTCTCCTACAGCGAGCTGAGAAAGGAGCTGTGCTTTCTGCTTCTGTTCCTTTCTCTGAGGACGGATCATAATAAAATACAGAACCGCAAAAATAGCAACATAAACAAGTATGATCAACATACCGCCGGCTCCGCCTGCTGCACCGGTACTTTCGAGAGCCATAGTGTTAACAAAACTCATATCAACCTCCAAATATCCTTTTTACTAGCTTTGTAAGCATATGAATAATCTTACAATTAATAGCACTTTAAAACAAGTATACTTTTTAACCCTTTTTCCAACCTTTTGCTATGTCATATCTTTCAGCCGGTTCATCCTTATCAAATTCCTTCATGGCATCAAGGGTTTCTTCTTTAAACTTTTTATATCTTCCCTCATCAAGGGCACTTCTGATATCCTCCATAAGATGATTATAGAAATACAGATTATGAAGAACACACAATCTCATTCCCAGCATCTCGCCGGATTTAAGAAGATGTCTTATATAGCTTCTTGAATATCTTCTGCAAGCAGGACAATTACAGCCCTCTTCGATCGGTCTGTCATCCAATTCATATTGTGCATTAAGAAGATTAATATGGCCTCTCTTTGTGTAAAGATGTCCATGCCTTCCGTTTCGACTGGGATAAACGCAGTCAAAGAAATCAATTCCTCTGTCAACTGCCTCCAGGATATTGGCCGGAGTACCGACTCCCATAAGATATGTAGGCTTATTCTTAGGCAAATGATCTGTTACAATATCAAGAACATGATACATCTCCTCATGCGTCTCACCTACCGCAAGTCCACCTACAGCATAACCATCAAGCTCCATCTCTGAGATTCTCTTAGCATGTTCAATTCTGAGGTCATCAAATATGGCACCCTGATTTATTCCGAACAAAAGCTGATCCTTATTTATTGTATCCGGAAGAGAATTAAGTCTTTTCATCTCATCCTGACAACGCTTAAGCCATCTGGTGGTTCTGTCCACGGAAAACTTTACATAGTCATGATCAGCACGTGCTGAGGGACACTCATCAAACGCCATCGCAATAGTAGAAGCTATATGGGACTGTATCCTCATACTCTCTTCCGGTCCCATAAAAAGCTTATGTCCGTCAATATGCGATCTGAAGTATACTCCCTCTTCCTTAATTCTTCTGTTCTCAGAAAGAGAAAATACCTGAAATCCACCTGAATCGGTCAAGATAGGCTTATTGCAGCTCATAAATTTATGCAGTCCACCCATCTTATAGATAACATCATCACCCGGGCGCAGATGAAGATGATAGGTGTTGGACAAAACTACCTGTGTATCAATCTGCTCAAGATCTTCTGTGGATACTGCTCCTTTAATGGCAGCAACGGTCGCAACGTTCATAAAAACCGGCGTTTCGATTTTGCCGTGAACTGTTTCGAAGCTGGCTCTCTTAGCCATTCCTTCCTGTTTTAAAATCTTATACATTCATTATCCTTCCGCTTCATGAAATAACATCTTTTTTATATAAAAATGGAAGCTGTTGCATTATATTGCAACAGCCCCAAAAAATCAATCATACAAATACATATCCCAAAATTCTTCCAGACAAAGGTCCTGCTCATGCATTATCGTAGCAGCATCGACACCAACATATCTGAAATGCCATGGCTCGTATTCAATACCTGTAATGTTTTCCTTGCCTTTAAGATATCTTACGATAAAGCCATACTTATAACTGTTATCCGCAAGCCATTTACCTGCAGCAGTATCGCCAAATCCCTCATCCAGACTGTAGTAAGTCCCACAGACAATGTCAAATGCAAGCCCTATCTGGTGCTCAGAGGCTCCGGGCACGGTAACTGCCTGCGATGTTACATTATAAGCATCCTTGTATGAAAGCCCTGCCTCAAGGTAATTATTTATTTTCCTGGAAAACAGCCCCTCCTGACGATCATTGTCTCTGAAAGGAGAACAAATTGCCAGGTTTATTCCTGCATTTGCAGCATCTTTAATCATCGCCATAAGGGGTGAAATAACCCTCTTATCACAATGCATTGATTCATTTATATCACCAAAGGGGAATTCGTAACCCTCCGGTATTGGATGCTGTTTATTTACAAGAATCAATTTCCAGTCTGTTTTGTCAAACGATACTTCCGAAGAATCCTCTGTCTCTTTAAAATCATCCTCAGAATCATCTAAATCATCTATCTGATTAGCAAGTACAAATCCCTGTGCAAGCTCCTGATCCTCGGAAAGTCCGTTATCCTCTTCCTCAATGATCTTATCCTTATCAACAGGCGTATTCGAAGCGAGCTCTGCTTCTGATTCTGAAGAAACAGCCTCGAGTGAATCCAAAGTATAATACTCTTTCTGCTCCGCCTCTTTATCAAAATCCGAAATAAAGCTGACGTTCAGACTGATTGCATCCGGATAAGTAAAACTACTGCTGGCGATAAAGAAAAACAAAATGCTTGCAAGGCATGTATACCTTTTAACATTGTGGCAAAAATGAAGCCCAATGTTATAAAAAAGTAATACTACCATCGCGTAAAACATCCCAAAAAATTTTAATTTCTTGTGCTTTCGGTTAAACGAGCGGACCTGTTCCATTAACTTATCCCGGAACGTCGGTCCCATCTGTAAACTATTTGCACGCATTACATACCAACCTCATAAAAAAAATATTCATTTCTATTTTAGCACTTTTGCATAATATTTAAACAAAAAGTTAAGAATATTTTAAGAAATACCACATTTTCATCATAAAATCAAGGTTTTTTGTTTGTTTTGTTTCAAAATATGTGTAAAATAAAGAAAAATAATTTCAAAAAAGAGAAGAAGGACATAATTTATGAGCGGATCTACATTCGGTAAAAACATTTCAATGACAACCTGGGGGGAATCTCACGGAGCCGCACTGGGTGTCGTTTTAGACGGGTTTCCTGCCGGTCTTGAACTTTCCGAAAGCGATATACAGTCATTTCTTGACAGAAGGAAGCCCGGATCTTCGAAAGTCACTACCCCAAGAAAAGAAAATGATTCAGTAAAAATCCTTTCAGGAATATTTGAAGGAAAAACCACCGGAACACCTATTTCTTTGATGGTCGAAAATACTTCACAGATATCTGCCGATTATTCTGAGATAGCCGGATACTACAGACCCGGTCATGCAGATTATGGTTTTGATAAAAAATACGGTTTCAGAGACTATAGAGGTGGCGGCAGAAGTTCAGGCCGTGAAACTATCGGCCGTGTTGCTGCAGGGGCAATATGTCATAAGCTCCTTTCGCAGTTGGGAATAGATGTATATGCTTATACCAGATCCATCGGTAATGTTGCTATCGATGATTCCAAATTCGACAGGGCTCAAATTTTAAGTTCCATTACAGCCATGCCTGATGCCCAAGCTGATAAAAGAGCAACCGATCTAATTGTTAATTGCCGGGAAAAAGGTGATTCCGTTGGCGGAGTAATCGAATGCAAAATAACAGGCATGCCGGCAGGTATCGGTGAGCCCGTCTTTGATAAGCTTGATGCCCTGCTTTCTAAGGCTGTTATGAGCATAGGTTCTGTAAAAGCCGTAGAGATCGGGGATGGTGTACTTGTATCCTCAGCTTTTGGTTCCGACAATAATGACGCATTTTGTATGAATGGCGACAAAGTCTCCAAAAAAACAAACCACTCCGGCGGAATACTTGGCGGAATGAGTGATGGAACCGATATTCTCCTCCGTGCCCATATAAAACCTACACCAAGCATTTCTTCAACGCAGCAAACAATAAATAAAAAAAATGAAGAGATTGAAATTAATATAAAGGGACGCCATGACCCTGTTATTGTACCCCGTGCGGTCGTAGTTGTTGAATGCATGTGCGCTTTCACTATACTTGATCTCCTTATGTCCAACATGCACTCAAGGATTTCCTACCTGACCGACTTTTATAGTCACTAAAAAATCAGCCGGTACACATAGTATGCCGGCTGATTTTTTAGTATAAATAATTTTTTAATTAGCCCTAACTTTGATTCTCTCCCCAAGTTTATGGAATACAATACAGTTGGGACGGTCAACTTTCATTTCAGGACCGTTCATAACAAGTGTATTCTTATCAAAATTTACATTGAAGAAAGTCATTGTACTTGATTCCTGATTAAGTGATACCAAATGCTTGTTATCAGGGAACAGACATGCATCCTTTGGATACTCTCCGGAAATAGGAAGTTCGATCTTCTTTGTTAATAGACCGGTTTCCTTATCAACCTTATAAACAATTACATTGTTTTCGCCCGCAACAGAGCTTACAAGATAATTGTAATCATCGGAGAATTTCAGAGCACTGCTGGCAACACCGATTGTATCCTGTTCATCAGAATTCTGTACTGACTGGATCTCTTCAAATGAAGGAAGCCCCTTCTCCTCTGTATATTGATAAACATTGATGCTGCACTGCTGCTCAAATACGACATAAAGGAATTTACCATCCTGTGAAAACTGCATATGTCTGGGAGATGATTCCTGATCACAGTGAATTACATCGATATCAGAAATCTTACCGTTTTCAGTATCGAATCTGTAAACATTAACACGATCCATACCAAGATCAGCAGCAAGAAGATATTTATTATCCTTGGTCACTTTTATGCATTGCACATGTGGTGTATGGTTTCTACCTGCTATTGTGCCAAGCCCCTTATGGAATTTCTCATCGGTAATCTTCCCGATACTTCCATCTTCCTTAAGCTCCAGAATAGTAACCTTACCATCATGGTAGCCTGCGCATACAAGAAACTTATCATGCTGATCCATATTGATATAACAGCCACGCATACCATTAATTGATGCCTTGTTGAGAATTGTAAGGCTACCGTCATCCTCAATGTGATAAGCCTCAACACCGGCATCTGTAATCGAATATAGTGTCTCTCTGCTGTGTGACAGAACAATGTAAGAAGAATTGGTGATTTTTACCTTCTCCTTCTCTGTCAATCTTCCGTTCTTCATATCTACATCATAGATACGAATACCGTAGTTTTCCTTAGAACCTGAAGTATAACTCGCAACGTAAGCTACGTACGAATCTTTTTTTGTTTCCTTCGCCATAACCTGTCACCTCATAAAATTTTTTGTATATAAATATAATACATGCTATTTTACTGAATTTGCAAGGATACTATAATTCTTGATATAGTTTCTGTTCATCTTTTTACAGTCGAATAAAGATATAAATCTTCCCTCTCCGAATCTTGTTGCACTGATATGAGCAAGGCATCCTTTATCAAGCACAAGAGCCGCAGATTTCGCGTTTTCTTCGGTATCTCCGAGACAATAAGCTCCGTCATTATATGCAAAAACGGCATTAATATTTTTCTTAACCACAAGGGGGGCTCCCTCTGCAGTCGGAATTCGGACACTTATTCCAATTATCTGAGCGAAGTCATCAAGAAGCGGTCTCATGTGATTTACTCTTCTTGATATTGTCATAACAGCTTCGGACTTGTTATGGAAAACGTAGTGTACATCAGGCCTTTTGGAATATATTGTCTGATGAATCAGTTTAACTCTCTCAGGAGTATCATTCCTTAGGTAAACTATTTTACCATCTTCCAGTTTACTGCTGAATCCTTCAATTATTTCATTTGGAATCTCAGTTTTACATATACTGTATATATATTTTTTTGATGCCATTTCAAGCTTTATTGCTTCATTGACAGCGTCTCTGGCGTTATGTCCGAAACATACGGCGCCGTGATTAGCCATTATAATGCTTCTGGTTTCATTATTTTTGATTGCTGCATCCTTAACGTTATCCGCCAGAGTTTTAGTTCCGGGAAGTGCATATTCGGCAACAGGAAAAACAATTTTACGTTCCTTATGTTCTGCCTTAAGCCTCTTTTTCCCAAGAGCCCCGACACAGGTTGCATATACCTGATGCGTATGAACAATAAATTCCGCATCATTCCTTGAACTGTATATTGCAGTATGTACCAGATACTCACTTGAGGGTTTGTATTCTCCTTCATAAGAACCATCCTCAATTGAAACAACAGGAAGCATCTGAGGTTCCAAATCTTCATATCTTATGCCGCTTGGCGTTATAAGATAATGTTTATCATCAATCCTTGCGCTTATATTTCCCCAGGTTCTTACAATAAGTCCCTGTTCAAGTAGAGAAAGCGACACATCGATTATCTCTTCTCTCAATCTCTGAATTTCTTCTTTCGTCTTCATCCTGCTTTTTCTTTCTGCTTTTATTCTCTGATCTGGCCATCACCTGTAATGGCATATTTGTAGGAGGTAAGTTCCTTAAGTCCCATAGGCCCTCTGGCATGGAGCTTTTGCGTGCTTATTCCGATTTCGGCGCCAAAGCCAAACTGAAATCCGTCGGTAAACCTTGTTGAAGCATTTACATACACACAAGCTGCATCAACACCGTTCAAAAACAACTCGGCGCTTTCCTTATCTTCAGTAATTATGCTCTCGGAATGACCTGTATTATATTTATTGATATGCTCTATGGCTTCCTTGGTACTCTTAACAGTTTTTACAGATAAAATATAATCAAGATACTCAGTGGCAAAATCTTCCTCAGTAGCTTTTTTAGCTCCGGGCAAAAGCTGAATCGAAGCATCATCAGCTCTGAGTTCAACATTATGCTCCTGCATAGCGGCATTCAGCCTCGGCAGCAGGTCATTCTTAATATCCTCGTGAACCACAAGTGATTCGGCCGCATTACAAACACCTATTCTCTGGGTTTTAGCATTTATTATTATCGGAATAGCTTTATCAATATCTGCTGTTTTATCAATGTATATATGACAGTTACCGCTGCCGGTTTCTATCACAGGAATTTTGCTGTTCTCACACACCATCTTTATCAGGCCTGCGCTTCCTCTCGGAATAACAACATCAATATACTCTCTAAGAGAAAGCATTTCACCCACCGCGCTCCTATCAGTAAAAGGAATAAGCTGTATAAAATCGGGATTATATCCTTTTGCTTCAATAGCCTTCCTGATGATGTCGGTAATTACCATATTGGAGTTTATCGCATCAGATCCCCCCTTTAAAATAACAGCATTTCCTGCTTTAAAGGTAAGACTGAATGCATCAGCGGTTACATTTGGTCTTGACTCGTATATTATGCCGATAACACCGAGCGGAACACTTACTTTTTTAATCTTCAGTCCATTCTCAAGTTCCCAGCTGTCTATAACATTACCGATAGGATCGGGAAGCTCGGCTACCTGCCTGATTCCCTCAGCCATATCCTCTATTCTGCTTTCGGTAAGGCGAAGTCTGTCAAGGAGCCCCTGATGCATTCCTTTCTCCTCACCGTTTTTTATATCAATACCGTTCGCCTTAAGAATATCTTCGGTGCTGTCTGTCAAAGCTTTTGCTACGCTTAAGAGCACCTCGTTTTTTTTGCTCTCCGTGAGATTTTGAAGCTCAAATTTCGCACTATGAGCCTTTTGTCCCATTGTCTTTATAGTCTCGCTAATGTTATCTTTTTGGATACTCATATACTTATCTTCTCCTTATCGGTGATTATCATTGATGTCTTGAAATCGAAACTACCTATATATTCTGTAAGATCATCAGATACAAGCTGAAAATTATATCCAATTGCTATAGGTTTCATAGTATCATCACTGATCTCATTTTTAAAGCGCATTATATATCTGTCGTAGAATCCGCCTCCGTAGCCTATTCTGTTTCCTTTTCTGTCAAATAATAATCCCGGCAGAATAATGAGTGTCTTGCCTTCATGTCCTTTATACAAAACGGAATCATTGTTTATCTGAGGCTCGTTTATTCCAAATTTCCCGGGTATTAAATCACTAAGGGCTTCTATTCTCACAAATTCCATAGCTCTACCTTTAGTATCTGTTATCACGGGGCAGAAAACATTTTTATTATCACTTAAAGCACTGCATATTATATTATGAGTATCAGCTTCATTACCCATACTGCAATAAACCAGAATGTTATTCGCATCTGTATACTCTTTTGAATCTATTAGTTTCTCGAATATGTTGCTATCTAGCACAGCTTTTTCTTTTTCAGAAAGCAAATTACGCTTATCGGACATCTGCTTTCTAAGTTCTGCCTTCGGGCATCTGTAATGAATTGCAATCTGCTCTGCAACTCTTATTCCATCCATAGCAGCAGACGTTATTCCGCCGGCATAGCCTGCACCTTCTCCGCAAGGATAAAGCCCTTTGATTCCCAGTGCTTCAAGATTATCATCCCTATTAATTCTGACAGGAGAAGAAGTCCTTGATTCAACACCTGACAAAATAGCATCATCGGAGTCAAATCCTTTTATCATTCTTCCAAACTGTTCCATACCTTCAGTAATGGAAAGATTTATATTATGCGGCAATATTTCATGTACCGGTGCAAATTTCCACAATCCTTTTATTCTTGGCTGGTTTCTTTCGGATTCATGTCTATTGTTTACATCATTATCTAAAACCGCATTCTTGAAATCATCAAAATACTCTGCCGGAACCTTTCCCTCTCCGATACTAAATGCCTTCTCTTCAAGTCTTCTTTGAAATTCCATACCGGATAGGACATCATTGCCTCCAAAGTCCTTCGGTTCCACAGTTACTACTATTGCGCTGTTAGCATTATCTCCGTCGCGCCCGGAATAACTCATACCATTAACGCAAAGTCTGTTTTCTTCCGATGAGGCGTTGACCACATACCCCCCGGGACACATGCAAAATGAGTACACACCTCTTCCATCCGAGCTTCTGGCTGTGACTTTATAAGGAGCGGGTGGTAATGACTCCGGTTTTTCTATCCCATACTGAGATTTATTGATCAAAGTCTGCGGATGTTCAACTCTAAGGCCAACCGCAAAGGCCTTTGGCTCCATATTTATGCCTGTTTCTTTTAGTTCCTCAAATGTGTCTCTTGCACTATGACCGATTGCAAGAACGACAATATCAGATCTAAACTCTTCACCGTTATCACACTTAACACCTTTTATTTTCCCATCAGAAATCACAAGCTTTGTGACCTGTGTTTCAAAGTAAAATGTGCCTCCAAGCGCTATTATTTCATTTCTGATATTTTTTATGACTTTTCTTAAAACATCTGTACCAATATGCGGTTTGGATTCGAAAAGAATATCTTCCTTCGCACCGAATTCATGAAAGACAGAAAGGCATTCAAGTGCAAGGCCCTTCTTATCCTTGACCATAGTATTTAGCTTACCGTCTGAAAAAGTACCGGCACCCCCCTCTCCAAACTGCACATTGCCTTTTGGCAGCAGCTTGCCACCGTTCCAAAAGTTTTCAACAGCTTCATGCCTTTTATCAATATCCATGCCCCTCTCTAATACGATTGGGCAATACCCTGCATTTGCAAGTTCATAAGCACAAAAAAGACCGGCGGGCCCGGATCCGATAATAATCGGTCTTGTGACACCTCCGCTGTACTCTCTTTTGCTTTCCTCATCTTCTTTTCTGTTTACTGGGAACTTATATTTCTTTGAAGAAACAACAGCTGCAGTTTTGCATCTGGATTTTTTTATCACCTCATCTTCGGAAGGCGCTTTTGAAGAGAGTCTCAAATCCACTACATAAACATCGTAGATTTCCGCTTTTTTTCTGGCATCTATTGAATGCTTGCGTATTATTATCTCGGAAATGTTTGAAGGATTGATTTTTAAAAGCTTAGCTGCTTTATTTTTGAGATTGTTTTTTATCGCATCATAAGGTTCGCTACCTTTTAGGTAAGCTTCGAAGCCATTATTTCTTATTTTTACCGAATTTAATCGTATCATAAGGAGCCTGCAGCCTCCCCTGCAATATATCCGCTGGTCCATGCCCACTGAAGATTATAACCACCGCATCTGCCATCGACATCGCATAACTCGCCGACAACATAGACTCCCGGACACCTTTTTGACGAAAGAGTGTCAGAGAGATCGCCTAAACTTATGCCACCACGGGTTACCTGAGCTTTTTTATAGTCACCGATACCTGTAATATTGATTCTTATATCCCTATATTTATATAAAATGCATGCCAGCATCGACTCGCCTACGTTTTTAACTTTCATGCCCCTGCTAATTTTCATTCTGCGAAGTACCATTTCATTAATATGAGAATTGCAAAAGCCATCCAGAAGATCGCCAACCTTTCTTTCCTCCGAAAGGCACATCATCCTATCTACAAGAGCGTCAAATTCGCCATCACTGTATCCGGGAAAGAAATCAATTGAACAGGTAACAGGTCTTCCCTTTGAAAGATGTTCTGCAACTGTCCCAGATGCCTGCATAACAGGAATTCCGGAAATACCTTTTGAGGTTATCTGAACCTCACCGTACTCTTTCGCTATCTCCCCGTCGCCAATCATAAATGTCACACGGGCAAGTGCTCTCACACCACTTTCCGTGGGAAGTGTCTCATCCTCAGAAAGAAGAGAAACCAGTGCCGGAAACGTATCTTTCTTTGTCATTCCTAGCTGTTCACATATATAGTAGCCATCTCCGGTTGAACCTGTTGACTTCGGACCTGCCAGACCTCCTGTTGAAAGAATTACACTGTCGGCTCCATATTCACCCTTGTCGGTTTTTACAGTAAAAGTACCGTCCTCATTTTTGATAATGCGCTTTACCTGCTCATTATACGTGAAATCTACGCCAAGCCTTACACATTCATTTAAAAGTACAGAAACAACAGAGCCGGCTTGCCCTGATATGGGATAAAGATATCCATCTTCTCCTACTATGACCAGGCCAAGAGAAGAAAAAAACTCAGTTACTCTGTCAACGCCAAACTGCTTAAGCCATTTCTTCATTCTTGTCCTTGAGTTGACATTATAATCATCCGGGGACACCTTGAGATTGGCAAGATTACAGCGACCATTTCCGGTCATGGAAAGTTTCTTCCCACAAACATCTGTTTTTTCTATAATTCTCACTACGGCGCCTTTTCTTGCAGCAGCAATTGCAGCGCACATACCTGAGGCACCGCCTCCCGCAATTACAACTTGATTTCTTGATGACACTTTTTTTAATTCCTTTCTCCGTTCACCATATCCGAAACAAGAGCAAAATAATCTCCCAGAGGCATTCTCTCTACCTCATAACGATTCACGCTTCTTAAAACAATAAGCAGAAGCATATATATCACAAATGCAACAACAACGCATATGAATAATGTCAGTATTTCTCCAATAATATTTACCAGAATACGGTCTATCAAAAGTGCAATAAGTCCTGAGCCAGCAGCTGCAATGAGCGGCATAAGAATATTTCTTACCATTTGCAGATTAACATCAAGCATAACCTTGATTTCCAAAAGCCCAAGAATTCCCTGAACAACAAACATTGCAGCAAAAGCTGCTATTGATGCATGAATTCCAAAGCCTCCTATATAGGACATTGCCAGAAGAACTGCAAAATGGATGATTGCACCGATTATTAAATTCATAGCCATCACAAACTTATTTTTCAACTGTTTCAACAAAAAGGATTGAAATACAATGATTGCCGCAGGAATCACTACCGGAATTGCAAGTATTACCATATCAACTCCCGCATCATTACTTTTCCCGAAAACAACAGTATTAAAAGTATTAGCCAGAAGCATAATCCAAATAACGACAGGGAAAATAAGCATTGCTTCAAAATGAACAAGACTCTGCAGTCTGACTCTTGCAGACTTATAATCCTTTTTCATAATGCTGACATGAACACCGTACCAGGATTTTACAAACGGAAGGGCTGTAATGAATACAAAAAATACCACAACCGCAACACATTGACCGATATAAATTCCCCAGTTATCAATATTATCTTCCATGGGATGAAGCTTATGTGCAACATTCAAGTATACACACTCATCAGCAAGAACCAGCAAGCCTGTGGCTGCTGCTATTATGCAATTAGTAATGAGATCATTTACGCACTCGTTCTTATGGTTATCATTCACCGGTATACTATCCTGCGTCTTCTCATTAAGGTCTTTCTTTCTGATAAGAAACATTATAGTCACAAAAAGAAAACTTATCAGTGAGCTGATAGCAATACCAAGGCAGGCACCAATAGCACCATATGCAGGTGCAATATCATCTATATGCATAAGTGCATCTACTTTTTTACCATAGTCAAATACCGCATTTGACAAAACAAAGGTTGAAACAACCGTAATACATGTAAGAATGGCATCTGAAATGATAGAAACGATAGCAAAACCGGATCCGCTTAAATATCCTCTTAAAACACCCTGAATGCTCAGGAACAAAAATACGGGCGAAACCAAAAGAAGTACATAAAAACTCCTCGGTGAGTGAAATACCGGATTAGCCAGAACTATTGAAATTCCAGCGCTGAAAAGAGTACAGAAAAGACCAACGCCAAAGCTTATAAACATAAGTTGCCTTACATTTTTCCTTGCCGATAGCATCTGGCTTCTGTGCAATCTGTTTTTAACCATCTCCCGTGTGGTGTTTTCAAAAGCACAAATAAATACAAGATAAGCTACCATAAATAAAGAAATTGGAGCAGCAAGAAAGCCTACCCCATCAGCTCCGGCCATATCAAAAAATGCCACCAAAAGAGCCATAATAGCCAATATAAAAATCATTCCGGACGAAAGAACAACGTCCGGTCTTATCCTAAACTTTTTACTCATACCTCTCACCCGTTTCCGCTTAGTCTCTGGTAATTCCCAGTGACTGCAAAACATTTTCCTGTTTTTCTTCCATCACTTTGGCTTCATCCTCTTCCATATGGTCATATCCACAAAGATGAAGCATGGAATGTGCCACAAGAAAGGCAAATTCTCTAAGCTCGCTATGTCCGAATTCCTCAGCTTGCTGCCTTACACGGTTTTCATTTATAACTATGTCCCCAAAAACTATGAGGCCGCTCTCAGGATCCGTAACATCTATCTTTTGTTCACCCATTGCTGCCGAAAAATCTCCCGGATTTTCGTAGCTTATATTGGGGAATGAAAGCACATCTGTTGGAGAATCGATTTCGCGAAATTCTGAATTGATCTGCCTTATACCTTCATCATCCGTTATCAGAAGGCTAAGCTGAACATCAAACGGACATCCTTCACTCTTAAGGACTTCTCCCGCAACCTTCTTTGCAGTCTCTTCAATATCAAAAGAAAACTTCGCATCAACTTCATTATCAACGAAGAAAATCATAATATAGTTTCTCCTTTTTCATAAGCTTTTTCATGCGTTCAATTTCATAAAGAGAAATATCATAATTATACAGATCTTTATTTTCTATCTTATGAAGGAAAATCTTATCTATAAGTTCATCGTAATTGATCTTTGTATTCTTATCCTTTTCAAAAAGGTACGTAATAGAAGCAATCAGCGTCTCACACATAAAAATGATAGCCGCTTCCTTTGAGCGGTGTTTTGACTTATCATTTTCAATATATTCTTTAAGATACTGCACAGCCTCATCAGGAAAGTTATTCTCAATATAAAAATGCTTAACCTCGTCCCATGTTTTTGAGTCGTCAATAACACCGATCTTATAATAATAGGACATAGTCTTTACAGCTCTGGCATTCAGTCCAAGATCCATGGCTATTCTCTCAGAAAGGTATGCAATATGAATTGCCCTAAAATAGGCTGCCTTATCCTTCTCTTTGAGCCTGACTAAAAGCGGAAATTCCGTGTCATTAATGTCCATGTATCTGTCATTACTTTTTCTTATGACATAAACCCCGAAGATATTCAAAAGAATAAGCATCAAAATTATTGTCACAACGATATTAACAATCGGAACAATAAGCATAGTAGGGGTAAGTGTCCTATTCTGAAAAAGTATGTCATACGCTACAATAAGTGAAAACAGCAGCGCCATGGAAATGAAAACCGGAAAACCGATTTTTGTCGTTTCATTAAGATCACGTAAGAGGACAAGTACAACTGCTCCGGCAACAAAATAGATAAAGAATTCCGAATAACTCCCCTCTTTTTCAAGAAGAACCGAGAACATTACAAGCATTGAGCCTGAGAACAGACCAATCTCATTTGTGGAAAAAAGACCAAGCAAAAGGAAAATAAAAACATAGGGCCAAACTTCTGCAGTAATAAGCGGAAGTGCCATAGAAATAATCAGCCCAACATAATATGAAAATACATATCTGTTTCGTTTTTGACCGTTGTCGTATGCAAAAAGTCCACGAACACTGGCATCATTTATCATGTATAGCAAAACACCGCCACATAGAAAACCCGTAAAAGTATTCCTTATAACAGCCTCAATGCTTAATTTGTAAAGAATTGAAAATCCTAAAAGCATAAGTCCTGTTACAAAAAATATTGATCCAAAGAAAAATCTTATAGGTCCCTCCCCCTTATCAAAAATTGATGTCAAAACAGGGTTATCACCTCTTACCTGATTATTTTCCGTCTGCTTACCGTTTTCTGCTGCTACTCCGTTTACATGTGTCATGATTTAATGTCTTTCCCGCCTCTTAATTGCACGTTTTTTTTCTTCGTTAGTTTTGGATTTTTCAAAATCCTCATATGCCTTAACTATCTGCTGAACCAGTGGATGACGTACAACATCCCTGCTGGTCAGATTGCAAAATGCTATATCATCTATTTTCTTTAACACAGCTGATGCAACATCCAAACCGGACTTTGTATCAGCCGGAAGATCCTTCTGCGTCGAATCTCCTGTGATAATGACTTTTGAGCCAAACCCGATTCTTGTCAGGAACATCTTCATTTGAGCAGGCGTTGTGTTCTGCGCCTCATCAAGAATTATAAATGAATTATCGAGAGTTCTTCCCCTCATATATGCAAGAGGAGCAACCTCAATAAGACCTTTTTCCATATTTTTGACAAAATTGTCTGCACCCATTATCTGATACAATGCATCATAAAGAGGCCTCAGATATGGATCAACCTTACTTTGAAGATCCCCCGGCAAAAATCCGAGCTTTTCTCCTGCTTCAATAGCCGGCCTTGTAAGAATGATTCTCTCAACTTCTCCTTTTTGAAAAGCTGTTATTGCCATCGCCATACCAAGATATGTTTTACCGGTTCCGGCCGGTCCCAACCCGAAAACTATCATGTTGTTTCTAATGGCATCTACATATTTCTTCTGCCCGAGTGTCTTGGGTTTAATTGGCTTACCATTAATTGTATGGCAGATAACATCTCCATCAATCTGAGTCAGAACATGCCCTTTTGCCTGGATTTCATCTTCCGTCGGTTCATTACTAATCTGAATGGCATAATTTATGCTCTGTTCCTCAATCTCAGCCCCTGTTTCGGAGAGATCTGCCAGTTCAGCAATAATATCTGCAGCCTTTTTTACGGCTTCGCCTGTACCAATAATATGAAGTTCCCCGCCTCTGTCTATTATTTCAACCTTAAGGTTATCCTCAATCTTGCGAATATACTTATCATGCTGCCCGAATATACTTTGCATCTGTTCTATTCCAAGATGCATAGTCTTCTCAGTAATATTTCTCATTTATGATATGGTTCTCCATTAATTATTCTATGTGCGCGATATATCTGCTCAAGCAGTATCACGCGCATCATCTGATGAGGAAAAGTCATATCCGAAAAGCTTATTTTTCTTTCGCATGCTTTTAATACCTCATCAGAAAGTCCTAAAGACCCACCGATGATAAACTGTAGCTTGCTCACACCTCTTGTACATTCATCCTGAATGGTATCCGCAAAGGATGTGGAAGAGAATCGTTTTCCGTCAATAGCAAGAGCAAACTTAAGAGCCTTCTGATCTATATGCTTTAAAAGACGTTCTCCTTCTTTTTCCTTTATCTGCTGTTCCAATGCAGGCGGAGCATTATCCGGAGTCTTCTCATCCTGAACTTCAATAATATTTAGCTTACAGTATCTTGTGAGTCTTTTGGAATATTCCGAAATAGCTTCATTCCAATATTTCTCTTTAATCTTTCCGACACAGAGAATATCAATAGCTATCAATTTTCATCTCCGTAAAGTTTGTCATAGTAACTGTCAATAAAAGAATCTACGAGTTCCTCACTGACATTTACATATTTTTTCATTATTTCCTTCTTAATAAACTCCGAACGTTTAAAGAACAGGCTCTCCTTATCGGTAAGCTGTTCATATTCTTCGTCATCATCATACATATGTGTATCTATGTAATCAGAAGTCAGTTCTGCCTCGCTCCAGGCCTTTATCTTCTCAAGAACGGTGTCTTCCTCAGCCGCTTTTCCTTTGAAAATCTTATAGCTTCTGACTGCAAGAATACCCATAACAAAAAACAGTACAAAAAGTGCACCCATGACTCCGCAGGTAAGGTATTTATTAAACATAGGCATATCCAATGGATTTTTTACAAGAAAAAACACATCTGCGATAAGTCCTATTGCACCAACGGTAATTAGCATTATTCCTGATGACTGATTATCTTCTGCTTTTTGAGCACTGCTCTGATATACCATATACATCCCTCATCCGGCGTAAACGCCGCCTTCCCCCAGAGGGGGGAAGGTTTTTTGTTATTTTGAAAGATACTCGTCAATTCCCTTGGCTGCAGCCTTACCTGCACCCATTGCAAGTATAACAGTTGCTGCACCGGTAACTGCGTCACCGCCTGCGAATACACCCTCTTTAGATGTCTTTCCGCTCTCTTCATCAGCAACAATGCATTTTCTTCTGTTTATTTCAAGTCCTTCTGTAGTGCTTGAAATAAGAGGATTGGGGCTTGTACCAAGTGACATGATTACAGCATCACACTCAATCTCAAATTCAGAGCCCTTAACTTCCACCGGACTTCTTCTGCCGCTCTCATCAGGCTCACCAAGCTCCATTCTAATACACTTGCAGCCCTTAACCCATCCATCCTCGTTCTCAAGGATCTCAACAGGGTTGCAGAGAAGATCAAAAATGATACCCTCCTGCTTAGCGTGCTCAACTTCTTCCTTTCTTGCAGGAAGTTCTTCCTCGCCTCTTCTGTAAACGATATGAACCTCTGCACCAAGACGAAGTGCTGTACGTGCAGCGTCCATAGCAACGTTACCACCGCCGACAACAACACACTTTTTAGGCTTCATGATAGGAGTGGTACTATCCTCTGAGAAAGCCTTCATAAGATTACTTCTTGTGAGGAATTCGTTTGCAGAGAATACACCGAGAGCCTGCTCACCGGGAATATTCATAAATCTTGGAAGACCTGCACCGGATCCAACAAATACAGCCTCGAAGCCTTCATCCTTCATTAATGAATCTATCGTTACAGATTTTCCGATAACAACGTCTTTCTCAATCTTAACGCCGAGAGACTCAACGTTCTCAATTTCTTTCTTAACGACCGCATCCTTGGGAAGACGGAATTCCGGAATACCGTAAACAAGTACTCCGCCAGCTTCGTGAAGCGCTTCAAAAATAGTTACATCGTAACCGATTCTCGCAAGATCACCTGCACAGGTAAGACCTGCAGGGCCGGAACCGATAACCGCAACTTTCTTTCCTTTCTTCTCCTTAGCGCCTTCGGGCTTGATACCCTTTTCTCTTGCAGTATCAGCAACAAATCTCTCAAGCTTACCGATGGAAACTGCATCGCCTTTAACACCGCGAACACACTTTCCTTCACACTGGCTCTCCTGAGGGCATACACGACCGCATACAGCGGGAAGTGCACTTGACTCACTGATAGTCTGATATGCTGTAGCAACATCTCCGGCCTTAAGCTCCTGGATGAACTTAGGTATATTAATAGAAACCGGGCATCCCTTTACACACTGAGGATTGGGGCAATTAAGGCATCTCTCAGCCTCAGCGATTGCTTCCTCTTCATTGTATCCCAAACAAACTTCTTCAAAATTGGTAGCGCGAACCTTAGGATCCTGCTCGCGTACCGGAACTCTTGTCCAAACGTCTTGTGCCATCTTTATCTCCATTCCTTAAACGAATCCTTATTCACAGTGTCCACAGCCGCCATGATGAGAATTACCTTCCTGCTCCTTAAGTGCAAGTCGGCCTTCCTCTGTCTGATACAGTCTCATGCGCTTCATAGCCTGGTCGAAATCAACTTCATGTCCGTCGAATTCAGGGCCATCAACACAGGCAAACTTTACCTGACCGCCAACAGTAAGACGGCAAGCACCACACATTCCTGTTCCGTCGACCATAATTGTATTCATGCTGACAATTGTAGGGATGCCAAGCTCTTTTGTAAGCTTGCATACGAACTTCATCATGATCATAGGTCCGATAGCAACGCAGTGATCATAGCGTTTTCCTTCATCGTAGAGATCCTGAAGGCACTTTGTAACCATACCTTCTCTTCCGTAGGAACCATCATCTGTTGTGACGTAGAGATTACATACAGTCTTAAATCTCTCTTCAAGAATTACAAGATCCTTGTTTTTAGCACCAATAATTACGTCGCAATCTATACCATGCTCTTTGAGCCATTTAGCCTGCGGATAAACAGGTGCTGTACCAACACCACCGGCAATAAATACAATTTTCTTTTTCTTCAGCTCTTCAATGCTTTCACTACAAAGATCGGATGCATTACCCAAAGGTCCTACTACATCTGCAAGCTGATCACCTGCCTTTTTACGGCAGATTTTTCTTGATTCGGCACCAAGTGCCTGTACTACAAGTTCAACAGTTCCTTTCTCTCTGTCATAATCACAGATAGTAAGCGGGATACGCTCACCGTCTTCTTCTGCACGAACAATAAGAAATTGTCCGGGCAAGCATGTGCCGGCCACACGGGGAGCTTCTACGATAAGCTGGTGAATATTCGTAGCTAGCTCATTAGCCTCTAAAACTTTAAACATCGCTCTCCTCCTGAATAATAAATAGTTGCAATATTGTAACAATGATAATGGATGCCCAGTCTAATTTCAAGACTTTAAACTGCTAAAGCATCAAATTATTTAACTTAATACAAAAATCCGTAAACAGCTGTCTTATCTATTGGAAATTGTGATTAGAGTGTATTTTCCACTTGAATCATACCCAAGTCTGTTTACTTTTCCGTCATGAGTATTTACAGCATAAAGAAGACCGGTTTCATTTGTATGTCCATCATTATAGACATGGGTCTCTACAAACTTGTAATACTCACCGGATCCTGTTATTTCAATTTCTCCGTCGTAGACATAATCGTAATAACCTTCTTCACCTCTTACTTTTCCGGCGGAATCAAGCAAAATATCAAGCTTTACAAGAATCGAAATTATACTCTGTTTCGCCTGATCAACAGAAACCATGGTTGTATAAGTTAAATGATAGTTTTTCTCAACAATTTCACTCATCTTACCTTCATCATCTATCGTGATAAATTTGAATGTAGATGATCCTATAGGCATGGAAATAGGTGTAAAATACTCTGTTGAATTTTCTGTAGGATCTGATCCGTCTGACGTATATAATATCCGACATCCCGGGTCGCAAACAGCAACAATCATCGTTGCCTGCGAATAATCACCGCTATCCTCCATAATCACGGGCTCAGCAGGTCCAATACTTTCAAGATGAAAAAAGCTCTTTACCACATCACTTTTTATTCCATATTTATTTATGAAAACAGCACGGATATGGTAATCGCCTTCCTCTTCAAGAATTAACTCATCGTCATAATGAATACTCTTCTCATCAGGATCATCGCCATTAACAGTATAATAGATATCGCCCTCTGCAGTATCTGTTATTCTGACATTCACGGCTTCATCAAAATCACCGCCATCGGGTGAAATGACCGGTGTTACCGGAATATATTCGGAATACTCATTTTTTATTCCGGCATTCTTTGTGTTGTTTACCACTTCAACAATGGAATCATAATCCTGCTGTTCTTCATAATATCCTATAAGCTGCTTAGTTGCTGTTTCCACAGTTTCGTCATCGAAAATACTACTGTCCGTCAGTGCTTTCAAAGTAACAATCGAATCTTCAATAAGACCTGCTTCTTTTTCATATCCATACTTTTGAAACATCAGCTCGGATTTTTTTATACTATATTCAGAATCATCTTCCGAAAGGCTTTCTATTGCCTTGTCAATTGTAATAATCGCATCTGACAATTTCCCTTCAACATAATAAGTCTCAGCCTGTTCTTCATAGCTAAGTGAAGTATTTTTGCCGCCGAACGAAAACAGGATAATAATGATAAAGCCTACTATTATACCTATTCCGGTAATTGCAGGTATCACATAAGGCTTTAGTTCAGTCTTATTTGCAATCATACCCGGAATCTTCTTTGTATAAAAAATGCTTTCATCCTTTAGATCATCAGCCACACCGGAAAGCGATTCATTTATTTTGTTTTCAATTTCCGGGTCAAACTCCGGTACGAAGTTAATCTCTTTGCCGCAAATTCCACAATAAAGATTCCCTTCCGGAATTTTATTCCCACAATTTGGACATTTCATAAATTCAGTCACCGGCCTTACGTAATGCTGATTCAAGACAATTGTTCATAAGCATGGCAATAGTCATAGGTCCGACTCCACCCGGAACCGGAGTTATTGCGCTGCATTTATCTGCAACATTTTCATAATCAACATCACCGCAAAGCTTTCCTGTCTCAGTATTTCTGTTTATTCCGACATCAATAACTACAGCACCTTCTTTTATATAGTCCTCAGTTATCATTTTCGCTTTGCCAACGGCTGCTATCAAAATATCCGCGCGTTTGCAGACTTCCTTAAGATCCTTTGTCCTTGAATGTGCAATTGTAACAGTTGCGTTTTCTCTGAGCATCAAAAGAGCCATTGGTTTACCTACAATGTTACTTCTTCCTACTATTACGCATTCCTTACCGCTTATTTCCACACCGGATCTTTTAAGCAGCTGGATAATTCCGGCTGGAGTACATGATACAAAACCGGGTTCTCCGATACATAGCGCGCCCACATTCATTGGATGAAAACCATCCACATCCTTAAGGGGAGATATTGCATCAATGACAGTTTTCTCATCAATATGCTTAGGTACCGGCATCTGAACCAAAATTCCATGTACGGAATCATCTTTATTCAGCTTATCAATAAGCTCTAATAATTCTTCCTGTGTTGTCTCATAAGGAAGTTCATAGGATAAAGATTTAAAACCCACATACTCACATGCTTTTTTCTTATTTCTAACATAAACCTGTGAAGCAGGATCTTCTCCCACCAGGATAACGGCAAGACACACTTCTGTATTTTTTTCTTCACGAAGCTTTTTTGTCTTCTCTTTTACCTCATCCTTAACCTGTGCAGAAATTACTTTTCCATCGATGATATTCATTATTCCGGTCTCTCCTTAAATTAATGTGTATTATCAAAACAGTCCTACAATATTTCCTTTTTCATCAACATCAATTCCAAAGGCTGCAGGCTTTTTGGGAAGTCCGGGCATAGTCATGATGTTTCCTGTAAGAGCAACAATAAATCCTGCACCTGCAGAAACATATACATCTCTTACATTAATTTCAAAGCCCTGCGGTCTTCCGAGCAGTGAAGGATCATCGGATAACGAATACTGCGTTTTCGCCATGCAGACAGGAAGCTTACCGTAACCCATGTCCACAATCTTTTGAAGCTGTTTCTTTGCAGCCGGTGCATAAATAACGCCATCTGCTCCGTAAATCTTTTTAGCTACAGTTTCAATCTTCTCTTCCAGCGAAAGATCATCAGTATAGATAGGAGCATAATTTGAAGGCTTATTCTCAAGTGTATTTATTACAGCCTTTGCAAGAGCTTCGCCGCCTTTACCGCCATGTTCCCAAACTTCTGAAATTGCGAAATCACAATTTTTACTCTCACAGAAATCCTTTACAATTGAAATCTCAGCATCAGTATCAGTAAGGAAACCGTTAAGGGTTACTACAACCGGAACCCCATACTGCTGAAGATTTTCTATGTGCTTTTCAAGGTTAACCATGCCCTTCTTAAGAGCATCTGTATTTTCTTCTGAAAGCTTGTCCTTGGGAATTCCTCCGTTATATTTAAGTGCTCTTATAGTCGCAACAAGAACTATGGCATCAGGTTTTAAGCCATGCATTCTGCACTTGATATCAAGAAACTTTTCAGCACCAAGATCTGCACCAAAACCGGCTTCCGTTATTGTGATATCTGACATATGAAGAGCTGCCTCCGTAGCCCTTATTGAATTGCAGCCATGTGCTATATTTGCAAAAGGACCGCCATGAACAATTGTCGGTGTGTGTTCAAGCGTCTGCACGAGATTAGGCTTCATTGCATCCTTTAAAAGCGCAGCCATGGCACCAACTGCATTGAGATCGCCGGCAGTAACCGGATCCCCGTTATAATTATATGCAACAACAATTCTTGAAAGACGATCCTTGAGATCCTGCATATCTCTGGCAAGGCAAAGGATTGCCATAACCTCTGTAGCTACTGTAATAACAAAATGGTCTTCTCTGACAACCCCGTCCATTTTGTTTCCAAGTCCTACCACTATATTTCTGAGGACTCTGTCATTCATATCCTCACATCTCTTAAATATTATCTGCCTGGTATCTATCTGTAGTTCGTTACCCTGTTGAATATGATTATCCAGTAGTGCTGCAAGAAGGTTATTGGCAGAAGTAATCGCATGAAAATCACCGGTGAAATGAAGGTTCATGTCATCCATAGGCACAACCTGCGCATATCCGCCGCCGGTAGCACCTCCCTTAATACCAAAACACGGGCCAAGTGAAGGCTCTCTAAGTGCTATAACTGTTTTCTTGCCGAGTCTGGAAAGCGCATCTCCGAGCCCAACGCTGGTTGTAGTTTTACCTTCACCGGCAGGAGTCGGATTAATTGCAGTAACAAGAACAAGTTTACCTGTCTTGTTCTTCTTTATTTTCTGAAGATATTCTTCCGAAAGTTTAGCCTTATACTTTCCGTAAAGCTCGAGATCGTCCTCAGAAATACCGATATTTTCGGCAACCTTTTTTATTGGCCACATCTCAGCTTCTCTTGCAATTTCGATATCTGATTTTACTGCCATTCTCTTTTTCCTCCTCAATAAAACCTCGTCAGATGATTACTTTTTATGATGCATTGTTTATCATCTCATCAAAAGCTTCTTTTGTCATAAGAATTTTCCTGGGTTTCGTTCCTTCTTCAGGTCCGACAACCCCGGCATCACTCAGTTGGTCCATAATTCTTGCAGCCCTGTTAAAGCCTATCTTATATAATCTCTGCAACATACCGATGGAAGCCTTTTCCTTCTCAATAATAGCCGCACCTGCCTGTGCAAATAAAGGATCCAGATCCGAAGCCGTATCAGCAGAATCCGAAGTCGTAGACTGCTGGCTTGATTTCGTGCTTACTTCCATACTTGAAATCTCTTCCGAAACATTTTGTCCATAACCCGTTTCGACACCCTGTGTTTTAACAAAATCCGTTACCGACTGCACTTCGTCATCGGATACAAAACATCCCTGAACTCTTGCAGGCTTATTGTAGCCTCTCGGGAAGAATAGCATGTCACCCTTTCCGATAAGCTTTTCAGCTCCATAGCTGTCAAGAATTGTCCTTGAATCCACGCCGCTTGAAACCGCAAAAGCAATCCTGCTTGGAATATTTGCTTTAATCAAGCCTGTAATAACGTCAACCGAAGGTCTTTGCGTAGCAATTATCAGATAAATTCCGGCTGCTCTTGCAAGCTGAGTCAGTCTGACAATCGAATCCTCAACTTCGTTTTTAAACTGCATCATAAGGTCCGCAAGCTCATCTACGATAACGACGATTTCAGGCATCTTCTGCATCTCGGGATCATGCGATTGCTCGCATAAAGCATTGTACCCCTTAAGATCTCTTACCTTTGCATTGGCAAATTTCTTGTATCTTGTTGTCATCTCGGCAACTGCCCAGTTTAATGCAGCAGCAGCCTTCTTGGGATCTGTAACTACCGGTATTAACAAATGCGGTATCCCATTATAAACTGATAATTCGACTATTTTAGGATCTATCATTATGAGTCTTACATCTTCAGGTGAAGCCTTGTAGATGATACTCATAATAATTGTATTTATACATACCGATTTACCCGAACCTGTTGCTCCGGCTATAAGCAGATGTGGCATCTTGGCAATATCCGTTATCACAAGTTTACCGGCGATGTCCTTACCTATAGCAACGGAAAGCTTGGACTTTGACTTCTGAAAATCTTCGCTCTCAATAAGATCTCGCAGTGCAACGGTAGAATTCTCTTTATTAGGAACCTCAATACCTACCGCTGATTTTCCCGGTATCGGCGCCTCAATTCTAATGTCCGTTGCCGCAAGATGCATTTTTATGTCATCCGCAAGGTCAACAATCTTTCTTACTTTAACTCCTGCCTCCGGCTGAAGTTCATATCTTGTAACCGAAGGTCCTTGGCTGATATCCGTTACAGTCGCATTAACATGGAACATTTCAAGAGTCTCCTGAAGTGTTCTGGCTGTATCCTTCAAGTGTTTTGCCGAGTCACCTCTTCCTTTAACACCTTTTTTCAGGAGATTAAACGGAGGGTATTCATATTCCATAACAGGCTTTTTTATAATAGTCTGTTCCTGTCTCTTCTCAGCAGCCTCTCTGTTTTTGGAGCTCGTAATATAGTCAGTACTGTGAACAGCATATTCACCGTTATAGTCAGGGGCAAGATTCTCTGCGTGAATTGGTATGTCAGTAAAGTCATCCTTTTCTTCCTCGGCTTTAAGACGAGCCACGGGCTTTTGATTTTTTACAGCCATAAGGGCACTTCTTGCCGCGCTGTCATCCTCTTCATCAGAATAAGCATCATCCGGAGCAGAAAAATCATCACCTATTCTGATAATCCTGTGTTCCTTTTCGGGCTCGCGCGTCTTTACAGCCTTCATGACATATTGTCCGTCCGGCTGAGGTTCGGTAGAAATTGAAGGATTAAACTTTATCTCATGTATATCATCATGAACCTCTTCGTCGGGAATAAATGTCTGATGTTCGGGCTCATCATCATTGTCAAAATCTATTCCATGTATCCTGAATTCCTGTTCCTTTGAAGGCTCTTCCTCGAAATAGTCCTCATCTCCATCCTCTGCAGAGATGGTTGTGTCCATGCTGACACCCGAAACCTTCCTGTCCATCCTGAGAATTTTGGCATCCTCTTTCTGTTCAAGCAGGAGCTGTCTTTCCTCTTCGATGCGGTTTTTCTCTTCCTCTCTATATTTTGCGCGCTCATCCAGGCGTTCTCTGTAAAACTCAGCTTCCTGTCTGGTTCTTTCGATCACATGCCTGCCGCCTTTTTTCACCTTGCCAAGCATAGATTTCTGTGTAAACAGTGAAATCCCGGTAAAGCCTGCCACCATCATTACAATAAGCGTACCCGCGAGAGACAGGTTGTGATAAACAGCATAAGTGATGCTTCCTGCTATCATTCCGCCGCCATTACGAGCGTTTTTGGCTCCGTCAAATATGTCTGCGGCATTGTATGATGTCATACTTTGAACTCTGCCTGTAATAAGTTCAAAAAGCATTGAAATTACAATAAGAACCAAAAGTCCCGATAATATTTTCCTTATCGCAGCAGGGCTTGCTCCGTTGGATAAAAGCAGCGCTCCGGAGGCAAAAAATACTAAGGGCATAATATATGCAGCGATACCGAAAATACCAAACATAATATCACTTAAAGTATTACCGATAGACCCGCATATCTTAAAATTGCATAAAAATAAAAAGACCGCCAGCGCTGCAAAAGCAATTAATAAAATCTCACTCTTTACAGCATAGTCCAGGGTATCCTCCTCATACCTTGCGGAAGGTCTCCTTTCATTGGTTGCCGATCTTTTTCTGGTGTTATTTGTTCTGCTCGCACCCGAGCGTTTTCTTGAATTACTTGTAGCCATACTCACCCATTACTTTTTTCAAAAAACTCATCCCAATATGCGTTTTCATAGAAGGCGCATACCACGAAATAGTATACCATTTTTGAAGCCTTTGTGCTATACTTAACACGCTTAGTTAACGCTTTTCTATTTTTGGAGGAAATTGATTATATGGAATTTAAACAGGAACTTGAAACCGGACTGCTTAAACAGATCGGCAACAACGAATCAGAGCTTAAAATCAGAGAAGTTGCTTCCAAATGTCGCCTTTTGAAGACAGAGAATGGCCTTAAGGTAGAGCTTTCATATACCGGTCCTAACGCCAGCAAATATCTTCAGTATGTGGAGAAACATCGCGAGGAGCTTACAAACTATCTTCTTCACCCCGATGATGCTGATCTTTTCGAATGGATGGAGGCAAGTCATCAGACAAGTCTTACTCTCAGAAAGCATGAGAAGGAGAAACTTATACTTTATGTAAATTTTGATCCCGAGACCATGGTCATCAAGACAGGTATTGCCGATGAGAACGTAACTATGAAGCTTGGAACTCCGCTTATGAAGGCCAATATCAGTAATATGACCAGAAACGAATTCAAGCTTGCCATTTATGATATGCTTCTTCTTGCTGATGAGATTTCAATAGCAATGGATAATTCGGAACTTAAGAAGATGGCTAACATCGAGATGGTTAAAGTTTATCTCTCCGAGATTTACGACAAATACCACGAAGGTACCCCGGAATTTTAATTTCTGATAATACGACCGGTGATAATTATATTGTCTTAAAACCTCGTTGCCTTACGGCATAATCGGTTTTAATACAATATAATTATCACCGGTCTTCTTTTATCAAAAACTCTACTTATTTTTCTTCATTCCACTATTTAGTACAATGAAAATATTCTTCTGCGGAAATTCTCATCATGGTTTCATTGTAATATTCACTTAGCATAGAATTATACAGGTGTTCATTTCTATGATGATATTTTAAACCGCAGCGTTCTATAACATTTCTGGATTTTTCATTTCCGTCAAAAAATCCGCACCAGATGGAATTCAGCCCTATCTCAGTAAAACTATATCTCACCAGCTCCGAAAGCGCCTCTGTGGCATATCCGTATCCCCAGTAATCCTTCCCGAGCCAATAACCGATTTCAGCTTCATCGTCTCTCATGATTCCACGATTTTCGCAGCTTCCAATCCGTACTCCTATACTTCCGATCGGAGTATTTTCATCATCCTTCAGAACAATCGCATACTCACCGTCATCTGACAATACAGCTCTGATAATTGCTTTGGAATACTCGGCATCTTTATGCGGAAGCCATCCGGCTCCTCTCCCAATCTCAGGATTTTTTGCAAGTCTGTATAAAATATCAGCGTCTTTCTCCTTCCACTTCCGAAGGATCAGACGCTCTGTTTTAATAACATCAACCAAAATCAGTTATTCTCCTTTGCAACAAACAAAGTACCTACATGCTTTTTGTTGATAATGTCATACAAATTATCCGTATTGCTTCCATTTGTAATAAGTACATCAACACCTCTGGCTGTAGCAAACTCAGCTGCCTGAAGTTTTGTAACCATACCTCCTGTGCCTCTGTTGGAGCCACTGCCATCAGCAAGATCATACATAGTTTCATCGATCGTCTCAACCCGACTGATAAGTTTTGCATCAGGATACTTTGAAGGATTTTTATCATAAAATCCATCGATATCAGATAAAATAATAAGCTTACATGCGCCGCAGAAAGCTGCCACAAGAGCTGACAGCATATCATTATCAGAAAAAAGTTTCTGATCAGATTCAATCTCTGCATGGCTGACAGAGTCATTTTCATTAACGATCGGTATAATATGGTTCTCAAGAAGTGCGTCAAATGTATTCTTGAGGTTCTCTCTTCTCACCGGATCTTCAATATCATCATTATCAAGAAGAATCTGTCCGCAAAGGCGTCCGTATTCTCCAAAAAGTTTGTCATAAAGATGCATCAGTTCACTCTGACCCACCGCAGCAGCAGCCTGTTTAAGACGCAGGTCCTTAGGCTTTTGTTTAAGACGCATCTTGCCTGCTCCGACGGCAATAGCGCCGGAGCTGACAAGAACAAGATCATATCCAAGATTTTCAATTCCTGAGAGCGCCCTGCATAAAAGATCAATCTGATGAATATTAATGCCGCCATTTTCATTGGTGATAGTCGAAGTTCCTACCTTGACTACTATGCGCTCTTTTCTGATTTTTTTCGGACTCATTACATATATCCTTTATTAATTATCTGAATCTACAATTTTGTTAAGATAGTAATCAACGCAGCCTGTTGTGTTGTTCTTCGTGTATCTGTAGTTTACACGAATAATAGTTGTAGCATACATACTACTCTCGAGAATATCTCTATCCTCTGAAACCTGTTTCTCGCCGCTGAGCTTAATTGTCTTATTGTTAGCACTGGTAGTCCAGTAAAGTGTAGGATGTACCTCTTTGCTTTCGTTTGTTACATTCTTATATCTTCCAACCTGAACAGATTCAAGCGTATAACCTTTTCCCATTTGTACAGCAAACTTACCTTTACTGAGCTCAGTTACATAATTAACTGTACCAAGGCCATATTTTGTTGAAAGATCCTGACCTGCAAAAGTAGCTCTTGCAACCGGTGTTGTAGCATTTATGAAAATTGAATATTCCTGATCATCAACCTTGAATTTAAATTTGTAACGCTTAGCTGTCTTTGTAAAGAATGAAAATCTGTAAGTTACTGAATCGGTCTTATCCTCGTACTCTCTGTAAGTAAGCTTATATCTAAGTTTGCTTGAGCACTTGATATTCTTTATCTTTGCATCCTCATCATTAATTGTTACGGAAAGAACATTCTTAGCATACACGCCAGGTGTAATTGTAACCATGCTGTTTCCTGTTGCCTTATAAACAAGAACACCTCTTTTACTGAGAACCTGTGTTGTCTCATTTACATCAACCTTTGTAGCCGCGTTTACGGTAACTGCAGTTGTCGGTACAGCGCTGATAATAAATGCTGCGGCAAGCGCAGATACGATAAACTTCTTTAAATATTTTACCCCTTTTATCATACTAACCTCCTTTTTATGCCTACATATTTTGTGCATAAAAACATTCTAAACACAAGAACATGTAAATTGCAAGGAAAATCAGACATTGGGCAAGAATTTATAATATCTTTCAATGAAAAAAATCGGCTCAATAGTTATTTACAAACTATTAAACCGATTTGTGTGAATGGATTAGGCGGGAGTCGAACCCGCGTCCAAAAATCCGTCCCCTGTCCTTCTACTGTCATAGCCGGCTATTGTGGCAAAGCCATTTCCCTCTCATAACCGGAAGTCAGCGCCCTAATATGAGAAGTAGCCCCTGATACGACCATAGCTACGGAGCACTCACCATGTCGTTTCCTGCAAAGTTGACGTCAGTTACTGAATGTGCAGGTGCACTCAGGCTGACGCGCCGCATTTAGGCAGCGATTGCTAAATTATCTTCAGCGTTTATATTTAAGTTTGAGGATTAACGCACCATCCTGCGGACAGCTTCTCCAGCTTCAGAATCCCTGTCGAAACCTTTACTAACCCTTGCTTGCCTGATAAGTATATACTGATTATCGTCCAAAATCAACTAAACTTATAGTTTATCTCAGACTCACCTTGTAATCTCTCATTGCCTCTCTCTGCTGATCTCTCTTAGCGGTTGATTCTCTCTTATCATAGAGCTTTTTACCTTTAGCGAGACCAATCTGAACCTTGACCTTACCATGCTTAAAATATACCTCAAGAGGAACAAGCGTATAGCCTTGTGCCTGTGAAGCCTGATCAAGTTTTCTTATTTCAGCCTTATGAAGGAGAAGCTTACGAACGCGAAGCGGATCCTTGTTAAAAATATTACCTTTTTCATAAGGGCTTATGTTCATACCGCAAATATATGCTTCGCCCTTATCTATACTAACCCAGGCCTCCTTTATACTGCATTTCCCCTGCCTTAAGGACTTAACCTCAGTACCTGCAAGAGAAATACCTGCTTCATATTTTTCCTCAATGAAGTAATCGTGAAATGCTTTTTTGTTATTTGCAATTAATTTTATGCTTTCGTCAGCCATGACGATCATACCTCAATTCTTTGTAGTCTTAATATATTAAGCCATATTATAGAAAAAAACAATAAACCACGAGTTCACATTATTATTTTTTCTTTCTACGCTTCCCCTGGCTACTCCTTGCCGCTTTCGAAGTTGCGGACTTTTTGTACTTATGTACTTTATATACTTTCCGTCCGCTCTCTGTTTCCGCCTTCTTAGCGCTCTTTTCGCTCTTCTTAGCCTTAAGCTTACTTAATTTCTTAAGTTTTGAAGCCTCTTTAAGGATTTCTTTTTTCTTTTTTTCGCTCAGCTTATCTCTTTTCTTTCCGGAAGCTTTCTTTTCCTTTGCTGTTATAACAGCTTCCTCGGAATCCAGAGATAATTTCGAAATCTTTGCGGCGCGAAGCTTAGCAGGAGTCTTTTTCTCAGGCTTCTTACCTAACTTCTTATCTACTTTCTTACTTGCAGATTTCTTTTTATTTTTCCCTTTAACTAATTTCAGATGACCGTTTTCATCCTCTTCATAGTAATCCTCTTCAAAGTCATTGTCATAGTCAAGGAAATTCAAATTATCGCCGTAATTATCCTCATTCTCATCGACAATCCTGAAATCAATTGTCTTTGCAAGTCTGTCTGTATCATGAACTCTTACAGTGACCGTCTGCCCAAGTGCGTATACTTTTCCCGTTCGCTCTCCGACAAGTCTATAGTTATCCTCATCGAAAACGTAAAAATCATCCTCCATAGTGACAGCCGGAACCATACCTTCACAGGTATTGGGAAGCTCAACAAACATTCCCCAGCCGGTAACACCGGAGACAACACCTTCGAACGTTTCTCCAATATGAGATTCCATAAATTGAGCCTTTTTCAGTTTTTCAGTCTCGCGTTCTGCTTCTTCAGCTCTTCTTTCAGTATCCGAAGAATGTTTGGCAACATTTTCAAGGATATCTTTGTAATGCTTAAGCTTATCATCATCCATTCTGCCTCTCAGATAATCCTTGATGATCCTATGAATCTGGAGGTCAGGATATCTTCTGATAGGTGAAGTGAAATGACAATAATATTTACAAGCAAGACCGTAATGACCAAGGCACTCTGTACTATACTTTGCCTGCATCATACTTCTTAGAGCTATTCTGCTTATAACCGCTTCTTCCTCGGTTCCTTCAATCTTTTCAAGGAGCTTTTGAATCTCGGAAGGTCGTATCTCTTCAGCTTTTACATTCAGATGCAAGCCAAGTCTTGATATAAAAGCATTGAGATTCGCAATTTTTTCAAGATCCGGCTGCTCATGAACACGATATACAAAAGGAGCCTGCATCCAGAAAAAGTGCTCCGCAACAGTCTCATTTGCCGCAAGCATAAAGCTTTCTATCATTGACGTCGCTGTATTTGCAACTCTTATATTAATCTCAAGAGGATTCCCTTCTTTATCAAGAGTAATCTTTGCCTCCGGAAAATCGAAATTGATCGCTCCCCTTTTTGCGCGCTTCTTCTTCAAAATCTCTGAAAGCTCAGCCATCTGTCGAAACATCGGCACAAGCTCTTCATATCTACTAATTTCATCAGGATCTTCATCCTCTAAAATAGCCGCAACGGAAGTATAGGTCATTCTCTCGTTAACATTTATCACCGTTTCAGCAATCTGATGAGATAAAACCGCACCATTTGAATCAATATCCATAAGACAGCTGAGAGCAAGCCTGTCTTCACCGTGATTAAGAGAGCATATACCGTTGCTTAACCTGTGGGGAAGCATAGGAATTACTCTGTCAACAAGATATACGCTCGTCCCGCGCTTAAGAGCCTCCCTGTCTAGAGCTGAGCCCTCCTGCACGTAATTTGTTACATCAGCAATATGTACTCCGAGATGATATATCCCGTTTTCTACCGTCAATGATACAGCATCATCCAGATCTTTCGCGTCTTCGCCGTCAATCGTGACCATTGTCACACTCCTAAGGTCAAGGCGTCCCTGATAGTCACCTTCAATAAGATGATCCTTGCACTTTTCAGCCTGGTTCATCACCTTTTCAGGGAAAACACTAGGAATATCATATCCCTCAACTATTGATAATATATCAACTCCGGGATCATTAATATTTCCTATTATATCTGTTATTTTACCCTCAGGCTTCCTTCCCTTCTTTGGATCACCATAATCAGTGATAGCGACCACAACCTTATCTCCGGTAACTGCACCTCTGGTGTGTTCCTTCAATACAAAAATATCCTGTGTGAACCTTAAGTTGTCAGGAATTACAAAACCATATGTATGTCCATCCTGAAAGGTACCAACAACCTTTTCGACAGCCCTTACAAGGACTCCCACAACTCTTCCCTCGTCGCGCATACCGCCGTTCTTATTTTTGTCAGAAGTTATAACAACCTCTACGGTATCACCCTGAAAAGCTCCGCCGGTATACTCGTCGGGAATAAAGATATCCTCATCCCTGCCCTCTACTTCAACAAATCCAAAGCCTCTCTGGTTTGAAATAAAAGTACCGACAATATTCTCTTTTTTATTCATAATCTTCTTTTTGCTCATAATGTCTTCCTTTATATCCTTCCAAAAGAGCCTTAAATCTAAATAGATAGAATGCCGCTTGCTTATTTCTCATAAGATAAAAAGGGCACTCATTTAAGAGTGCCCTTAAGTAAAACAACCTGAATTTAAAATACAGTCATGTTAAGAACTATACTGAGAACTATGAAAAGCACAGAAAGTACAACTGTTACCTTCTTAAGAATGCCCTCTCTGGAACGTCCTTTAATCTGACCCCAGTAAGTAGTTTCTGCAAATCCCTGTATAGAACCAAGTCCCTGAGTCTTACCCTCCTGAGCAAGAACCAGTGTTACAAGTGCGACACAATCAATAATAAAGATAATTGCCAAAACAATTTTCAAAGCTGCCACGAAAAAATCCCTCCTAATATTTCACAAATACTCGTCTAAGATAACATAAATAATCGTAAAAATCAACAAGTATTAAATTACAGCTTACTTCTTAATAAGAAGTGATTTTCCTGTCATCTCGGCAGGCTGCTCGTAACCCATGCACTCAATAAGTGTAGGAATGATATCTGCAAGGCATCCACCCTCTCTGAGTGTATATGCAGGATCATAGTTAACGAGGATGAAAGGAACAGGATTTGTTGTATGAGCAGTGAAAGGTTCACCTGTCTCATAATCGATCATCATATCAGCGTTACCGTGGTCTGCGCAGATGAACATTGTGCCATTCTTAGCCTTAACGGCCTCTACGATCTTACCAACACACTCATCTACTGTCTCAACAGCCTTAACCGCAGCATCAATAACACCTGTATGGCCTACCATGTCCGGGTTAGCGAAGTTTGTAACAACAACATCATACTTATCTGAATTAATTGCCTCAAGTACTCTGTCGCATACTTCAGGAGCGCTCATCTGAGGCTTAAGGTCATATGTAGGAACATCCTTAGGAGAATTAACAAGGATTCTGTCCTCACCTTCATTGGGCTCTTCAACTCCGCCGTTGAAGAAGAAGGTTACATGTGCATACTTCTCTGTCTCAGCGATACGAGCCTGCTTCATGCCCTTAGCTGCAAGCCACTCACCAAAGGTATTGTTAAGAAGAACCTTCTTGAAAGCAATCTCCTTGTTGGGAATGAGCGGATCATAATCTGTGAAGCATACATAAGTAGTCTTAATGCGTGCTCCTCTGTCAAACTTATCAAAATCATCATCGCAGAAGCAATGTGTAATCTCTCTGGCTCTGTCAGGACGGAAGTTGAAGAAAATGATAGAATCATTATCCTTGATAGTAGCTGTGGGAGCGCCATCCTTCATGATAACTGTAGGAATAACGAATTCATCTGTCTTTCCGTCTTTATAAGTCTGAACCATGCACTCGTGAGCGCTGTCTGCCTTGTTGCCCTCACCCTTTGTCATGGCATCATATGCAACCTTGACACGGTCATAGTTGTTATCTCTGTCCATTGCATAGTATCTGCCGGAGATAGTAGCAACTGCACCTACGCCGAGTTCCTTCATCTTGTCCTCAAGCTGCTGAACAAAATCTATTCCTGATTCCGGAGGTGTATCACGACCATCAAGGAAGCAGTGAACATAAACCTTTGAAAGTCCGTTTCTCTTAGCAAGTTCAAGAAGTCCGTAGATATGAGTAATGTGACTGTGAACACCACCGTCACTTACAAGACCGTACATGTGAAGAGAAGAATCATTTTTCTTACAGTTATCGATAGCAGCCATAAGGCCTTCGTTTGTAAAGAAATCGCCATCTTCGATAGACTTTGTGATTCTTGTTAACTCCTGGTAAACGATACGTCCTGCACCCATATTCATATGGCCTACTTCTGAATTACCCATCTGTCCGTCCGGAAGTCCAACTGCAAGTCCGCTTGCATTACCTCTAACATAAGGATAGTCCTTCATAAGGCCGTCAAGGACGGGTGTATTTGCCATAGCAATAGCATTTCCCTTCGGATTGTCGTTAATTCCGAATCCGTCCATAATTAATAAAACTGTTGGTTTAGAACCCTGCATATTTATGCCTCCATTTATAAAATTTAATATTTTTACTCAAATATCAAGCGATTTATCGGTTTCCACACAGTAGTATACCCATAAATCGCTTGTTTTTCAAATAAACTTTTTATGTAAATTGTTATTACAATTATTGAAGCTTTGCCTCTAATCTCTTAATGTGTTCTTTGACAGCTGTTTTTTCTTCCTCTGTCATCTTCTTTTTGCCTGCTCCTATGACATTGTATTCGACAACTTTTATCAGTTCAGACGCTCCTCCGTTTGCCTTTTCATCCATATCAAGCTCATTCTGAAGAGCTAAAACAGCTACCGCAGTGGTCATTTCATCATCTGATTCATCCGCCTTCTTATATAAGAACTCGTATAACTTTGTTCTGACTTCATCGGAAAATGTCTCTTCCGTATCGCTTAACACCACTAAAGATAATAATATCAAAATACTTGATTCGACGTTTCCTGATAGATCGAATGAAATTCTTTTTATCAGATCTGACACTCGCAGTTTATATCTCTTTTGTCTGGACATTTTCTGGGGCATACCGGCCATAAGCGAATGGTCGTAAGCATTTCTGATATCCTTATCGGTTTTCAATAGTTCCGCAAAAGCCCATAGCATAGCTGCTATTGTCCTTTCGGACAGTTCATCATCCCTGCTGCTCATTCGAATTACACTGCTTCTCTCACCCGAATCGCTATTCTCATCATCATCATCCTTAAACTGACGCACCATAAGAAAATGTGCGGCATCAAGTGCGGCATGCATTATATCTCTTGAAAACACAGGATCAAGATTTTCATATACTCTGGAGCCTGTACACATCACAGCTATTAAAACCGAAAGATCAAAAACTGTCTCGTCATAAGCTTTTCCGTTTGTATCTTTCAGTGTATTCAGTTCAGAGCTTTCATATCCCTGATATAGCTTTTCCAGAACAGGACTTGTTGTTTCAACCAGCTTTCTTATCTCTCCTATGTCATCGGAACGCCCTGTTTTATCGGCTAATAGTTCATATGCATACAGTCTGAAGATTGTGCAAAGCTCCTCCATATCACCATCAAGGAGCTTTGCATTTTTTATAAATACATCATCTATTTTCTCATAATTCATCATGAGCTCTATTTTAGTTTATAATTCAAAACTTCGTCAAATGCATCCTTGTCTGCAGTAATCTTTTGTTCATTACCAACCGTTGCAATAGCAGCATTTTTGAAGAGTTTTTCATAGCTCTCCGCTGCTTCCTGCTGCATGCTGATATCTGCGTTTCTTATATCATTTACTGTATCCACATAGGCATTTTCATCAACACCCAGAATATCCCTTCTGATTCTTCTGACAGCATCACTCCATATACCTGTCGTCCTTGTTTCATCGCCATAAGCATTGAGGACATAGCCTTTGTAATCCTCTTTATCAAGCTCAGCTGTTTTTATAAACTCCGGTATACCTTCCAGTGTCTTAATGGTATCCTTTACGTTTGGATCGGAATATGTGTATGCCCCAAGCTCATAACACCTCAAAACGGAATAGGCTCCTGCCGAATAAGCTCCCATCTGAAATCTCATCTTAGGTACTATATACTTATCACTTGCAGCAAATAAGAACGGTACATAGGCTCCCCTGAATTTTTCATCATTTCTGAAATCAATATCAAAGATAGTATAATTTTGAGAGTTCTCAACAATTACTCCGGTTTTCAAAGCCAAAACAGGAAGATCATAAGAAGTCCCGGTTTCTTCATTTTCCTCAAGTCCTGAAAATGTATTTGCTGCAGTCTTAATAACCTCTTCATTTTCTGTCTTTTCAGCAACGGACGAGAAAATAAGATTTGTTTTTGTAAATGCTTTTTTCCTTGTAGTCTCAATATCAGCTACAAATTTATCAAAAACATCATCCGAATCGATATTGTCGTCAAGATTCAAAATATAATCATATATATCCTTATTATAAATATCTATAGCGAACTTTTCCGAATCAGCCGTAATCGTTGTTCCGGCTGCCGTAGCATAGGATTGTGCCAGGGAATAGGCATCGCTCTTCGCCGGATTATAGTTCTCACAATATTGGGAGATAATATGTTTAATATTGGTTTTATCACTCAAATCCGTTTCACATATGACATTCAGAACAAGATCAAGCGACTTATCAAAATCTTCGTTTAATCCCCTCCATAGGACATGCAGCATTGGTCTGTGATTTTCCTTTGCCTCCTTATTAGGATAAAATAGTCCTGTTGAAAATCCATTCAGATATTCACTTTCAAGAAGTGTCAGTTCGTCTGTATCATATTTATTTGTATCTACCTCAAACAAAAAATCAGTATAAAGTATTAGTGTCTTTATCTCATCCCTGGATAAACTGCTTAAATCAAAGTAGATATCATAATAGCCGCCCCTGCCGGCTTCAATATCCGAGGTATAATATGTAATTCCATCTTCCTGCTTTTTCTCAAAAGAAGAAGTCAGATATTCCGGCAAATCCTTAATATCTATCAAGAAGTCATTATTTGAAAGCTCTTTTTCATTCCAATCATTGAATTCCTTTGTCTTTTGAACAAATTCTTCAATTTCTTCCTCTGACATCTGTGCCTTTTTATTTTTCAGATAATCCTCTAATTCATTATCATGTTCTTCAGCAAGCCCGGGTTTAGGAATAGCCGCTACAAGAACACTTCTTGCAGGTGTCATTGCATCAGCTGCAATCCTTTTAAAGGTAGCCTGCTCATTATCACCAGCAAGCTCATCGAATATTCTTTCATACTCCTCAAAATAGTCAAGTTTCCCGGTTCTTGCCCAATATGCATTGTAAACTTCACTTAAGCCTTTTCCTACATTTGAACTATCCCTAAGAAAAATTGTACCAAGCTCAGTCTCTTTAATATTTGCTTCAAAAATATCCTTTGGTATTCCGTTTTCTGCAACTTCCGCAAGTGTATATTCTGCAATTTCTTTCAAAGACTGCATCTGATCTTCATTTGCATAATCCATCGCGAACATAAGAACCGGCTTTGCAAGATCCGTTACAATTGAAGAAGAAACAGGATTTGAGATACCATCCTCGATAAGCTTTTTATTCATACAGGATGCATTATTATTAATTAATGTCGTCAGAAAGTCCCACTGTATAAGCTCATCGTCAGAAGCATCCTCCATATCAATTGCATAAAAGATTCTGCCACTATCTTCTACAGAATCACCTTCATATGCAGGTATATACTCAACCTTCTCAACATATCCGTCCTCTGTATGTGAATCCTCATATTCACTTAAGTCTGTTCCATATACTTCATACTTTGACAAATATTCTGTATCAAGAAACTCTAAAAATCTGTCTATATCAAGATCTCCATAAAGAGAAATCAAGCTGTTATCAAAATGATAACACCTTTCATACGTATCAATTGTATGTTCATAGGTTAGATCATCATAATGATACTCAGCTCTACCTATCATATTAGATGCAATCTGTCCGGGGAACATATTATCTATAAGGGCATTGAGCGAGCATTCCGAAAGGTCAGTTAAAAAGCCGTAGTCTTCCGCATATACCGTACCATTTATGCCAATATCACCTTCAGGATCATCAAGCTCAAATCTAATAGCTTCCCTTTCAAAAATTTTTTCATCCTTCAAAATAGCCGGGTCAACCATGCAACTCATATAAGCATCCATCATAGTCATGAGCTGATCCTCACTCATGGATGAAACCGGATAGTAGGTTGTCGTCAAATTTGTATGTGCATTAACATATGTATTATATGATTTATTGGCAATATCAAAGAAAAGATCCTTGGAAGGATATTTTTCGGAGGATGCCAAAATCGCATGCTCAAAAATATGATTAGTATCAGTCTCATCTATATAGGGAGTTTTGTAAGCGATGCAAAAAGACACTTCCGGATCAGAGTTCTTGGTATAAACAAGATCTGCTCCGCTCTTTTCATGCTTAAAGGTATATATATCAGAGCTAAGAAAACGGCTGCTGTACATATCATTTAATTTAAAACCATGATATGTCTCACCGACAGCCATCTCCCCTGCCATTTCGTCATTTGAATCCCCGGCTTCTTCAGACATATCCTCAGCGTTGCCTTTCGTAGTTTCCTCTGGCTGATCCTCATCTTTTTTCGCTTCGTCAGTATCACCTGACTTCTCAACAGCCTCTTCAGCGCTTGTAGGAGTTTCCGAAACTTCAGATGCGGCTGATTCTTTTTTATCAGAATTATCTTTTGCCGGAGCAGCTGTGCTACATCCTGCAACTAAACACAGTGACATCAGAACTGATATTATTTTTTTCTTCATTCCAAACCCTCCAACGTTTAGAGAATACACACAATCATTATTATTTTAGCTTTGATAAAAATAGCCCTCAATTAAATCTCTATTAACTTTTTATTACAAAAAAATAAGCCGGAATTGAAAAAAAGCTTCATGGAGTTTTTATTCCATGAAGCTTTTACACTTTATACTGCAGTTATTTTCTTGTTTTATTTATCTTTTCTTACACCAAGCTTCTCAGTTCTTGGTCTGGCATTTCTTCTGAACTTATCTGCGGATGCCTTCTTATGCATAGGAGAAGCATCTCTCATACCGCGGTCCTTGCTGTACTTACTATCACGGCTTCTTCCATAACCGGAACCCTTGCCGTCTCTTCGTCCTTTTCCATCGCCTCTGCCCTGACCGTCTCTTCTGCCGTGACCGTCTTTTTCAAATCTGCCGCCTCTGCCTTCTCTTCTGTCTCTGCTTCTCTGTCCTCTGTATATGTCACGTTTTCTGGGCTTCAAATCAAGCTCCTCAGGTGCTTTGCCCATCTTAAGTCTCATAAGGCCGGCAGCCAGCTGCTCAATTGAATACTCGTCCTCAGCTACCTTATCATTTAAGAACTCAAGGCAATCTGTAATTTCCCCTGCCTCTATGAGATCGATAACCTCTGCAAAAAGCTTTCTGGCCTTGGCTCTTGTGATTTCTTTTGCTGAAGGAACTTCACCTTCTTCAATCTTTGTATGACAGATTCTCTCAATATCCCTGAGCTTATACATTTCTCTGGGAGATACAAGTGAGAATGACTGTCCGCTCTTACCGGCACGACCCGTACGGCCTATTCTGTGTACATAATATTCGATATCTTCCGGTATATCATAGTTGAATACAGCAGTAACACCGCTTACATCAATTCCTCTTGCGGCTACATCTGTTGCAATAAGGAAATCCGCCTGTCCGAATCTGAAAAGATTCATAACGGTATCTCGCTGGAACTGGGATAAATCTCCGTGGAGTCCTTCTGCCCTGTAGCCCTTGTTCTTAAGAATGCCTGTAAGCTCATCGACTTTACGTTTTGTATTACAAAATACAAGACTTCTTACCGGCTGATGATATTCAATAAGCCTTGTAAGAACCTCTTCCTTATAATTTGACGGAACCACATAGTAGTACTGCTCAATTGATTTAACAGTGATTTCCTTGGGTGTCATCTTTATGTATTCCGCATCGTGCTGATATTTTCTTGTAATCTGTAAAATAGGTTCAGGCATTGTCGCTGAGAACAACGCAGTCTGCTTCTCTTCAGGCATG
Source organism: Butyrivibrio sp. WCD2001 (assembly GCF_000424485.1). Taxonomy (NCBI): domain Bacteria; kingdom Bacillati; phylum Bacillota; class Clostridia; order Lachnospirales; family Lachnospiraceae; genus Butyrivibrio; species Butyrivibrio sp. WCD2001. The sequence goes on along the minus strand of NZ_AUJZ01000001.1, from coordinate 207,085 downwards.
CCGTCGAGAATTGTTTCTATATCATCCCTGAACCCCATATCAAGCATTTCGTCAGCTTCATCAAGTACAAGAACGCGCACATCGTTCATTTTCATAGTATGGCGTCTCATATGATCCATAACGCGCCCGGGAGTGCCGACAACAATCTGAACTCCTGATGATAATGCACGAATCTGTCTTGAAATGTCCTGTCCTCCGTATACAGGAAGAACCTTGATTCCATGCATATATTTTCCAAAGCTTCTGATATCATCGGCAGCCTGCATTGCAAGCTCTCTTGTGGGGCACAAAACAACTGCCTGAAGATGTCTGTTGTCCGGATCTATCTTCTGAAGGAGCGGAATACCAAAGGCAGCAGTCTTTCCTGTTCCGGTCTGAGCCTGTCCGATAATATCTACTCCCTTCATCATTACGGGAATAGCAGCCCTTTGGATAGGAGACATGTATTCAAATCCCATCTCCGTGATAGCTCTGAGAACCCTCTCGTCAATGCCTTCGGCTTCATCGTAGCGAACCTTGACTTCTTCGTTTGCTTCAGCTTTCTTTTTATCTCTATCCTTATGATCTGCCCTTTTGGGATCTCGTTCTTTTGTTCCGGAAACTGCTTCGGAAATTCCTTCTATGTTCTTTTTGATCTCGTATAAAATATTGGACATATTACCTCTTTCTTATTTTCATAAATAAAAAGGGACGATCATTTAATATGTCGTCCCCAATAAACACATTCAAATTACACAATGCAAAACTATATCATCAATTTCGATTTTACACAAGTAATTTATTTTTTAAATTACATATCTCCACTCATCACATCTTTATTTTTTATGATGTAGTCACAAAGAGAAATAATTGTAAGTGCAAGTGCTATATACATAATGATCGTGGTAACAAGCTGAAGCTGCGGCAGATTGATGATCATAAGAATTACCATGAACATCTGGAAGGTTGTCTTAAATTTGCCCCAATAGCTTGCAGCAATAACTCTTCCGTTCTCAACAGCTATAAGTCTGAAACCGCTTATAATAAACTCTCTTGCTATAATAATAACAACAATCCATGAAGGAATTCTGTCAAGCTCTATCAGACAGATCATTGCACTGCACACAAGAAGCTTGTCAGCAAGAGGATCCATGAATTTTCCGAAATCCGTGACCAGATTATACTTTCTTGCAATTTTGCCGTCAGCAAGGTCAGTAAGCGATGCAATAATGAAAATCGCAAGCGCTATCCATTTATCAGCTTCACCAAAGATATTAGCAAGCAAAAACAGTACAAAAAAAGGAATCAAAATAACTCTAATTACAGTAAGCTTATTCGGTAAATTCATTTTCATCTTCTTTCCCCTCCGTTAACTCCCCAATCAGGTCATAATCATTTGAACCGGTTATAAGAACATCAACAAACTGTCCGCTCATTAGGTCATAGGGCACATTCATAATAAAAAGGTACCCATCGACATCAGGTGCATCCATGTATGTCCTAGCCACATAAGTACTACCGTCATAATCATCATCGTCATCATCGGTTATTCTCCCCTCAATAACAGCGCTGACAATCTGACCGATTCTGTTTCTTGCAGCTTCAAAAGCAATTTCCTGCTGCAATTCCATTATATCATTTCGGCGGCTTTCTTTCACCTCATCCGGAATTTGATCCTGCATATCTCCTGCCACAGTTTCTTCTTCCTGTGAATAAGCAAAACAGCCAAGCCTGTCGAACTTCATCTCTTTTACAAAAGACATGGTCTCTTTGTGGTCTTCCTCAGTCTCTCCGGGAAAACCGGCTATAAGAGTAGTCCTTATACATATATCGGGAATCTTATCCCTTATCTGCTTTATTCTTTCTGTAATCTCTTCCCTGTTTGTAGCTCTTCCCATCTGCTTTAAGATGTGATCAGAGCCGCTCTGAATCGGAATATCCAGATAATTGCATACCTTGGGAAGTTCCTTTATCGTATCAATGAGTTCATCTGTGATTTCCTCAGGATAACAGTACATTATTCTGATCCATTTAAGATCATCTATATCTGACAGTTTTCGAAGAAGCTCGGGCAATTTTTTAGCGCCGTAAATATCTGTGCCGTAAAGAGTAGTCTCCTGAGCAACAAGAATTATTTCTGTTGTTCCCTGTAAGACAAGCGCTTTTGCCGATTCGATAAGTTCTTCCATCGGAACGCTTCTGTATCTGCCCCTGACCTTGGGAATTACGCAGTAAGTACAGTTTTTATTACAGCCCTCTGCGATTTTAAGATAATTATACTGACCGCCTGTAGTCTGTATCCTTTTCAGATTACCATATGGCTTCTTCTCAAGTGAATCAAGATAAATTTTATTATTATCATTCTCTTCAAGTACAGAATCAAGCGCTTCCACAATATGTTCCACCGAAGCGGTACCGAGAATCCTGTCAACTTCCGGAATCTCTTTCAGCACTTCTTCACGATATCTCTCAGCAAGACATCCGGTTACAATCAGTGCCTTATACTTTCCGCTTTTCCTATACTCACCAAGCTCGATAATCGTGTTGATACTTTCTTCCTTCGCATCACCAATAAAGCAGCATGTGTTTACCACTGCTGCTTCGGCTATTTCTTCATCATCTGTAAATTCATGCCCCCGCTGTGACAGCATTCCGAGCATAACTTCAGAATCAACACGGTTTTTGTCACAGCCGAGAGATACAAATAATATTTTCATATTGGTTACCTGAGGAAATTATTCCTCGACAGAATCCTCTTCCTTAGTTTCAAGAAGTGCTTCCTTCTCCTCGTCAGAAAGAATTCTGAGTTTATCGGCATTAAGTTCGTCAACAGCGATTGAAAGGAACTTCTCATTATCCTTAACTCTTACCATAGGCTCATCACCTGCGATAAGCTGTCTTGCTCTCTTAGCTGTTGCCATAACGATGGAATATCTTGAGCTGATGATAGGCTCATTTCCTTCCTCTACGTCCTTATTAACTACCTTCATAAGATCCACATATGACGGATGTATCATGTTAGTCCTCCATTTAAAAATAATTACTTTAACTCTGACAGCTGCGCCCTAATCTCTTCAATAAATTCCTTATTGCGATCAGGCGTATAATGGGCTGCCTGTATTATCTCATGCATCTGCTTAACGCAGACGTCAAGATCGTCATTGATTACTATATTATCATACTCGTCAATACCCTGTCCCTCTTCTTTTGCTCTGAGCATTCTTCCGTGTATGACATCATCAGTTTCGGTGCCTCTTCCACGAAGCCTCTTCTCGAGTTCCTCAACCGAAGGAGGTGTTACGAAAAGAAGAAGCGCCTGGGGGAATTTCTTCTTAATCTGAAGTGCACCCTGTATTTCTATTTCAAGAATTACATCCTTGCCGGCATCAAGCTTTTCCTGGACAAATTTCTTGGGAGTTCCATAGTAGTTTCCCACATAGCAGGCATGCTCCACAAGTCCGTCCTCCGCTATAAGCTTCTCAAATTCTTCCTTAGAGATGAAAAAATACTCTCTTCCATCTTCTTCTCCGGGTCTGGGATTTCTGGTAGTAGCCGATATTGATAACGCATAATTATCATATCTTTTAATCAGCTCCTTCATCAGAGTACCCTTTCCGGCACCGGAAAAACCGGAAACAACAACAATAATACCTTTGTTATTCATAAAGTCTTACTTCCTACCTTACTCAATATTCTGAATCTGTTCACGTACCTTCTCTACATCTGTCTTAAGGCTTATGCCCCTGTCAGATATCTCAAGATCTGTTGATTTAGATAAGATAGTATTGGACTCTCTGTTCATCTCCTGAGCAAGGAAATCCAGTTTTCTTCCTATTCCTTCCTTGTCGTCGCCCTTGTTAAGAGCATCTCTCATAGCTTTGATATGACTTCTTAAGCGAACAAGCTCCTCATCCACTGAAACCTTATCAGCATAAAGAGTAACCTCCATGATAAGTCTGTTCTCATCAACTGCCTTATCCTCAAGGAGTTCTTTAACCTTATCTCTAAGGCGGTTTCTGTACTCATCAATAATAATGGGGGATCTCTCTGTAATAAACTCAACGCTCTCCAGCATTCCTTCAAGCTTCTCATCGAGATCCTTGTGTAGAAATTCTCCCTCTTTCTGTCTTGCAGCGGCAAACTCTTCTCCGGCGCCATCAATTGCCTTCTTGAGAGTTCCCCACATCTCTTCTTCATCAAGCTCCGCATCCTCCATGCTGAAAACATCCGGATACTTTGAAAGTGAAGATACTCTGATATCATTGTCGATACCAAAATCTTCAGACATCTGCTTCAAGTACTCGAGATACTCGGCAGCAATTTCCTTGTTGTATCTGACTCTTGTATCAGTCTCAGAAAAGTCCTCATATGTTATGAAAACATCGACCTTTCCTCTTTTAATAAACTGCTTAAGTTCGTTTCTGATCTTGGACTCTAATGCATTAAACTTTTTTGGCATCTTGATATTGATATCAAGATAACGGTTGTTTACGGACTTCATCTCAACCGTAAACTTATGCTTCTCGTCGGCTACTTCACTTCGTCCATAGCCTGTCATACTACAAACCATAATTCCTCCTAACCGAAAATATTTTCACTTCCGGTCTTTCTATCGTTATTTGGCATAATTCTGATAGAAACACCTCTTTTATAATATGATGAAACAGCAGTTTTAGTCAATGATTTCAAGCTTAAACGCATATTATTATTGTCATTAAGAAAGACAGTGAAAATTGATTCCACTGTCTTTCTTAATTTCTGTTTTTCAGATTTAAAAGAGATTATTTTGTGATTGTCTGCTTTTTACCTGAGATTCCTCTGGCTTTCAATACTTTTGTATAACTCTTTAATTTACTCTTAGGAACCTTTACTTTTGCTTTGGTATTAATACCCTTAAACGCATTCTTACCAACCGTATTCTTGGAAAGACTAGTTGTCTTAATTCTTATATTCTTAAGGTTTTTGCATCCATAAAATGCGTTTTTACCGATTGATAATATGTTTTTCTCAATAGTAACTGACCTTAACTTGGTATTGTTCTTAAACGCATTTGGAGCAATCGCATAAACCATATAGTTTACGTCATCAACTGTTATGTTTGCAGGAATTGTAACGTTCTTGTCACTGCTGTTCTTAGACTTTACATAAATAACAGCATTTGAATTTACACCTGAAAACGTAACAATTTTTCATGACGAATTGCAAAAAAAAATTGTTACGTTTTATTTTTAGTCTTAATCAATTTCCTTAAGCGCGGAAATATCAGTACCTATAACCATTGAATAATTGGTATAATATACGACAAATCCTGGCTTTGCGCCTCCCGGCTTTTTGACATCCTTGCGCTTTAAGTAGTCAATCTCGACCTTGTCCTGTTCCTTGCCCTTTGAATAATAAGCCGCAAGGGATGCAGCCTCCTCGAAAGTTCTGTCCGGCACTTCTTTTCCTTCGGTGATGAGAACAACGTGAGACCCGGGTATGCCCTTTGCGTGGAACCACCAGTCTCCACCGTTGGCCATCTTGAAGGTAAGCTCATCGTTCTGGTAGTTGTTTTTCCCTACATAGATATGGAAACCGTCGCTACTGATATAGTGGAAGGGCTTACTCTTGGAATTTCGGCCACGGTTGTTCTTACCGTTTTTTCCTTTTCCGTTTATCCTGTCAGCGGCACTACCCTTTATATATCCGCCCTCTACAAGCTCTCTTCTGATATCCGTAAGATCCTCTTCCTGCCTTGCGATATCAAGAGAAGCAGCAATGGATTCCAGATGAGAAACTGTCTCTGAAACTTCCTTCATCTGAATCTCAAGCGCCTCAGCGGTTCTCTTCATCTTTGTATACTTATCAAAATATTTCTTGGCGTTCTGAGCAATAGTAAGTGTGGGATCAAGAGTTATCTTGACATCTTTTCCGGTATTGTAATCATTAACCGTTATCGACGTGGCATCAGGCTCAGCACTGTAGCCATATACTGTAAGAAGTTCGCCGTAAATCCTGTATTTATCCTTCTTCTCGGTGTCGCGGAGCTGATTGGTCTGAAGATCGAGCGTTCTGATATTTCTCTCAAGAGCAGTTGCTACCAATTTTCTGAGGTCTGAAGATTTTTGTCTGATCCTTGTAACAGTATTTTTCTCAGAATAAAAGTCCAGTAAAAGTGTCGATATCTCCTCATATTCTTTGTAAGAAGAATCCGCACCTTTATGATACATGGTAAGCGGAATTGCTGCATATTCCTTAGGCTTGTCGTTAATATAAATCAGTTCGGGAGCAAATTCATCATTCCTGATCCCTGTCATAACCTTATCAAAAGCATCCCACAGTCTGACACATTCATCGTTCTCAAGCGCAATAGCAGATTTATCAGAATCAATATCAGCCCTGTAGCATATTTCTCTTGAAACAACAGGTGAAAGGCCTGTGAAGCTCTCATAAAGAGCCTTGAAAACAGGCTGCCCTTTTGAAGGAACAAGACTCATAAACTCATCCTTGGTTACTTTCAGAGGATTAAGTTTATCCTGGGTTACAGGCACAAAATAATCTCGTCCCGGAAGTACTTCACGAACAGAACTCACAGATGATGGAATATGCTTAATTGAATCAATGATTTTATTATCTTCATCTACAAAAATGATGTTGCTGTATTTTCCCATGAGCTCCATTAGCAGCGTCTTATGTCGAAGATCCCCCATCTCATCCAAATGCTCAATCTCAATCCTGATGATCCTCTCAAACTCAGGCTGAAATACATCTATTATCTTGCCGTTTTGAATATGTTTTCTTAGAAGCATGCAGAAATTTGGTGCTGTCATGGGACTCTGCTTGTTTTCATCTGTCATATAGACAAGCGGAAGTGAAGCATCAGAGGACATAAAAAGTCGTCTCTGACCGCCACCGTTCTCCACAGCCTTGCGCACTGTAATTAAAAGTTCATCTTTTTCTGTCTGGGCGATCTTGTAGATTCGACCGCCTGTAAGTTCTTTTTTTATGTCGCGCACTATGTTGGCGACTGTAATTCCATCGAATGCCATTTTTAATATCTCCTGCATTCCTTATCAAGTAGGTCGAAGTTTACATAATCGGCCACTCTTCCGGTTGAATTATTTACTACGGCGAAATGCAGTCCCTTTCGCTCAATCATTATATTTTCATCATTAATTTCGAGAAGGAAATCTTTATCCTTAAAACTATCCCAGCTTCCCTTTAAATGATAGGATACGTTATCAGATGCAGTACCCTTGATATTTTGGTTTTCTTTAGTGACATGGCTGTCGTTCAGCTCGTTGTTAATTGCTGCAACTATAGTGACATCCTGTCCTTTTGGAATATCATCGCTTATGCCGAGAGCTTTTAACGCTGCAATGTTGTCATCTGTAAGTCTCATAGCGCCGCTCTTCCTGGTCGTGATAAATACAGTATATTCACCACTCTCCGCATACGCTTTCAAAGCTTCGAGATACTCCTGAAGGTCAGTCTGCTTAAGGTGCATATCACCTCTTTGTGAAAAGAGACTAATATCAGAACCAAGAGCCCCCTTACAAATAATATTGAAGTCTGTATCACCGGGATTTATCTCACTTGCAGGTATATCTACAGAATATGATCCATCCGCGTTTAAAGCCATGTTATAGGTCATAAGGCTGTCGTAATTTCCATCCTTCCTTACATCGACCTGAATACCCTCGATTTTTTCAACAACTCCCGTAATGTCACTTACTGTTACTTTAACTATATCTCCCTGCTCTTCGATGCTGCAGTTTGCAGACGCTCCCTCATAGTTTTGTTCCATCGCCATTTCATCGGTTATTCCGGCAAGTTCATTCATAAAGTGAGATTTTCTATTAAGCTCACTTTCTTCAAGTTCCATTCCATATTTTTCAAGAAGAGTCTGCTCACTTGAAAACAGATTTGCTCCAAGTCCAAGCCTGTCACCCTCAATAGATGCACCTAAAGCAGCAACTGTTGTCGGGAACATATCGAAGGTTGTATATTCCCTAAGGTCAGCTCCATCCCTTGATGTACCGGGATTAATAATGCAGGTGTATACCTTCCTTGTATAATCCTCCGGTATTTCCGCACAAAAATCAGCATCCATTGTAGGATGGTCGCCCACAAGAACTATGGTTGTATTTTCATAGAAATCCTGCTCTTTTATCCAGTTTACAAACTCTGTAGCCTGTCTGCTTGCACATGCAAATACGTTGGAATACTGATCCTCAAACTCATCTTCACACAATCTGCAGACATAACCATCCTCAAAATGAGTATCAACGGTAAGAAGTGTCAGATTGAAGGGTTCATCCGATTTGGACAGCTCACTGAGACGGTTTTTAGCATATTCATAGAGTTTCTCATCCTCAAAGCCCCACCATACACCATAATCCTGGGGTATCCATCCCTGGTCCTTGGCATAAGGATAGTCAACTATGCCATAATCACCGTGCGTCTTAAAGAAGAGCTCTCTTCCGCCAAAACTGGCATTTGAACCGCAAAGGTATTCCTGATGATAGCCCTCATCCTTTAAAATATCACCTATTGCCCTTACAGTCGGGAAGAATGTCTCCTGCTCCGACATGCTGTTTGCATCAATGCTTATCTGTAGAGGAAGTCCTGTGGACTGAGCAAAAATAGCACCCATTGTCCAATCGGTTCCGGGCATGGAAAAACCGCCGTTAAGCTTATCTGAACCATCTCCGAAAAACTCATGCGAAAGTGCCAGGTCCGTAAGCTCAGGAATTCGACTCTTTTCAAAAGCTCCGCCATGCTCAGAATCGCTGTCTGTAACTTCAGTGGATTCGAGGTAGATGTAAACCAGATTTCTCTTCTTCTCAGGGAAATCGATGTTTACGGAATTGGGATCCACGTAATTGTCCTTAATAAAGGTGGATGCATGCAGCTGCTGATCAATATATGAAGTCATATCCAGCTGAATCCACGTATACGCAACAAAAGCCACAAGAGCAATAATAGATGCTCCGATCGCTATCAGGGTCTTTTTCCCTTTAAATGCATCGTTTGCAAGCAGCAGAAATAAAAAGATTATAAGTGCTGCCACACATGTTGGCAGAAATGCTCTCATAATAAAAAGTTTTATCATAGCATGTGACGCGCCCGACAAAGACATCTTTACATTGAAAACAAGCTCGTTCACTGTCATGGTATTCCAGGTATTGAAAAACCAAAGAGATGTAAACAAGAGTAAAAACGGTATTGATAATAATAATGTTAAAAACAGGTATTTTATTATATTTCTTTTCTTCACGACAGTTCCTTAAATGTTATAATTATTTTTGATTTCACCAAACTACAATATTTTAGCATAATAAGCCCTAACAAACTATAAGGATTCACTACTTATGTTCATTACATCATTCAAAAAATCTAAGCTGAATATCATACTTATCATGGCAGTTACTCTGTCACTTTTTTTATCTGCATGTTCTTCAGGCAAGGTTCCTGACAACATAGAAGCCATGCGCAGTTTTTTTTTAGAGAATAAATATATAATCCATGCATGTGGTTTTGTAAGTGATGATGAAGGCACTTTATACGATTATACGAATTCAAAGGAAGCTCTTGAAAACAGTCTCTTAGCAGGAAACAGAATTATCGAGGTTGATTTTCATTACACAAGTGACGGCACCCTTGTCTGCGGTAAGGCCTGGGGTGATCTCTATCTTGACGGCAAGCAGATGACTCCCGGAGAAGCTCCGACTCTTTCGGATTATCTTCAGTGTAAAATATTGGACAAATTCACTGTTCTCACTTTTGATGATATTGCAAATTATATGCGTGAATATACGGATATGATTGTTGTCACTGATACAAAAGAAACGAATATTGAAACATATAAAATGATAGCCTCTTCCTATCCTGATCTCACAGACAGATTTGTCGTTCAGATATATCATGCATCAGAATATGATGAGGTGAAAAAGGCCGGTTTCCCTTATATCATCTATACCTTATATGAAACTGATGATAGCGAACGGACAGAAGAAGCACTTATAAAAGCATCTAAAAAGCCTCTTGTCGGCTTTACTTTTCATACAGACCTAACTTTCGATGATGAATTTATGAGAATCATGAAAGAGACAAATACTCCGCTTTTTGTACATACGGTTAATGATGATGAACAAATAAAAAAATACCTGAGCGAAGGAATCTCAGGTATTTATACGGATCGTACAGATCTATAGCTTTCCCCTTTGGGAAAAGGGATTAACTTTTCATAATATGTACCTTCTTCAGAAGGCCTACCAATGTATGACCCTTAGGGAAGGATTTAAGCTCTTCTTCAGTAACCGCATTCGTTCTTACCATTCCTACTGCATATATAATTACTGCTACAAAAACAGCAATCATAACAGCAAATAGGTTTACAAAATAGTCACGTGAAATAAACTTTTCGAATAAGAGCTTAAACAGCTCATACACTCCCCACGCAACTGTTCCCATTACGGCAGATACCCCTGCAGGGAGCAGATACATCTTCATAATATCCTGTTTAACGTTAAGCACTTTTGAAATTGAATGTTCATTCAAAACACACATCAAAAATGAATAAGTTATAGTCACGATAGCAAGAGCCTTATTTCCAAGATTTGTGAAAAGAAGGAGTACCACAAGCAGTGCCGTCTGAACAATAAGAGCAAAGGTAGCATTTAAAACCGGTGCGTTCACCCTTCCTATACCTTGCAAAATTGCATTGCTAACTGTTGATAGCGAATAAAAAACAACAGTAACAGCAAGCATCTGCATTAAAAATCCAGCCTCATGTATAGTCGCCCTTTGCGGAAACAAAAGCATAATTATAGGATCAGCAAGGGCAAAAAGTCCAACTGCGGAAGGAATAGCTATCATATTGATCATACGATATACCTTCTCAACAAGCGCTTCTGTTCTTTCATAGTTCTTTTGCGCAAAGTAAGTTGATATGCTCGGCATAATTGTTGCCGCAGTAGCTGCCGCGATCGATATCGGGAAATTTGCTATCACCACCGCTTTTTGTGAAAAAACGCCATATCTAGTGACTACCTCATTGTGAGGAATATTCTTGCTATAGGTCATTATCTTTGAAAAAAGCGTGGAATTCATTGTAGTTGATAAATTATATATAGCAGTACTCAAAATAAAAGGCGTAACTATCATAATAATCAGTCTGAATATCTCTTTATACTGCATATCCTCATGATGATCATGAATTACTTTTCTGTTTATATAATCCTTATTGATACTGTATACAAAATACATAAATATCAGTGCTATAACCACACCGGACCCTGTTCCAAGTGAGCTTCCTATTGCACCATACATGGCTCTGGTAGAATCATCGCTTCCTTTCGAAATAGCAAATTTCACAAGAAAATAAGCTGCTCCCACAGAAACAAAAGCATTCAAAAATTGCTCAACAAGCTGCGATACACTTGTTGGCACCATCGTTCTGTGAGCCTGAAAGTATCCTCGCAAAACTCCAAGAGGTCCGAATATTAAAATTACAGGTGCAAAAAACCTGAGAACCGGAATTGAATATCCGTCTACAAGAAACGGCGCCCCAAAGAAGACAAAAAGACTTCCAATCCCACCGACTACGCACACATAAATAAGCGCACAGTGAAAAATCCGCTGTGCGTTGCGATACTCGTGTACAGCAAGCTTCTGCGATATGATTTTACTCATGGCAGAAGGTATGCTGTACGCCGAAATCAACAATACAATTGAATAAATATTGTAAGCCGTACTGTAATATCCATTGCCCTCATCACCAATAATTCCGGTAAGAGGAGCACGGTATAATAGACCGATAATTCTTGATATTATTCCGGCAGTTGCAAGGACACTTCCCTGCACAATCATGTTTTTCTTTTTGCTCATATTATTATGGTCTAAGCCAATCGTACATCTCCTGATATTTGGATGCCGAAACCTCCCATGAGAAGTTGGCAGCCATTGCACGATCAATCATCTTGTTCCATTCACGCTTGTTATCATAGTATACTCTCTCAGCTTCGCGAACAGTACGCATCATCTCATGCGCATTGTAGTTAAGGAAGCCGAAGCCTGTACCCTTGCTCTCATACTGATTGTAAGGCTCAACGGTATCGGTAAGTCCTCCGGTCTGTCTGACAATCGGAATAGAACCATATCTAAGCGCCATCAGCTGTGAAAGTCCGCAGGGCTCAAACAGCGAAGGCATAAGGAAAGCATCAGATGCTGCATAAATCTTATGTGACAAAGGATTGGAATAAAAAATATTCGCAGAAACCTTTTCCGGGAACTTCCATGCAAAGTGACGGAACATATTCTCATATTGTTCTTCACCTGTTCCGAGAACAACTATCTGAATTGCATCCTGACAGAGCTCATCCAGAACATAAGCTATAAGGTCAAAGCCCTTCTGATCGGTAAGTCTTGAAATAATACCGATCAACATTGTCTTATCATCCTCGGGAAGTCCAAGCTCTCTCTGAAGTGCTCTCTTATTCTTCACCTTCTCCTTGCGGAAATTGATTGCATTATAAGGATAATCCAGGAACTTATCTGTCTCGGGATTGAATTCCGTATAATCAATACCATTGACAATACCGCGAAGGTCATTGGTTCTGGCTCTCAATAGACCATCTAGACCTTCTCCGTAAAACTCGGTTTTAATTTCTTCAGCATAAGTACTGCTGACGGTTGTGATCGCATCAGCATATACGATACCGCCCTTAAGCAGGTTGGCATCCTTGTAATATCCAAGCTTATCGGGTGTGAAGTAATAATCCGGAAGTCCTGTGATATCCTGAACATCCTTTGCATCCCATTTACCCTGGAATTTCAGGTTATGAATTGTCATTATAGACTTTATGCCACGGAAAAATTCATTACCCTGGAATCTCTCCTTAAGGTAAACCGGGATAAGACCTGTCTGCCAGTCGTGGCAATGAATTATATCAGGTCTGAATCCTATAACCGGAAGAATTGAAAGCGCAGCCTTGCTGAAATATGCAAACTTCTCAATCTCCCAGATAACATCTCCGCTATAGGGAGCCATTCCGTTAAAGAAATACTCATTATCTATAAAGTAGTACTTTATGCCTTCAACCTCAGCATAAAAGATTCCCACATACTCGCTCTTCCAGTGAAAATCCATGTAAAAATTCGAAACATATTCGAGCTTATCCTTCATCTCCTGTGCCATACAGGTATATTTAGGAAGTATAACTCTGACATCGAAATACTTCTTATCAATGTCCTTAGGCAGAGAGCCAACAACATCTGCAAGTCCGCCGGTTTTAATAAATGGTACGCCTTCTGATGCAACAAATAGAATGTTCTTCATGTAGTGCCTCCATCATTTGGAAGATTTTTTATTAACAGGCGATCAGTCTTCTGTCACCTGATATTTCGCAGACTGCATAGCTATAAGCTCTTCATCTGAGAAATAATCGATTTTCATAGCCTTCTTAACGTCACTGAGAGTCTGTGCTGCAACCTCTTCTGCAACTTCCGAGCCCTTCTTGATAACGTCATATACATACGGAATATCCTTCTGGAATTCCTCTCTGCGCTTTCTGATAGGCTCAAGCTCGGACTGGAGGACATTGTTAAGGAACTTCTTAACCTTAACATCTCCAAGGCCGCCTCTCTTGTAGTGAGCCTTCATCTCATCGAGATTTGCATAATCGGGAGCAAACTCAGCAAAATGCTCATCCTTTGCAAATGCATCAAGATAAATAAATACCGGATTGTTCTCAACTTCGCCCGGATCCTCAACGCGAAGGTGATTAGGATCTGTGAACATTCCCATTACCTTCTTTTTTATCATCTCCGGTGACTCTGAAAGGTAAATACAGTTTCCAAGTGATTTGCTCATCTTAGCTGTTCCGTCGGTACCCGGAAGACGAAGACAAGCTGCATTATCCGGAAGCAGGATGTTCGGCTCAACAAGCGCTTCACCGTATACTGAATTGAATTTTCTTACAATTTCTCTGCACTGCTCAATCATTGGCTCCTGATCCTCTCCAACGGGAACAGTTGTAGCCTTAAATGCGGTAATATCAGCAGCCTGGCTTATTGGATATGTAAAAAATCCAACCGGAATGCTTGTTTCAAAATTTCTCATCTGTATTTCAGACTTTACTGTGGGATTTCTCTGAAGTCTGGATACTGTAACAAGATTCATGTAATAGAATGTAAGCTCTGTAAGTTCAGGTATCTGTGACTGTACAAAAAGCGTGCTCTTTGCGGGATCAAGACCTACCGCGAGATAATCGAGCGCAACCTCAATGACATTCTGTCTCACCTTCTCGGGATTCTCGGCATTGTCTGTAAGAGCCTGAGCATCCGCGATCATAATGAAAATATCATCAAACTCCCCTGAATTCTGGAGTTCCACTCTCCTTCTGAGTGAACCGACATAATGACCGACATGAAGCTTCCCCGTCGGGCGATCGCCGGTAAGTATAACTTTGCGCATAACTTTTTCCATCTCCTTAAAATATATAATTAAATATTATATCAAAAAACCTTATTTTTTTATAGATAGTGCAAACTGTTCTCTGCTAACACATGCAATAACATCTCCGATATCGGGAGTCTGTCCCAGAATGCCGTAATCCTGATGAATCGGAATAACTCCAAACTTCATAGCTTTACCGCCGATTCTGTTCTGAACATAATCGCCTATCTTCACACAGATACTTTGCATTACCGCATCACGGATTCCCCATTCCGTGAGCTTTGCGAGCATCTGATCCGTGGTTGCCAGATCCTGAAGGATTCTGGCCTGGGATATAGTTCCACCCGCTAATACCGTATGAAGTGAAAATACTTCTCGCCTTCCGTCAGCATTCCAGGTATGAGTATCCATAATACCCGCAGCCAGTCTGATAAGCTTTGAAGCATTTCCGACAAGCAGGAAATTTTCCATTCCAACCATTGCTGCCATATCAAGTGTGTCACCTATGTAGTTTCTGCATCTTATGCAGTGCGCCATTGATATATGGGTATTATCCTGTATATATTTATGTCCTGCATTACCCGGAACCGCAATAACATTCCTTATCCCGGATTCATATTGCTCCTGAATGGCACCTGCGATTTCCGATAAAACATCGTCCTGTGAAGTTCTGGCAACGGAACCGTTACCCCCGGTAATACTAAACTGCAATGAGCTGTTATTATACGATATGGCTGAAACAGTTATTTTTATAAGCGGCATTATATCCGCAAAATGGATCGCATCCGCAACAGCCTCGAAAATTACATCTCTCGCTTCCTTATCAATATTCGCAAATCCGGCAGGTACTCCATGCTCAGCAGCAGTAAGCCTGCTTATACCTTCTCCGCCATCAAGATACAGATTAATATATTCCGGTTTTATATATATATCATCCGGAATATCCGTCATCTTCCTTACACGCTCAACCGTCACATGAACTTCCGAAGCACCGGAAAGCCCCTGAATATTTACATTGCCGAGAACAACACAGAATTCACGAAGCGCATGGTTTTCAGGATGCGGAATAAAGCGAACGGGAACATTGACCGGTCTGCCATCATCAGTATGAAATTCTATAGACTCGTAACTAATGCGCAAAAGTAGCGACGAAGCAGCAGCTTTTGCTGCCACCGCAGCAATCGCTCCCCCGGATAATGAAGAAATATTTGAAAAAACGTTCATGCCTTTTTGAATCATTGATTTCCCCCCAGGCGGTGTTCGTTTATTAGTCATTTTTATAAAAATAGTATAACATGTTTTACTCTAAGGCGCTTTATTATTGGAAAATTCTTTTATATTTACTCGTCATTATAGACACATAATATTCTAAAATTCGTTCGTGATTAGATATAATTTCGAATTATTTTATATTTAGTTTATGAATTGTCCATATTCTGTACAAATTTACTCTTTACTATAAATTTAACAGGAGTTAGAACTTCTGACTCCCCCAACAAAACTTTTTTCATACCGGGTTGTCGGGTTCCCCACCTGACAACCCCTCCTCCCAAAAAACGCCCCGGCGTTTATTTTTTTGGAATGATACGGGAGGGGATGCGGATGTGTTAGGCCAAAACGGCCTCCTTGATAATCGTACGATTGTAGAAAAACAAATTTCTATATTGCATACAAAAACAGAAAGAGAGCTTAATATATTGGATTTAAACTGATTATGCGTATTTTGCAACGAGGTTTAAAGACAATATATTAAGCTCTCTTTCGTCATGTATATCAATATCTTGAAATCTGTTTTTCTACAAGTCGTACGAATTCCTGGTTGGTGCGGGTTTTGGAGAACATGTTTATGCACTGGTCTACAGCTTCGTCTGCCTTCATGCCGTTGAATCCCTTGCGAAGTGCATTAACTGCTGCGAGTTCTTCGGGCTTGAGAAGAAGATCTTCGCGTCTGGTACTGGACTTGGGAATATTGATAGCAGGGAATATTCTCTTCTCCTGCATCTTTCTGTCGAGAACCATTTCCATGTTACCTGTTCCCTTGAATTCCTCATATATAACATCGTCCATCTTGGAACCTGTCTCTACAAGTGCTGTAGCAAGGATTGTAAGACTTCCGCCCTGTCTCATGTTTCTTGCTGCGCCGAAGAATCTCTTGGGCATATGAAGAGCCGCCGGATCAAGACCTCCGGAAAGTGTTCTTCCTGACGGAGGAACTACAATATTGTATGCTCTTGTAAGTCTTGTAATTGAATCAAGAAGAATCATAACGTCCTTGTTGTGCTCAACAAGTCGCTTAGCACGCTCGATAACCATCTCGGATACTCTCTTATGATGCTCCGGAAGCTCGTCGAAGGTTGAATAGATAACCTCTGCATTAGGTCCCTCAATACTCTCCTTGATATCCGTAACTTCCTCAGGACGCTCGTCTATGAGAAGAACTATAAGGTGAATATCGGGATTACTTCTCTTTACTGAAAGAGCAACATCTTTAAGAAGTGTTGTCTTTCCTGCCTTAGGAGGTGAAACAATCATTCCACGCTGTCCTTTACCGATAGGCGAGATCATATCCATGATTCTCATTGCTATCGTGCAGCCGGGATGTTCAAGAACAATCTGCTGATTCGGGAAAATGGGGGTCATCTTTTCAAAATCCCATCTGCCCATAGCAACTTCGGGCTTATAGCCGTTTATTGAATTAAGCTGGAGCAGTGCTCCGAACTTATCGTTTTCCTTTTTCTGTCTGGCAATACCTTTAAGAATATCACCGGTTTTGAGATTATACTTTCTTATCATACCCGGAGCAACATAAACATCGTTCTCACCGGGAAGATAATTCTCGCATCTGATAAATCCAAAACCATCCTGCATTACTTCAAGAATACCGTCTGCTTCTATTCCATTGGCAATTTCAGCCTCATCGGCAGGAGTTTCCTTTTTTGCGTAGGATTCCTGGGATTCTGAAGAAGACTTTTGTTCCTTATTCTCAGCGGGCTTTGCCTCGTTAGAATTCTTATCTTGAGCCTTTTTCTCTGCAGGCTTCTTATCTGCTCCGTCATTTCTGCTGTTATCGGCAATAATAACCTTCTTCTTGCCGGGCTTTTTTTGTGCAGGTTTATCGTTTGATTCATTTGCACTTTTTGCAGGCTTCTTTTCTGATCCCTTTGTCTCAGCTTCTTTTGCCTCAGCTGCCTTTGCCTTAGCTTCCTCAGCCTGCTGTTTCTCATAGAGCTCCAAAAGAGCATCAATGAGTTCAGATTTCTTCATTGTTGTAACACTCTTAATTCCATTCTGCTTTGCAAGATCGCGAAGGGACGCAAGTGTTAGTGTCTCTAATTTTTCTCTCAAATCTAATTCCTTTCTTATAAATTCAAATTATAAAAAACAATTGGAAAAAGTAATCGAAAACTTAAAAATTAAGTCTGATTGTCGATAAGCTAATGCTTCAAGATAAAAACTACCTTCGACTAAACATCACAATACATCATAAAATAAGAAATATCAATAGAAATTTTTTTAAGATTTTATTAAATAAGGGGAATTATTCATTCCCCTTACCACTGTCTATCATAATACCGATAGCTTCTTTTGCAACCTCATACAGAGTAGCCATCTGTTTTGCGCCTTCATCATCCATTTCGGCAAGCTTATTGTACTGTGAAGTAAAATAGTTTTTTGCCTGAATGACTGTCGCACTCGATATAACTCTGCCGTTACTCATAATTGTACCGGTCTCGGAATTATATCTTCCGGTTGTTGTTTTAAATTTTTGTGCATCGCCCATTCCCATGGATTGTGCGAGCGAGTGAATAAGTGCTTCTCTTCCCTTATTATCTGCCATAGTAATCCCCTCATCCGTCAGCTGCGCTGACGCCTTCCCCTACAAGGGGAAGGCTATGATAATAAAATAGTTATTCTCACAAAATATCAGATTACTTCGCTACAACTTCCTTGATAGATTCAGCGAGACCTGCTACGCCTGCGATACTGCTGGGTACAATAATCTTTGTAGCCTGTCCGTTTGCGGCCTTCTCAAAAGCTTCGAGACTCTTAATTGTAAGAACAGACTCGTCAGCACCGGCATCCTTAAGCATCTGGATACCATCAGCATTAGCCTTCTGGACGCTTCTAATAGCCTCTGCTTTACCTTCAGCTTCTCTGATCTGCTTCTCCTTCTCGGCCTCAGCCTTGAGGATTGTTGCCTGCTTATCAGCCTCTGCCTGAAGAATCTTACTCTGCTTTTCACCCTCTGCAACTGTGATAGCTGACTGCTTCTCACCTTCTGCGAAGAGGATCTTTTCTCTCTTTTCACGCTCAGCCTTCATCTGCTTCTCCATGGCATCACGAATCTGCTCCGGAGGATTGATGTTCTTAAGCTCTACTCGTGTAATCTTAATACCCCATGGATCTGTTGCTATGTCAAGAGCATCCTGCATCTGAGCATTGATCTGGTCACGGCTGGTAAGTGTTTCATCAAGTGTAAGTGATCCGATTACATTACGAAGAGTTGTTGCTGTAAGATTTTCAATAGCTCCTATCGGATTTCTTACTCCGTATGCATAAGCCTTGGGATCAGAAATTCTAAAGAACACGATTGAGTCTATCTGCATTGTTACATTATCCTGAGTGATAACAGGCTGAGGCGGGAAATCACAGTACTGTTCCTTAAGATCAACCTTTCTTGCAATTCTGTCGATAAAAGGAACCATAAAGTGAAGACCGACATCCCAAGTTTCCTTGTATGCACCGAGACGCTCAACAATAAATGAGTGAGCCTGCGGTACAATCTTGATATTTAGTGCAATCAGAACAAGAATTAAAACTATGATAATAAATATTGGCATAACTTCTCCTCCTTCTTCATACCTTTAAGCTTTCTTTACGATAAGCTTATTGCCCTCAACTTTTTCAATAATAACTGTTTCCCCTGATGAAATATTAACCTCATCATCCATACTTCTTGCGTTCCAGGTAGTCCCATCAAGAATCACGGCGCCTGTCTCCTTGATATTGTCTATATCCTTGGAGACAGTAACCTTTCTTCCGGGAACCGCATCGATGTTGGTCTTAACAATTCTTCCGCCAAGCAGTCTTACCGATACCGGTCTTACCAAAAGCAACATGACAATTGAAACCAGAATAAAAACCACTATCTGCAGCGGAACCGAAAAACCGAGCACAGCCATAATAAATGCTGCCAAAGCTCCGATTGCAAACCATATGGTGGAAAGCCCCTGTGTCAATATTTCAAAAACAGCTAATATTATGGTAAGTATCAGCCAAAATATCATAGGCGACACTCCAAATAACGTATTGTACATGTCAGTCACCCCACTTTATCATACAAAGAAGCTTATTATCAGCTTATCTCGTTTACATAAATCTGTACACGGCTCTGAATGATATCAGCAACCTCCGCAGCAGTCTTCTGTCCGCTGAAGTATGCCGCTGCCTCTTCAAAGATAATGCTTGTTACAGCTTCATTTGCATTTCCTACCTGATCGATGCTGTTAAGGAAGTTCATCACCTCATTTACCTCATCATCAGTCATAGGATCAACAATTACCTCTGTATCTCCAACATACCAGGTATCATCATATTCAACTTCCTTGCCATTCTCATCGATATATGTAGGCTTCTTCTTAGCTTTCTCTGAAAGCTCATCCATCTTTGTCATACTTACAGGCCAAGCACCGTCAATAGTTTTCTGATACTCGTCTGATAGGAAGTATCTCATGAATTCCCAACAACCGTCCTTAACCTTAGAACTTGAGCTCATGGTGAGCTGAAGGTTGGGATAAAGCGCGGAGCCACTTCCGTTATCTGAAGGGAAGCCTACTGTCTTAATGGGCTTACCGAAAGTACCCTTTGCCTCATAGTTATAATCAGAGAAAGCGTACAGATATAATCTCTCTGCAAGTGCCTTATCAGTTCTGTAAAGAGCTGCTGTCTCATAATTGTAATCATCTTCTGAAAGCTCCTCAGGGAACTCATTTACAAACTCAAGAAGATGTGTAAATGCCTCTGAATCATAGCTGCAGGTAAGAGTCGACCAGTCGATGTACTGAGAACCGGAAAGACTGAGCGCCATCTCAAGCACTTCATCTCTTGTAAGAGGTCCGAAAATATTCTTGTGCTCGATATTCTTTGCCTTTACAAGCTTTTCAAGTTCATCGATAGTCCATGTATAATCATCATTTCCTACGTCGTCTGTAGCTGCAACAACTGTTTCAACATAGAAGCTGGGAATGAGCTTATACATCTTACCGTCATTCTTGAATGCTTCCATTACATGATCCATATACTTGACCTTGCTTAATTCTTCATCATTCTTGAAGTAATCTGTCATATCTTCAAAAAGTCCCTTTGAGATATAACTATCTACAGGCATATCGGAATCAAGAACAAGGATATCAGGTGCATTACCGGAAACAATGTCTGTATTCAACTTGTTTGCACCACCTGACATCTCACTGTCAGAGTCATATTTTGAGTAATCACTTATTACAATACGATATTTATCATTTGTCTTATTGAACTTAATTATCTGCGCTCTTACATCATAATCGATATAGTTACAGCCAAGAACAATCTGCTGTCTTTCGCTTACAGTCTTGGGATCAACCTTTGTAAGATATGTAAGGTTATACTTCATATCTTCTGTAGGAATAAGTGCAATTATCTCGGTATCGGAAATTGCTACCATCTGAGATACACCGTAAGTATCAATATCCGAATCAACGAAATTGAGGATCATTGAAACCTTTTCATCACCGAGCTTATAGGTATAAATACCCTCGGAACCTGATGCAAAAAGATCATGGCTTCCTGCACCTGAATAAAATGAGTAGTCATAGAAAGTTGAATCTACAGTTCCAACCTCAGTGGCCTTCTCGCCCTTTAAATCAACTTTATAAAAAGTCTGTTCGGAACCATTTACAAGCGCACCGAAGCTTCCGTCACCCAGTTTATACACATATGCTGAAAAACCATACTCTGTGTCAGCATTATCAAAAGCGATATCAGCGGTCTTGCTTCCATCTGCAGTACTGTATTTATGAACTCCG
Source organism: Butyrivibrio sp. WCD2001 (assembly GCF_000424485.1). Lineage (NCBI taxonomy): Bacteria > Bacillati > Bacillota > Clostridia > Lachnospirales > Lachnospiraceae > Butyrivibrio > Butyrivibrio sp. WCD2001. The sequence goes on along the minus strand of NZ_AUJZ01000001.1, from coordinate 185,602 downwards.
TTTGTATCGGATACAAGTAGAGTATCATTATCAGCAGCAATAAAAGAATTCACATAATAATATGAATCGGTTGTAGAATCAATCTCCTGTCTCCATACTTCTGTACCGTTGTTGTCATACTTGACCATGTAATAAGTATCTGAATCAACATTACTTGAAGATGACATGTCAACTCCGGTATCTGTATCGGAGGGCATAATTACATCACCCTCACCGCCTTCAGATGAAGTAGTATTAGTATCTTCTGTAGCATCCTGGCTTGTAGAAGCTGCGTCATCGGATGTACCCTCTTCATCTGCTTCGGAATCATCGGAAAGAGCTTCTTCCTCATCCTCACCGGAATATTGTGTAACATCGTCTTCAACCGATTCGGAATCTTCAATCTCTATTGAGTTACCATCCTCAAGAATAATCGGAGAAGAACCATCCAACCCCTGATCAAATTCAAAATCACCGCCACCCATATAGCCTGCATATTGGACTTCAAGGGTATAAATTGAACCATCATCGGTAAGTGCTGCGTTATACAGCAGTAAATTTCCTGAATTTGCGAGATCAATAGTATTTAAGTTACTTCCGTCTTTATCAAAAGTGAAAACAGTAGTTTTATTGTTTCCCTCATCGGAAACAGCAGTTCCTACTGCATAAATCTTATCTCCGAATTTGCCGAGAGCCGAAATTGATGATGTATCAATGCTCTCTCCAAGGTCAATCGGATTATCCTTAAACACATAGGCAGAAGCATCATGACTTGCCTGTTCCTCGGTCGATCCTGTCTTTTTCTTACCGCAGCCGCATCCTGCCATAGTTACAGCCATAACTACAGCCATTGAAGCGCTGAGTATCCTTTTTAGATAAATTCTTCTCATTAAATATCCTCCTTGTTTATCCATAAAACAAACTGAAAAACCGTCAAAAATATTTCCACTTTTCGTTATGATATTTCATGTTTGATTCAAGATTGTACTTCCAGTCGGCAGCTTTTTCAACAAGCTGACCTACAGTCCATTTCCTGTGTCTGTAAGCCTGTACAACAACTGTAGCTGCCATCAAAAACAAAACTACTGCGCAAACTATTTGAATAAGAAGAAGCACGGCCAGTATGTTTTCATAAGCCCTTGCATTATTCTCCCAATAGGGATAAATAACAGGCTTCGTCTGCATTCCTCTCATATTAAACTGTCCAATAAGCTTAAACAGATTAGGATCTTCGAATCTCGCGCTGTTATCGACAACCTCAACCTGGGTTGTATTAAGCGAGAGCTTCTCTATAACAAAATTAGCGGCATAGTTGTCTACGGTATTGGGCATAACAACTTCCATACAGACAATACCCTTGGCCTGTGTCTCAACATCAGAAGTGCCGCCTCCTTCCTCATCATCATTCTTGGATGCCACGTTGACCTTACCAAGAGAGCCGTCTGTCGAGAGAACGGAAGCATCGATTCTGCCATAGGTTGCAAGAGATTCAAATGACATGAAAATAGTAGGATATACCATACCGGCAGCCTTTACATATTTTCCGCTGTCCCTCTTTACAACACCAGCAATATAGTGAGGCACTCCTCCAAGTAAAATGGTCTCACCCACGATATCATTGGAGCCAAACAGCTGCCATGCAAGTTCCTCATCGAGAATTACATAATCCTTCATGACTATGTCACCGGTAAAATAGTTACCACTCATAACTCTCATCGGATGGAACTGAAAAAAGTCTCCTCCAACGCCGATACCAACTGCTGTTACAGATTTAAGGTCTCTCGTAATCTCTATGCTTCCCACAGCGCTGTAGCAGTAATTCCATACTGCACCGCCACCCTCTGTACTGGCATCTGCTTCCTGAAGTCCGTCAGCAATAAGACCTTTATTGATCTTATAAGCATATTCGTTAACCGTATCGATACTTACACCCTGATTCTCGGAAAAGAACATGCTGACCTGACCGCATCTGGTATCCCCTGACCATCTGTTACCCATCATCTGATCATACTGATGTCTTGCCATGAAATCTTTTTGGACTCCTAAAGCAAAGATGATAAGCGCAAGCAGGACCATAACAACAAAATATATGATCTGTTTTAATTTCAGATTTTTGAAAAATCCTATAATACTTTCTTTTAATTTGTTCATGAATTATTAGCCAGTCTTACCTGATCACCGGATTTAATAGGAGCTGTCGCTGTAGTGATCACATACTCATCACCCTCAAGGCTGCCGCTTATAGCTGCAGTAGTATCATCAGATCCAAGCACCTCTACATCAACTCTTGCAGCAATATATCTGTTTCCGAGAGGACTGGACTTCGACTTTACTATAAGGATAAATTTACCATTTGAGTCTTCTCTTACAGCTCCTGCAGGAATTGTAAGGTCATAGTTATCAGACTTCTGTCCAATCTGAAGACTTACTGACTGGCCGTTTTGTACTTCCGGACTTTCAATATTGAAAGTAAGAAGTTTCTTTGTATTAGGATTCTGCTGATCCGCAGTAATAGACTTAAGGGTTGCCTTAAAGTCTGTGTAGTACCATGCATTCTGAGGCTCAGCAATATCGCCAACCTTAAGGCGCTTTGCCTGATCCATGGTAACAGAGAAGCTTGTAACCATACCCTTGCCGTCAACCTGAATTGTTGCAACGGGATTCTCGGCATTGGTTGTCTCACCTGCTTTGAGGGCGAGCTCTGTTATTGTTCCGTCTACAGGCGCAGTTACGGTAGCACCGGTTGATTCCTTCTCAAGCTTCTCAACTGTTTCTCTCTGCTCTGCAATTGTATCTCTCTGAGCATCAAGCTCAATTTCCTTTGCAATCTCAGTAAGAAGCTCTGTTCTGTCTGTTGTTGCTCTCTCGAGCTCCTGAGCTGTCTTATTTTTTGTATCCTGAAGTGAAGCTGCCTTTCTCTGGTAGTCACTGTCAACCTGCCCTGCCTGGGTTGTGACCTGTGAAACATCTTTAGTACTGTATGCCTGTTCGATCTGAAGCTGATTCTTTTCAGCATTATACGCGTTTATTAATTCATCTTGCGTCCAATAAGCACTTTGCGCATTATTGTAAGCCTTTCTCATTTTCTTTTTCTTATCAGAATCAGATTCATTTTTGTAATCCTTATTATCATCCATAATTTCTTTCTGAGCTGTTTTTTCAGATTCTGCATCAGAAATAAGAATATCCAATTCCGTTAACCTAGCAGTTATATCTGCTTCTCTATACTGAGGCGTTGCCTCATCATAATTATACTGAGCCGCAGTATATGACTGTGCCTGAGACTGCGCATCAATTGTTGCCTGGGCTTCCTCATCAGCAAGCTTAGCAGCATCGTATCTGTCAGTTGCAGCCTTAAGCTTGGCCTGGAACTGATCCATTGTGAGAGTCTGACCGCCTCTGATACGATTTATAGCCTCATCTGAGAGATCACCTGAGAAAAGTGAAGTCTCATAAGTCTGTAAGAGCTCCTCCAGCTTTGTCTTAGCTTCCTGAAGCTCAGTTGATTCCTTATCTTCAAGGTTATAAATTACATCACCCTTTTTTACCTGGGCTCCAACCTCAACAGCAACGCTCTTTATTACGCGCTCCTGTGAAACCTTTACCGAATATGGATCCTTGGCTTCTACAGTACCGGTTCCTCTGATAACCGGTGAAATTGTTCCTTCCTGAATCTGCTGAATAGCAACCTCCGGAAGTGAAAAATTCATAATTGTGTTTGAGAAAAAAGTAAGCAATAACAGTATTGCCAGAAAGGCTATTGTTATATCCTTGATAATATCCTTTCTGCTTTTCTTTGGTCTCTCATTTCTAACTTCAGACATACCTTTAATTCCTCTTCCCTTAAAACTAAATCACGCCTGCTCTCCTCCTCTAGTTATGCAGGCAACGCCGTTACTGGCTGTAAAATCTATCCTTTTAAACCGCCCTGGTATGAAATACCTTCGATTAGGTACTCTTCGCCGTACAGGAAAATCAATAGCGGCGGCACAAGATAAATAACCGCTACCGCAAATGCCAGGCTTATTTCGCCTGAATTGATTTTCGACAAAAATACCGAAAGCGGATGAAGCTCGTCGTTGCTGAGCAGAATAAGCGGCTGCTCAACCATGTTCCAATAATCTATAAAAACCAGAATTGCGATAGATATAAGTCCGCTCTTACAAAGCGGTGCGCATATCTGGGTAAATATCTGCCACTCACTGGCTCCGTCAATGGATGCTGCCTCCATTACCTCTGCCGGAATTCTCCTGATAAATTTCGTAAGAAGATAAACCGCAAACGGTGAAAAAAATCCGGGCAGCCATATGGCCCATCTCGTATCAAGTATTCCGAGAGCCGATGATACCAGATAATTAGGTACCAATGTAACCTGATATGGCATAAGCATCATTATGATGTAAAGGAAAAATATTATCTCCCTTACCCTTCCCTTGTATCTTGCAAACCCGTAGGATGCAAGCATCGCCACTAGAAGCTGAATCACAAGGATCGGAACAACATAGATCATACTGTTCCAAAACTTAACAAGATATTCCGGTGATTTGAACAGCACAGTGAAATACTGACTGAATGTAACAATATCCGGAATAAACTTGAGGTTAACCGTTTTTGATATAAATACCTTTCCTCCGGTATCCGTCGTCTGAAAAACCGCACCGTAATTGGCACTGATTTCAGAAGAACTCATGAAGGAATTTGTAATTGTAAGTATTGTCGGCAACAGGAACAATGCCGCAAAAATCGCACATATAATGGTTCCTGCTATAGTACCGTATTTATATATTTTTTTCTTTCTTCTTGCCTTCCGAATGGCTCTTTCGTAAAACGCCGCTTCACCGGTAGGCAATTTAAGTCCTGCCATACTAGCCTTCTATATCCTTTCCATACCGGTTTTCAGTGTTAAACATGATAAGCATCAGAACAACAATTACCAATGCCATGATAATGGCCGAAGCCGAAAGCTTCTGGTAATCGACTGAGGCAAATGTATTATTCATAAAATGCTGCATCATATACAGCGTTTTATAAGGATAATCTCCGGTCATTAGATATATCTCTCTGAATACCTTAAAGGAATTAATAAGAGACATAATGGTAACAAACAGTATAGTGGATGAGAGATATCTCATCTTTATTGTCCAGAAAATCTGTCTGTCAGTTGCGCTCTCAAGCTTTGCCACCTCAATCAGATCCTTGGGCACACTCGAAAGAGCAGCCATGAACAGAATCATGTTATATCCGAGGTTTTTCCATAAAAACAGTGCAACAATAACTATCTGCGCCTTGTCTGATTTAAGCCAGTCAATCTTTGGTCCGCCGAAATTCATACTTATGACATTTATAATTCCGTTAAAATGGAACAACACCTGCCAAATAAGTACTATTGAAGCAATTGGAACCATCATGGGGCTAAGGAAAAAGCTCCTGAACTGGCTCTTAAACGGTATACCCGATTCCATAACGACAGCCAGGAACAGAGAAAGCGCCACCGCAAGAGGCACAGCTATTATCGAAAACATAAAAGTATTATATGCAGCCTGCCTGAAAGCATTATTAACAAACACTCTTTCAAAATTGAAAAAGCCGACAAACTCTTTCTGAATAGGATTGTTTACAACCGAATAAAAAACAACCACACAGAAAGGAATAACAAAGAATGTCAAAACTCCCATGAGACTCGGTAAAAGAAATGCCCATGAAACAGCAGTCTCGCGAATAGTCTTTCTAGTACTCTTTTTATAAGCAAGATGCTTTATTCTCTTAGCGCGGTTCACAATATTATTCTTTAATCCGCGATTTTGCTCATCGGTCTGGCCTGCAGCATTTCTTCTGAGAAACCTATTAAATTTTTCAGCTGATCCCGATATCTTTTCGGGAATCTTTTTCATTTTATCCATAAATCAGTTTTTAAAGCTATGTATCGGAGCCGGAATCCTTCCTCCTCTGTTAACAAATTCATCACAAGAAAATGTGTTGACGCTCATGATAGGACCAAATCCCAATAGTCCGCCAAAGTCCACAGTATCTCCTGCTTTCTTACCGATAACCGGTATGAGTCTTACGGCTGTAGTCTTCTGGTTTATCATGCCGATAGCCATCTCATCGGCAATAATTCCGGAAATGGTTGTACTTTTTGTATCTCCGGGAATTGCTATCATATCAAGACCTACAGAGCATACACAAGTCATAGCCTCAAGCTTTTCAAGTGATAAAGCTCCTGCATTAACTGCATTTATCATACCCTGGTCTTCACTAACCGGAATAAATGCACCTGACAAACCGCCTACATAAGAGGATGCCATTGCTCCACCCTTCTTAACCTGGTCATTTAACAACGCAAGTGCTGCAGTAGTCCCGGGTGCGCCCGCATGCTCAACACCAATCTCATGAAGAATATCAGCAACACTGTCTCCGATAGCCGGCGTGGGCGCAAGTGAAAGATCAACAATTCCAAAGGGAACTCCTAATCTTTCGGAAGCTTCCTTTGCTACAAGCTGACCTACTCTCGTAACCTTAAATGCTGTCTTTTTAATTGTTTCACAGAGAATTTCAAAATTCTCCCCGCGAACCTTTTCCAGTGCCGTCTTAACAACTCCGGGCCCGCTTACGCCGACATTTATAATTCTGTCGGCTTCTGTAACTCCATGAAAAGCACCTGCCATGAAAGGATTGTCATCAGGAGCATTGCAGAATACAACAAGCTTCGTGCACCCCGCACTGTCATTATCCTTAGTAGCCTCAGCTGTCTTAACGATTACGTCGCCAAGAAGTCTTACGGCATCCATGTTTATTCCTGTTTTGGTTGAACCTACATTTACAGATGAACATACAACATCTGTCTGGGAAAGTGCCTGCGGTATAGACTCTATAAGAAGTCTGTCGGCATCTGTCATGCCCTTACTTACAAGCGCGCTGTAACCACCGAGGAAGTTTATTCCAACATCCTTTGCAACCTTATCAAGAGTCTTTGCAATAGACACAAAATCCTCTGTACTCTTGCATGCAGCCGCACCGATAAGCGCGATCGGAGTAACGGAAATTCTCTTATTTACGATTGGAATACCAAACTCCTTGGCAATATCTTCTCCGGTCTGAACAAGATCCTTGGCGGATCCATAGATTTTCTCATATATATTTCTGTTTAATGTATCAAGGTCTGAGCTGATGCAATCCAAAAGGCTGATACCCATTGTAATAGTACGGACATCCAGATTTTCCTTTTCGATCATCTCGTTAGTCTCAGAGACTTCATTAATGTTAATCATTTAAGCTCCTTTTTAAATTCTGTGCATTGAATCGAAAATTTCTTCTCTCTGGCATTTAATTACAACGCCGATGTCCTCACCGATCTTATCCAGGGTGTCGCTTACTTCCTGGAAGCTTGCTTCACTCTTACTAACATCAACGATCATCATCATATTAAAATATCCGGAAACTATTGTCTGTGAAATATCAAGAATGTTGATACTGTTTTCAGCCAGAAAAGTACATACCTTAGCAATAATACCTACAGTATCCTTACCGACCACAGTAATAATGATTTTGTTCATAATATTTTACTCCCTTGTCTTTTCTCACACTTCAATAACAGGAGAAAGCTCATTTCTCGCTGCTACCATTATTGGAAAATCATTTCCGTGATATGGATTCTCACCCATTTCTATCTCAACCCTCACCGTCTCGTAAGCAAGCTCGGGCAGATTGTTCTCTTTACTCAGATGTCCGAGAAGAATTCCTTTAAGGCCGTCGTGCAAAATCCTGCACAGAAGTTCACCGCTCTTTTCATTGGACAAATGTCCTTTTTCCCCAAGGATTCTCCTTTTTAACTGATACGGATACGGCCCCGTCTGAAGCATCCTCACATCATGATTGGCTTCTATCAGTATTGCATCCATGCCTCTCAGGTTATCAACCGTATAATCATTGTAACATCCAAGATCCGTCGCGACTCCGATTTTCTTTTTGCCGCAGGAAACCCTGTACGCCACAGGTTCAAGCGCATCATGCATTATCGTGATCGGATTTACAACAATATCCTTTACCGGAACCTTTTCATCTGCTCGGATTTCATGAAACTCAGCAGAGAGCATTTCTCCCTTCTTATCACTTGTCCTGATTCCCTGTAAAGTTCCTCTGGTTGCATATACCGGAATATCATATTTTTTTAAAATAGTATGAAGTCCTGCAATATGATCTGAATGCTCATGTGTGACAAAGATCGCATCTATATCGGCCAGGGATAAATCCATTCCGGCCAATCCTTCTTCTATTCTTTTCTTACTGCATCCTGTATCTATCAGGATGTTTGTAGTATCGGAACCTATATAAATACTGTTACCGCTACTACCGCTTGAGAGGCTTGCAAGTCTCATCTAATGCAATCTCCGTTTCCATATTAAGTATAAACTGTGACGAAAATGTGTCTATCATATTAAGATTGTGTTATCTATTTCCAATAGACTTCAATTCTGTCGCCTTCATGTATCGCCTGCATATAATCGGGAGTACCGCCATTTAGTGTGGTTACTATCGATCTGCCGTTAGGTTTACTGAGGTCAAAATCAATAACATCAAATATATCTACAAAAATATAATCCGATTTTCCGTGAAGCACAATAGGCTCATTGTTAACTATTACATGAAGATCATGTGTAACCACGCGTCTGGTGGGTGCTGCACTCCTTACAGAAGAAGTAGTTGTACTTCCGCCGGAGATACTTACGCTGCCATCTTCATTCTCCTCCAGGTCAAGATCCGCATCGGCTTCGTAGGATGACTCCTCATTTTCCTGTTCGATGGCAACTTCATCGGCATCAGGGAAATTAGCATAATATTCCATGATAGCATCAGCGCCGCTCTTAAACTCAACCTTAAAGTTCTCGTAAACGGGAGTATCACCGTTTGCAACCTCATTATTGACAGTTATAACCATATCCTCAGTGAGGTCAATATCCAGAAGCTCCGCTATCTGAGCTGCAGTCTCATAATCAAGAATCTTTATCTCGTCTCCGGACTTAATATCATAAAGGCCGGTCTGAACTTCTCCGTTAACCTCAGCGGTTCTCGGTACGTCAATACTCTTTCCGTCTACAGTAATATTGAAGGTTCCCTTGAACTCAGGAATATCATTGATTTCACTGCTTCCTGCCTTACCGACTGTCGAGCTTGTAACTTCGATAATATCATTTGCATGAATCTTGGTATGAATATCTGCAGGTGATCCGTTAAGCGTGATAACAGCTGCCTCTCCGGGCTCACCTCTCACCATTCTCTCCTGGCCGTTAACGGTAAATCTCAATTCTTCGCCGCGCTTAGGGAACAGATCCTCGTTAGGAAAATCTGCCTGCATCGCAGCATCAACAATTGCAAGCTTACCGTTATCGTAAATTTTAGTCTGCTGTCCGTTAAAGGATACAAACACAAAGTTGTTGGACTGCTCATAGAAGCTTATACAGATACCGAGAGGTGTAACCATAAGTGAATCTCTCTCAATGGTGCTGTCTTCATTAAGGAATCGAATGCTCTTCATGACTTCTTCGCCTCGAAGCGCAACACGCTCCTCCGGAATCTTCATCTCTTTTGCCAAAGCCTTGGTGTACCCCGGTACACAACCGCCACCTCCGACAACGAATACCGCACTTACTGATTTATTGCCGTTAAGCTGCTTAATCTGCTGTGTTACCATCTTGGACATCTTCTCAACAAGAGGCTTAATCATTTTTGATATTTCTTTTGCCGAGATTGTCTTCTCAAGTCCCATGATATCAACATATTTAACCTGATCCATGTGACTTGCGTCAATTTTAATCTGATCCGCGGTATTGAAATCAACCAGGCAGTGCTGAGCAATAATCTCTGTGATGGAATCACCTGCAATTGGAAGCATTCCATAGGATGTAATTGTTCCATCATCCGTTATACAGATATCGGAGGTTCCTGCACCAACATCAACAAGTGCCAGATTAAGCATTCTGAACTGAGGCGGAATTGCAACCATCATAGCAGCTATAGGCTCGAGAGTCATATTTGCAACCTTAAGGTCTGCTCTCTCACAAGCCTTATAAAGACCGTCAACACAATCATCCGGAAGGAAGGTTGCAATAAGGTCAATTGCTACTCTTCCGGCATTATGTCCTTCTAGATTGGCAATCTGATAATCATCAAGATAATAATGCATTACAGAGTAACCAACCAGATAAAATTTCATATCCGACTGATTCTGCGCAAGGAATTCCTGATAGGCCTTCTCAACAGCTTTTGACTCAAGGTTATAGATTTCCTCCTGAGTAAGCTCTCTGTTATCAGTGAATTCTTCTTCAAAATTTGTTTTAATTGTACGAAGTACACGACCTGCGGCAGCAATACATACATCTGTCAGATGTATCTGTGTCTGCTGTTCAAGATTCTCCTTGACGTGCCTGATCGTAGCGCCGACCTTGCCGATATCATGTATCTGTCCATCGAGCATGGCTCTGGTCTCATGTTTCTCAACACACTGCGCCATTACATTGAAGATTTCATCCTCCATGTACCCGACTGTACCGACAACACTTCTGGTACCGATATCAAGACCGAATACTACGTTTTTCTCAGATTGTTCAACCATTTCAGCCATCAGTTTTCCCCCAGCTTCAAATCAATTTGTCTTTTAGTGTCGTTCTCATCATTGCTGTTATCTATTACAAAACTTGCATATTTACGGAATTCTTCATCGGAAAGCTGTCCCTTTATAATATCATCTATCTTCTCATCACTGTATCCGCGCGATTCTTTAAGGCGCTTTCTCCTGACACTCTCATCTGCGTAAATGTACCACAATTCATCCACGATTTTGTGATAGCCGTTTTCAATAAGAAGTGCAGCTTCTATGAAAAGATAGTCAAGCTTTCCTTCCGCTTTTTCTTTTTCTATTTCACCGAAAATATAATTATTTACCGCAGGATGAAGAATATCATTAACCTGCTTTAAGAGACTATCATCGGCAAATATCTTCGCCGCCATCTTTTTCTTGTCTATCTCTCCATCCGGTCCGAGTATATCCTCGGAAAGAAGATCAACTATTGGTTCATAGCAGCTCTGTCCCTTAAGCTTAATATCATTAGCCACTTTATCGGAAAAGATGATACGGCAGTTACAACTCTTCTCTATGTAGTTAAGCACTGTGCTTTTTCCGGCGCCTACTCCTCCGGTTACTCCGATTACTTTCACTCTACTTCGCCTCAAACCAGTCTGAACCCGTGTGACACTCTGCCTCGAGCGGAACAAGAAGATCAGCTGCTTTTGTCATCTCCTCTTCAAGAATAAGCTTTATCTTTTTCTCTTCTTCCTTCTTGGTCTCAATCAAAAGTTCATCATGTATCTGAAGAATCATTCTTGATAATAACTGTTCTTTTCGAATTCTTCTCCATACACGAATCATAGCAATCTTAATAATGTCGGCAGCAGTTCCCTGAATGGGAGCATTCATTGCAACTCTCTCTCCGAACTGTCTCTGCATGAAATTGCCTGACTTAAGCTCCGGCATCGGGCGTCGTCTTTTATAAAGAGTCACCGCATAGCCCTTTTCCTTGGCACTCTCTACCGCGCTGTCCTGATAATTCTTAACCCCAGGATAAGTTGCAAGATAGTCCTCCATGTACTTCTTTGCATCGGATCTGGAAATATTAAGATCTTCGCTAAGTCCGAAAGCACTTATTCCGTATACTATTCCAAAATTAACAGCCTTTGCGTTTCTTCTCTGGATATCAGTAACCTCATCGAAAGGAATTCCAAATACCTTTGATGCCGTAATCCTGTGAATATCTCTACCCTCGTGATATGCATCTATAAGGCCCTGATCCCCGGACATATGAGCCAGAATTCTAAGCTCTATCTGTGAATAATCGGCATCGGCAAAAACATATCCTTCCTTCGGAACAAAAACCTTCCTGATAGCTCTGCCGAGCTCAGTCCTCATGGGGATATTCTGAAGATTCGGTTCTGTCGAACTGATTCTTCCCGTAGCAGTTATTGTCTGGTTAAAACTGGTATGAATTCTATTGTCTGTATCAATATATGTCGCAAGACCATCCGCATAAGTGCTCTTTAACTTCGTAAGACCCCTGTACTCAAGAATATTCCTGATGATAGGATTCTCGGGAGCAAGCTTTTCCAGGACGTCAGCAGCAGTGGAATAGCCTGTTTTTGTCTTCTTTCCGCCTTTCAATCCCAGCTTCTCAAAGAGTATCTCCCCAAGCTGCTTTGGAGAATTGATATTAAACTCCTGGCCTGCCTCCTTATGTATAGCCTTTTCCAGTTCCTCGATTCTGCCTGTAAGGCGCTCACCGTAAACCTTAAGCTCTTCTCGTTTAACAAGGATTCCTTCTTTTTCCATGTCATGGAGAATATAGCTGAGAGGCATTTCAACATTATTCATCAGATCCTGCATGTCAGAGTCTTCCAGCTTCTTCTGAATAAGAGGAGCCGCTTTATAAGAAACATACGCAAGATATCCTGTGTACTCTTTTCTGAGATTTCTGTCTGCCGCAAGCGGAGATTCTTTTCCGAAAATCTGTGTCTTGGATCTTATTGTCATCTGCAGATATTCCGAAGCGATATCTTCCGGAAGGTAGTCGTTCTTTAAGGGATTGTTCAGATAAGCCCCGATAAGAATATCAAATGAGCCCTCTTTTTTCTTTTCGTAGTTGTCAACTTCGTAGGGTTTAAAATATTTATATGCATGCTTGATGTCAAAGAAAGAAAGTCTGCATTTCTCTGAAAGTTCCTCGAGCTTCTCCCCAACATAAGCGGATGTAATATCGTTTTCAAGTTCAAAATAAGAAGTCTTTTCATCTTCAAAACAAACACTGATACCAATAAGATCAGTTGACTCTGATGTGTCATCAAAAAGTGAAAGCTGTCCGATTTTTTCCCTCTTTTTTCCTGACGGGCTATCATCGGATAAAATTCCTATTCCGATAAACCGGTCGTTCCTTGATCCGGCATAAGACAAAGCAGCTTTAAATACTGCATCTGCTTCAGACTTCGTATTGATGTCTTTAAAATCAATCTTAATCTCTGTTTTTGTAACATCTCCCTCAAACTTCGAAAGGAGATTGCGGAAATTCAGTCTTTTAAAAAGCTCATAAGCTTCGCGATTAAAAATGTTGTCGATTGTGGCATTTTCGAAAGAGTAATCAAACTCGGCATTCACATCGATTGTTGCGAGAGTCTTACTCAAATCGCATAGCTCCCTGTTAGCCGCAAGCGATTCTCTTATTGCCTTCTTTGATATATTGTCAAGATTGGCATATATATTCTCAATAGATCCGTAAGTAGTCATAAGCTCAATTGCAGTCTTCTCACCGACCTTGGGAACCCCGGGAATATTATCCGATGAATCTCCCATAAGGGCTTTAAGCTCTATAAACTGAACCGGATTTACTTTATATAAAGTCTCGACATCACCTGCAAAATAATTCTCGATTTCTGTTTTGCCCTGTTTTGTCTTGGGAATACGAACGCAAATATGATCCGTTGCAACCTGCAAAAGATCCCTGTCACCGGAGACAAGTCTGACTTCCATGCCTTCTCTCTCGCCTCTCTTAGCGATAGTTCCGAGAATATCGTCAGCCTCAAGTCCTGCCTTCTCCATACGGCAAATGTTCATGCTGTCAAGAACTTCCTTCATCAGCGGCACCTGCTGTCTGAGTTCTTCCGGCATTGGCTTTCTGGTTCCCTTGTACTCGGCATATATTTTGTGTCTGAATGTGGGTTCGTGGACATCAAAAGCAACAGTCAGATAATCCGGCTGTTCCTCATCAATCAGTCTGAAAAGAATATTCAGAAATCCATAGACTGCACCTGTATGCAGGCCTTCTGAATTAGTAAGATCAGGAAGACCGTAGAAGGCTCTGTTAAGTATACTGTGTCCGTCTATCAGTAATAATTTCTTCCCCATTTTAAAAATATCCCCAACTAAATAATATTAAGCAAATAAAATCTATCCGTTGTCCTTATTCTCAGCGAAGCGCGATTGAAAGCGCAATCGCTGCTATAATTTCAGCAACGACCATAATCTGCAGAAAGTATGCGGTCTTCAATAATCTCTTACGCATACGAAGTCTTACCCAGGCATCATTCGTAGTGGACTTCAGTTCTTTCGTAAGGTTAAAAGTACTACCATCCTCAAGTCTCTGAATACCTGTTTCTATCAAAAACTGTATAGTAAGTTCTTCCTTACAACTTCTGCAGGATTCCATATGATTCAAAAATGACTCAAGAGAATAATTATCCAATTCATCAGCTAAAAAGCCGGGTATCATTCTCTGAAATTCTTTGCAATCCATAGTATCGCCAACCCCAATATCTTGTATGAACATAATATCGCAAAGCATACTATTAAACAATATCTAGCATACACCAAAACAGTCAATATTACAATCGGTTAAACTCCCTATATGACGGAAACGGAACTATAAATCACATATGGTGCAGAAAAATATATGGCACCAAAATCTCGTTGCTTACGCATAATCGATTTTGGTGCCATACACTTTTCTTTATATATATTCTTTATATTTCCGTTTCCTGGCTATTACTTTCTCCCCGCGATTTCGGAGGAGATTTCTTCGATTTTCTCATCAGTCAAGATGTACTTTTTCTTAAACCAGAAGATCGCGAAAAGGATTCCGATAACAGGAATGATTGTCATTGTCATGCGAAGCCCCATCTTCTGCATGATATCCACTCCCTGTGAATAGTCTATGTCTGTTGTGGTTTCTGCAGTATCATTGCTTAGCTGCAATATCTGGAGCGCAAGAGCAGCAATAAATGCCGATACTCCGGACGCAAGCTTTACCACAAAGGTTTGCATGGAAAATATAACAGATTCATCGCGGCGGCCGTTCTTAAGTTCACCGTAATCAACAGTGTTTGCAAGGAATACGGTTGTAATAACCGCAAGCATTCCGTTTGCAGAGAAGATGAAAAACGACGGAATAAAGAGGATATATACGTTATCCATTTTTGTTGATGCAAGTACAAGAAGCGATATATATCCTGCAATAGCCATTCCCATGCTTATGAAGTAAATCTTTATAGATGTAAAGAATCTTCTTAGGAATGGATATAAAAGCATCATTGCCAGAATCTGAATTCCGCCGCCAAAGGTTGAAAACAGTGTGTATGCACCTCTCCAGCCTACTGTTCCGAAATCGTATTTAAAGAAATAGATTACAAGGTTTGATGTAATGTAGATTGAGCAATTAACGATTACGATAGCTACAACTACTGTCATTGCCTGATCATTCTGAATAAGTGCTCTGAACATCTCTCCTATAGATGCTGTTTTCATGTCAACTGTGGATTTTTCCTTAACATTGATACAGCATATTACAGTAAAGAGCACAAACAAAGCAGCGATCACAATTGTAAAATATGAAAAACCGATTCGTTCTACATCTCTATCGGTGATGTCCGCTCCTCCAAAGATATGGCCAAGAGCAGAAACAGACATTACTGTTATGATTGTAATTATCGCGGAACCAACACCTGCGCATGAACGAGCGAGTGTTGTAAGCCCCTCTCTTTCTTTTCCGCCCTCAGTAAAAGCAGGTATCATTGACCAATAGGGAATATCCATCATCGTATAGGTAACACCCCAAAGTATATAGGTTACAGCCGCATAGGCTACAAGCCCGCTTCCCGACAAAGTCGGCGGTGCTGAGAACATCAGATATAGCACTATGGCATTTGTTATAGTTCCGATAAGAAGCCAGGGTCTGAATTTTCCGAATCTGGTCTTCGTCTTAGCAACTATAGCTCCCATTATAGGATCATTAAATGCATCAAAAACTCTTGCCACCATAAGAATTACACCCATAGCGGCAGCACTAACCCCAAGAATATCCTGGAAGTAATACAAAACGTATGAAGCGGAAAGCATGTAAACCATGTCTTTTCCGACTGCTCCAAGACCATAAGACGCCTTTGCGGCTCCGGACAATTTGTTATGTTCGCTCATTACTTTTTAACCTCTCAAATCAAATTACTTGTTGTTATTTTTCATCCCCATGGCAAGCTCCACAACCTTGTAAGCTCCGTCATAGAGACCTGCCTTTTTATTTTCAACAATATTGTTACACATATCATCGAGCAGCGATGTATGCAGGAACTGGCTCAGCATCTGTACTGTATGCGGAATGTCTCTACACTCAAGTGTTCCGTCTCCCACCTCGGCAGAATGTATAGCTCCCCACATCTCATGCTTTCCCACTCTCTTTATAAACAACTTGGGAACAGGATAAAATGCAAGTTCACTGGGTTTTGTAACAAGTACATCGCAGCTTCTCATAAGGAGATTGGTACAGTAAACAGCTTCAAAAATGTTCTCATGCCAGAAGCCGTGAATACCGGTCACTTCATTGGAAGGATCAAGCGCATCAGCCGCAAATTTTTCTGTATCCGCAAAATCTCCGAGGTGCTCGTGGATGAAGGAACTCATTCCCGGAATCTCTTTTTTCAGATCCTCCCAGACCTGTCTGTAATCACCCACATTTACATATAAAGCTGCTTCATTCTTCTTTATCTTCGGAAGCAGATACTTTATTATTGCAGCAAATATCTCCTTTTGTGCTCCGGCTCCGCCAATTGTAAGAAGGAATCTCATTGGCTTTTTGTTTTTCCTCCTGTCACATCTGGCCTTACAGTCATTCTCAATATTTGAAACAAGTTCATGGTCAATATAATGTCCGGTATAAACAAGTTCCTTTCCCGGCATTGCCTTGCAGACCTTATTCTTGTTCATACCGTTAAGTATTCTGTAGCCCATATATGCATTTCTGCACTGTATTGTATGAACAGATCCTTCAGAAAAATGAAGTGCCATCGGCCAGTTATCGGGAACCGCATTGACTACATACTTCATACCGGCATGGATCGCAGCCTGAGCAGGCCATACATGTGTTGCAATAACAGGAATATCCTTTGGCACATTTTTATAAACAGGTGCCATCAGCTCAGCATTTGCCTGATCAGCCGCATTATATGAAAGAGCTCTGAAGCCTTCATAGTTTACAGGCTCCCACACTAGTTTGTTGAAAATAGGATTTTTTGAAAGTCTTGATCCAAGAGAATACAAGTCATTCTGAGCACTTATCAGCTTCGTGCAGGTTGTATGCGGATAGGAATTAAGATCCATCCAGTACGGTGTATATCCCATATACTTAGCACATGAAGCCATTGCCATGCTGATTCTGTAATGTCCAAAGCCCATTCTGATATTTCCTACAATAAGTCCTTTTTCCTCATCGAAAGGCAGTGTCCCGGAAACATCAGCATTTTCAGGCAACACCTCGATATTTTTAACCCCGAGACTCTCTCCTATGTATTTATTCTCTGTTATTTTGACAGGGTAATTTGCTTTGGAGTCATCTCCGAATTTTTTCTTGTTCTTTTCTTTTGTTTTCATTGCCTTCCTGTATACTTTTTCAGGCATTTCGTTTCCGAAAATTATCTTGGATTTCTCAGACATTACCATTTATCCTTTCACTAATTGTAAAACTTATTTCTTTCTTTATTTTCTCTCCGCTCGCACGAAGACTTATTATCAGCTTACCTGTAGAACCCTGGCGCCTCTTGGATTTAATATAGGTCCCGGCCATTCCGCCTCTGAGCGGCACCGTTCTGGGGCCGATAATCTCAATTGCACCTTCTGTCTTAAGCTTGCAGGGTTCGGCAAAAAACGGTAAAACATTTCCATTCTGGTCAACAACTCTTATCCTCACCGATGCCACATCGTAAGATCTGCCCTCCATAAGCTCAGTGTTACTAACCACAGTTTCAATGCTTATCCCCTTTACCGTCTCTTTTACGATTGTTGCTGCAACCTCGCCATTCTTAATAGCCTCAAATTTAAACGATGTTGCCTCGCCGCCCCAGTCACCGATGTATTTCTGGTACATATCAACTATGTCCTTAACAGACATCCTATGGAAAAGCATCATCTCAAGACCGGTAATCTTATCGCCAAGAGATAGGCTCCCCATGCCGTGGCGTGCAGCCTGGTTTAGTGCATGCTTAACTTTTCCTGCAAAGTATTTTGAGAACTTTTCATTTTCCGCAAACTCATCACCAATAAAGTCGTCCACAAGTATTGGACCATGTTCAATATTTCTATAAGGTGACGCACCTGGATAATACTCTTTTATAAAAACATCGTTCTTATACATTTTTACGGAATCCGCATTTGTAAAGAGCCAGATATCACCGCGAATGCACTCGGGATGCTCTCCGATATCCATAGCAGATGACAGTTCCAGTACTGTCTTGTCATTTCCCTGCATTGCATATCCGTAAGCAGCAAGCTTGGGATTCCTGAACATGTCCATCACGCCGTGATAACAGATTCTGTCGCCCGAACCGAAATCCTTGTGGGTGTTGTAGTCAAACATGCACCAGCCAATGCCTCCGGCTATGTCCCTCTCACCTGCTATAGCATCCATGACTCTTATATGTCTCATCGCATGTTCGACTCTTGTATCTTCAGGATCGAAAGCTTTTGTCGGATACATATGTCCGTTATACTCTGTTACCATGTACGCCGAAGACATATCCGGTGTTGCCTGTCTCTTTTTAATGCAACCGGGCGTTTTCCCGTTATGTGAAAAGTCATTTAATGTATATACATCCTCAAGAAGATGCATTTTTGTAGCCGCTCTTACTCCTCCGGTGGCTCTCGAAGAATCAAGCTCATGAGCGATATGATTTGTTTTTAAGTAAAAATCATCATCATCTGCAGATTCATTAATTCGGACACCCCAAATAAAAATCGAAGGATGATTCCTGTACTGGAAAATCATTTCTCTTTCATTCTCAAGAGCCTGTTTTTTCCAATCCTCATCACCTATATGTTGCCATCCGGGTATCTCGGTAAATACAAGTATTCCCATTCTGTCACAGGCATCCATAAAATCCTGAGACTGCGGGTAGTGGGAAGTTCTTACGCAGTTAAGACATAAGTCTTCTTTTATTATTCTCGCATCCTCTATCTGCATCGAGGCAGGCATTGCATATCCAACATACGGATAGGACTGATGTCTGTTCAAGCCGCGCAGTTTGAATTTTCTTCCGTTTAGATAAAAGCCGTCTGCCTTAAAAGAAGCATTCCTGAATCCAAACGTTATAATTTTCTCATCAATGAGCTGATCATCTCTGTATATTCTTATGATGAATTTATAAAGTGCGGGATTTTTCACATCCCACAAGACAACAGGAAGAGTATGATAATCAAAGGTCATCTTATTTTTTGCAGCTATCCTGTTTAGTTCAGTTTCCTCTGCATATTCATCATTTGCATCCTTGGGCAGCTCACCTGAAATTCTTTTTAGTGACTCGGTTACAACACAACCGGTAAGTGATCCCTTGATTCTGAATCTCGCACGTAGGAAAGCTCCGACAGATCTTGGTGTAACATCCTTCTCCTTAAGCGAAACGTTCATAACCTCAGGAACTTCTGTATATACAAACGCTCTGGAAATATAGGTCTTATCGGTTATTTCGATAAATACATCTCTGTAAATACCTCCATAAGTCATATAATCCACCACAAACCCGAAGGGCGGAACATTCAGAGATTCTCTACTGTCAAGCTTCACAACAATTGTGTTTGGTTCGTCATAACGAATATGCTCGGATATATCAAACTCAAAGGCTGTATAGCCGCAGGAATGTGTTCCAAGAAGCACACCGTTAAAATATACCGTAGCTTCATGCGCCGCACCTTCAAAATGAATTGCAACTCTCTTGTCCTTCCAATTATGGTCTGCCCTGAAAGTCTTGCGGTAGCAGCTCACCATCTGATAAACAGCATCATCAAAATAATTGAAAGATGTCTCTGCAACTGTATGTGGGATTCTTATATTTTGAAATCCTGTATCCCTGAAATCTGAGCTGATCATACTCTCATCAAATTCGCTCTTAAATTTCCAGTCATTGTTTAAATAGATTACTTTTCTCATCAGGCTTATCCTCAATTGTGTCCGGAAACGAATTGCATGTATTTACGTTTCCACATGTTTATAGTAACACTCCACGCGTGGAGAAACAAGAAACGAAATGTGCAAATTTCGTTTCCGCATTTTGTGCAATAATACTATATTCCAAAAATATATATGTAAGGGGAATAATAATCTGAATTAGCAAAAGAAAAAGACATCCAAACATATACTGCCTGAATGTCATAATAATAGTGCCGGCGGTGGGACTTGAACCCACACGCCCGTGAGGACAACAGATTTTGAGTCTGCATCGTCTGCCATTCCGACACGCCGGCCTATGTGCAAAAATCTGCGACTCACCTATGTTAACATATCAAAAATGGATATTCAAGCACCAAATGGACATATTATCAAAAGAGCCGTCAACTATCCCATTCTTCATACTCGAAAGCGGTTTCTTTTCTTCCTGCCTTTTTCCCAAGGAAGTAGAATATGCCTGCTATAACAAGCACTCCCACGAATACGGAAAGTCCGATTATAAGCAGGTTCTTCTTATCATCATCAAGATCATCGAAACGATCCTGCGCATATGCGCAAGCACTCTTAGCCTTGGTTCCTGTAAAAGAAAGAACCTTTTCTGCACTCTTTTTAAGTTCATCAATATCGATATCCTGTATTTTTTTATCAAACAAGCAACTCATAATAATCCCCCTTTACATGGCTCATCCATGTTCTCCTGAATAAATGATATCATTTCTTTGCCGGCTTTCACAACCTCTTTTCCATAAAATCCATGACCGGCATCAGTTATCTGTATGATTTTGGCTGCAGGAAAATTCCTTCTTGCATCAAGACTGTATGAAATCGGAACAACCTGATCGATATTGCCATGCAAAATAAGTACATTCCTGTCATATTTGCCCATACAGTCATGTATATCAAGAGAAAATGCATCCTCGTAGTATCTGCGCCCTACCGGAAGACCGAAAACAGTTGTTGTTTCCTCAATCATCTCTTTCTTTGGATATCTGTTTTTAGCATCGTCAAAAAGAATATATGCAGGATATAGAAGCACCATAGCCCTGATTTCTTTAGGTGTTTTGGAAGCTGCAATAGTCGAAGCTACGCCTCCCTGGCTTTCTCCCATAAGAAATATATTCTTCCTGTCTGCAAAAGGTGCTTTTCTAATATTTTCAACCACAGCTTCTATGTCCTTGCTTTCTGTGAGCACAGACATATCAGTCATTTTACCGTCGCTCCTGGACGATAGACCACCGCCGCAGAAGTCAAAGATATAACACCCTATCCCTTCCCTTACAAGAAGTTCCGCATAAGGCCTTGTTCCTTCCCGGCTTCCCCCGAAGCCGTGCGCCATGATCACTATGGGATATCTTCCCTTAGCATCATCAGGCAAATATAGTTCCCCAGAAATGTGATACCCGTCTCTCTCCACTATATATGTCTTTTGCATAGCTGCCTCACATATAATACAGAACCACATTTTTCCGATAACTATTTTATCAAAATTTCATACAATTAACAAGTTTTGGGGCATCTATAAACGGTTAAAAAAACATAAAAATAATCTTCAAATTTTCGAAAGAAATCTATTGAATTAATTCAAATATGTAATACAATATATAGTAGTTGAAGGGGAATTATTTCAACTATATGTATGTATATGTTGGATTTTACTATTTTTGGGGGTTCTTTATGTCAGCCATTTTAACAAAAGAATTTGATATTGATATGACCAACGACAGCGTTATCGATTATACACTTATCAGACATATGCTTCGTTCCATAGGCATTAATCACTGGTCTGTATCCAAGGCAATGGATGAATATGATGTGCCTGAAGATCAGCGTGACATTTATATGGAGACTATTGCTGACAAGTTTTTTGTCAGCTGATACGATAGTATAACCCTATTCCATAAGAACAAAAACGGACATTTTTGAGAAAATGTCCGTTTTTGTCGTTCATATTTCAATATTATATATGTCCTATGTTTATTTTACAGTAACCTTACAGGTTGCTTTCTTTTTCCCATCCTTTGTAGATACTGTGACGATACAAGTACCTTTTCCTTTTGCCTTCACAACACCTTTTTTTGTTATCTTGGCGACTTTTTTGTTGCTGCACTTCCATACAAGCTGCGTAGTATCCTTAGCTGAAACCGGGTTAGTTTTTACAGTCAGTTGGAATTTCTTTCCCTTTTTCAGCTTTAGCTTTTTCTTATTCAGCTTTAATGACTTTATTTCTGAGTTTTCCTCAGTAACCGTAACATAACAGATATCCTTTTTGCCATCCGGAGAAGAAACCGTTACAGTACAGGTTCCTGCTGCTACAGCATTCACCTTGCCGTTTGAATCTACTGAAGCCACATTTTTGTTATTGCTCTTCCATGTAAGAAGTGACTCTGCTCTGGCAGGCTTAACCGTCACCTTGAGCTGACTACTTTCTCCGGCCTTCAAAGTAAGTTTATCCTTACTAAGTGACAGCGTCTTTACAGATACATAGGAACCTACAGTTCCCGTATTATAGCTTGTAGAACTCATGGGATGAAGCTGATAAAATGACGAATCCGCATACTGCGACCATCTTTTGTGATCATCAAATTCACTGTCACATTTCATAAAGTACGCATATTTTTCCTTGTCTTTTCCCGCATCCCAGGTTGCATCAATGTTATAGTAATAATCTCCAACTCTAACAATATTCCAGCCATGCCCTCCGGAACTTGTATTCCCGGCAATAAGCCTGCAGCTTACCCCCGCATCATTTAAAAGTCTGTAAACAAGGAGCGCATATCCCTGACAAACAGCACTTTTATTTATCGCAGCCGCATAGCAGGTATATTTTAACTGAGAATTACCATACTCATATTTTACGTTGCCGCATACATATTCATACACCGCCAGAATTTTGTCATATTCTCCCTTTGATGAGAGCGACAATGCGGATGAAATCTGGCTTACTTTTGCATTCACAGATTGTTCCTGCGCTGCAGAAGTATAATAAGTCATATAAAAAGTGAAAGTTCCGCTTGTTTTGCCATCCTTCTTATCATAGGCTATCTGCATTCCCATGCCGCTATAGCCCCATTTGAGATAATCACCTTCATTACCCTTGCCTGTATGCTGCATTGCAATATTGAAAGCATTATTCTCCATAGTTATAAGCGAAGAAGCATCATAATCCGTACCCGGGAATGTGAAGTACACATAGATATTCCTATCCTTACGTTTTAATCCTTCTCGCAAGACAGCAGCTGCCTCAGCTACAGAAGAACTCTTTTCCGCATTAAGAACAGACTCCTCGGTAACCCGAAGTTCAGGGCCGTGATAAAGCTCATCCTCAGAAATAATCCCGGCATATAAAGGATTAACCCTGTAGATTGCCTCTGTAGTTTCTAAATATCTGTTATTATCCTCTGCTTTGGAAATAATGGAATAATTCTCCGAAGAACTCACGAAAAGAAAGGCTATCAGAGCGATAGCGATGAACCTGATCTTTTCCCTCGTAAAAAAATATTTCATTAAATAACCCTCAATAACGAAAAAATGTTACTGAGGGTATTATAACACATTTTTAGTATCTTTACATTTATTGATGGTTTTTTTATTGTTGCAAAGCTTCAACTATTGTGGGCAAAAGCTGCTTTTTCCTTGATACAACCCCTTTTAACAGCGCTATATGGTCACTGCCTGCTGTCACATGGAAACCTGCATCAATGATACTCTCCGCCTTGTTCCCTTCAAAAGCCACAATCGAAGATTCGCTTATTATATTGGTCATCATAAAGAAAATCATATCAAGTCCGTCGCTCACCATAATATCCTTGAGCTCAGGAAGTACTCTCTCCTTGATCTCTGCAAGCTCTTCTGCGCTCATAGAATTGACCTGACCAATACCGATTGTTTTATCTTCAACTGTAAACTTTTTGAAGTCCTGATGAACAATCTGTTTTGGAGTCTTGCTTCCCATATTGGATCCTGCACGGAACATCTCCCTTGCAAAATCCTCAACATTTATCTCCGCAATAGCAGCAAGCTCTTCACCTGCGCGCTTATCTATCTCTGTACAGGTAGGTGATCTGTACATGAGTGTATCCGAGATAATGGCCGACAGCATAAGTGCCGCCGTGGTTTTATCAACCTCAATCCCAGATTCTTTATACATCGAATAGATTATTGTACACGACGAACCAAGGGGCTGATTTCTGAAAAATACCGGATTTGCAGTCTCTATCGATGATCCGAGTCTGTGGTGATCGATTATCTCAAGAATTTCTGCACTCTCAGCTCCATCAACAGTCTGACTCTTTTCATTATGATCAACAAGAATTAGCTGTTTTCTCATCGCTCCCAGCAAATTACGGCGTGAAATCATTCCCACAAAGTTCTCATCTTCATCTAAAACCGGGAAATATCTGTGGCGAACCTGTGCCATGGTCTGCTGAATATCTTCAATAAAATCATTGGTATGAAAAGAAACAAGTTGTTCTCTTTTCATGATGGAGCCAACAGGCGCGCTCTCATTGATAAGTCTTGCTACGGTAAAGGTATCATAAGGAGTTGTGATAATCCTACAGCCGCGTTCCTCCGCAAGCTTCTGTATTGTATTGGTGACCTTGGCATCTATGCAGACAACTATACAGGCTGCCTGGTTCTCTATAGCAACAAGCTGCGTTTCATAGCGGTTACCGCATATAACTATATCTCCGGGATCAATTACCTCCTCCATGATTTCCGGAGAAGCTGTCGCAATCAGAACTTTACCTGATGTAATCTGCTCTGACATATCCCCCACAAGCATATTGCCATCAAGCGTATCAACTATATTTCCGTAATAGGTCTTTGTTTCGGAAAGAATTGTCGCATCATGAACATCCATACAGGTCTCCATGATGTCATTTGTTGTAATAAGACCTGTCAGTTTTCCATTCTGAGTAATGCAAAGAGTAACTACATTCTCATCCTTCATTCTCTCCCAAGCGCGTTTTAAGGAAATATGATCATCATCAGCATGGAGGTCTCTTATCTCCATGTCGCAAACCTGTGTACGCACATCCTTTGTATACTTCGGCGCAGTTATACCAAAACGCCCCAGCACAAACTGTGTCTCCTCATTAAGATGCCCGCATCGTCTGGGTTCACAGACTTCTTCACCTGCAATCTTGTTCTTAAGATTCGCATAGCATATTGCTGCACAGACAGAGTCTGTATCCGGGTTTTTATGTCCAATAACGTATACCGGTCTCTTCTTCATAAACTTCTCCTGAATCTATGTATAAAAAATCCTCTTTTTATAGTGGCAATCTTTTGCCTATTATTTTAACTCATTTTATGTAAAAAATATTTAATTTATTCACTGTTCAAACTGGCTTCTGTATAGATCTGAGTAAAAACCGTTGGCTTTAAGAAGCGAGTTATGATCTCCCTGCTCTATAATATGTCCGTCTTTCATTACAAGTATCCTGTCAGCTTCCTTGATAGTAGACAATCTGTGAGCAACGATAAAACTAGTTCTACCCACCATCATTTTCTGGAATGCTCGCTGAATTCTCATCTCCGTGCGTGTATCAATAGAGCTTGTTGCTTCATCCAGAATGAGCATCGGAGGTACACTCAGCATAATTCTTGTAATACACAAGAGCTGCTTCTGTCCCTGAGAAAGCATTCCTCCATCCTCACTTATCACGGTGTCATATCCGTCCGGTAATTTTTTAATGAAGCTTTGAGCATGCGACTTTTTCGCCGCTTCTATAACCTCAGCCTCAGTAAAGCCTGTTCTGCCAAGAGTAATATTATCCTTTATAGTCCCGCTTCTAAGCCAGGTCTCCTGAAGTACCATTCCATAATTTTCGCGAAGCTGCGCTCTTCTTAAGTTTCTTATGTCACATCCCTCGACACTTATAGCACCCTTATCTACATCATAGAATCTCATCAGAAGATTGATAATAGTTGTTTTTCCGCTTCCAGTCGGACCTACTATAGCTACTCTCTGACCTTCTTTTACGGAAAGTGTGAGGTTTTTGATCAATTCTCTGTCCTTATCGTACGAAAACTCCACATCTTTAATTTCAATATTGCCTTTTGCAATGCCGAGTTCATCGCAAGGAACAGCATCCGGGATCTGCGGCTTTTCATCAATAAGATCAAATACTCGCCTTGCACAGGCAAGCGCATTCTGAAGTTCTGTTACAACACCTGATATCTCATTAAAAGGTTTAGTATACTGCGTAGCATAACTCAAAAAAATTGTAAGCGATCCAACACTCATTATTCCATTTATACATTCGAAAGCTCCAAAGAGTGCCACAAAAGCATAAACAGTATTATTAACAACTCTGGTGCTGGGATTTGTAAGGGATGAGAAAAATGTGGCCTTTAAGCTGGTCTTTGCGAGTCGTTCATTAATCTCATCAAAAGTCTCCTGATTTTCATCTTCGTGTCCAAAGGCTTTTACAACCTTCAGATTGCCTATCATCTCATCAATGAGCGCCGTCTGCTCAGCTCTTGCTTTAGACTGCTCCTTGAAAAGTGAGTAGGATCTTGTTGCTATAAATCTCGCAACAAGAAGTGATATAGGCGTAAGAATTACTACCATAGCAGCTATCTTCCACTGAAGATAGAACATGAAAACCAACGTACCAACAATGGTAACAATGCCTGTAAAAAGCTGTGTGAAACCCATAAGAAGACCATCTGCAAACTGGTCAACATCTGAAATAACCTTACTAACCACTTCTCCCTGTGGATGACTATCCAGATATTCAAAGGGCAATATCTGAAGCTTATCAAAGGCGTCATTTCTTACATCTCTGATAACGCTAAATGTAATTCTGTTATTAACGCCATACATAAACCACTGGCAAAGTGCAGTAATACCAATAACAATCCCCATCCTCATAAGGAGCGACCTTATAAGTTCAAAGTTCACATCCCCTTTGCCAACGATACAGTCCACAACCTGCCCTGCAATTATAGGCGCATATAGCGTTAGTACGGCTGATATAACAGCAAAACTGATTGATAAAAATATCAATAATTTATATGCGGAGGCATATTTCAAAACACGTTTAAGTTCACGCATTTACGGCCTCCTTTCCAAACTGTGACTCAAAAATTTCTCTGTAAGTCGCACTGTTCATAAGGAGTTCTTCATGCGTTCCGATTCCATCGACATGTCCGTCATCGAGAACTATTATTTTGTCACAGAATCTTATTGATGCCGCTCTCTGCGAAACTATAAATGTTACCGGCTTATATGAAAGCTTTGAAATAGCATTTCTAAGATTTTTATCAGTCATATTATCGAGAGCTGATGAGCTGTCATCAAGTATCAGAACTTCGGGCTTTTTGACAAGAGCTCTCGCTATCGTGAGCCTTTGCCTCTGACCTCCCGAGAGATTCCTGCCGCTTTGTGTTATTTCAGCTGAAAGCTGCCCCTTCTTTTCTTTCACAACTTCGGCTGCCTGCGCAGTATGAACCGCATCCCAAATCTCTTCATCACTCGCATTTGCATTGCCCCATCTGAGATTATCTCTTATAGTTCCTTTGAAAAGAACTGCCTTCTGAGGAACAACACCAATCACATCTCTCAGGGATTCAAGTGTATAATCCCTGACATCTCTTCCTTTGAATTTAACGCTTCCGCCTGTGGCATCATACAATCTCGGAATAAGATTAACAAGCGTAGTTTTTCCCGAACCGGTACCACCAATAATTCCGATCGATTCGCCCTTCTTTGCGGAAAAAGTCACTTCCGAAAGTGAATCTTCGCTGTCACCTTTGTAGCACAATGATACATTCTCAAAACTTATTACAATATCATCCTTCATTGATACACTTTTTGCATCAACGCTTCCACCTGTCATTGACCCTGTTTCTTCAAGCATGGTCTGAATTCTGTTTCCGCAGGCAAACGATCTCGTAACCTGAATGATCAGATTTGCCAGCTTAACAAGCTCTACCAGAATCTGAGACATATAATTATAAAGAGCCACTACTGCTCCGGTGGTAAGAATTCCGGTATAAACCTTATCCGCCCCCGTCTTAAGAAGAATTATTATTGCAATATTAAGAATCACATAGGTTATAGGGTTCATCAGTGCAGAAACCCTGCCAACAAACTCCTGAAGCTTAGTGAGCCCTTCATTTTTAGCTCTAAAGTTGCCCGTTTCATTTTTTTCAAGTCCGAAAGCTCTTATCACACGGACTCCCGAAAGATTTTCTCTTGTGAGGCCAAGAACATTATCCAGAAGTTCCTGAACCTTTTTATATCTTGGAATTCCCCAAAGCATAATTCCGAAAACAACTATAGACAGAACAATTATCGTAACAAGGAAAATAAGTGCCTGGTTAAAATCAATAGTAAAAGCCATAACCATTGCACCAAAGACAACAAAAGGTGAACGAAGAAGCAGTCTAAGGGTAAGATTAACGCCTTGCTGAACCTGGTTTATATCACTTGTCATCCTGGTTATCAAAGTATTGGTACCAAGGCTGTCAATCTGTTCGTAAGATAGCCCCTGGATATTCTTAAAAAGATCTTTCTTAACCGCAGCAGCAAAATAAGAAGCTGCCTTAGCTGCAAAAAACTGCGCCGTTACAGAACTGATATACCCTACTACTGCAAGAAGTATGAGGACCAGGCTCATTTTTAATACATACGAGCTGTCGCTGTTTCTGATACCCTTATCAATTATGGCTGCAACAACAAGAGGCACGATAAGCTCAAAACTGGCCTCAAGCAATTTGAAAAGCGGACCCAGGGCGGCTTCCAATGAATATTTCTTAAGATATTTCAGTAACTTTTTCATGTATAAATTCTTAGTCCTTTCGGATAGTGGTTCTTTAATGAGCCCCCCGCATACTTTGACCATCCCAGGCTGTAGCCATCAAATGTGATAAGATACCAGCCATTTGAAAGCCCCGGTTCTCTGAAGCTCATGCCTCCTATAAACTGCATTGCTTTTGAAGTATCATGAAGTTCATACGAATACCGTACAGCCTCAGTCGTTATTGCAAGTGCCAACGCATGAGATGGTTCAAACCGGTCTTTTTTTATAGTTCCCAGGTGTAACCCCGGTCTCAAAACAGTAAGCCCTCTGATTCCGGGCATCCCTTCCGGCGCCAAATATAACTGGTCACCAAAAAGAAAAGGATTACCACTTATACAGCCTTGTATATGTACAAATCCTTTTTGATCCTTAGTAATATCTATTTCTTTTATATTTTCATCAGCAAATTGCATGAAGGGTTTTATATCTGTTTCTTTCACGGGTTTTATACTTCCGTTAATACCATAATTCCCATGATTAAGGCTAATATCCCCTTCTTTTTCAAAAACTGCAAGAAAATGACCTTCTCCCTTAAGCTTATGAGGCCACAGTCTTGCCGTACATTTTTTTACTGCCTCGTTAATCTCCGAAGAAATCTGCTTCTGAAAAAATATATATTCATCAAAATCAAAAGTTCCGACAATATCTCTGACTTTTTGAATATTAGCGATATCTCCGGGAACCATGCCGTCATATAATTCTATGCTTACAGGCTTTAATCCATCCTGAATCAAAATACCGGCCTGAAGTTCATCTTCTTCAGGTGCAAAGGTACATGTAGAATAAACAAGTCGGCCGCCCGGTGCAAGCATTTTAACCGCAGATCTTAGTATATCTGTCTGTCTCTTCGCACAAAGCTCAACATTATCCTCGCTCCAGTTATCAATCGCTTCATCATTTTTTCTGAACATACCTTCACCGGAGCAGGGTGCATCAACAAGTATTCTGTCAAAATACCCTTCAAAAATTTCAGAAAGGATTTCCGGCTTCATGTTCGTGACAAGAGCATTTCTAATTCCGAGCCTCTCAACATTCAGTGATAATATCTGTGCTCTTTTCCTGTCAATCTCATTTGCTACAAGTATACCCTTACCCTTCATCCGGCATGCAATCTGAGTACTTTTTCCTCCCGGAGCAGCACAAAGGTCGAGCACCTTTTCACCAGGCTGAGGATCCAGAAAACTCACCGGCGACATTGCACTGGGTTCCTGGATATAGTAAACCCCTGCTTCATGATAAGGATGTTTACCCGGAGTTCCGGAATTAAAACTATAGCCTGTAGGTTCCCATAAGATTTCATCCTCAAGATTGGCTGAGGTTTTACCAAGAATTATCGAGGCTTTGTTGGCACTCGTATCCCCAAGTCGTATCGGATTTAACCTTATTGCCCTTACGGGCTCTCTTTCAAGGGCTTCCTCAAGCTGTTCAAATTCATCACCGAGAATGGCCTTTATCCTTTTTTCAAAATCATTACTCAAACTCATCTTTATGCTCTTTTATATATTTCTTAATTCCCTTAAAGGTTTCCGGACTAATGATGTGCTCAATTCTGCACGCATCATTTTCTGCTACTTCCGGAGATACTTTTGCAGTCAGCATGAGAAATTTTGTAAGATTTGTATGTCTGTCATAAACACTTTTGGCCTTTTTCAAGCCTTCCTGTGTAAGCTCAAGCTCACCATCGTTTGCCACGGTAATGAATCCGTTTTCCTTTAAGATTCCAACAGCCCTCGAAACGCTGGGTCTTGAAAAGCCAAGTTCATTGGCAACATCTATTGAACGAACATAGCCATTTCTCTTTTTCAAGAGATAAATTGTTTCGATATAGTCTTCACCTGACTCTTGCATATAAGCCTCCTTAAGATATGTTTTTGTATCTTTATTAGTATAGTATAAACCGTTAGCACTATCAAACTTTACAAAATAAAAATGACCGATGTGTTTTCCACATCGGTCATTATCATTTCAGTCTAAAATTATTTAGCAAAATCAGTTGCCCTACTCTCACGAATGATATTAACCTTGATCTGTCCGGGATATTCCATCTCGTTCTCAATCTTCTTAGCAATGTCTCTTGCCATTAATACCATATCGGAGTCACTTATCTGCTCGGGAACAACCATTACTCTGACTTCTCTTCCGGCCTGAATAGCAAATGAGTGATCAACGCCCTTAAAGCTTCCTGTGATCTCCTCGAGTTCTTTTAATCTGCTGGTATAAGTCTCCAGAGTCTCTCTACGAGCTCCGGGTCTTGCAGCTGAAATGGTATCAGCAGCCTGTACTATAACAGCTATAAGTGACTGAGGCTCAACATCTCCGTGATGTGCCTCTACTGCATTGATGACGGTTGCAGATTCTTTGTACTTCTTACAAATATCAACACCAAGTGAAATATGTGAGCCTTCCATTTCATGATCAACGGCCTTACCGATATCATGAAGGAGACCGGCTCTCTTAGCAAGACGAACATCCAGCTCCAATTCTGAAGCCATAAGTCCGCAAAGCTGTGATACTTCAACAGAATGCTTTAATGCGTTCTGACCATAACTTGTACGGAAACGCATGCGACCAAGAAGTTTGATGATTTCAGGATGCAATCCATGAACACCTGCTTCAAGAGCGGCATTCTCACCTTCTTCTTTAATCTTATTGGCAACTTCCTTCTGTGCCTTTTCAACCATCTCTTCAATTCTTGCAGGATGGATTCGGCCATCCACAATCAGTTTTTCAAGAGCGATTCTGGCTACCTCTCTTCTGATAGGATCAAATCCCGAGATAACAACAGCCTCAGGTGTATCATCAATAATAAGATCAACACCTGTCATGGTTTCGAGAGTTCTGATATTTCTTCCCTCTCGGCCGATAATACGTCCCTTCATCTCATCGTTAGGAAGCTGAACAACCGAAATGGTTGTCTCCGAAACATGATCTGCTGCGCATCTCTGAATTGCATTTACCACAATTTCCTTAGCGCGCTTATCTGCCTCTTCCTTAGCCTCCGCTTCCATGTTTTTAATCATGACTGCGGATTCATGTTTTACGTCATCTTCAACAATCTTTAAAAGATACTCTTTTGCCTGCTCGGAGGTTAAGCCTGAGATTTTCTCAAGTTCCTGTCTTCTCTGCTCATCAAGCTTCGCAACCTCTTGCGTTTTCTTGTTCAATGCATCTTCACGTGCATTTAAACTGGCCTCTTTCTTCTCAATTGCTTCTGATCTCTTTTCGACGTTCTCTTCTTTCTGCTGAACTCTTCTTTCTGAACGCTGAACCTCTGCTCTCCTATCCCTCACTTCCTTTTCAAGGTCATTTCTGGCCTTAAGTGATTCTTCTTTTACTTCCAGGAGTTTTTCGCGCTTCGATTCATCGGCAGCTCTTACAGCGTCGTCGATGATTTTTCTTGCCCTTTCCTCTGCGGTTCCGATCTTGCTCTCATTCTCAGCGTCAATTTTCTTTTGACGGAATGTCATGACCAAAGCGGTTACCAGTACCGAAATGACAAGAGTTGCTGCTACTGCTACAAAAATAATTGCAAGCATACAGGAGCACCTCCTTATTTAATTTTCATTGTACGATATTTTGTATAAAATGATTAAAAAATTCATTATTTCATACAATATAACAACATATTAAGTTTACGCTCAGTTTATGCCCGTGTCAAGTGATAACGCTCTTTGTATGGTGTCGCCGCCAAAGCCTTTTCGGTATAAAAATGCCATCATTTTCTGCCTTTCCTCATAGGAGGCATTTTCGTTATCAAAGTGTTTCTTTCGTAAAAGAGAAATGCATAGATCAAGCTCGGGATCATCATTTTCCTCTGAATAAGCCTCGGACACCATTTTCTCGATTATGTCAGCAGATATTCCTTTTTGTATCAGATCCTGTTTTATTCTGTTTTTACTCCGAAGATTTATCTGATATCTGATGTAATCCCCGGCATATCTCTCGTCATCAATGTATCTGTAGGATTTAAGATAATCTATAGTCTCATCAATCACAGATTCGGCATACATTCCTTCCCTAAGCTTATCCCGCAGCTTGCGTTCTGTATAATCACGTTTTTGAAGCAAATTCATAGCTCGTAGCTTTGCTCTTTTAGGAATAACCGTCTCTGTTATCTCATTAAAAACAGGCGAAGAAATCTCTTCGCCTGTTTTAATTCCATAACTTCTTATCTCGCCTCTGTACAGGATAAAAGCGAATTCGCCATCTATAAATACTTTAGATCTTTTATTGTCAAACGCTACTATATCCGTTACAGTCATGTTGCTTATGCCTCTTCTGATTTGGAAGCCTTAGACTTTTTTCCTGTGGGAGCCGGCTCCTCTTCCTTGGCTTCTTCGCCGCCCTCAAGTCCGTAATGACTCCTTACTTTTGCAGCAATTTCTTCAAGCACTTCAGGATGTTCAGCAAGATAAGTCTTAGCATTCTCACGTCCCTGGCCGATCTTGTCACTTCCGTACTGGTACCACGCGCCACTCTTATTCACAATGTCACAAGCGGCTGCAAGATCAAGTACATCACCAGTATAAGAAATTCCTTTGCCATACATGATGTCGAATTCAGCCTCTTTAAACGGAGGTGCAATCTTATTCTTAACAATTTTCACTCTTGTACGGTTTCCGATAGACTCTCCGCTCTGCTTCAAGGTCTCAATTCTTCTTACATCCATTCTTACGGAAGAATAGAATTTGAGAGCACGTCCGCCGGTTGTAGTCTCCGGATTGCCAAACATAACACCAACCTTCTCTCGAAGCTGATTTATAAAGATAACCGAGCAATTGGACTTGCTGATAACCGCTGTAAGTTTACGAAGCGCCTGTGACATGAGTCTGGCCTGAAGTCCGACATGGGAATCGCCCATATCGCCATCTATTTCTGCTTTAGGCACCAACGCAGCAACAGAGTCGACTACAACAATGTCAATAGCTCCTGAGCGAACCATTGTCTCACAAATCTCAAGGGCCTGTTCGCCGGAATCCGGCTGTGAAATATATAAATTATCCACATCAACACCGATATTCTTGGCATATACAGGATCAAGCGCATGCTCCGCATCAATGAATCCGGCGATACCGCCTCTCTTCTGAACCTCTGCGATCATGTGGAGTGTGACCGTTGTCTTACCACTGGACTCAGGTCCATAAATCTCAACAATACGTCCCTTCGGAATACCTCCGAGACCAAGTGCTATATCAAGACTGAGTGAGCCCGTCGGAGTGGTCTCAACATTCATCTGAGCCGAAGGATCACCTAATTTCATAACGGCGCCTTTACCAAACTGCTTCTCAATCTGTCCGAGTGCTGCCTCTAATGCTCTCTGCTTATCTTCTCTTTCCATACTGTTCTTCTCCTTTTCTCCAGAACAAGCGTTCTGTAATGATAATAAAACAAATGTTCGTATGTGTCAACATAAAAAACTCGAAAGTTTACCCGTAAAACAAATAAAAAATGGAAAAAATTGGCGACACGCCATAATTAAGACTTTTGTATATTACACACATCTGGAAGAAAAGTCAACCCAAAATCTGTGCATGCGAATCACACAGAAAATGCAAAGAGAGCCAGTTTGGAAACAATAAGTTCCCTTACTATCATACCTGCTTTTTCTTTTTCCGAAGGAGTAATTGCTGCAAGCTGGTTCATCGTATACACTTTTTCCTGATAGTGATCAGAGGATCCTTTTCTTAACTGGCTAACTCTTACCTTAGCCTTGAGTTGTTTGAAAACCCGAAACTGAAAATCCTCCTCTGCCAGGTAATAAAGGTGACTCTCAAGGGTTGTGGCCGGATCCATATCCTTAACTATGTACCGCTCCACGATAGTCTTAAACTTAAACGGTGCCATCTCATCCGCGAGGATTTCTGTATAACTCAGCCTTGCTCCAAAGTAATATTTTGAAACATCCTGCATGGTATATTTAAAATCATCCTCGTTTACAATGTTGTACAAGTACCTGTCCCCTTTGTTCTACCTAATACTATCATTTTTGGTGTACGATAAATCACCCTTATTCTCAAAACAAATCCGATTGAAGGGAAATCATTCCTTCTTTTCAGGTTTATAATCTATATCTTCTATCTGGTTGCCGCACGCTTTGATTGCTTCAAGTATTTTTGCTCTGTCCCAGCCGGTCTCTTCAGCAAGCTCATCTACAGTACAGCTTCTTCTGAGTTCATCGGCCAGCTCCTTAGCCTTATCCGCAACCTCCTGAACAAGCTTAACAGCTTTTTGCGCTCTGGCTGTTTCTGCAGCATCATCCTCTATAAGATTCTCCATGGCATCCATAACCATCTGAGCCAGAAATGCATCACATTCTTTATGATCTTCCAGATTGGAGAGATCTCCAACCGCCTTCATAAGAGCAATGTTGCCCTCACCTATAAGATCCTCAATAAGTACTCCCTGCTCTGCATACAGCTTTGCAACATCGGCAACCATGGAAAGGCTTATCTCTGCCAGTTTCTTCTGCGCATCTGTTTCTCCCGCCATGGCGGAAATAATAATTGCTTCCTTTTCACCGTCAGAAACAGTTTCAATCATGGATAATTCTTCAAGATACTCAGAAAGATATCCCGATTCTTCCTCACTGAGGTACTCACTTGAATCGATAGTCTCTCCAATACCTATATTGTGTTTTTTTAAATAATCATATATAAGTTCGTACTGGGCATCGCTAAGTTCAAGGTTTTCAAATGCATCCCTTATCTCGTCCTCAGTAACCGTTCCGCCCTGCCTTCTTGCATGCTTCGTAATATCTGCAAGGACCTGGGCGAATTCCTTTTCCTTATTATCAAGATTAGACATATAAATCTCCTGTTATTTCACATGTGTATGAGTAAAAAGATGTTCCTGACAATACTCATAATTGCCGTTACATTTGGAACAAAATCTGAATTCCATGGTGGGATCATCACTTTCTGTTTTGCCGCAAACAGCACATTTATGTTTCGTAATTCCCGGCGGCGTTATCTTTACAGAACGTTTGAAATCGTTTCTTCTCTTGACTTCTTTCGGCCGAAGATGCATGAGGCGTCCGCCTGAGAACCAGAAAATGGCAAAGGTTAAAAGTGAGGCCGTAATAGCAAAGAACAGATAAATATTACCATTCACAAAAGCGGAAATAGCTTCAAAGGCAAGCCAGCCACCATATACTATTCCAAGCCACTTCATCTTAAGCGGAATAATGAACATGAAAAGTACAACGTTATCAGGAAAAGTTGCGGCAAAGGCAAGCAGTATAGACATATTAATATAATATGTACTAAATGAATACGCAGCCAACTGCATCTCAAATCCGACATCTCCTGTCATATAAGGTGTATTCATTCCCATTTTTAATTCAAACAGAACAAATGCATAGCTTAAAAAAGCAGCTATGATCATTAAAAGTAAACCGGTAAAAATATAGAGATTATATTTATACTCTCCCCATACTCTCTCCATGGTCGTTCCTATTGAATAATAAAAATACAGCATGATAAGTACAAAGAAAAGATTACTCTCCGTAGGTGGAATAAGTATCCAGGTTACAATTCTCCATATCTGGCCACGCAGAATCAAATGTGGATTAAGAGTAAGCATATTTAATATGCCTGTTCCAATTGGAGCAAATCTCAAAATGTAGCCGATTATATAACATATAATAAGAACCAGTGTCAGATTCTTTATCGCATATTTCCCGAATTTCTTTTCAAAATTACTCATATAACTCCTATGATGAAAACTATCACAAAAAATAGCTTTCTTTGCAAAATTTTATTATATGTTTTTACACATTCTTATTGAGTTTATCACATTTTATGCCCTTTTGCACCGATATTTGAATAATTGATTTTTAAACTTTCTTCGATTATAATGTAGCGTAATGCGCATTTTATTTTTGCGATATAAATATAAGTAGTAACAGATTTGTTTTTAGGTTTTTAGGTTTCAGAGGTTTTTATTTATGATTTCAAAGGACTACACACTTGGCATTGACATTGGTTCTACCACCGTCAAGATTGCTCTTATGGACTCAGACAGAAACATCGTCTTTTCAGATTATAAGAGACATTTTGCAAACATTCAGGAGACACTCTTATCACTTCTTCAGGATGCTGCAAAAATAAGCGGTAATGTTACCCTTCACCCTGTCATTACAGGATCCGGCGGTCTTACTCTTGCCAGCCATCTGGAAGTACCTTTTGTCCAGGAAGTTATCTCCGTATCCACAGCACTTAAGGCTCTTGCTCCCAAGACTGACGTAGCTATTGAGCTTGGCGGCGAGGATGCAAAGATCATCTACTTTGAAGACGGTAATGTTGAGCAGCGAATGAACGGTATCTGCGCAGGCGGTACAGGTTCATTTATCGATCAGATGGCATCGCTTTTGCAGACAGATGCATCCGGTCTTAATGATTATGCCAAAAATTATCAATCTCTCTATACCATTGCGGCTCGCTGCGGTGTTTTCGCAAAATCAGATATACAGCCTCTTATCAATGAAGGCGCAACTAAGGAAGACCTTGCAGCTTCTATTTTCCAGGCTGTTGTAAACCAGACTATAAGTGGTCTTGCCTGCGGCAAGCCTATCAGAGGACATATCGCATTTCTCGGCGGACCTCTTCATTTCCTTTCAGAGCTCAAAGTCGCTTTTATCCGCACACTTAAGCTTGATGATGAGCATATTATCGATACTGATAATTCTCATCTATTTGCCGCGATCGGTTCAGCTATGAATGCACAGGAAGACTGCCATTACTCAATGGTTGATATGATTGGGAAACTCTCACATAAAATAACAATGGCTGCAGAGGTCTCAAGACTTGAGCCACTCTTTGAGTCGGAAGATGAGTATAAGGAATTCCTTGATCGCCAGAATAATTATCGTGTAAAAACTGCAAAGCTTGACACCTATAAAGGAAACGCATTCCTCGGAATCGATGCGGGAAGCACCACAACTAAATGTGCCCTCGTATCTGAGGATGGCGATCTTCTTTATTCATTCTATTCAAGCAATAACGGAAGCCCTCTTAAAACAGCTATCAGCTCTATTCAGGAAATCTATAAGCTTATGCCCGAAGGCGTTAATATAGCTCGTTCCTGCTCCACCGGTTACGGTGAAGCTTTGCTTAAGTCCGCACTTATGCTCGATGATGGCGAAGTAGAGACTATTGCACATTATAATGCAGCAGCATTCTTTGATCCTGAAGTTGACTGTATCCTGGATATCGGCGGTCAGGATATGAAGTGTATTCATATAAAAAACGAGACTGTCGACAGCGTTCAGCTTAATGAAGCATGCTCTTCCGGTTGCGGAAGCTTTATAGAGACTTTTGCAAAATCTCTTAATTACAGTGTTCAGGATTTTGCAAAAATCGCTCTGTTTGCTGATGCTCCCATTGATCTTGGTACTCGCTGCACTGTTTTCATGAACTCACGAGTTAAGCAGGCTCAGAAGGAAGGCGCTTCTGTTGCTGACATTTCTGCAGGACTTGCTTATTCAGTTATTAAAAACGCACTCTTTAAGGTTATAAAGGTATCAGATGCAAAGGAACTCGGTGATCACATAGTTGTTCAGGGTGGTACCTTCTACAATGATGCTGTTCTTAAAGCTTTTGAAAAAATTTCCGGAGCTCAGGTTACACGTCCTGATATTGCGGGTATTATGGGTGCTTTTGGTGCCGCTCTTATCGCCAGAAATCGATTCCATGAAAAGAACAGCTCCAAGACAACCATGCTTACAATCGATCAGATTAATAAGCTCGAGTATTCAACAAGCATGACCACCTG
Source organism: Butyrivibrio sp. WCD2001 (assembly GCF_000424485.1). Lineage (NCBI taxonomy): Bacteria > Bacillati > Bacillota > Clostridia > Lachnospirales > Lachnospiraceae > Butyrivibrio > Butyrivibrio sp. WCD2001. The sequence goes on along the minus strand of NZ_AUJZ01000001.1, from coordinate 147,021 downwards.
TCAGGGCTGCACCAACCATTGTCGTCTTACCATCAATAAGTTTACCGGTGGACGTCAGCACATTTCCGGTAATCGCTGCGAACGCGGTATCGGTAAAGTAAAAAATGCTGCCGGGATTCCTAATCTTTTTGAATATAAGTACAAGAGAATATTTGATTACAAGCCGCTTAATGAACTTGAAGCTAAGCGCGGAACAGTTGGTATTCCAAGAGTACTTAACTATTATGAGAACTATCCTTTCTGGTTTACATTTTTCACAAAGCTCGGATATCGCGTCGTTCTCTCGCCCAGATCCACTCACCAGATTTATGAGCTTGGCATTGAATCAATTCCCAGCGAATCTGAGTGTTATCCGGCGAAGATTTCTCATGGTCACATAGAGTGGCTCATCAGAAATAACGTTGATTTTATCTTCTATCCCGGGCTGTTCTATGAGCGCGATGAGGTAGATGGAGCAACAAACCACTATAACTGCCCTATTGTTACTTCATATTCCGAAAACATAAAGAATAACGTAGAGGCAATTACTGATGGAAAAGTAAAACTCAGAAATCCTTTTATGTCCTTTGCAAGCCTTAAGACTGCCACTGATGCTCTTGTTAAGGAATTTTCAGAGCTTCCTGCCAATGAGATAATTGCAGCGGCAAGCGAAGGCTGGGCTGAGATGGAAAAGGCAAGGGATGATATCCGAAAGAAAGGTGAAGAGACGCTTCGCTGGATGAAGGAAAACAATCGTCACGGTATTGTTGTAGCGGGTCGCCCCTACCATGTAGATCCCGAGATTAATCATGGTATTCCGGATATGATTTGTTCCTACGGTGTTGCAGTTCTTACAGAGGATTCAGTATCTCACCTCGGGACACCTGAACGCCCCCTTATCGTATCAGACCAGTGGATGTATCACTCACGTCTGTATGCCGCAGCAAGTTTTGTACGCACAAGAGATGATCTTGATCTTATTCAGCTTAACTCTTTTGGTTGCGGTCTGGACGCAGTAACCACAGATCAGGTAAATGATATATTATCAGGCTCAGACAAGATTTATACCTGTCTTAAAATTGATGAAGTTAATAATCTTGGCAGCGCAAGAATTCGTGTTCGTTCATTGCTTGCGGCTATACGTGTGCGCGCACAGAAAGAAAACAAAGAACGCACAATAGGTTCAACCGCGATTAACAGAAAGCTCTTTACAGAGGAAATGAGAGCAAATTACACCATTCTCGTTCCCCAGATGTCTCCTATTCATTTTGACATCATTGAGCCGGCTCTATGCGCATGCGGATACAACATTGTTGTAATGCAGAATGATAATAAGCATGCTATAGACATGGGTCTTAAGTATGTTAACAACGATGCATGCTATCCTTCACTCTGGGTTGTTGGTCAGATTATGGATGAGCTTCATTCAGGAAAGTATGATCTTAACAGAACTGCCGTACTTATGAGCCAGACAGGCGGTGGATGTCGTGCTACCAACTATGTTGGTTTCATAAGAAGGGCTCTGAGAAAAGCCGGTATGGAACAAGTACCCGTTATCTCCGCCAACTTAAGTAAACTTGAGGCGAACCCGGGCTTCCATCTCAATTTTGAGATGCTTGAAAGAGCTGCTTATGCGGCAGTTTTCGGTGATATCTTCATGAGATGCGTATACCGTATGCGTCCCTACGAAGTTACTGAAGGTTCGGTTAATGCCCTTCATGATAAGTGGAAGAAAAAGTGTATAGAATTTGTTTCTGCAAAGCATCTAAGCTTCTTCAAATTCCAGCGTATGTGCAGGGAAATAGTTGAAGATTTTGATAAGATACCGATTACCGATGCCATTAAACCAAGAGTCGGTGTTGTAGGAGAGATTCTTGTAAAATTTGCTCCCGCTGCTAACAATCACCTTGTAGAGCTTCTTGAATCAGAAGGCGCCGAAGCTGTTGTTCCGGATCTTTTGGACTTCATGCTCTACTGCTTCTACAATCAGGTTTACAAAGCTGATCAGTTTGGAACAAGCGCTAAGACCAAGGCCTTTTGTAAAGCAGGTATATGGGCTCTGGAAAAGCTTCGCGGCGGAGCTTCCAAAGCATTTGAAAAGAGTATTCACTTTGATGCTCCAACAAGCATTTATAAGCTTGTTGAATATGCAAAGCCTATTGTTTCAATCGGTAACCAGACAGGTGAAGGCTGGTTCCTTACAGGCGAGATGGTTGAACTCATCAAGGAAGGTGCCTCCAATATTGTCTGCACACAGCCTTTTGGTTGTCTTCCGAATCATGTTGTTGGTAAGGGCGTAATTAAGCAGATGAGAAAACTCTATCCCGGATGTAATATCGTAGCAATTGATTATGACCCGGGTGCAAGTGAAGTAAATCAGCTTAACAGAATCAAGCTCATGCTCTCTACGGCTCACACCAAGGCTCATGAAGAAGAAAAGCTTGAAGAGGCAAAAGCAATTTCATAAAGTATGAGAAATAAAAATCAGCCGGTGCATTTGCACCGGCTGTATTTGTTTACTTACTTTGCCTTTTCATTAAGTTTATCGATGTCATCCTGAAGTCGTTCCATAGCAAACTCATTAGATCTTAAAGCCAGATGCGCTTTAAGTGAACGATTATGAACATCGTTTCTCTTCTTGAAATAATCAAGCAGATTTTCATCATCGATCTTAAGGTATCCATCGGCTATTGCCCCCGGAAGTACAAACTTTTTGACTACATCCGAAAACTCAACCTCTATATACTTGCCATCCTGTTTAACAATTGTGCCTTTACCAAATTTCTCATGCGTAATCTTTAAATTCAAGGCATCCTTGTTTCCGAGAGCTGCTGCTTCTTTATCGAGATCCTCAATCTCTCTCTCCATATTGGCATGCTCAGTCTTAAGTTCTTCCATCCGCTTGGCATTCTCTTCCAAAAGTTCTTTGGTTCTCTTGGTTCTGGTCTTAGTTGTAGTCTTTACTTCCTTCTCTTCCTCTTCAAGATCTAAACCCATAGGTTACCCCTTTTCCGCAGATAAAAATCCGCAAGCTAAACATCATCGATATATTATATTTTAGCTTATTTTTTATCGTTTGCGGACATAGTACCCCATATTTCATAAAACTTTTATGTTTATAAAAAAAACATTTCAGATAGTTTCAGTCGTAAGGGCAGAGGTTGCTTTTGTTTTTTTCTCGTCATCAAGGATCTGGCCCCATCTATATGGAGTTGCCTGATATACATAATAATCAAGCCAATTGGAATACAGATTATTACAGTGAGAACGCCAGGTTAACTTTGGTGTATTATCAGGATCGTCTTCCGGATAATAGTTTTCAGGAATATGTATTGGAAGATTCTTGCTTAAATCTCTAATGTATTCGTTGTGAAGAGTCAGTCTGTCATATTCTGCATGCCCCATAACAAAAATGTTTTTGCCGTCTCTGCTCATGCAAAGAAATACGCCTGCAACAGTTGATTCCGCGAGAACTACAAGGTCTTTGCATGCATGTATCTCTGATGAGGGTGATTCCGTATGTCTTGAATGGGGCATAAGAAATACATCATCAAATCCCCTTACAAGCGGAACTTTTCTGTTCTCCACCCTGTGCTCAAATAAACCAAAAAGTTTTTCCTGCAAAGGGCGTTTCTTTATTCCGTAATGGTAATAGAGTCCGGCCTGTGCCCCCCAGCAGATATGAAAAGTAGAAGTTACGTTTGTTTTTGACCACTCGAAAATTCTGCAGAGTTCCTCCCAATAATCGACCTCTTCGAATTCCATCTGCTCAACCGGAGCTCCTGTTATAATAAGTCCGTCATAGGTATTATCCTGAAGCTCATCAAAGGTATGATAGAATCTGTTAAGATGGTTTGGCGATGTATTAAGCGACTTGTGACTGCTTACTCTCATAAAAGAAACATCTATCTGTAAAGGTGTATTAGATAAAGATCTAAGGAGCTGAAGCTCTGTATCCTCCTTTAATGGCATCAGATTCAGAATACAAATATTCAAAGAACGAATATCCTGATGCATGGCGCGATTTTCATCCACCACAAAGATATTTTCTTTTTCCAGGATCTCACGTACCGGGAGATCATTCATAATTTTGATCGGCATACCATAACCTCCATCACCTTATAAAAGGTATATTATTTTATTAATTCAAGAAATTCTTCTTCGTTTATAACTTTAATACCCAGTTCCTGTGCCTTGGTCAGTTTACTGCCCGCAGCTTCACCCGCAAGAACCATAGTAGTCTTCTTCGAAACACTTCCGGCAGCTTTTCCACCGTTTTTCGTAATAAGCTCTTCTGCTTCTTTTCTCCCAAGACTGGGCAGTGTTCCGGTAACAACAATTGTCATACCACTTAGTTTATCCGAGGCGTCCTCATCAATTTTAACAGCCATATTTACCCCGGCATCTTTCATCCTGAGTATCAATTCTTCATTATCCTTGCTGTGGAAGAACTCGTACAAATCATTTGCCGTCGTCTCTCCAATATCAGGCATAGACAAAAATCCATCCACAGTAATTTTGAAAAGATCAGTAAGATCCGATACATGTTTCATGATTTCTCTGGCTGTAGCTTTCCCGACATTTCTTATGGCAAGTCCTGTCAGAAGCATTACCGGGTCATTTTCTTTTGACTTTTCTATCTCAGATAGGAGTTTATCTGTATTCTTTTCCTTACCGATTATTCCCTTTTCAACCATCTCATCACGGTACTTGTAAAGGTCATATATATCGGCATAGCTTTTCAGATATCCGTCTTTTGTCAGGGCTTCTATGAGCGTATCACCAAGTCCCATGATGTTCATGGCATCTCTTGATGTAAAATAGGCTATAGTTCTCGTAACCTGAGCAGGGCATGTGGGATTAACGCACCTTATGTCTGCTGTATCCTCTTCCCGTACTAGCTTATGCCCGCATACAGGACATATTTCAGGAGCTTTGAATATCTCTGCAGGTTCTTCCACACAACCATTCAATTTAGGTATGATCTCACCTGATTTGAAGAGTTTATATGCTCCTCCTATACCTATTTTCATATCCCTGATGTAATCCTGGTTGTGCAGTGTTGCTCTTGAAACTGAGGTTCCACAAAGTCTTGCGGGTTTTCCGGTCTCTTTATCATGAAAACTTCCTGTAAACGTAAGCTTACCAGTTCTGCCTACATCTACAATGATTTCATCCATTACAACAACTTTTTCTTCAGGCGGGTACTTGTATGCAATATGTCCACTTGAGTATTTGCTGCCTGCCGGAAAATCGTCTCTCCAGGCTGTATGATCAACCTTCACTACAGCTCCGTCGAGATCAAAAGTAAGGTCAAATCGCTCGTCACCGATGGCATCTATCGCATCAACAACATCCTCGGAACTATTGCAGAGTCTGTGTCGTACAACAGGAATACCGAGCTCCTCCAAAGTATCAAGTGCTTTGCAGTGGCTTTCCAAAAGCTCTGCAGGACCATCCTGAACATTAAACACAAACATTCGAAGGCCGCGTTCCTTTGTAACCGCACTGTCAAGCTGCCTAAGCGTTCCCGCCGCTAGATTTCTCGGATTAGCTGCAAGCTTTTTGCCGAGCTTCTCCTGCTGTTCATTGAATCTGTCAAAGTCCTCGTGTGACATATATACTTCACCGCGAAGCTCCAGATAACTTGCACTGTACCTTATTTCCTTCTGTACATCAGGAATCACAAGAGCATTTATTGTAACATCTTCCCCGATTCTTCCATCCCCTCTGGTCTCAGCCATCACAAGCTTCATAAAACCGGGCTTATCTGTATCCGCCTCATACCTGAGAGTCATCGAAAGACCGTCTATCTTCTGTTCTACAGAAAACTGCGCATCCGGATGCTTTTCATGAACTTTATTCACCCAGGAAGTAACATCTGCCTTGTCAAATACGTCTTCAATTGAAAGCATAGGAACATTGTGAGTTACCTTCACTCCGGCTTCTCTCTTTGCTGTGCCTCCGATAATCTGGCTCGGAGACTCCTTGGTTATGAGCTCCGGATGCTCTTTCTCCATTTTTTTAAGTTCCAGCATCAACTGATCATACTCATAATCAGAAATCTCAGGAGCATCCTGATTGTAATACCGGTCCATATGATAGCGGATTTTTTCCGAAAGCTCCTTATATTTTAATTGTGTATCATTATCTGCCATAAAAAACTCCCCATAAACAACTTATTTTACCTTTTTCATACTAATTCTTCCGGACAAGCTCATAGAGCATTTTGAGTTCATCGCCCTCAATCATGCGATGCTCTGAATACCCAAGCTCACCCAGCTCAATATTCAGTATGCGCACTCTCTTCAGCCTGACAACACCATATCCAAAAGCGTCGCACATTCGTCTTATCTGCCTGTTCAGCCCCTGAGTAAGTATTATTCTAAAACAACTCTCAGATATTTTTTTCACCTTACAGGGTCTTGTCGTTTTATCAAGTTCCTTAAGATAAACTCCTTTTTCCATATCAGTTAGGAACTTTTCCGTAATGGATTTATCAACTTCAACGACATATTCCTTCTCGTGGCCGTTGCGGGATTTCATCATTGCCTGAATAAGATCCCCATCATTCGTAAGGATCATAAGCCCCTCAGAATCCTTGTCCAGGCGGCCTGCGTAGGTCACACGTCTGTCAAAACCGAGATCCTCAATTATTGTTCTCTCTGCATGTTCATCCTTTTCAGTGCAAACTACGCCCACAGGCTTATTATACGCAATAACAATTTTATCACCAAATCGGGATATCAAAACACCGTCGCAGAGAATCTCATCCTCATCGCTAACCTTCATCCCGCACTGAGCCGGCTTACCATTGACGGTTATTCTTCCTTCCTCTATGAGCTTGTCAGCATCCCGCCGTGAACATACGCCGCACATGGCAATATATTTATTTAATCTAATCTCTTCCATATTTTCTTTGTTCTTAGAATATATTCGTGGTTTTCATAGTATAAAAAAGGAACGTCCTTCATCGGAAGTCGTCCCTTTTGGTAAAACTCATTTATAAATGCAGTGGTCCTTCTTCGAAAGTTATAAACTGCGGAGTCTCTCTATTGCATCCCCGTTAAGAACAGTATCAAAGTTCTCATCCATATGACAGATTATACTGTCCTTCGTGGTTACAAATTTGCCGAACTCGTAGCACACAGAGAAAACTGCAGCAAATGTTTTTGCATTTTCATCCTTTCGGTCAAATACCATATAAAACATATTATCGGAAGGATTTCTGTACAATGTACTGCCCATGACAACATCATCGGGAATCTGCTTACTTAGTAAAATAGCTGTCCTCAAATCCTTAATTGAAAAGACAAAAGTCTTAAAGCCGATCTTCTCAAGTTCTTCAGATACCCTTTTTTCGTCTCTGTTTTCTATTCTGGTCTGTCGTACAGATCCTCTCTTTACCGGTATACTGTCATCCTCTTTATCATTCATATCAGATGAAGTCTTCTCTACCATATTCTTAACTGAATTGGTGAAATCCTTAAGACTCTGAAGATATTCACTCAATTTGGGAATTCTGTCTTCCTCCGGAACATCACCGAGTTCCTCCAGGAAATTCTTAGGAAATCTCAGTCCTGCTTTTTCAGTTAAATTCTTAAGCATATCCGCAAAAGCTCCCTCCGTATTCTCGGAAAGAGTAAGCGATATTGAATGGTCCGGAAGGACGGTTATCTGCATGGGTGTAAAAGCTCCCTGGGGCTTGTAATCAACCTCAGCAGCTGCTTTCTCCATAACTTCGTGTAAGAAATCCATAGCCTCCTGGCTCTTATCAAAAAGATCCTCGAGACGAAGTCCCTGCTCGTCCATATCATCTTCTGTAATTATGCAGTTAACAGTGTCCTTATTAACTCTTGTAAATTTCATATTAAACTCCAAATATGTCAAAAGCCACTTTCAAATCACAACATATAGTGCATTATATCACAGTATATTCAAATTACAAAGCAATTTACGCTTTATGTCCTATCAGCATATTCTCGGAAGTCCCTCACCATACAGTGGTCCGATAAGTCTTGTTCCTCCGATTGATGTATGAAGTATTACACCTGAATTATCGGCTTTTTTGACCTCTCCGATAATAGTTGCATTTTCACCATATTTTGATGACTTTATGATAGAAAGTGCCTTATCCGCGTCGTCACCTGAAACCGCGCAGATCATCTTTCCTTCGTTTCCCATATAAACCGGGTCAAGTCCGAGCATTTTACAAAAATCCCTTACTTCTCCGCTTACAGGAAGCTTATCCTGATATATATTTATCTCACAATCTGAAGCCTTCGAAAACTCATGTAAAACAGTACCGAGACCACCTCTTGTCACATCTCTCATGGCATGTACTTTTACATTCTCATCTATAAGTGAGTGGCACATCTCGGAAAGAGGCGCATTATCGGACTTAATATTATTTTTTATATTCATTCTGCCCGATAGAATTGCTGCATGGTGGTCACCGAGATTACCGGATACTATGATTACATCGCCCTCTTTAAGTCCTGAAGGTGAAAGTGAAACACCCTCGGGCATAAAACCGACGCCTGATGTATTTATCATTATTCCGCCAAAATCTCCTCGCTTTTCCACAACTTTTGTATCGCCTGTTATTATGGTGACACCTGCTTCTTTCGCTGTAGCTGCCATGGATTCGATTATCTTATCAAGATCATCCAGATCCATTCCTTCCTCAAGGATACATCCACAGGTAAGATACTTGGGAACAGCACCGCTCATAAGCAAATCATTAACTGTGCCGCATACGGATAGTCTTCCGATGTCTCCGCCCGGGAAGAAATACGGGGTTACAACAAAACTGTCTGTAGTAACCGCCAGTCTCCCGCTTCCGGGAACAACTGCGGAATCCTCCATCTGATCAAGATATTCATTCTTAAAATGTTTGGCAAATATGTTTTCTATCAGTTCAGTTGTTGAAGCACCGCCGCTTCCATGTGCCATTGTAACTTTCATCTATATTTATTCCTTATCTCTTCTTTCTGCCTGAAATATAATAATTGTAACAACTTCCCTCCGTGGAGACCATGCATGCACCATGAGCATCCTCGGGCGTACATTTATTACCAAATAAAGGGCATTCATCGGGAGATATTTCCCCGGTCAGTACCCGTGCACAGCTGCATCCCGGCGGCATATGATCCTCATCAAGACCATAGCTTCCGGCATCATACTCGCTATATTCCTTTTTCAGTCTCATACCGGATCCTGGAATCATTCCCATTCCGCGCCATGAAGCGTCACAGGGTTCAAAAAATTCGCTGACTGCTTTTCTTGCTTCCTCATTTCCTTTTTCCGTGACAGCACTCTTATATACATTCTTTATTCCGCTTTCGCCCTTCATTCCGCAAAGAGCATATACAGCAGCCAAGAGGCCCTGGCCGTCAAAACCTGCAACAACAAACGGAAGCCCTGTCTCCTCTGAAAGTTCTTTAAACAGGTCCGAACCTGTAATTACACTTACATGTCCGGGCGCAAGAAATCCGTCTATATTATCAGTATTTTTGCAAACCCATCTTATCACCTGGGGCATAGTCTTAAGGGATGTCAGGAGCTTTAAATTATGAACATCCTGCGAGATAATCTCTTTTAATACCATAGCGTAAACGGGGGTTGTAGTCTCAAACCCGATAGCTGCAAAAACATAATTCCTGTCAGGGTTATTCTTTGCCATTTTCACAGCATCCATCGGAGAATAGAGCATCTCGACGCTGCCACCGTTTGCCCTTGCATCGGCAAGGCTCATCTTTGAGCCTTTTACCCTTAAAAGATCCCCAAAAGTAAGCACTGTAGTATTGTCAGTGAGTGCCAGCTCTGTAAGCCTGTCAATTACTGCTGTGACAGTAACACATACCGGACATCCGGGACCTGATATCAGATGGATTTTGGGCGATATCATCCCCGGTATACCATTTTCAGAAATAGCCGCAGTGTGAGTTCCGCAAACTTCCATAAAACGGAGCTCTTCGCCGTCATAATTTTTTAGTTTTTCCTTTATAAGCTCTAATTTATTCATAAATTAAATCTGAATATCCTCTATTTCCCGGAAAAGTTCTTCTATCTCATCTGCTTCTTCATCGCTCATTGTCTGAATTATGCAGCCTGCATGTACCAGAACTCTGTCTCCGATTTTCACCTTTACAAGTCCTGCCTCTGCCTCAACCGTGTTGCCCGAAAAATCCACAGTTGCCTTTGTTCCGTTAAGCTGCGTAATACGACCGGGTATTGCTACGCACATAATTATTCCTTTCAAATATCATAAATACTAATTTGATTTTTCCTTTAAGTCTGCCAGATATATCTGACCTGCGCTTATTCCCTGATCATTTGTAGGAAAAACGCGGTTATAGTATACCACAAAACCATCATTTACAAGTAATCTTTCACATAATGACAAAAGAACCCTATTGGTAAAAACTCCGCCAGAAAGGCATATGCTGTTAAGTCCTGTCCTTTCTCTGAGTTTCAGACATACTCTTAAAGTTATTTGCGCTATCACATTGTGAAAGGCATATGCGAGCATGCCGATATCCTTTCTATTGGCATTATCAGTCAGATACCCAAGGAGCTTTTGCATATCAGGAATGTATTCTTCATTATCATAATTAATCCTGATCAGATCTGAAATCGGAAGGTCTTTGACAATCTCATCGGATTTCCGGGATTTCAAATAATCCTCAGCCTTATTCTGAAGCTTTATAGCACACTCACCCTCATAGGAATTGTAATTACATACCCCGAGAATACAGCTTACAGCATCAAACAGCCGCCCCATTCCTGAGCTTTTGTGTACATTTATATTATTTTGAAGCGCTGCCTTCAGTAATCCTTTTTCCGACTCATTCAGAATATGGTCAGGTATATCTATACCTGAATCATACAGATAGCAGAATGCAGATATTTCCGCATTTTTCATAGCCTCATCACTACCTGCAATTCTCACACTCTTAAAATGTCCTGCCCTCTCAAAATCTCCGCTCCTGCAGATAAGAAATTCGCTGCCCCAAATAGTATTATCAGTTCCGTAGCCTGTACCATCAAATGCTACACCAATGCACTCTGTAAGTGCATTTTCCGCCATGACAGAACCAATATGAGCGTGATGATGCTGAATCTTCAGATGTTCCCCACCAGCCTCATCTGCAAGAGCAGATGAATGATATCCCGGATGCATATCTGAAATGACAATTTTCTTTTCAGTACTTAAATTGTCAGTTCTAAAAAGCTTCTCGAATTCCGCCAGTTCATATCTTTGAAGCTTTAGTACACTATAGTCTTCCATATCTCCCAAAAACTGACTCTGGATAATTCTATCCCCAAAGCCTATAGCAAAGGAATTCTTAAGATCCGCTCCATAAGCCTCATACAGTATTTTTTCCTTAAGCGGCTTTTCCAAAAACATCGGGAGCGGCACATATCCTCTGGCGCGCCTTATGAACCTTGGACATTCATAGTCGTCTTCTGTTCGATAAATCTGTAAAACTGAATCATCAAGCGGTCTCAAAATATCACGCTCATAATAGAGTATCCCGTCAATGCTATCCCCGAATTTATCAGCAAAAACCGTATCATCTGTTATCATCGGTTCCCCGGAAATATTGCCACTTGTCACGATAAGTTCGGAAAGTTCAAGAGTAAGTAATCTGTGAACCCCTGATGAAGGTAAAAATCCACCTATCTGCCTTGAATCTCCACATACATTTTCCGCAAAAGGATCCTCTTTTTTATCCAAAAGAACTATAGGTCTTGCCGAAGATTCCAAATATTTCTTTTCAAGTTCCGAAACAAAACAGAACTGCTCTATTTTCCGAACCGAATCAAACATAACTGCAAATGGCTTTTGTTCTCTTCCCTTAAGCAGACGCAGTCTTTTTACCGTATCGTAATTATATGGACTAGCAGCAAGTTGATATCCGCCTATTCCTTTTATCCCTATAATGCCGCCATCTCTAATAACCCGTATCGCCTGTGACAAAGCATCTTCTTTTTCGAAGAAATCACCATCACTTCCGCTCCTGAAAACGATTTGAGGGCCGCAGTCATGACAGGATATTGTCTGGGCATGTCTTCTTCTCCCACTTCTGTACTCCTTTTCACAAACCGGGCACATTGAAAAGACGCCCATTGTGGTCGTCTCTCTGTCATAGGGAAGTTCTTTTAATATACTGAATCTTGGTCCGCAGGAAGCACAACTTATGAGCGGATACCGATGCCTTCTGTCTTTTTTATCAAGAAGTTCTTTCATACATTCCGGACATATACCTATGTCCGGCGGAAATACAGGCAAATAATTTTTATCAAATTCTCCGCTGCTCTCTACAATACGAAAACCGGAATGGTCACTTTGACCTTCCGGTTCGTTACATTTTGAATAATCAAGTGATACTCTTAAAACAATACTTCCCGAGGGTGAATTAGTCCTAAGTTCATCTGCAAATGAACTAATCTTATCACCATCACCCTCAGCAGTTATTTCCACTATACCACCAAGATTCTTCACTTCTCCTCTGAGCTCATATTTATTTGCAAGCTCTGCTACAAACGGTCTGTAACCAACGCCTTGGACAGCCCCTGTAACACGGATAAGTGCTTTCATTTTTATTCGTCCTTTTTCTCTGCTGCAGCTGCCTTTGCTGCCGCTGCGGCTGCCGCACGTTCCTTGGCTGCCTTCATAAGTGCTTCCTGAGCTGCAATAGCCTTTTCTGACTGCTTAAAGGTCTTGGTAACCTTTTCGGTTCCGGGCTCTGTAAAGTGAGTGTCCATAGAAAGACATTTCTTAGGACAGTTATCAACACAGCATCTGCACTGAATACAACTCATAGGTCTGATTGACCAGGTCTTCTCAGTTTTATCAACAGTTATCGCATGTGTCGGACACTTTATGGAACAAAGACCGCAAAGTACGCACACGTCCATGTCGTTTTGTACATGACCGCGAGTACGCTCAGGATATACCTTTGGCTCGAAAGGATATTTACGAGTCGCAGGTTTTGAGAACAGATTTTTTAATACTGTACCGTTAAAATTTATTAGACTCAAATCTCTCTACCTTCTTTCTAAATAAGCGTTAGCGTTCTGTACAACTGATACAAGGATCAATGGTAAGTACGAGAATCGGAACATCTGCGAAATCACATCCTGCCAGAATATCAACAAGTGCAGGAATATTAGCAAATGTGGGAGTTCTAACTCTCATACGATCGATAAACTTTGTACCGTTCGCTTTTACATAGTAAAGAGCTTCACCTCTTGGCTGCTCAATTCTTGCCATGTACTCACCGTTAGGCAATTGATTAGGTTTAACCTGTAAATCAACCTCACCTGCAGGCATCTTATCGATACACTGTCTCATAATATCAATTGACTGATAGAGCTCTTTGATACGCACTTCTGTACGAGCATAAGAATCGCAATCTGTGCTGATGATAGGCTCAAACTCAATCTTATTATATGCGCAATAGCCTGTTGATCTGATATCTCTTGCAATACCACTTGCACGAAGGAAAGGACCTGCTGTACCAAGAAGATCTGCCTTCTCGGGAGTAAGGATACCAACACCTACAAGTCTGTTCTTAACAGCAACATCATCGAAGAAAGGCTTGCTAACCATCTTAAGGCCTTCTTCAATACTATCAAGTCTCTGTCTGAAATCCTTGAGCATATCGTCCGGAATGTCGCGGCGAAGTCCGCCAATCTTCATGATGGAGAAGATAACTCGACCACCGGTTGCCATCTCAAACATATCAAGAATCTCTTCACGGATTCTCCAGCACTCCATGTATAATGACTCAAAACCAAATGCATCTGCAAGAAGACCAAGCCAAAGCATATGTGAATGCATTCTGCTAAGCTCTGAAAGCATTGTTCTAAGGAACTTCGCTCTGTCAGGCACTTCAAGGTCCATAATGTGCTCGACAGCATCACAATAGCCAAGTCCATGACCAAGTGAGCAGATACCGCAGATACGCTCTGCTACATATACCATTTCATGAAAATCTTTTTTATCTACAAGCTTTTCCAGACCACGATGGATGAAACCAATGGAAGGAATAGCCTGGACAACCTTCTCATCCTCAAGTACCAGATCAAGATGTATGGGCTCCGGCAATACAGGATGCTGAGGTCCGAAAGGAATTACACTTCTAGTTGACATAGAATCTCCTCTTTCTATTTACGTTATTTACACAAACTAATCACAAGGAAGTTACTTAAATGGAGTTTCTATAGCTGTTCTATAGAAATTACCCTTGTAGTCAAGACTGATCATCTGAATATCTATTCCGAACAGGTCATGCATCTCGTTTTCATAAAGAAAAGCACAGGGAAAAACATGACTGATACTGTTTATGGGCTGATCATTCTCAAGGATTATCTTGACCTGTAATACCTCAAGTGCCTTGCCAAAGCTGTATACAAGTTCATAGCCTTCAGCGGTCTTTGTCGCACACTGCTGCATAAGATGGTAACCATCAAACTTCAGCTTCTGCGCCTCGTCGATGACTTCCTCCGCCTTAACAATCTTAAATTCTGTATTCATCAGGCGTTTCCTCCTTCATCCTTTTTAGGCGCAGCTGTTTCAGTTGCAGGTGCTGCGGGTGCAGCTGCCTTCGCAGGAGCTGCAGCAGCGGGCGCTGCCGGCTTAGGTGCAGGCTTAGCTGTCTGTGCCATCTTGGCCTCTGCCTGCTCTCTTAATGCCTCTTCTGTCAAAACTGCATCATACTGCGTAGCCGGATCATAATCCTCAGCCTTCATACGAACTGCAATCTTACTGTAATCAACTGTGCAGTAACCCTGCTTCATTGATTCCTTAACCTTAACTCTCTTTTCCTCAAGGATTGCAAGTGCCTTAACCACACCATCAATAAGTGCCTCAGGTCTTACTGCACATCCGGGAACATATACATCAACAGGAACTACCTTATCGGAACCTCCGAGAATGTTATAGCACTCCTTGAAGATACCACCGTCACAGGAACAAATTCCGCAGGCAATAACTACCTTGGGATCCGGCATCTGGTTATAAAGCTGTCTTACAACGGGTGCTGTCTGAGCATTTATACCGCCTGTAAGAAGCAGAATATCAGCATGCTTGGGATTTCCTGTATTTATAATTCCAAATCTTTCAACGTCATAAAGTGGAGTCATCGTTGCAAGAACCTCAATATCACATCCGTTGCAACTGGATCCATCATAATGTAACACCCAGGGTGATTTTGAAATTTTCATAGTTTCTCCTTTTACTTAATTACACTTAAGATAAGCAAGTTTGTTCCGGCTGTTACAAGAATTACTACCCAGCTGGAAATAAGCATCGCCATGTATTTAACACGGGGGAATATGTTATCTATCAGTGTCTCCATGAGATAGAATATTATGCATGCAATAACAGCCCAAACGATACTGATAGGATTGTTGTAAATAAAGAACATTGCAACGATACCCATCATAAGGACTTCATCATACCATTCCGCTATCTCATAGAAAGCAAGGTTCGTACCTGAAATATCAGAGGTAAGACCCTTAACCATCTCCTGGTGTGCGTGATGAGAAGTACTCATGTCAAAAGGAGATTTTCTAAACTTGATTGTAAGTATAAACAAAAATCCGATGAGCATTCCGGGAATCTTAATGATTGCAGGGTTTGCAGCATGAATAAGATCATTTACCATAAAGCTTCCGTTTGCTTCATAAAAACCAATGGCAACCAAAAGAATCATGGGCTCATAACACATCATCTGCAAAAGCTCACGGTTTGCTCCAAGCGCACTGTAAGGGCCGTTTGTTGAATATGCAGCAAGAACCATCATAACCTCTGACATTGACAGAGCGAAGAATACCAGCAGCATATCACCGCCACCAAAGAAAAGTGCACCTGTAAAAATAGTAAATATTGTATAAGCAATCACAAAGAGAACCTGAATACTGTTAACAACAGTGGTCTGCTTTGCAAGAAGCTTATAAACATCATAAAACGGCTGGAAAAGCGGAGGTCCCTGTCTTCTCTGCATTCTGGCTGATACGACACGGTCAACACCTTCCATGAGTCCACCCAGGATGGGTGCGAGTAAAATATAAAGAACAACCTTAATCACTGTCATAATCATCAGAAAGCACCTCCGCAAACTATAATCAGCATTACGATTACGATTATTGCAGAAATCACAATACTGGGAACAAGAAGCTTATCCTCTCCGAAGTATTCTGTCATATACCAGTTTGACATATACAGAGGTCTTGCCTTTCCGAAAGAGTCAATATAATTACGGTCATCACCGGCATTAACACCGGCAACATAGGACATAGTCATCTTACTCTTCTTACCAATGGCAAGTATTCTGCTTCCTATAGGAATAGCAAATATCATGGCTACCATGATCATCATTATGATGACATCGGAACCACCGATAACATTTGGAATATTTTTGTGGAATGCCTCATTAAGTACGGGCTGAACCATGATGTCAGACATCTTCGGGAAAGCGAAGCACATGATAATGATCATCATAGTAAGCGGTACAAGTGAAATCATCTCACTCTTGGGAGTAATATCCTCGAGCTCATAAGACTGATGAATAACAGTACAAATCTTTCCAAGCCACTTAGCCCAATAGAACAATGTTGAACCTGAACCAAATACAAGGAAAAGAACAAGCCATACAGAGTTTGAATCAACGAATGATTTAAGAGCAGCCCACTTTGAAACTAGCATTCCGAAAGGAGCCATAAACATTCCGCAAATTCCGATGATCATTATGAATGCAAGCTTAGGAAGCTTGATAATAAGACCATGCATATCCTCAATGTCACGGCTGTGCATGCAGTTCTCGATATCGCCGACTGTCTGGAACAGAAGTGACTTTGATACAGCGTGGAAAAGAATAAGCATTGTAGCTGCCCATACACCCTCTGTAGTACCTGTACCAGCACAGGCTGTGATAAGTCCGAGGTTTGAAATTGTTGAATAAGCAAGTACCTTTTTACCATCACTTACTGTGATAGCAAGAAGTGAAGCTGCAAAGAATGTGAATCCACCGATAACAGTGATCATTACACCTGTGAAGGTTCCGTTAAGCATGGGTGAAAGTCTGATGAGCATATATACACCAATCTTAACCATGGTAGCTGAGTGAAGAAGTGCACTACTGGGAGTAGGCGCAACCATCGCTCCAAGGAGCCATCTTGAGAACGGGAACTGTGCACTCTTTGTAAGAGCAGCAAATGCAATAAGTGTTACAGGCACCATTACAAACATATTCTGTCTCGGAACAAGTGCTGTAAGCTGACTTAAGTTTGAAATACCAAGAACAAGATTGCAGACAAGAAGAGCCGCTCCAAATCCGCATCCGCCAAGAAGGTTCATCCAAAGTGCTCTGAAGCTGTTGTTTACAGCTTCCTCGGTTCTTGTATAGCCGATGAGAAGGAATGAACAAACACTTGTGATTTCCCAGAAGAAATAGATCCATCCGAGATTGTCGGACACAATGAGCCCGAACATGGCACCTACGAAAACAAACAAAAGTGCCAGGAAATAATTGGATCTGTCCTCTACCTCAGTATGGTGGTTATGATAGTCCTTCATATAACCAACTGCGTAGATACAGATCAGGATACCCACAATACCAACAATAAGTATCATAACTGCTGAGAGGAAATCCACTCTTAAGTGAGGCGCTCCCTCTACCGCATAACCTGATAAATCCATCGCAAGTACCGGAATTGTACCCACCATGGACAAAAGTATAGCATAATACTTCTTATACTTTATACTCAGGAAAACAACTATTGCCATGAGAAGAAGCTCTCCTCCCATGATAATATGATCATGTGGAGCAGTCGCAGTCAGATATGTATTGCGAGTAGTTCCCTTCATGGAAAGAACCCTTATGCCTACCATTATAGCGGTAGCCATAACACTGAATCCTCCTACAATTGCAACAAAATTGCGCAGTAGTGATGAATTCTTAATGCAGAACATAAGAACTGCAATTACAAATGGAAAAAGAATCAGGAAACTTACTGCTTTTAGAATTGAAATAGTCAAAGATTCTCCACCCCTTTCAGGATAATAATATTATGCAAATCCCTTGCAAAAGACCGCAAAAGTTGCCTTAAATATACTACCACAAAACATTAAGTTTTTCATAAAAAATTGTTATAAAAAAAACAAATAATTTATAAAAATTTTAGCGAACTTTCGAAATGATCAAATATAGCAATCTGTAAAGTTCTTTAGCATCATTTTCGGAAAGCTTTACGCAGTTTCCTATTTTTCCAGGGATATCTTTAGCCTGATTCTTTATCGACTCTCCTTCAGGTGTAATAGATACTAGAAGATTACGCTCATCTGTCTTGGATCTGGTCCTTTTTATATATCCTTTACTCTCAAGTTTCTTCAAAACAGGCGTAAGAGTACCGGAGTCAAGGTATAAGCATTCCCCAAGGCTCTTTACATTCATCTCCTTTTTATCCCACAGTACCATCATCGTGATGTACTGAGTATATGTCAGATCCAGTTCATCCAGATAAGGCTTATAAGCCCTTATTATCTCCTTAGAACAAGCATAAAGCGGAAAACATAGCTGATTCTCAAGCTTTAATTGATCAAAGTTTTCTTTACTCATTTTTCCCTCCAAATAACAACAAATTAAATTGCGAGCAATTATACTGCTATCTTATAATAGCACATTGCCAGTCAAAATCAATATTTTTAATAAAAATATAATCAAAATTTAAATGATTGATTTCAAAATAAAAGGATGCTGACCGCATCCTCATATTTTTATTCTTTCACCTGATGCTTAATATTCTTAATCGGTATATTCGCATATAGGGCAGGAACGCATTTCTTTTCATCGCCTGTCCCTTCTGTATCCATCTGTGTAAACTTAATATCAAGGCCTTCTTTATCCACTTCAACATATTTTGAAAGCACTTCGATTATATCATTTTTAATTCGATCCATTATTTCAGGTGAACAGTTCTGCCTGTCAGAAACCAGAACAAGTTTAAGGCGATCCCTGGCTGCCTGACCGGAAGTTTTTTTCTTAAAAACATCTGTCAGATTCATGACATATCCCCCTATCACCTATGGAAAACGCTGGCTATAGCTGCGAACAATCCCTTTCTCTCATCAAGATCAAGGAACGGAACAGAATCACCAAGTATCCTTCGGCATATATTCATATATGCCTGTCCCGCAAGTGTGCTGTCACCTGCAAGCGGTTCTCCGTTATTGGTTGCAATAACTATATTCTCATCGTCCGGTACGACGCCAAGAAGATCAATAGCAAGGATATCCACAACGTCATCGGCGCTCATCATATCGCCTCTTCTAACCATATCCGGTCTTATTCTATTGACAACAAGCTGAGTCTGTCCTATCTCATTAGCTTCCAGAAGACCAATTATTCTATCTGCATCTCGTACAGCAGAAACCTCAGGAGTAGTAACAACAATAGCTCTTTCTGCACCTGCTATAGCATTCTTAAAGCCCTGCTCTATACCGGCAGGACAATCCATAATAACATAATCAAATTCCTGCTTCAGTTCCTCACAAAGCATCTTCATCTGATCAGGTGTCACGCTGGTCTTATCTTTGGTTTGTGCCGCCGGCAAAAGAAATAGAGTATCAAATCTCTTATCTCTTATCATCGCCTGCTTCACCTTACAACTCCCCTCAACAACATCGACAAGATTATACACGATTCGATTTTCAAGCCCCATGACAACGTCAAGGTTTCTTAGCCCAATATCGGTATCAATCAGCACAACCTTCTTGTTAAGCTTTGCAAGCGCTGTACCAATATTTGCAGTAGTTGTTGTTTTTCCAACACCGCCTTTGCCGGAAGTTACGACTATTACTTCTCCCATACAACCCTCCATAGAAAATTTATATAAAACGATTATCTCTCAAAAATGCTGCGCCGTAAACATCTTTTACAATATGTCCGTTTAAAATATATGCCACCTCGGTCTTTTTGTCAGTCTGACCTTTCATAAAACTTTTCATTTTCAGCCTGGGGCCCTCATCTGAATCCGGAGAAATAGCAATCTTATCGGCAATTCTGACCTGCAGTGGATCAAGCTCCAACGCCATTATAAAAGCACTCTCATCGCCTGTGCTTCCTGCATGTGCGCTGCCTCTAAGAGCCCCCATAACAAAAATATTGCCCTCCGAACTTACTGATGCTCCGGGTTTAACATCCCCCAGAATTACTACACTTTTGACAAAAGAAAGGTCCTGGCCGGATCTCAGATTACCCGTATGTATATCTGCCTGTTTTTTTATAATATCCGGATCAATCCCTAACTGTTCTTCATCCGGTTTACTATCCTCTTCCTGTTGTACAATTACAGGTTGTTTTACATAGCTTGCAAAAATTCTGTCGGTGTCCGGATCATCTCTGATAACACAGCACACATCTATATCGCAATTATTGGAAATAGTATCAAGAATTTCATTCTCTTCTTTGTCACAAAGAGTCCTGCCTCTTATTATCATCCCCATAGAGGCTTTCCCCAGAAAGGATTTTGATTCACGGAACTTGTCAGCAATCTCTTTAACAAGAATCTCAAATGACTCCTTGGGATCCAGTTCAAGGATAATTCCTTTTCCCGTACCTTTAAGATTAACTGCCCCCATCTATAACTCCTCCCAAACAAACTTTTTCGATATTATTCAATAAAAACGCCCCTGCCGTTATATAACGGCAAGGGCAATCAAATCTAATACTTGATAGGAATATTACTGCATTCCTGCCTGCTTAGCAACCTCTTCTGCGAAGTTCTCTTCTCTCTTCTCGATGCCTTCACCGGTCTCAAAACGAACAAAACGCTTGATAGAAAGGTTTGCGCCATTCTCCTTAGCAACCTGAGCAACATACTGAGCAACAGTCTGCTTACCATCTTCAGCCTTTACGTAAACCTGCTGGTTAAGGCAGATCTCCTTAAGCTCTTTCTGGAGACGGCCCTCGAGCATCTTCTCGATGATCTGCTGAGGCTTTCTCTTTCCTTCAGGAAGTTCTTCATTCTCCTTAGTAGCCTGAGCAAGAAGAATCTCCTTCTCATGGTTTCTGAACTCTTCAGAAACATCGTTCATATCAACATACTTAGGATAAAGTGCTGCAATCTGCATTGCAATGTTCTTGATAGCATCCTTGATGTTATCGTTAACAACATCTGTATCTGCCTCAACAAGAACAGAAATTCTTCCGCCACCGTGAACATAAGGTACTACAATACCGTTCTCTGCAGTAACCTTCTCGAAACGACGAATGCTGAGTTTCTCAGAGATAACTGCTGTGATATCGATAAGTGCTTCCTGAACTGTCTTAGAAGTATCAACATTCCACTTCTCAGCCATGAAGCTATCCATATCCTTAGCGTCAGACTCAACAGCCTGCTTTGCAACTGCCTCAACAAAAGTCTGGAACTGCTCGTTCTTAGCAACGAAATCTGTCTCTGAATTAACCTCTACAACTGCTGCAGTCTTATCATCCTTAACTGCGATTCTTGTAAGGCCCTCAGCTGCGATTCTGCTAGCCTTCTTCTCAGCCTTAGCCTGACCGTTCTTTCTAAGGAACTCAACTGCTGCGTCCATGTCTCCGTTTGTCTCAGTAAGAGCCTTCTTGCACTCCATCATACCTGCGCCGGTAGACTCACGTAACTCTTTAACCATTGCTGCTGTGATAGCCATGTGTATTATCCTCCACGATATTTAAATTATATTTTTCAAATAATATTCTGAATAAGGATTACTCCTCAGTAGCCTCTGCAGCCTCTTCGTCTGCAACCTGCTCCTCAGATGTAAGGTTCTCTGCACCCTGGTTAGCCTCGATAACAGCGTCAGCCATCTTACCAACAAGAAGCTTTACTGCACGGATAGCATCATCATTTCCGGGAATGATGAAATCAAGCTCATCAGGATCGCAGTTTGTATCGCCGATACCGATAAGTGTAATACCAAGTGCCTCAGCTTCCTGAATGCAGATTCTTTCCTTCTTAGGATCTACTACAAAGATAGCATCAGGGATTCTCTTCATATCGCGGATTCCGCCAAGAACCTTGTCAAGCTTCTCATATTCCTTCTTGAGCTGTGCAACTTCCTTCTTAGGAAGAACATCGAAAGTACCATCTTCCTGCATCTTCTCAAGCTTCTTAAGACGATCAATTCTGCTCTGAATTGTACGGAAGTTGGTAAGCATACCACCAAGCCATCTCTCGTTTACATAGTACATGCCGCAACGCTCAGCCTCAGACTTAACTGCGTCCTGCGCCTGCTTCTTAGTACCAACGAAAAGAACTGTACCACCCTGTGATGCGATCTCAAATACTGCCTTGTAAGCCTCGTCAACCTTAACAACTGACTTCTGAAGATCGATAATGTGGATACCGTTTCTCTCTGTGAAGATGTAAGGAGCCATCTTAGGGTTCCATCTTCTGGTCTGGTGTCCGAAATGTACACCTGCTTCAAGTAACTGTTTCATAGATACAACGCTCATGTTATTACCTCCATTTGGTTAATCTTCCGCATTTCTTTGCTCTTTTTGCCCGAAGGGGCGTTAAATCCTCCGGAAAGCTATCACCCTATCCATGTCAGACACCGGATGAAATCTGGAAATACGTGTTTATTTGCTACACTGTCAGCTAAAAATGGGCATAAAAAAACCCAAATGCTCACAGCTTCATAAGAATACCATGATTTTGGGCTTTTGACAAGACATTTTTATTTGGTAATTATTGATGTGATCTCCTCAAAGGAAGCACCTCGAGGGATCTGTTTCGTTCCGGATCGTATAAATCTATCCTTCCCGGTACTTATAAGGTAGTTATTATACTCAACTCCGTCAGTAATAATTCCTGCCTCTCTTAAAATTCTGGCACAGTCATCCGAATCACTGCCGCTTGGCAAAACAACAACCACATAATTTGTATCACTGCTGTTTGCCACCTGAGAAGTTTCTGAACTTTCATTAGAAGAATCGTTTGCAGAAGCAGCTTCACTTACTGAGGCTTCTTCCGGGGCAGTTTCTGACTCGTCTGTTGAAGTTTCTGTTTCTGAAGTTTCTGCTCCTGTTTTTTCGGCTTGAAGAGTTTCTGTGGAAGCTGTTTCAGAAGCGTCATCCGAAGCGAGCTTAACATCTTCTTCGGCTGAAATGCTTTCACTGCTTTCTCCAGTCGGTTCGCTCTCCTGCGTCTTTTCATCCACTTCAGGAACTGATTCACCTGCCGCAGACTCGTCTTCGTGGATTTCTTCAAATATTTCTTCTCCTTTTTCATCCACTTGCGAATCGGATGCAGTGTTATTGGCTTCATCGATTACCTCCGAATTCTTAGCCGTCTCCGAATAGCTTGACAACGTACTTTCGGCTTCAACCATCCCGAGCTGCTTAGCCCTCTTTATTATTTCCTCATCACTCATTTTGGCAGTACGTTTTCCAAGCGCAATACCCATTATCACAGCTGTAAGGACAATTCCGAGACCAAGTCCCCTTAAATAATATTTTAGTTTCATGATAACTCTTTCATTCCCCCAAAACCGCTGTTACATTATTGAACTGCGGTTTTTCTTATGTTTTCCGGCAAGATCTATTACAAGCTTAACCTCTCCTATGCCAAGTCTCAGTTCTCTCGCAATGACTACCGCTGACTTTCCTGCCTTATGCATATCAAGTATTTTCTGATTTCTTGAAGCGGGATCACTTATTACATCATTATTCGGAACAACCACCTCTTCAATAGTCTTTTTCCTTGTAGCATCGGAAATTGAAACTACCTTCGCAGGCTTTTCAACCTGAGCAGGTGCCTCTTCCATTGGGATTTGTTCAGTAGAATCATCTACAGCAACAACAGTCTGAATTTCAGGCTGTACGAGGGGAGTGTTCTCAATAACCTCATCAGCAATATCATCAAGAAAATCATTCTCATCTGAATCCGGCCAATATTGTGAGCGAAGTTCCATTGGCTCGTTATCATAATACTCCAGTTCTTCCGACATAGCCCGGGCTGCACTTTCAGGCTCCGAACCTATTACTCTGTTCTGAGTCTTTTTAGCTGCAGCAGCATCAGCTCTGTCAAGAATATCGGCAAGTGATGAAAACTGCGGTGCTGATTCCTCCTGCACCCCTGCCTCAATCTCCGCCTGCTTCGCTTCTTCCTGTAATCTGGCCTGTCTTGCGGCTTCTTCTTGTAACTTAGCCTGTCTTGCGGCTTCTTCCTCGGCGCGTAGTCTTGCTTCTTCCTCAGCCGCTTTTCTTTTTGCTTCAGCCTCTATCTCAGCTCTTCTTCGCGCTTCCGCTTCACGCTCTGCCTGTCTTCTTTCTTCCTCTTCGCGAAGAGCCTGTTCTCTGGCCTGAGCCTCCAGTTCAACCTGTTTTTTGGCCTCTTCCTCAAGCTCAGCCTGCCTTTTAGCTTCTGCTTCCTTTACTTCCTTGGCAGCACGATTAGCCTCAGAAACAGTGTTTTTGAGGTTCTTGTGCTTGTCATTAAGCATATCATACATAAAAACTACTTCATCATGATTTTTATGGATATCATTCATGACAGTATCTGAATATTCGCTTATGGCAGACATCTTCTCGTTGGTTACCCTGTCCATTGCACGCTCGGCCTTATTAATTGCCTCCTCCATGCAATCATCAAGCATCTCATCGATTTGTCCCTGAGAATTCTTGATCGCTTTGGAAACCATATCATTTATCTTCTGATTGGTCTTGTCAAAATCGAAACCGGCAGCCTCTTTGCCTCCCGGAATCAGATACCCTATTATAACCGCCAGGACTCCGGCGGCGATTAAAATTATTTCCGTGACACTTATCATAACATCCCCACTCGAGCAAAGTATCCCGCTCCTCCATAACGAAATACATTATCTAGTATTATAAAGTGTTCAGATTTTGAAGTCAAACCCCGAGGAAATATGCATATCCAAAGGCTTTCCATCGGCCCCTATAAGGGTTTCAGACAGCTTTTCAAGCTCCTCGGGAGTTCTATACTTGTTTTTACCTTTTCCGCCATTTCCAAAGTACTCATTTTTTCCTTTTTCTTTGGCATCGTGTTTTTCTTTTTCCTGCTGGGAGACATCTTCTTTCTTAATCACAGAATTGGACTTCTGATCAACTTCTTTGTTGAACTCGGTCTGGAAGGCATTCTGATCAGTGAAGACCTTGTTGTCTTCATTTTGCTTAATCTGTGAAAAATCGTTAGTTCTTAAAACATTGCCCTGAAAATCAATTCTGTTAATCGACATATTTACCTCCCTTCTCCCGCAATATATCTCCCCTTTCTATAATTATTATATCGTACCAAAACGCCAAAAACATTATATTGGCCCGGTTTTTACATATCCATCCCTAAGTTCGAATCTGCAATAAGTAGATTCTGTTTTGAGCGTAGTCTGCTGATCACCGATATGAATTGTAATTCCCGGATATGCCGTCCCTTCAACTACGACGTAAGCATCCTTTGAATCCGCAAGCTTTTGCTGAAGCTGCTCAAGTTCTTTATTGTTCTTCTCAATCTGAGATACCAGAACTTTATTCATTGTGATAAGCTGCTGAGCCTGTCTGGTCTGTTCCGGCGAAAGCTGTCCGCCTGTTCTAAGTCTTTTTGTAATGGACTCAACGGTTGGCTTTATAGTAACCAGACGCTTGGTCGAATCCGAAACTGCCTTTTGAAGTTCCCTTATTCTTACTTTTATGTTGGGATCCGCACCAACTTCAATAATGGTTGTGGCTCCCATATCACTTCCAAGATCCTTTGCAGTTATCTTATCAGTAGCTGTAACTCTGCCGCCCGCAATAAATCCCTTTTTACCGGAAACGTTGATTTCCGTTCCGGAAGAAACATTTGAATGAAGGATACTCTCGCTTGTAACACTTCCTTTCGCAGTTACTTTCGAATTTTCAATAAACTTGGTAACAATATTACCTCCGGCCTTTATTTCTCCTTTACCCATACCGTTAATGCCGCGTTCCAGAATAATATCGCTTCCGGCATTTAAGCTGGCACCTTCAACAACACCTTTTACGATAATATTTGCACCTGCTTTAATTGAAAAACCTGATGCTACAGTTCCTTTTACTACCACACTTCCGTCATAATTTATATTTCCCGTCGAGACATCAACGTTTTCAAACTCTATAACGTTACTTACCGTAACTTTACCGTCCTTCAAAGTGACATGCCCATCTGCATCAGCATACAAAACGAGCCCATCCTCGGAAAGATAAGTATTTTTGCCTGGAACAAGCTTTAATGCCTTTACGGGATGAGGATTCAAAATCTCGCCATAAATATTCTGTCCGGGATCTCCGGGGTCTTCGGGCGTTAGTATGGCAAGCTGCTCGCCTTTATGTACATGGTTAATAATATTCAGATTAAAATAGTCAACACTACCGTCTTCACGCATAGTGGGTTTCGCATGCAAATCCGCCTTGAAAGTATAATCAACCTTCGCATTGGTCCCTTCTCTTGTTTTTGACCCTTTTGCCACCACGATTTCCTTGCAATATTCTCTATCAGAGAAATAGTTGCTTATAGCTTCAGAATCTATCCCAAATACAATATTTCTGTACGCAAGATCTTCGATAAACTCCTTAGGGGTCATCTCCTCTGCACCTTCGGAAGGCGCATAAAAAAATGCCGAGGCCTCCATACGGTCACGGGAAATAGTGAGCCTGTAGCTCTCTCTTTCCGGGAAAGCCGCGTTGTCGTTTAAAACAACAAGCTCTCCTGTCGCTTGCGTAACAGCCTCGTTCAGCACTTGTGGTCTATAGCTTATTGATCTTTCATCAAGGTATTCCTTGATATCATCATATTGAAGGGTTTCTCCGAAATCTGTAGGCGGAAAAACCTTTATACCGGTCGTAGTGGGCATAGTGATTAGTTGAAAATAACCGTTCATTCATACCCTCCTGTCAATTAGCCCCTTTAGCCAAGTTGTGTAAGTATGCCCATGTACTTTCCGAGTTTTTCTCTCATTTTTTGCAGAGCTCTCGTGTGCAACTGTGAAACTCTGGACTCGGAAACCTCAAGCACATTGCTTATTTCCTTTAGTGTCAGTTCTTCGTAATAATATAAAAGAATAACTTTCTTCTCTTTATCGGTAAGAAGAGCCAGACTTTCGGCAAGCATCTTCTTAAGTTCTTCTTTTTCAATTGCTTCCTCGGGTTTTTCAAAACTCGAGGCAAGATTATTGGTATCCTCCGGAACATCACTTCCCTGTTCCATAAATTCATTCAGAGAAACAACACCGGTAACCTTCATCTGATTCTGCCAGTTTACATACTCATCATCGGAAATACCGAGTTTCGAAGCTATCTCCGTATCAGTCGCAGGATGCCCCTGTTCTTTTTCGATCTCATGTATCGCCGCCTCAATTTTTTTCTGCTTCTGGCGGATGGTTCTGGGAATCCAGTCCATCTTCCTTATCTGATCAAGAATCGCACCTCTTATACGGACGCTTGCATAGGTTTCAAATTTGACATCCTTCATAAGGTCAAACTTATCTATGGCGTCAATCAGACCAAAAATACCATACCCAACAAGGTCGTCATACTCAACGTTGAAGCCAAGGTACATGGAAAGTCGCCCCGCCACCAGTTTCACAAGCGGAGCATACTCCAAAATAAGCTTCTCTCTAAGTTCAGGTGCTTTATTCTTATGATATTCATTCCAAAGCTTACTTCTTCCAGTCTCATCCATAAGCTAACAGTCCCTGTCAAAATTCCGAAAAGTCTTCCCCGACTACGAAATCATCGCTTTCTCCGAATGGATTATACTCATTCGGTGTATTTTGGTTTTCTGTTTCTTCATCTGCCAAAGCAGCAGCCTCTTCGGCAGCCAGCCTCTCAGCTTCGGCCTGCGCCTCAGCTTCGGCAGCAGCAAGTTCATCGGCTTCTCTTTGAGCTATAGCCTCTTCCTGAACAAGAATTGCATCTTCTTTGGCTCTGTTCAAATTGTCAAAATGACTGACAATCAGCTCAAAAAATCTACCAACCACAAAAAAAACAGCCAATGATAAAAGAAGAGTTTTAATCCAGGCTCCGATTTCGTAATGCTGCAGAAGTGTGAATATCGCCATGAATCCACCTCCAAGCAGCATAACGAAAGCGGTAATAAGTCTTGTCTTAGGAGCTTCGGTAATAACCCTTGTCTCCTTATGAAATTTTCTTTCTTTTTTCTTCTCTTCCGGCTTTTCTTCGCTGGCCTCTACTATTTTCTCTTCAGTAATCTCTTCAGCACTCATATCGTCTTTTCCGGTTTTCCTACTGCTCTAATGACAAAGTTGCCGTTCTCTGGATAGAAAATAACAGTACGTCCGTAAGAATCTCCGGTATCCTGCGCCAAAATAGGAATACCCAGTTCTTTTAGTTTTTTAATCGTAGCTGCTACATTTCGTTCTCCCACACGCATGGTAGCATTGCCGGAATTAAACGCAAACATCTGGGCGCCACCGGCTATCTTTGCCACAAGGCGTGATTTATTGGCACCTTTAGCCACTACCTGCTTAATAAGTTCATCAATTCCTGTATCCGCAAATTTCGGAATATTGGAATTGTTTTTTATTTCTTTAGAATCAGGTAGCATAATATGTGCCAAACCGCCAATTTTCGTTACCGGATCCCTTACAGCAATCCCTACACAGGAGCCAAGTCCAAGTGTCGTGATACCGTCAGGAGAGACGCAAATATTAAGATCGGCCATACCAACCTTGATAATTTGACTCATTCACTTAGCTCCTTATCCACTAATTGTGACATCTCCCATTCCAAGAGATGAAAGTATCTTGCTGTAACCATCCATATCAGGCAGAAGAATGAAATATCCGCTCAGTGTCTCGGTGTCAAAAAAGCTTGTCTCAATAAGAAGAATCTTGTCACCCATCATACCGAACTCAATAGCAGGCACAGAAAGTATTGCTCCCGCCATATCAATGGCAATAAACGGTACTGAAGGCAGCAACTTAAGATTAGTAATCATAGAAAGTGAATTCAGATAAGAGCCTGTAATAATGTTACCCACTTCCTTGATTGCTGAAAGCTCCGTATCATCAAAAGGAACTGTTTCGTCCTTGTCTTTAATACCCATAAGCATATTAACAAGATGTCTGGCTGCTTTCATACCCAGAAGGAACATAATACTTCCATTAATGTCCCCTTCAACGCTCAGATAAATGCCTGTCATAATCTGTTCAGCACCACCCATCAGGTCTCCGACGTCCTTAAAATCAAGAAGTCTTACCTGTGGTACAGACATATCAACCTTAGTATTAAGCATCTGTGCAAGAGCTGTTGTAGCATTTCCTGCGCCGATGTTGCCCAGCTCTTTTAAGACATCAAAATACTGGCTGGACAGATTCTCCAAACTCATTTCACTCAAAGGTCTTCCTCCTTCAAATACTCTTAAGCCTTAGCCTTGTCATCTTCCATCTCTACCATTCCAAGATCAAGAATGGAGACAAGCCCACCTTCATATTTTCCAACACCGCTTATGAAACTGTTAAGCTTTTTGCCCTTATCGGCACTGTAGGTTACCTTTTCAATGCTCTTACTTCCAAGAGTAAGAACCTGATTAACCTGATCTACAATAATTCCAATAAGAGTATCTTCCTCAGCCTTAAGAATGATTATTCTGCTCTTGTCCGTTATCTCATCCGGTTCCATATCCATCTTGAGTCTGAGGCTCATTACAGGAACAATGACACCACGAATGTTGATAACGCCCTTAAGGTAATGCGCTACCTGCGGAACCCTTGTGATCTGCTGCATACGTACAATGTTATCAATATATTTGATATCTATTCCATACTGTTCGTCGCCAAGCCTGATGATAATATACTGAATCAGTTCGCCGACATCCTGAGTATCTCTTAATTCATTCATAATATTATCCTTTCTTTGTGGAAGTTATGCTAACTGATTTGTATCCAGGATCAGAGCTATCTCGCCATCACCAAGTATTGTTGCGCCACTTATCATACGGCACTTATTCATGTATCTGCCAAGAGGCTTGATAACAATTTCCTGCTGTCCCATGAGTTCATCAATTACAAGACCAAACTGCTGATCACCTTTTCTTGTGATAACAACAACAAGATCTTCATCCTCATTCTTCGTGCTCTCTGTTTCAAGAGCTCTGCTTACACGAATAATAGGAGTTACACTTCCGCGAAGATTAATAACCTCCTTATTCTCAACTGTTTTAATGTCGGTCGGAGCAACGTCCTCAATACTCTGAATTGAATCAAGCGGAATTGCATATTTCTCACCGCCAACTACAACCATCAGAGCCTGAATGATAGCAAGTGTCAGAGGCAGTCTGATCTGCCAGGTACTTCCTTCTCCAAGCTTTGTCTTAACACTTACTTCACCGGATAGGGACTCAATCTTTGACTTAACAACGTCAAGACCTACGCCACGTCCTGATACTTCAGTAACCTGCTTTGCTGTGGAGAATCCGGGATGGAAAAGGAAATCCACGCACTGCTGCTCTGTAAGTGAAGCTGCTTCCTCAGGTGTTACGATACCTTTCTCAATAGCTTTGTTCTTAACTATTTCAGCATCGATACCGTTACCATCGTCACCAACTTCGATAACTACGCTGTTACCATCCTGGAACGCATGCAGGAAAATATGACCTTCTTCGGTCTTTCCTCTCTCGGCACGAAGTTCTGCGGACTCAATACCGTGATCGGCACTGTTACGCAACAAGTGCATCAGAGGATCACCGATTTCATCAACCACGGTTCTGTCCATTTCAGTATCTTCACCGGTCATGGTCAGTTCCATTGTCTTGCCAAGCTGCTTATTAAGATCTCGAATCATACGAGGGAATTTCTGGAGTACGCTCTCGATAGGTACCATTCGGACTTTCATGACAGATTCATGAAGATTGGTAGTAACGCTTTCCAGATATTCTATCTGCTCGTTTACATTGCCACTTACAATTCCTGCTGAATTTGCGGCAGATATCAAAGAGTTCTTCGCAATGATAAGCTCACTTACCAGGTTCATGAGGACATCCAGTTTATCGATATCAACACGAACTGTGCGGTTAACAACAGGCTTACCAACAGGCTTCTTGCCTCCGGCATCCTTAGCCGGTGCCTTCTCTGCAGGCTTAGCTGCAGGCGCTGCGGGTGCTGCAGGCGCTGCTGCTGCGGGTGCAGGTGCTGCTGCGGCTGCAGGTGCTGCTGCGGGTGCTGCTTCCTCCGTGCTGGCTGCTGCATTAGGATCATAATCACCTATCTCGCAGTCCTCAATTTCAGAAACGCTCTTTACTATTTCTTTGATTTTTTCCTTATCTTCTTCGTCTGTAGAAATGATTAGACTAAAATTGAATTCAAACTTTTCATCCTCAATATCCTGGGTAGAAGGCTCGGAAACAACAAGCTCGCCGATATCCTCTATTCCCTTAAACACGAGGAATGCTCTGGCTGCCTTAAGAATGCAGCTCTCCTGTATCTTAACATTAAGGCCATAAAGCTTTTTGCCCTGACTCTTCATATCTTCCAAATTGCCCTTGGTGTCAGGATCAATCTTTATAGCTCTGTAGTCCTTTGTAGGATCAGCATCGGGTGCAGGTCCTCCTGCTGCGGGCGCTGCTGCGGGCGCTGCTGCAGGTGCTGCTTCTGCTGCAGGTGCCGCTTCTGCTGCGGGCGCTGCTGCAGGTGCTGCTCCTCCACCTGATGCTCCAGCTCTGATATCAGCCAAAGCCTTGATAATATTAGCATTTTCCTCAGTTCCTTCGTCCTGTGACTCTGTGATATTATCCACATAAGCCTGTATTGCATCCAGACACTGGAACAAAGTGTCGATCATGCTTGAATCGATTTTGAGTGTGCCGTTACGCACATCAGAAAATACATCTTCCATATCATGGGTAAGATTCTGCATGTTCTTATAACCCATGGTACCTGCCATTCCTTTCATGGAATGCGCAGAACGGAAAATTTCATTAATACAATCCTCGTTCTCCGGATCCTGCTCCAACTGCATGATGCTGTCATTCAGTGTTTGCAGATGCTCCTTTGCTTCGTCGAGAAAGACGCCTAGATACTGAGAAACATCCATAATCCCTTTACCTCCATAAGAAAACCCTCACGCAGGCGTCAGAAATCAGGAAAAGCTAGTCATCGAACACCTACGTTCATAATGATTTCCTGGGCTACGTCATCAAGCGTAACGACCTGATTAACGAGACCAGCTGTTGCCAATGCCTTAGGCATGCCATAAACTGTGCAGGATGCTTCATCCTGACCAATGACATGTACCTTCTTAACCGATTTCAGATTTTTAATTCCCTCAGTACCGTCAGCACCCATTCCGGTGAGTACCACGCAACAAATTGAGTCGTAATCGGAATCCATAAGTGACTCATACATAAAGTTTGCACATGGTCTTACACCTTCTCTTGTGGGACCGTCCACATAGTGAATGGTGTGCTTTCCACCGGAGGTCAATACATGCATATGCTTTCCGCCTCTCGCGATATAGACGGTGCCGGCCTGAAGAACATCTCCTTCAGCTGCTTCCTTAACCGTAACCTCAGATAAGGAATTAAGTCTCTCAGCAAGGGATGCTGTAAAGCCTTCCGGCATGTGCTGTACAAGTACAACCGGTGTTTTAAGATTTTTGGGAAGTTTGGGAATAACCGCCTGAAGCGCACGAGGCCCACCCGTAGAACTTGCAATCGCAACGATACGATTACCTGTGACCTTGTCTGCATGCTTAGCGACAATATCCACCATCTTACGAGAGGCTTTGATTTCATCAATCGAAAAAGCCTTCGCACTAACCGGCGCTTTTGAATCGCAAACTGCTGCGAGAGTTCTTGTAAGCGTCGTAGTGAAATCATCGCCGCGGCAATCCGAGGCGCGATCCGGTTTGTGAATAAAATCAAGGGCGCCGAGTTCCAAACAGTCGAGGGTAACCTTCGCCCCTTCCTTAGTATCTGTGGAACACATCATAACTTTCACCCTTATTTTATTTTTGTTAATCTCCTTGAGTAACGTAATTCCGTCCATGCGAGGCATGTTGATATCAAGAATACATGCATCATATGAATTTTTCTTCAGCAACTCAAGGGCTTCAACTCCGTCTTTAGCCTTATCTACAACCTGAAATCTTGAATCTGAATTAACTATATCACTAAGTACGGTTCTCATGAGTGCAGAGTCATCAACTAATAAAATTTTTTTCGACATTTAGTTTTGCTTCTTTCTAATTTTTCGTTCTTCCTCAAAGATAAAATGTATGATATCTTCTCTGGAAGTTTCGTCAATGTAGCTGTACTGTATGCGGTGCTCATACAGTCCCGGCCTGTTTTCGAGTTCCTGTACCCGAAGTACGGTGCACACCATCTCGTACTCCACATTATTAATGTTTCCGGGTAAGCGATATGAGCAGTAAATCGTACTGCCCTCTTCATATTGGAAATTAGCGACAAATCGTAAACCACCGCCGCTGATATCCACTATTACACTTCGCTGAAGAGGCTTATTCGTCCCAAGCAGAAGTCCCCAATTTCGTCTTATAGCTTCCACTTCCTCCTCAGAGAATATCCTCGACCTCAGTTCCAACGCACAACTAAATCTGTAGTATTCTCTTCTCTGTAACCTCTGAAGGTTGCTCAGAAGATCAAGGACCAGAATATAGACATTGTTACTTCGATATCTGTCTATGATTCTTCCGTAACACTGGAACAGTCCCCTTGAGCTGTAAAAGCACAAACTATATTCACCGTCCACGGGAAGTAATACCAACTTCCCCTTGTCCATCGGCATGAGTACTTCAATTCTGTCCTCTGACAAAACATCGGTAATCTTGCTTAGGTGAATTTTCTTCGTGCGGCTGTCATCGTCCATCCAGACCTTCCCGATGGCCTTCAGTTCAATTTTGTTGCCTGGCGCAATATAGTCCGCAAGCATACAGGTACCCCTCTTACCTTTTATTTATTGACCGGATGCTTTGTCTCCGGTATTTTTCTCCGAATTCAATTTGCGACCTGTAATAATATGTGAAAAAAACGCTGCCATACCCCTTGGCTTATATTTTTCACTCTCCGTTTTCTTCACAAGATCAGCTGCAATCTTTTCAAAAGATTTGGCTGACTTTGAATTAGGATACTGTATTGAAACCGGTGATTGCTGCATAACACCGCGAGCCAACATCTGATCCTGTGGAATAGCTCCCAGATATGCAAGCGGAAGCTTTAAATATCTGGCAACTACAGCATTTAATTTATTAAATAACTGTTGTCCCTCTTCTGCGGAATTAACCCTGTTGGAAACAACTTTAATCATCGTATTGTCTCTGGAAAATCTCTCCTGCTGGTTTAATGCCTTAAGCAGAGAATACGAATCCGTTATCGATGTGGGTTCCGGAGTGGTAACAAGTATTATTTCACCACTTGCTACGAGGAACTCCATAACTGCACTCGAAATACCCGCACCGGTGTCAATTATTATTGTATCTGCAATAGCATCGAGCTCAGCAAGATTAACGATAATATCAACCAGGTATTTTCTTTCCAGATTATACATACCCGAGATTCCCGATCCTCCGGATATAAATCCGACACCTTCGGGCCCCCAGGTAATAATGTCCTTTATATTCTTATGCTGGTAAATCAAATCGCTAAGATTATGTTTGGGTACGGTTCCAAACATAATCTCTATATTGGCAAGGCCAAAATCCGCGTCAAGAATAATGACTCTCTGTCCCATTCTTCTAAACTGTATCGCCAGATTTATTGAAACATTTGATTTTCCTACGCCTCCCTTACCGCTCGTAACCGTTATGATTCTGGCGAGGGGTCTCTGGGGGGCATGTTCTGCTTTTATAATTTCTCTTAGCTGTTGTGCCTGATCCATAAAAATAATCCTGTTTCTATTCTATCAAAATATGCAAAAATCATCTACTATTTTCCGCCAAGAAGCCCCTTAACACTTCTCTGTGCATCAAAGACGGCAATATCGCTCGGAACGTTCTGCCCGTTAGTTATATATGACATAGGTGCCCCCGTGTGCATATGTATATTGTACAGATTTCCGGCTGAGCTTGTCTCGTCCATCTTGGTGAAAATCAGTTTATATTTCACGAGCTCCGAATATCCGTCAGCTATCTCAATAAGATCCCTGTATTTGGTTGTTGCGGAAAGTACGAGATAGTTTTCGGTTTCTACGCATTCTTCAAGTGCATTTATAAAACCTATCATTGTCATCTTCTGCTCTTCGTTATGAAGGCTGTGGCCTGCCGTATCAACCATGAGGTAATCATAATCCTTGAAATCCTCAGCTGCCTGCTTCATCTCTTCAACAGAGTAAATAACTCTGAAGGGAATATCCATAATGGTCGCATAAGTACGAAGCTGCTCAGCGGCAGCAATTCTGTAGGTATCAACTGTCAACAGTGCTACCTTCTTCTTTCTGTTTATGCATAGATCCGAAGCCAGTTTCGCAATTGTTGTAGTCTTACCTACGCCGGTGGGACCTATGAAAATCTCAGCTATCGGGCCATCCTGGCTCTCCTTGATTCTGCTGGCCGGTCCAAATTTAAGTACCATTTTCTGATAAACATTGGCAAGAACATATTCCATCGGAATATTGGGTTTACTTACCTTTTCAACCTCATCGGTAAGCTGATTTGCATAAATCTCATCAACCTCATTTTCTATCAGAGTATTGTATAGTACACGAACAAATGAAAGCGTCTCTTCCGATACAGTGTTCTTTTCCTCACGTATATCCGACTGTTCCTCAGAATACAGGTCAGTTTTCACATCATCCTTCTCGTTTTTGAGATTTTGCTCAAGAAGGTTATGAAGACTGTCCAGCTTTTCCTCGATTGCACTGCTCTCCTCCTGCAAGACATGCTCCTTTATCGGCTCACGTTTCTGAGTTGCAGGGGACTGAGAAGCTGAAGAAACTTTTAACGGAGGAATCTCTCCGTCTGCCTGGGCCTTTAACAGTTTGTCTGCCATCGATGCGGGCTTACTTGGTCTTACTGTTTTTGAATCCTTTGCAGGTTTAACAGACCTCGTTATCTTCGATGGTTCATCTTCAAGCGCTACCGTAACCTCTATTTTTGAGGGCGCAAAAATAGAGAAAAAGCCACTCTTTTTAACCGGTCTGACATTCATTATTACAATGTTGTCTCCCAGCTCCTTCTTTGCAATTTCTGTAGCATCCGATTCAGTTTTTCCGGTAAATTTTTTAATAATCATTTTATGCCGCTACCATTCCTACAGACTGCATTTCAACATTAGGTTCCACTTCATTGTATGAAAGGACAATAAGATCTTTATAATAGTCCTCTGTCATCTTCTTAAAGTACATACGCACTATA
The DNA here is from genome assembly GCF_000424485.1 of Butyrivibrio sp. WCD2001. NCBI lineage: Bacteria > Bacillati > Bacillota > Clostridia > Lachnospirales > Lachnospiraceae > Butyrivibrio > Butyrivibrio sp. WCD2001. The sequence goes on along the minus strand of NZ_AUJZ01000001.1, from coordinate 110,683 downwards.
GGCGATGTCATAATAATTGGTATCATTCCTGCATCCTCAAGCTTTTTAGCCTGCTCTCCGACAGACTTCAGGATTGCCTTGGTTCTGGTGGGATCAAGAGTAAGATAAGCACCTGTCTCTGTCTGCTTGACTGATTGCATTATCTCCTGCTCTATCTTAGGATCAAGAGTTATGACACTTGTTGTTTCACCCGGATAGAAATACTTGTTGGAAATCGCTCTTCTGAGGCTTTGCCTTACATACTCAGTCAGAATATCGCTATCGTGAGTAGACGGCGCATAATCAGCCAGTGTCTCAAAAATTGTAACAAGATCTCTTATGGAAATACCCTCTGAGAGAAGATTCTGAAGAACCTTTTCAATCTCGCCGAGGCTCATGAGCTTAGGTACAAGTTCATCAACAAGTGCAGGATTGTTCTCCTGCAGATTGTTAACAAGGTTCTGGACATCCTGTCTGGTAAGAAGCTCTGCAATATGATTTCTTATAACCTCAGTCAGATGAGTAGCAATGATTGAAGGAGGATCTACTACGGTATAACCGAGCGATTCCGCACGCTCTCTCTGGCTCTCTGTTATCCAGGTTGCAGGCAGATGGAATGAAGGCTCAAAGGTAGGAATACCCGTTATTTCCTCCTCGACGTTACCGGGGTTCATCGCCATGTAGTGGTCAAACAGAATCTCACCGTCGCTCACCTGAATTCCCTTAATCTTAATGATATATTGGTTGGGATTAAGCTGAATATTATCGCGCAGGCGAATAATCGGAACCACGGTACCAAGTTCCAGTGCAATCTGTCTACGTATCATAACAACTCGGTCGAGAAGGTCACCGCCCTGATTTACATCAGCAAGCGGGATAATCCCGTATCCAAATTCAAGCTCAATAGGATCAACCTGGAGAAGACTTGTAACATTTTCAGGCTGCCTGATTTCCTCAGCCTGTTGCTCCTCTTCAGCCATAACCTCTTCCTCAGTCGCACCAATCTTCGATTCTCTGTCCATAAGGAAACCCAGTCCCGCTATAAGGCCTCCGAGCGGTATATACAAAATATTAGGAAGCGGTGTAAATACGCCCAGAGCAGCCACTACGCCGCCAACCAGGTACAATGTCTTGGACATGGAAAAGAGCTGCCCAATAAGAGCAGGTCCAAAGTCTGCTTCCTTGCCGCCTTTTGTAACAAGAATACCTGTGCTTAGCGACACAAGAAGTGAAGGTATGGAACTTACAAGTCCGTCACCCATTGTAAGGATGGAATATTTATCAAGTGCATCCGTTACAGGCATCCCCTGCCTGAGTACACCCATCAGGATACCACCGACAATATTTATTATGGTGATAATAAGTCCTGCAACCGAGTCTCCTTTTACATACTTCGTAGCACCGTCCATTGCTCCAAAGAAACTCGCTTCATTCTGGATCTTCTCACGTCTCTCTTTTGCTTCCTGATCTGTGATAGCTCCCGTGTTAAGATCGGCATCAATAGCCATCTGTTTACCGGGCATAGCATCCAGTGTGAATCGAGCCGATACTTCAGCGACACGCTCTGAACCTTTGTTGATAACCATGAACTGAACAAGAATAAGCATTCCGTACACAATCGCACCAATGATAAGATCTCCGGCTCCTACGAAAGATCCGAATACCTCAATAACCCTTCCGGCATCTCCTCCAGTGAGTATAAGACGCGTAGATGATACGTTAAGTGCAATACGGAAAATTGTGGTGAACAAAAGGATAGTCGGGAAGAATGACATATCCAGTACTTCCTTGGAAAACATGGCTGTAAAAAGTATCACAAAAGAAAGTGACAAATCCATCGCCAGAAGCGTATCCATCAGCCACGTAGGAATAGGGATAATGAGCATCATAATAGCTGCAACAAAATAAAGCGCTACTCCATAATCAAAAGCACGCTTTCTTATTGTTTCAAGCAAGCCTGAATTCATGATTATCCCCCTTTCCCCATTTTTTCATAATTATACATAATTAGTATAGCGCATACCATATATTGTATTCAAGAGAAAAATGGGGCACAAGTTTAGAGGAAGTTCTGCTCTACTCTGTATGACATCTCACCAGACTCGAAAAAACCTCGCTAAGTAATTACACTTTTCCCTGCAGGTGATATACAAATGCCAGAACCTCAGCAACTGCCTGATACAGCTCCGGCGGGACAAACTCTCCGACTTCCACATTTGCATAAAGCATACGGGCAAGAGGCTTATTTTCTACTATTTCTATGCCATGTTCCTTGGCAACATCTTTGATTCTCTGAGCCAGATAATCCTCACCCTTTGCCACAACCTTAGGCGCATCGTAAAGATCTGCATCATAGGAAATCGCAACAGCATAATGCGTAGGGTTTGTGATGACAACATCTGCCTGGGGAAGCTCCTGCATCATTCGACGCTGTGAAGCCTGCATCATTCGGCGACGCTGCTGTCCTTTGATCTGAGGATCTCCTTCTGTATTCTTGTATTCATCTTTTACTTCCTGCTTGGTCATTCTCATATCTTTCTTGAATTTCCTTCGCTGGAAGACAACATCTGCCGCCGCGATAATTACATAAATCGCAGCAATCCTTATTCCAACATCGATAACCATCGATCCCATAAGACCAATGGCCTGTTTCAAAGGCATATCATAGAGTGTAAAAAGCGACGCTGTGACACCTGTAAAATAGTTATATACAACAAAGCTTATTATAGCTATTTTGGCAATTGATTTAAAAAGTTCAAATAAAGATCTCGAAGAAAAAATCTTCTTGAAACCGTTTATCGGATTAAGTTTACTAAGTTTGGGCTGAAGAGGCTTACTTGTCACCTTCCATCCAACCTGAGCAACATTAGACACAAGTCCGATAAGAAGAGCTGCAGCAAAAAAAGGCAGTGCCGTAAGAAACATGATAATTACCGCATGTTTCATCACTGCTGTAATATTCTGAAACGGAGTATTTCCGGAATGCATTATTATAATGTCCGGAATCTGAGTATATACATACTTGAACATCCCCGAAAAATTATTCCCCATATATCCGTAAAGAAGTCTGATCATAATAAAAAGCGCAAGAAGACCTGCCGCATTTCCAACCTCTCGGCTGTTAGCAACCTGTCCTTCATTTCTGGCATCCTGCAACTTTTTTGCTGTGGGTTCCTCGGTTTTTTCACCGCCGGGACCATCCGCAAAAAACTGCAAATCATAAGAGATCATAAGGCCATTATTAAGTTGTCCAAACTCCTCACATAAGGTCATTTATAAACTCCGTGATCATTTGTCGCATATTGGAAAATATGAAATCCGACGCATTGTAAAGCAGCGTACTGGTTATATACATAATAAGCAGTCCAACGATAAGCTTGAGCTGCATACCAACAGCAAACATGTTCATCTGAGGTGCAACTCTTGCGAGCACACCCAAAATAACGTTCATCATGAATGTGACAATAAAAATCGGAAGACATATGCGAAAACCGATGATCATATACGCACTCAAAAACTTTATCATTGAGTTAAGAAGCTTATCCGAATTGAATATCGCTCCGTTAACCGGTATCAGCAAAAATGAATCCGCAAGAGCCGAAACAAAGTATCTGTACAAACCGCTCACAAGCATCATTGCAAGAAATGAATACTGGTAAAGACCTGCCGAGACAGGCACCTGCTCTCTTGAATTAGGGCTCATTACCTGTACCATCGAAAGTCCGACCTGCATATCGGCAACCTGTCCTGCAAGCGAAGCTATCAAAGTACATATCTGTGCCGAGTAACCTATTATAAGTCCCGTAAAGAACTCCTTCAGGACAATTATGGTGTAGCCTAATACCGTGTTATACTCGAGGGTATTCACAGGTGCAAGGCCATATAAAAGAAAAGACAGGAATACCGAAAAACAGATTTTTACCCGGTGCGGTGTATTATTCATACTAAAAAAGGGCGCAATATAAACAAACATTGTCACCCTCACAAGTATTAGCAGAAATATCTCAAGGTCACCATAGGTGAATGTGAAATCTATCAAGTCATCATCCTCCGCTAATGAATGTACAGAGAAAAATCTGACCAAATTTTTACTACATAGTTGGACAGCTCAGTAAGCATCCAGTTTCCGAGAAGCATAAGCGCCAAAAAAGTAATAATTATCTTTGGCACAAATGTCAGAGTCTGATCCTGAATGGACGTAACAGTCTGGAAAATCGAAACAGAGAGACCAACTATGAGGGATACCAGAAGAACCGGCACCGCTATTTTTATAACCATGAATAAACCGTTACTCATGATGGCAGTTACATCATCTACTGTCATAGTTACCTCCTTAATAGAACGTCTTCACAAGGCTTCCGATTATCAGATTCCAGCCATCCGCAAGTACAAACAGAAGAATCTTGAACGGCATGGAAATAGTTGTCGGCGGCAACATCATCATACCCATACTCATAAGTACCGATGATACAACCATATCTATTACTATGAACGGAATATAAATCAAAAAGCCGATGATAAAAGCTGTCCTGAGTTCACTGATAAGGAAACTCGGAACCAAAACCGCATTGGGAATACTGTCCAGTTCCCCATCCCATTCGATATCATCAATTTCCATGAAAAGGCGAACATCCTTAGTCTGAGTCTGGCCATACATAAAATTCCTGAAAGGAATCATAGCTGTATCCAAAAACTCCTGCTGCTCTATTTCTCCCTTGTCAAAAGGAACAACTGCAGTGTCATACACCTCTTTAAGAGTCGGCTGCATAATGAAAAATGTAAGAAAAAGAGCAAGTCCGAGGAGAACCTGGTTGGGCGGTGATGTCTGCGTGGCAATAGCCGTTCTCGTAAAGTGAAGCACTATGATGATTCTGGTGAAACAGGTCATCATGATAAGAAGAAGCGGTGCCAGCGAGATAAGTGTCAGGGTAATAAGGATACGAAGCGCACCGTTTATAGTCCCGTTTCCGTTATCATAGGTTACAGTGACAGTATTTGCGATATTGAGTTCTTTAAGGTCGTCTGCATCCTTAGCGGAACCCGGCTCAGTTATATTCGTCCTCTCTCCGTCCGTCCCCGTAAGATTAGTCTCCCTGTCAACAGTCGGATCTGTAGGATGCGTATCATCTATGTAAGAGGTTGATGCATATATAGTCACAGACCCACTGTTAAAAATACAAAAAGCCATAACGAAAGAAAGGCATAACAAAGAAATGCCTTTCCTCAATAATGGCTTTAAATCAAATACTCCCCGAAAATTCTTCATACCTTTTACTTCTTCTTAAACCGCTCTAAAACTTTATCAAATTCCTTGGCAAAATCAACAGGTTCTGAACCCCTTACTGCCGGCGGTTCATACTCATCCTCCGAAAGCTCGGTCAGAAGAGTGACCGAATCTTTACTTACAGAAATTACCAGATACTTATTAACAACCCTCACAATCTGAAGATATTTTGTAGTTGAAATCCTACAGGTCTCCATTACCTCCATATTTGATGTGAAGGTGGATTGCTTCTGATATTTCGCAATCCATTTTGTTACATAATAGGTCGCAGCCAGGACCAGAAAAAACAATATAAGAACAGTAATCAGCTGCGCCACCGATGAAACTCTCATTTTTATGACCTTTCAGAAAATTACTGAACTATTTCTGTTACACGTACGCCGAAGCTTTCCTCGATTACTACAACCTCGCCCTTTGCAACAAACTTACCGTTAACAAGGACATCTACAGGTTCACCGGCAACCTTTTCAAGCTCTATGATGGTACCCGGTGCGAAATCAAGGATATCGGAAATTGCCTTAGCTGTACGACCAAGTTCAACTGTAACCTCAAGCGGAACGTCCTTGATAAGGCCGATATTCTCTCCGGCTGCCATCATGGGGCCACCACCCGCAAAGCTCTGGAACTGAGCAGGCTGAACATTTGCTCCCATCATCTGAGGCTGCATCATAGGCATACCCATAGGCATCATAGGCATACCCATCTGAGGCATACCCATCTGGGGCTGCATTCCCTGCATCATTGAAGGATCCATTGCAGGCATTCCCTGCGGTGCAGCAGCGCCCATGCCCATATCCGGTGCCATACCCATATCGGGTGCAGCTGCCGGAGCAGGCGCCGGTGCCGGAGCAGCTTCTTCAGCAGGTGCTTCGGTACTGATAGTATCCTTAAGGCTCTTAGCAAAATCTATAGGATACAATTGCATAAGGGTCGAATCCACGAGTTCACCGATCTGCAGTTTAAATGTAACGCGGCAGAAGGTTCCTGTCAGGAACTCGGAGATCTCACTTGGATCATCATCGATCATATCGAGCAGGGTAGCCTCCGGCGGACTGATATCGACTTTCTGACCAATCATGGTAGAAAGTGATGTTGCCGCAGCACCCATCATCTGGTTCATAGCCTCGGAAATAGCTGAAAGCTGAAGTTCCCCAACCTCACCCTCAGTATTTGTTCCGTCACCACCCATCATAAGATCGGTGATAACCATAACATCATGCTCCTTGAGGATAAGGATATTAGTACCCTCAAGACCTACCGTATATTTAATCTGAATAAATACACAGGGTTTCTCATAATTATTTAAAACTGTATTCCAGTTAGCAAGCTCTACCTGAGGCGTAGTGATATTAACCTTCTGATTAACAAGGGAATAAAGCGTTGTAGCTGAAGATCCCATACTGATATTGGCAACTTCACCTATCGCATCCTTTTCCTCATCATTCAGAAGACTCTCATCAATTTCTCCGGCAACGAAACCACCGCCACCGCCTGAAGGAGCATCTGCAGCAGGAGCATCTCCGCCCGCGTCAGCAGCGGGAGCATCTCCGCCACCGGCATCACCACCTCCTGAATCCATACCGGCGAGCAGTGCATTTATTTCTTCCTGTGAAAGCATTCCATCCATGCTGCTACTCTTCCTCCTCTCTAATTACCGACGTTATCTTGACGGCGTATTTATCTTTAGCTGTTCCGGGCATTGCAGTGAACTTATAAATATCACCGACATATACCTGTAATTCGCTATTAACCTGATTATCAAGTCGAATTATATCGCCCCTCTGGAGCTGAACAAAATCGCTGACCGATACGTTACATTTCCCCAATATGGCCTTAACCGGAACATCGACATGTCTGACAAGAGACTCGAGATGTTCACCGTAAGTATCATCATCATGCTTCTGCATGGTTGAAAACCAGAACTTCGTATTCAACTTATCCATAACACTCTCAAGCGTGAAGTACGGAAGACAGATATTCATCAGTCCCTCGACATCACCGATCTTGATATTAAGTGTCACGATCGCGATCATATCAGTAGGTGAAATAACCTGTGCAAACTGCGGATTGGTTTCAATCCTCTCCATGATAGGATTTATCGCAAGAACGTTCTCCCACGGTTCAACCATAAGCTGCATACATATGGTTATCAGCTTCTCAATAAGCGGCATCTCAATATCGGTAAAGGGCCTTGTCTTATCAAGTCCGACGCCCTCTCCTCCGAGCATTCTGTCTATAAAGGCAAAACCGATATTGGCCTGAAGCTCAAGAATAATGGTTCCCTGCAAAGGTAAGAAATTTATAATTCCCAAAATTACAGGGTTACTCAGTGCGTTACTAAACTCCGAATATGTTACGGTCTCGGAGTTTGCCACCGAAACCTGCACGTTTTTTCTAAGATAAAGCGGAAGTGTTGTTGATAACAATCTTCCATAATGTTCATAGATCATCTCGAGGGTTCTCAGGTGTTCCTTAGAGAACTTTGCCGGTCGTTTAAAGTCGTAATCCTTGACTTTCTTCTCATCCGCAGCGGACATCTGATCCACGTCGAGTTCACCGGTATTTAGAGCCGCGAGTAGATTATCTATCTCATTCTGTGATAATACTTCACTCAAGCGTAGATCACCTCACTTTTACAGTAACAAAGTACTTTCATAACAAACTCTTTTCATACTCCCAAAAATAAAGACTATATATATTACTGATATACGGTTCCGGAAAAGCTTACATCATAGATAAAGCCGGATCCGAAAAGTTCCTGTATCTGCTCCAGAAGAGTAGCTTTGGCTTCATCCTCATGCTGTCTGATCTCATCCAGTGTATACGCACCGATAACAGTGGTAATCTTGGACTTGATCATATCCTGATAGGTTGCAATTGCTTCATCCGTACCATAGGTATTGTAATCCTCATTGGATTTATCCATCGAAAGAACGATGGTTGTAAGCATGTAATGTGCTTTTCCGCTTCCGTCCTCTTTAAGCGTGATAGTCATATCAGCAATGGAATATGATGCAACATTTGCAATATCCACATTACCTGTAGCGGATCCCGAAAATCCCTGACCGTTTTCACCACCGTTGGCCTCAATCTGAAGAGCGGCTGCGATATCTCCGATAAGAGCAACTGCCTGATTGTTGGTGGTCATGACCGTCAGCATCATAAATCCTGTCATACCTGTGTTAACTAAAAGTAAAGCCAAAATAATAATTGCAAGCAGGTTCTTTTTCATTTTTTTGTCTCCCTTTTAATACATTGGACTGAGCGGATTGTATATCCTTATCTCTACTCGCCTGTTCCTTGCTCTTCCTTCCGGTGTGGAATTGTCCGCAACCGGTTCATACTCTCCTCTTCCCGAATGCTTCAACTTTGAAGGGTCAAGATCGGTATTCTCAATAAAGTAGTAGAATACCGAAAGTGCTCTTGCATCACTAAGTTCATCATTGTTTGTTATCTTACCTGAAGATCTGTGCATAGGAACATTATCTGTATGTCCCTCGATCTCTATCGTCCCACCGGCATATCTCTCAAGAACCGAACCGACTTTATTAAGAATCGAGTCTGCTCCCGGCTTAAGTACAGCGTTACCGGTGTCAAACAAAATCGCTCCCTGAAGTGTCAGCTGCACGAACTGGCTGGTAAAATTAACATCAACCTGTTTTGCCACATCCAATGAATCCAGGGCTTCATTGACCTCAGCCGCCAGCGCCTCCGAAGCCTTGAGCTGTTCAGCCTCAGCCGCCTCCTGAGTTTCCTCAGAATTAGCACCTTGCTGGGTAGCATCACTCTCTGTAGACATCTCTGTGGAATCACCCTCGGAACCAGTTCCGGTTGCATCTCCTTCCGATCCGCTTCCTTCTCCTCCGGTTCCCTGCATGATACCACTGGTGTCTCCTTCTGTGTTTATTCCGGCTCCGCCGCTCTCACTGGCATTTTCGCCCTCGGAATCGGTAATATCCTCATCCTGGGAACCTGACTGAGATACACCCATTGAGATAATATAGTTGGACAGCTGATTGAGCTGTGAAATACCGTCTCCGACCAACGCGCCCTGACCAAGTGCAGCTTCACCACCCTGGAAAATACCAAAGGCTGAACTGAAGGATGCGGCAACCTCCTCGAACTTCTGCGCATCCATGGTAGCCATAGAGAAAAGCAAAACGAAGAAGCAAAGGAGCAGGTTCATAAGGTCACCGAAAGTACCCTGCCACGCCGGCAAACCGGGCTTTATTTCTTCTGGTTTTTTAGCCATTATTCTCCTCCGCCTCCGTCACCGGTACCGTTCTCTGCCTCATAAGCAGCTCTGTTAGCAGGTGAAAGGAACGATTTAAGCTTCTCCTCTGTTACACGCGGGTTTTCACCTGCCTGTATAGAAAGAAGTCCCTCAATGACAATACTTTTCATAGTATATTCTGCATTATCCCTTGCCTTGAGCTTATTCTCGGCAGGGTAGCAAAACCAGTTCGCAAGAACCGATCCGTAGAACGTTGTGATAAGGGCAACGGCCATGGACGGTCCGATTGATGAAGGATCTGACATGTTCTGTAGCATAAGAACCAGTCCAAGAAGGGTTCCGATCATACCCCAGGATGGTCCCATACCTGCAACATCAGCAAAGAATGTATAATTCTCTTTATGTCTTTCTGACATAGCATCTATCTCAGCTTCAAGGATAGCCTTAACCAGTTCGGGCTCGGTACCGTCAACTATAAGTCCGACACCCTTCTTCATGAAAGCATCTTCAATGTTGCTGGCAGCTTCTTCCAATGCCAGAAGTCCCTCTTTACGTGCAGTATTGGAAAGATCAATTATCTGCTTGATAACAGCCTTAGTATCATCCGCCGGCATCTTAAAAATCAGCGTGTAGGATTTAAGGCCGTTAATGAAACTGGGCATGGTTCTGGATGCCAAAACCGCCATGAAAGCTCCGCCAAACGTGATCATCGCGGAAGGCGCGTCGACGAAGTATTTAACACCGGTGATACCGGCACCAAACACAATACTCAGAATCATGAAAACGAAACAAAGCAATACACCAAGTAATGACGCTATATCCACTTAGTTTTCTCCTCTCATAAAAAAACTTTAGCCGAACTTATTTCTCGTTACATTTCTTCATGATCTCAGGAACAGATTCCTGTACAATAAACTTACGTCCATTCGCCATAATAATGACTGTGTCGGGGGTGGCCTCCACTGTTTCTATAAGATCCTCATTGACCAGCATAATGCGGCCATCAATTCTGGTAATCTCAATCAATTTTTAGCCCTCATATAATTATTTTTGAAAAAAGCATTCAGAAAATAATCTCCCCCTGAAACAAAATTATTACGAATCAGTTTAATTAAGATAATTTTATCATGCTTTTTCGATGAATAGGCATCCTGAAAGACGCAAAAACACAGCTTTTGTATTTTTATTTCAAAATGAATAGCTTTTGACGAAATAAAATTACACGCTACATCTTGTGCATACTTCATTTTTGATTATACAACATCTCGTGATTTATTAAAATAGTTTTGGCTCTTTTTCTGAAATAATGATGGCCTGTTTTTACTTTAAAGAATTTTTCGGGTTTGTTTATTTGGATTTAATATATTGTTTTCTGATCAGCAGATAATTCAATGATGTTATTGAAAATTTATTTCATAATTTCTAAATATTATTGTAATTAATTTTCAACCGAATCTCTTCTAGCAAAAATGGCGCTCAGGTTTGAGCGCCATTTTTGTTTATCTTAGCTTTATCTCCCCCTCGCTAAGTTATTACCTCTTCAGATTTGTCAGCTCCTCAAGGAGTGTATCTGAAACTGTGATGATTCGGCTGTTAGCCTGGAATCCACGCTGGGTTGTGATCATGCTGGTGAACTCACTTGAAAGGTCTACGTTTGACATTTCCAGAACACCTGTGGTGATGTATCCGCCGTCTGTTGTTACATCCTGGATTGTAGCTTCACCGGAGTTAAGTGTCTGTGTATAGAGGTTATCACCATTCTTCTCAAGACCTGATGCGTTAGCAAACTCTGCTGTTGCGATCTGGCCAAGGAGCTTTGTCTGACCGTTTGAATAGGTTGCGTAGATTGTTCCATCCTTACCGATCGTAACACCGTTCATCTCGCCGACTGCACGTCCGGTCTTAAGACTTTCCTTATCACCCTTAACTGCTCCGATTGTGGAGGTTGCCATTGTATTGTAGTTAGTTGTGGATGAGAAATCCATGTTTACATCTGTGAAACCTGCCATCTTAGGCTGTCCATCGATAACAGCATCCTGGTTGAAATTAAGAACGATCTTCTCTGTGGGCTGCTCGATGGCGCCGGTCTTTGCATTGTACTTAAGTGTAATTGCGTTGTTTACAATCTGAAGTGTTCCGTCATCAAGGATGTGATAGGTAAGTGTCTCGTAGTTTCCGGAAGTCTTGTCAGGTGTGTAGTTATAAACATCCGGGAAGAAATCTGCTGTAGCTGTTGCATCGAAGATCTCTGATACATAGCCGGTTCTCGGAATCTTGTCATAAACTGTCTTGCCTTCTTCACTTGCATTCTTGTATGTAGCTGTTGTCTCGTCCTCATCAATTTCGAATGTAAGCTGTGTCTCGGTTGTTGTCTTTGTAATTGCAAAGCTCTTTACACCTGAGTTATTCTTTGTTCCGATTGTAAGAGTTGATCCGTCATCGCTGAGCTTATAGGTAACATCATCATTACCGGGTGTGTAGTTGTAGATAGCTTTTAGTACATTCTTCTGTGAGTTTGTAAGTGAGCTGATATTTCCTGAAAGCGGTACTGCTGTCTCAACTTCGCTCTTGTAATTTCTGTATACGATGTTTGATCCGGTATTCATGTAAACCGAATAGGTATTTTGGTTCTGATATTCGTTAGCAGCTGACTTTGTACTTGTGGTCTTGTAGATAGTAATCTTACCGTCTGTGGCAATTTCGTATTTGTAAGTGTAGGTACTGTTATCATCGGATGCCGGAATATCATTGGCTGTCATGCCGTAGCATTCAAGTATTTCAAGTGATTCGGGATCAAGACTTGAAAGAGAACCCTTTCTGTCAAACTTATGATTTGTCTTATCCTTACTGAAAACAGCTGTTGTTCCTTCTGTTGAGTAAACATATTTTGTGCTGTCATAAGGTCTTTCGGTAAGCTGTGTGGTTGCAACTGTCGTTTTTTCAACAGTCATCTCTCCGGTATCAGAAATCGTATATTGATATGTGTACAGCTCTGTACCGGTTGCATTCTGTGCCGGAAGTGCTGTTGCTGTAAGCCCCAGAGCTGTAAGTACATCTGCATCAGTTGATGCACTAATAGTATCAGTTATATTTACTTCTTTTGTTGTTGATGCACTAACTTCAATTGTCACTTTACCTGTAGGGTTATCATAACTTCCTGCCTGAACAGTCAGATTCCTGGTAAGTGTTCCATCTCCTGCTACAGTTGTTTCAACCTTGATAATATCGATTTTTCCGTTTGTAAGGTTGATTGTATAGCTGTAATTATGATTCGCATCTACCGGATAGTTTGATCTGGATAAACCATATGCCTTTAACAGATCATCCGTTAAAACATTAGGCCCGGATGCAGTTTCGGGAACATCTATATTAGTATCTGTATTTCTGTTATTCAATGTAATTGTTCCCGAATCATACTTAACTATTCTGTAATCTGCATCAAGCGGCTTTTCTTCATGTGATTCACCGTTTCTATACAGTGTAAGACCTGATACTCCGTCAGATGAAAGTGTATATGAATAAGTTACACTGTCTTCGCCTGTCTTAGGAGTGTAATCAAGGTCATCAACCTTTAAACCAAACATTGACTCCAAAACTTCCTTCTGACTGGAATCAAGAACACCTGTATTGGGCATATCCAGAGTTCTGGGAAGTGTTGCATAAGTGGAATTCTCATAGGTTCCGTATGTAACTGTGGTATCTGTGCTGCTGTTCTTATAATAGGTTCCAAGGCTTGATGATGATGTATCTGCCTGTGTTACAGGGTATACGCTGATGGAGCCGTCGGTGTTAATTGTGTAATAATCTGTAGATGCTACTGAGGTATCTCCTGCTACTCCGACTGTAAGTCCGTATACATTTCTCAGAAGTGTGGGGGCCTTATCAACGAGATCTGAAATTGCTCCGCTTGTAGGAATTCCTGAGTATGCGGTTGATCCTGCCGAATTTTTAAAGGATACGTTCTTGGCACCAACTGTTGCTGTATAGTTAACTGTTGTTACTGTCTTTGTCCAGGAATCACGAAGTCCGTAGGTCTGCTCATCATTGTCGAGATCTGTGAAGGTTACGTTACTGAGCTTTTCTGCTCCAATTGTATTTCCTTTGGAATCAAGGATGTCTTCAAGAGTCATTGTGTAGGTATGCTCGAGATCGTCTACGTCGCGAACTGCGAATTTTGCTGTGTAGAGATAACCAAGATTGTCGTAGAACTCAAGAGTTACGGTTTTTCCGTTATCACTTGTGATGTTTGTATCGTTTGCGTCGATGTTACCGCTTACGAGACCTTCGGTTGTTCCTTCCGGAGGATATGTCATGTTCTCGGCACTCATGATCTGAAGTTTGCCAATACCGCCGTTTGTATTAACGGTAATGGCACCTGTCTCGGGATCTTCCTGTGCTGACCATCCGTATACGAAGTAACCTGTTGACTGCATTGCAAGGTTTCCTGCACCGTCTACGTAGAAGGAACCGTCTCTTGTAAACATTGTCTGGTTTCCGTTATTTACTACATAGAAAGCGTCGCCGGTAATTCGCATATCGAACGGATTGTTAGTTGTTTCCGTTGCGCCCTGCTGAGTGATTGCTGTTGCAATCGCGCCTGATTTTGCACCAAGACCAATCTGACGTGCATTGATACCACCGGTTCTCTCGGTAGCTCTGGATGCGCGCTGCGTAGTCTGGTACATCAAATCACTGAAGGTGATAGACTGTGACTTGAAGGATGTGGTGTTAACGTTCGCGATGTTATTACCGATAACATCCATCTTGACCTGGTGGGTCTTAAGTCCTGCTACACCAGAAAAAAGTGATCTCATCATAAGGCATGTCCTCCTACTTTGATGGGGGACGGCACACATATTCTATTTTCCGGTTGGAATGAAAAAGAAGGGGAAACGTGATTGAATTCCGTCTGGCGTTCGGGAATTCGTGACCTCCTTAGATACTTACCACTTCCGATAAGCTTACGGACAGCTGCCCTGTCCTCGGTCCGGTCATATTTCTTCTTTCATTCTGTCCATTTTATAGAACTTATGCGATTACCGCTCCGTCTATATTGGTAAAAATGTTGCTGCCAGTTTCCTGACTATCCATCGCTGTAACTACTGTGTTGCTCTTTACATTTACGATGAAGGCAAGCTGATCAACCAGGATAAGTGATTCGTTTATTCCTTTCGCATTGGCCTGATTCCTTGCGTTATTCAGGCGGTTCATCTGATCCTGTGTGAGCTCAATGTTGCGGTCACTTAGTCTGTTGGAAGCGTGCTTTGAAAATCTGACACCCTCCCTGCTTTCTTCGATCTGAGAGAGGATTTTGCCAAAGTCCGAATTCTGGACGCCGGCGCCGCCTCTGATCTTCTCGCCCTGACCAAAGTACTGGTTCTGAACCTGTTCAATTGAAAGGAATCCGCTTGTATTATCTATTCTCACGGCTTACTCCTTTCCATAAACAAACACTAAGCCTAATTGCTTTACCGCTCTATATTTCGGCTTACTAATCAAAAACTTAAACCCGATTTACAAATTTACACAAATTTAATAAATGATATGATTCATTTATTCGGTTGATACGCTTTCATCGGGGTCGTTTGTTATCTCGTCGATCTTAGCTTCCTTCTCTGCCTTCTGTCTTTCCTCGTAGTCTGCCTGATTCTGGTTAGCTTCCTTTACAAGTTCCTGAGCTCTCTTATAATACTTTTCAAGTTTATCAATATCAGACTGATCAAGAAGAGCAATTGCATCCGCATCCATATTCTCGTAAAAGCTGAAGGCCTTGTAAATTGCATCCGCATCGGTAAATACCATGTTTTCATAAACAGGGAACTTTTCCATCATCTCTGCAAGATCATCTGCCTGATCATGAATCTCTACAAAGTGGCTGTCCGCTACTGAGCTTACATCTTCCATCTTGTAATCTGTTCCGTCTATGTTCAGATATGCTTCTCCGCTCTTGTATGTTACATAGTCAACCTTGCCCTGAACCTGCTGGCCCGCCTCATTTGTAACGATAACGGTTTTTCCAACAAGGTCGGATGCTCTGGACATTGAGAAGGCCTCTGCCATATTGGATAGCTGTTCAACCTGTGTAAAGGTCGCATACTGATTGATATACTCGGTGTTAGAAGTCGGCTCCAAAGGATCCTGGTACTTCATCTGTGCACAGAGAATATTCATAAATGCGTTTTTGTCATATCCCTGATTGGCCGCCGCTTTAGTAGCGTCACTGGTTTTGCTCTTGGTATCAACGAGTTTACCGTCTTGAACTACTGCATTTACACTCATTTAATTACCTCCGCCGTATATCATGCTGAAAAATCGACTGAGTTGCCGTTAATCGCCATCATCTCAGCAGTGAGCTGATCTTCCTCGGCTATTTCTCCGACTTCCTCTAAGGAAAGGTCTCCGAGTCTTATTCTTCTCATGGGCTTTCTGACAGAACTCTGCGCATCAGCATCATCTTCTCTCTGGCTCTGGCTGTCATTAAGTGCCTGATCAAAAGCTCCTGCGTTTACTGTTACTTCTACTGCAGTAACCTTTACGCCCTGCTCATTAAGCTTATCCTGAAGCTGCTGTATCTGGCTTTCAATGGCTGCCCTTACATCTTCGTTCTGAGTGAGGAACTTTGCTATTACATTTCCGTCCTTAGCCGCTTCGATGATTACATTTACATTTCCGAGGCTTGCCGGATGAAGCTGAAGTTCCATTGCGGTTGTATCGGATCTTACATTCATTTTGATATACTCGGTTATCTGATCCATTATCTCCTGAGTGTTAGCCCTTGCCATCTGCCCATAGCTTTCGGTCTCCACTACTTCGGTAAGAGATGCTGATATCTGATTCATCACCTGGTTGTATACAGACCCTTCTGTGTTTTCCTGTTTCTTGTTATCACTATGATGCTCTTCGTGGTGTTCCTGTGTCTCTACTGTAAGCTGGAAATTTGGAGTTGCTTCTTCGTTTTCAGCAATTCCTGCTGCCTCTGTAGTTGTAGTTGTTTCTTCTGTTTTAGTCGCCTCTGCCACCTGCTGGCTTACTTCCTTTACAATGCCGTCACCTGTAAGGTCAAGTCTTACCGCCTCAGAGGATACCGCATTTTCAAAGGTCTGAGTAATTACAGGATTATTTGTATCTGCTGCAAGTTCACCAATTTCCTGTCTGGGTTGCTGTTCACTTAAAGCTTCGTTGAAATCCTCAAGTGCGGAGTTAAATCCTTCTTCGTTTAATCCAAACTCCTCCATGAGGTTCTGTCTGGTAGTATCTACCGCATCCTGCATATTCTGTACATTCAGATACAGATCTGCGTTGGTTACGATGGCCATTACGTCATTTGCACCGGTAAGCTGACCAACTATCTGTGTAAGATTTGTAGGATCAAGTATTGCTACATTTGTAAGTCCCAGTGTTGCCATTGCATTCTCGATGTCTTCGATATCTACACCAAGTTCATCTGCAAGCTGTTCCATCAGAAGTCTGCTGCTTTCAAGCATAGCCTGTTCCAAAGCGGTCTCGGCTTCGTCTGCCGCTGCGATAGCAGCTGTGTCTTCGCCGGCATTTTCTTCTGTTACGGTCACAACCTGGGCATTTTCTTCTGTCTGTTCCGTGACATTTGAAGTTTCTACAGCTTCCTCGGCCGTTACATTTTCCTTTTGTGTATCTGCCTTTGCTGCCGTTGTCTCGTCTGTAGTAGTTGTCTCTTTTACAGCTGTCTGTTCACTGTTTTGTGTACTCGCCTGCTGAGCTGCCTGTGACTTTTCGTAGGTCGCACTTACATTATTTGTTGCTGCTCCTGTCTGTGTAAGAGTCCTTGCTACATCTGTTGTAATTGACGCTGTCTGCTTCTGCGAGTTGGCATTTAAAAGCGCTTTCTGGAAATCTGTAGTCTGCTCCTTTGTAGCAGCAATTCCTTTTGCTGTCTGGGTATTGGTATATGTATTTAGTGTTCCAATACCGGGAATCGCGTTACTTATCAAAGCTTTTTCCTCCTTTCCCTTTTAGATTTGGGTATGGTTTGCCCATAGCTTTACATAACTAATATCGGCCATGTGGGAGAAAACTTAACCCGCATGGCCGAAAAATATTAAAAATTTATAAAAATTCCCCTCATCCGGCACTTCGTGCCACCTTTCCCCCAAGGGGAAGGCTTAGTTGCCTACTCCGGATACTGTAGCCTTATGTGTGGCAGGTTCCATGTAGTCGGTAACCTTACCTGCATATTCCTCTGTCATCTTATCAAGAATAGCACCGCGGTTTTCGGCACTCATCTTGCCCAAAATTCTCGAAATGAGTCTTACCGCATCTCCGGTATCATTCTCAATCATTGCATCAAAGATTGCTGCAGCTTCCTTTGCCTTCATGGATGAATATGCTTTTACATATTGTTCCAGTTCAATATCATCCGCTTGTCCCTGAATGATCTGTGCATAAATCTGCGCTGCAACATCAGGTTCAATCTCCTCGTAGTACTTTCGATATTCATCTACAGAAGGAGCATTATCCGCGTAAACAACATTCTTGTAGAAGTCCTCTTTTTCCTGTTCAAGCTTGGACTGATTCTCCTCAAAAGGCTGGAGTCTTGTCACCTCTGTCTGAAGCTTTTCATTCTCTTCCTGAAGGTTCTTGTTTTCCTCCATCTCCTTTCGAAGCTCGTTCTCAAGCCTCTTGATATAGAGATTAGCTTCATCAAGGCTGCTTGCAAGCTGTTCATCAACCGGATTCACCAGCGGCTGTTGTGCCTCCTCCTGCTTCTTCTTTTCTGTAGGTGTGTAGCTTCCCTCCGGAAGAATATTGTTGATTCCGGGGATATCCCCTATGATCGGAGCAAGAACATTTGAACCGAAGCCTCCCACATCCAGCTTTATGAAAATGCCCATAATAATCAGCCAGATCAAAATGATAATGAAAGTGATAACAAGTGTAGCCGCACCGCCACCATCATCACCGTTGAGCTCAGCATTTCTCTCTGCCAGTTCAGCTTCCTTCAGCTTTGCAGCTTTTCTCTGCTCTTTTAGCTCCTGGCGAAGGGCTTTTCTCTCTTCTTTTATTTTTTTTCTGGCTTCTTTATCAGGATCTACCGGCTTGGGTAAAACCGAAGCTTCAGTATTATCCTTTGCGGGTTTGTCTGCCATTACTGTTCCTCTCTGGTACGTTTGGTGTATGTGAAGCTTGATCTTTCATCAACTTCTTTTGCCTCGGCTTCTTTTTCTTCCTCGACAAATTGTTCATAGGCTTTTTCTCTAAGCCTCTCCTGCATCTTCCTCTCCTGCACGGCTCTGGTGAGCTTCATTCTTGCGACTTCGAATTTTGCTCTGTAAGCATCAACCTTAACTTCCTGATCCTTTATTATGACATCCATCTGCTTTTCGTAAAAATTGTTGTCCATGATCTTCTGAACATCCATTATACTGGCGCTCCGAAGCTCATAGCCTTCCTGAATAAAAGCATCTCGCGTTTTATTGTAGTCATTCAATATATCAAGCTGATCATTAAGTTCCTTCAGAGCCTGGGCGAATTCCATCTTGACCTGCTCTTCCTGTTGGAGTCGCAGATTAAGGACGCCCTGAAGGGGATAGTTGAATCTTGCCATGGCCCCTCATCCGGCACTACGTGCCACCTTCCCCCCTAGGGGAAGGCTTCTATCTTATTCTTTGAACATGCTCTCCAGCTGCGCTACGACTTCCTCATAGGTAAACTTTTCATCCGTCTCCTGCATAAGGAATTCGTTCACGGCATCTATTTTGGATACGGCATAATCAATGTTCTTATTGGCTCCAGCCTTATATGCTCCGATGTTTATCAAATCTTCAGCATCGGAATAGGTTGCAAGCACATTCTTTAGCTTACCTGCTGCTTTCTTCTGTTCCGAAGGCGCAATGGCGCTCATACATCTTGAAATGCTGGCAAGTACATCTATAGCCGGATAGTGGTTCTTTTGAGCTAACTTTCTATTGAGGACTATGTGTCCGTCAAGAATACCTCTGGCGGTATCTGTAATAGGCTCATTAAAATCATCACCATCGACCAGGACAGTATAGAGGCCTGTAATTGAGCCTTTTCTAGACTTACCCGCTCTCTCAAGGAGCTTAGGCATCTCAGCATATACACTCGGCGGATAACCTCTTGATACCGGAGGTTCACCACTCGCAAGTCCTATCTCTCTTTGTGCCATGGAAAAACGTGTAAGAGAATCCATCATCAAAAGCACGTCTTTTCCCTTATCACGAAAATACTCCGCAATTGAGGTTGCGGTTTTAGCCGCTTTAAGTCTCTCAAGCGCAGGTTTATCAGAGGTTGCAACCACAACTATTGAGCGTTCCATGCCCTCAGGACCAAGGTCTCTTTCTATGAATTCACGGACCTCCCTTCCACGCTCTCCGATAAGGGCAATGACGTTAATATCCGCATTGGTATTTCTTGCAAACATACCCATAAGAGTAGACTTACCGACACCGGAACCGGCAAATATCCCGATTCGCTGTCCTTTTCCTACTGTAAGAAGGCCGTCCACTGCCTTAACTCCAAGTGATAAAACATCCGAAATCGGATCTCTTGTCATTGGATCCGGCGGCTGATTTTCAACAGAGTATGCTATTCCGTTCTCAAGAGCAACGCCCTTTCCATAGTTGGTTCCGTCTATTCTTCCAAGACCGTCAAGGGTTTTTCCAAGAAGACCTTCTCCAACATTAACGCGAAGCGGCGAGTCTGTATTTTCAACAATACTGCCGCTTCCTATACCGCTAATATTCTCATAAGGCATAAGAAGTACATGATTATCCTTAAAACCCACGACCTCAGCCATGGTTCCCCTTCCGGAAGGTCTGGCTGTAGCTTCACCTTCCTTCTTCTTGGAATAAATATAACAGATATCTCCCATCTTAGCCTCGGGGCCCGCAGATTCTATCGTAAGTCCGACAACATTAACAACCTTGCCACGAACTTTATAAAACATGTTGTTAGATATCTTTTTATATTTTGAATAATCGATAATTCCATTTGCCATCAGCGCCTACTCCTGTCAAATGATAGAAGCTTTAACTTTCTCGAAAGTTCCGAAAGCTCCACGCCAAGAGAGCAGTCAAATACACCACCCTCGGATTCAATTATACATTCATTCTCTTTTAGAAGCGGATCCTCAACAATTTCAAGAGTCGAATTCGGGGATGCCATTACTTCCTCAAGATTTGCCTTTTCATCGGATACCAGATCATAATCATCGGCCGATATATGTAAAATAATATCAACTCCGCTCTCCATCTTGCCAAGTGTAGTTCTTATGAGATGAAGTATTATATCTTTATTTTCTCGAAGGTCAACATTAAATACATGCTCGTAAATTTGCGTCAATGTATCAACCATATCAGGCTCAATGCTCGCAACCAGCTGCTGAAAATCCGATTGTTGCTTATCTTTTTCGGCCTGGATCTCCTCCTCGGCCTCTGCCTTCATCTTTTCTATTTCCTCAGCGGCCTGTTTTATTCCTTCTTCATATCCGGCAGCTCTGCCTTCCTCCATGGCCTGATTACGTATTTCATCAGCCTGAGCCTGGGCATCATCAACAATCTGTTTGGCCTGTTCCTCTGCCATTCTGATCTGTTCATCAATCTGCGCCTGTATCTCTTCCAGATTAATCTGCGGAACTTCCTCCGCCGGAGGCTCCGGCTCGGGTGTCATATCCATACCAAGGTTCATATCCTCCTCGGACATGCCCATTCCCTGGTTATCAAAATTATCTCCCTGATATGCGTAATCACCCATTGCTCCCGGGTTCTCACCATATCCTTCAGCCGGATTTGTGCCGTACATACCCTCCCCTGAATCATAGGGGATATTCTCTCCAAAACCTTGCTGGCCTTCCATTCCGTAACCGGAATTCTCATCATAAACGCCCGAATTATCAAATCCATCGCCATAATTCTGAACACTTTCTTCCGGAAATCCCTCCTGAAAGCCCTCATTAAAGCCACCAATCTGATTCTGGTCATCAAAATTGGTGTTGCCTATGATATTTTGACCCTCATCGTAAGCACCTACCTGTTCAAAGCCAAGTCCTTCCTCAAACGCGCCAAAAGCAGGCACTGGTTCACCTTTCTCCAATGCCTCCCTTCTTTTGGCTTCCTGGGCCTGATATTTTTCTATTTTCTGCTCAGCAAGTTCGTTGTTATCAATGATGTGCTTATCGTTTTCATCAACCTGATACCAACCGAACTTAAGTAAATTAGATTGATTAGACAACCAGGTCATCACCTCCGCCTCTGGAGATTACAATCTCACCGGCATCCTCAAGCTTACGTATAACATTAACAATCTTCTGCTGTGCTTCCTCAACATCCTTCATACGAACAGGTCCCATGAAGTCCATGTCTTCCTTAATCATTGCAGCAAGACGCTTAGACAGGTTGTTAAAGATAGCGGTCTGTACCTGTTCAGTAGATCCCTTACAAGCAAGGCCGAGGTCAGCATTGTCAACATCACGCAGCACGCGCTGAATAGCACGGTCGTCCAGAAGAAGGATATCCTCGAAGACGAACATCTTCTTGCGGATCTCATCTGCAAGTTCAGGCTGCTCGATTTCCAGAGTCTCCATGATATGTTTCTCAGTAGCACGGTCAACTGCATTGAGGATTTCAACCACAGCATCTACACCACCGACAACCGTATAATCCTGGTTAACCAGTGATGAAAGCTTGGACTCAAGAACTCTCTCAACTTCTTTGATCGTATCGGGACTTGTTCTGTCCATTGTTGCGATACGCTTTGCAACATCAGCCTGTCTCTCAGGCGGCAGCGCACCAAGGATCATAGCACTCTGTGCCGATGACATATAGGACATAACAAGAGCAATGGTCTGCGGGTGTTCATCCTGTATGAAGGTAAGAAGCTGTGAAGGATCGGCCTTTCTGATAAACTCGAAGGGCTTAACCTGAAGAGATGCAGTCAGTTTACTGATAACATCCATCGCCTTATCTTCACCAAGAGCCTTCTCCAGAAGTTCCTTAGCATAGTTGATACCACCCTCAGCAATATACTGTTGGGCAAGACAGATTCCGTAAAACTCCTCGATAACCGCTTCCTTAACCTGAGGTGTTACACTTCTGGTGTTAGCAATCTCAAGAGTCAGTTCCTCTATCTCATCTTCTTTCAAATGTTTAAAAATGGCGGATGACTTTTCCGGTCCGAGGGCAATCAAAAGGATGGCTGCTTTCTGCGTTCCTGAAAGATTCGCAGTAAGAGCCGGATCATAATTCCCTGCGGGAGGTAATCCACCCGCCGCTGCGGCAGCGGCGCCACCTTCTAATTCGTCATCATCAAATTCTTCGCCGTCGATAGCCATTGTAAGTATTCCCCTCCGTGATTTTTAAGAATTATATCTCAAAGTCTTCCTTGAGCCAGTTGCGAAGAAGTATCGCTGCAGCTTCCGGATTCTCTTCGATAAACTTCTCGATGAGTTTCATAGTCTCGCTTCCTTCTTCCATGGTTATATCCGCAAGACCACCTTCCTCCTCAAGATATTCATCCGGCTGTGATTCGAGAAGCTCCTCAACTGAAAGTTCATCAGGCAGAACCTCGTCCTCAGCTTCTTCAATCTCAATTTCTTCTTTTCTGGTTCTGATACTTCTCCAGATAACAAATGCAAGAAGTCCGAGAATAAGAAGTATAAGTATCGCCTGTAGGACATCCGTAAAGGTAAGTCCTTTTCCCTCTGAATCAAAGAATTCAGGCTGTTCGTACGCTGTCATTGAAATATTTGCTGCCGAAATACCTGTCGCTTTGGCAACAATATTTATCGTATCCTCAGCCACCTCTGCCTGTGTGACCCCGGTATTCTCCTTAAATTCCTTCCAGGTCATGTTCTCATGCTCTTCAGGCTTATAGTTATCCTCGTTATAGATAACATACTTTGTAGCTGTAACGGAGATTGTGGACTCTTCATAATTCACCTTACCTGAAGGTGTATCAACAGTTGTAATCTCCTCGTTAGGAAGATAATCCTTGGATTCCTCTTCTATCGTAGATGATGAATTCTCATTATCCTGAAGCATATAGGAGGTCTCATCATCATTATTTGTATCAGTTCCGGGAATGCCGCTTGTGCCGTTTACATTCTGGGCACTGTAGTTATCCTCATGACTCAAAACACCCTGTGTCTGATCCTCAGCAGGTGTATAAGTATGTGTCGTCTTTTTTATATTTGAAAAATCAAGTATCAAGTTACTTGCAACTTCAATATCGTTGTAGAGCTTTGTGCCCTTAAGGACTCTGATAACTTCATTTCTCACCTGCTGCTCTGCCTTGGTCTTGGCATTAAGCTGAGTGCTGGCAAGTCCTGCAGCGGTAGTATCTTCGGAACCGGAGAACAAAAGATTTCCATCGCTATCCATGATGGTTATCTTCTCCGTTGTATTATTTCCAAGTGCCGTTGCTGTTGCCTTAGCAAGAAATGCCGCATTGTCTTCCGTAAAGGACTCAGGATCCCTAAGTCTTAAGAATATCGATGCTGAAGATTCCTCGTTTTTGGATAAAAGAGTTCCATCATTGATCGGTATATGAAGCTCAATTCTGGCACTGTCTATATCATCAAAGTACTCTTCAAAATCGTGTCCGAGCTTACTTTCAAGATAAGCTATGTATTTTTTTTGCTTATCCGATTCTGTTGTTGAAAAGCTGCCGTTGGTTACATTATCAATACTATAGGTATCGGGCTGTATATAGTTTGTACCCAGCAAAAGAGAGGCATTACTCTCATCCGATTTCAAAACCTCGAACCTGAGATTGTCCTCTGATTTTCTGTACTTAATACCGTTTTCATCAAATAATTCAATTATCTGTTGCGACTCCTTCATAGTCTCAACAGTAGCAACCGTTACATATTTGGGCTGGTTGTATACAGTAACCAGTATAATAATTACCATGATTACTGCAGCTGCGCAGGCTCCAATAAGCGTCTTCTGTCTGATTGTAAAGCGATTCCACCACCCAAGGATCCTGTCCCTGAGATCCAAAAGACGTTCTCTCATACTCCTCTCCTCCGTACTTACTACTAAAGCTTCCCCTCATCCGGCACTTCGTGCCACCTTCCCCCAGGGGGAAGGCATATAGTTTCTTCGTGCCACCTTCCCCCAGGGGAAGGCATATAGTTTCTTCGTGCCACCTTCTCCAAAGGAGAAGGCTAATAAATCAATTTATATCTGCATCTGCATGATTTCTTTATATGCAGAAAGCATGCGGTCTCTGACCGCTACCGTATACTGCAGTGCTGTCTCGGCTTTCTGCAGCGCTATCGCAAGATCATGTGTATTATCCGTCTCACCGAGAGACCACTTAATCTCCTCATTCTCAGCATCTGACAGATACGCATTCGTAGTATTTATATTTTCAACAGCTCTCTTGAAAATATTATTAAAAGAACCATCGTTACCAAATCTGTCCCCAAGTGGATTAGTAACCTTGGAATTAACCTTTTCAGCATTTCGAATCGCTGTCGAATGAACATTTCTTATCTGACTAATATCAATATCTGCCATTTATATCTCCCCGCGGATCCCCTGTCCGCAATTAATCTTGCAGGTCATCACTCCGGCTCAGATGAATCATTCAATAATCATCAGCCCTGAGCTATGGAAAGTCCCTGACTCATAAGATTCTTACTTGCATTAAAAGCTGTAGCATTAGCTTCATATCCTCTCTGCGCATCAATGAGATTAGTCATCTCTGTAACGATGTCAACATTAGGATATGTAACATAACCGTACTCATCCGCATCCGGATGTGACGGATCATAAACCATCTTGTAATCGGTCCAGGTGTCATCCTTGATTGAAGATACCTTAACGCCTCTTCCGCTATAGTGATCCAGTCTCTCGTTAAGAATCTTGGAAAAAGGTGTCTGAGTACCTTTTTCGGAAAAAGTCACCACTTTTCTCGTATATACATCACCGGTAGCATCCCTTGTGGTATTTGCATTGGCGATATTCTGGGAGATGATATCCATGCGAAAACGCTCAGCTGTCATTCCCGAAGAGTTGATATTAAAGGAATCAAACATATTACCTGTACTAATCATAGGCTATACCTCACTGTCCTCTCATGGCTGTCTGAAGGTTGGAAAACTCTGACTTAATCCCGAGCATAACACCCTGATATTTAAGCTGGTTAGCTGCAAGAGTTACGTTTTCAGTATCAATGTCCACGTTATTGCCATCCATTCTGTATGAAAAGTTGGAATAATCTGTATACGGTCTTGGTTTCAGTCTGCTTATCTTAAGATCCGAGACCTTTGCATCCATGGTCTTATACCTGGAGTTTCCAAGAGCGCGTTCAAGCTCCCTCTCAAATGCAACGTCCTGTCTCTTGTAGCCGGGCGTATTAACATTTGCAAGGTTATTGGATAAGACTTCATTCCTTACCCATGAAGCATCAGCAGTCTTATCAAGAACATTAATGTAATCAAACGCGTTACTGTTGATCATAGTCTCCCCTCCGTACATAGTAAGGCAGGATAATCCTTTTAATCCTTACTATCATATTATGATGATTTTAATCAAATTACAAGCAATTTGGCAAAAATTATACTTTATATTGTGTTTTTTATATGTCACAGGCACAATATAAAGAAAAGGGATTCGTCACTTCGACAAATCCCTTTATCATTGCACATCCTGTATTTATTATTTCGGAAAAGCTCATAAAGCTCTTTACATCTGCGCCTTAAGTTTTTTTATTTCATCAAATACAACATCATTTAAAACTTTAATATATGTCCCCTTCATTCCCGAGGATCTGGATTCAATTACTCCTGCACTCTCAAATTTGCGAAGCGCATTTACAATAACACTTCTTGTTATTCCGACTCTGTCAGCAATCTTGCTTGCTACCAGAACACCTTCCATACCGTTTAGCTCATCAAAAATATGGATAATGGCTTCCATCTCTGAAAATGACAGTGTACTTATCGCCGACTTAACAACTGCAAGCTTTCTGCTTTCCTCTGCATTTTCTTCATTAACGGCTCTCAGCATCTCAAGGCCTACTACCGTTGTGCCATATTCACAGAGAATAATATCATCGATATCATAAGGCTCATTGCATTTATAAAGAAAAAGTGTACCGAGTCTTTCTCCTGCGATTTCAATGGGTGTAATGATTGCCTGGTATTTTCTCATGTCAACATCTTCAAAGCCAAGCGTCTCCAGATTTACATTTTCTTTAGTGGACAAAACCGTGAGGAGTCTTTCGTTCAGCATTGGATCTATGAAGCTTCCTACATCATCAACAAGCATTTCTCCCAGAGAATCAACGGCAGATGTCTCACCGATACCTAGAACCTTGCCCTTTCTGCTTATTACCAGCATGTTGGAATTAAGGATATCGCAAAGCACTGTGCAAATATCGTTAAACACAACCTTTCCGGAATTGCTATTGTGTAGAAGTTTCCCAATTTTTCTGGTTTTATCCAAAAGCTGTACACTACTCATGAAAAAAGTCTCCTTTTATCTGAAAATGCCACTAAGTTTATATAAATCTACTACAACTAACGTGATTGTACCACATAATATACAATACATCAAAGCAATTTGTGCATATTTTTATTAAAATTTAATGAATAGAATGTACAAATCAAAATAAAGAAAAAGCACAGACAGAAAATATAAATTCTGTCTGTGCCATATATATTTAGATCAATTAATCCTCGTCTTTACCGCGGTCTTCGATATATCCGCACTCAGGATCATTACATACAAGTTTGTTATTCTTTATAAGCATGAGTCCGCCGCATCTTGGACATGCTTTCTTGGAAGGTTTCTGCCATACCATGAAGTCACAATCAGGATTGTCTATGCAGCCATAGTATAAACGACCTTTTCTTGTTCTCTTAAGCACTATGTCTTTTCCGCACTTAGGGCAGGAAACGCCTGTCTTTTCATAGTAAGGTTTGGTATTTCTGCACTCAGGGAAGCCGGGGCATGCAAGGAATTTACCATGCGGTCCGTATTTAATAACCATGTTGCGTCCGCAATTTTCGCAGACAACATCGGTTGCCTCATCCTGAATCTCAACCTTTTCAATTTCCTTCTGAGCTTTCTCAACGGCATCTGCAAGATCGGGATAGAAATTCTCTACAATGGTCTTCCACTTAACATCACCCTCAGCCACACCGTCAAGGAGAGTCTCCATGTTGGAAGTAAAGCTTACATCGACTATTTGAGGGAATGCCTCGTTCATCATCTTGTTGACAGCTTCTCCAAGCTCAGTGACATATAAGTTCTTATTTTCTTTTGTAATATAGTGTCTTGCGAGTATGGTTGTTATTGTCGGGGCATAGGTCGACGGTCTTCCGATTCCGAGCGCTTCAAGATCGTGTACAAGAGAAGCCTCTGTATAGTGAGGTGCTGGCTGTGTAAAGTGCTGTTTTTCCTCATAATCCTGAAGTTCAAGCTCTGAATTCTCATCGATTCTCTTTGCCAGAGTATTCTTCTCAATCTGGTCCTCATCATCGGTATAGACATTCATGAAACCGTCAAATACCGTTCTGGACGCAGCAACTGTAAAGCGGTGGTCTCCCGCATCTATTTTCACGGAAGTTGTCTCATATTTAGCAGCTGCCATCCTGCTGGCCATAAATCTGCGCCAGATAAGCTGATAAAGGCGGAACTGATCTCTGGTGAGGAATTCCTTAACGGCTACCGGCGTATTGTTAACATCTGTAGGTCTTATAGCCTCATGCGCATCCTGAATCTTTGCTCCGGATTTACCGCCCTGAGTTGCCTCTGCAAGATATTCTTTACCAAAAGCGTTTGCAATATAATTTGCTGCAGAAGCCTGGGCTTCCTCGGAAACACGCGTCGAATCCGTACGAAGGTAAGTGATTAGTCCGACAGTTCCTGCCTTACCCATATCAATTCCTTCATAGAGCTGCTGCGCCGTGCGCATTGTCTTCTGTGTCGAGAAATTGAGGGATTTTGATGCCTCCTGCTGAAGTGTCGATGTCGTAAAAGGAAGTGGTGCCTTCTTTGTACGCTCACCCTTCTTTATTTCGGAAATTTTGAATTTCTTTCCCTTTAAGTCTTTTACAATTTCGTCAAGCTCTGCTCTGGAAGAAATGTCAATCTTTTTGCCATCTTTTCCATAATAGTGTGCGACGATAGGTTTCTTCTCTCCCTTAACCTTAAGGGTAGCATCAAGAGTCCAGTATTCCTGAGGAATGAATGAATTGATCTCATCCTCTCTGTCACAAATAATTCTGAGTGCTACAGACTGCACACGTCCTGCGGAAAGTCCTCTCTTAATCTTCTCCCATAAAAGAGGTGATATCTGATAACCAACCATTCTGTCCAGTACACGTCTGGCCTGCTGAGCATCGACAAGGTTCATATCGATGTCTCTGGGATGCTTCATAGCTTCCTTAACAGCTGATTGTGTAATCTCGTTAAAGGTCACTCTGGAAAAACGATCCTTTGCATCCTCTAGCTTAAGTGCTGTCATAAGGTGCCAGGAAATTGCTTCTCCTTCGCGGTCAGGGTCAGTTGCGAGATAAATATGATCTGCATTCTTTGCCGCTTTACGAAGAGCTGCAAGAACATCGCCCTTACCCCTTATAGTAATATACTTTGGTTCAAAATCATGTTCTACGTCTATTCCCATCTGACTTCTGGGAAGATCTCTTACATGGCCGTTACTAGCTGCTACTTCGTAACCTGTACCAAGGAATTTTTTTATTGCTTTCACCTTTGTCGGTGACTCAACAATAAGTAAATTTTTCTTTTTTGCTGCCATTAAAAATGCCCCTCTTAAAATGTATTAATAGTAGAAACAGGTTCATTCCGTTTCATAGTTTCGTAATATACACCAATTTTAGGGGCTTTGCAATATGAATTTAAAAAATGAAAAAAAATGAAAGGGCACCGACCTCATCGATCGATGCCCTTTAGTTCTGAATTTCCAATGGACTTGTCTCCTTTTCTGTAATTGTATTTCCACGAATCCTTAAGCGAAAATCACGCTGCGCATCATGACCTTCTTGTGACCACCGGCATCCTCGTTACTCGCCGTTCCTGCAGCCAACCGATTCGTTAAGATGAAATGAATAGAGCGATCGAATTGGTGAAGCACACGCCGCCGCATCTCACCTCTATTCTTAAAACAGATAAATCTGTCTGTTCTCACTCCGGTAAAGCACTCGCTACCATCGCTATTCCTTAGAATTTATCTGCTCTCTTGTTGGTAAAATGATAATATCAATATTGTTCCAAAATGTCAATACACTTTACAAATATTTTTGCTTTATTTAGAAAAATAAATATTAATTTCAAATTAGTCTCTATTTTCTGTCTTTTTAGTGCAAATTGCATACTGTTTTTGATTCAATTTTATTTATACCCTTCTTTATTTCGTATTTTACAAACATATAGTCTTTTAAAAATCTTGCTTACTATATATTGTATTCGTAATTGTCACCCTTGCATTTTAATTGTAGTTGACAATCAATACAATTTATTATATTCTCTCATTGTTATCCGTTTTTTATCGATATACGGTGACAAAAATAATCATCAAAGAGAATCTGTTCTATTCTTTTTGAGAGTATCCAAAAAATATTTCGAAAGGACTTAAGCTAAAAATGAACGAGCAACAAGTTGATGCAAAAACAAACGAATCTACCGAAATACAAGGAACAGCTATAAAGGACTTATGTTTTATCAGTGTTTTTTGTGCAATCATATGTGTTCTATCACAACTTTCAATCCCGATGCCCGCCGGGGTTCCCATGACACTGCAAACACTCATTATCCCCATCGCAGGTATTGTCCTTGGAAAAAGAAGAGGAACCTATGCCACTCTTTTATATCTTCTTATCGGAACTGTTGGAATTCCTGTCTTTTCAGGATTCAAGGGCGGTATCGGTATAATTTTCGGATTGACGGGTGGTTTTCTTATCTCCTTCCCTATTCTTTCATATACCGCTGGGCTCGGTGATGAAATAGCAGCAAATGTTCTCCGCAAGCAAGGCCGGAAGAGTCCGCATATTTATTTCACTATTCTCGTGCTTTGCCTGGCAATAGGTGCTACAATCAATTATGTATTTGGAACAATTTGGTTTATGCTCTTTTCTAAAAGCACCTTTATAGCGGGGTTTACTGCATGCGTACTTCCGTTTATCCCCACCTCAATAGTGAAGATAATACTGGTCGCGCTTATTGCTCCGCAGCTCAAGAAAAGGCTTAGTAGTATTCTATAAGGAAAAATATGACTGACACTAAATCTCTTGTACTGAATTATCTCGAAGACAACTCCGGACGCTTTTCTTCCGGAGAAGTTATTGCGAAGGAACTTAAGCTGTCAAGAAACAGTGTCTGGAAAGCTATAGAATCCCTGCGTAGAGAGGGCTACATTATTAATGCCTCTCCTCGCAGGGGTTATTCTTTGTCAGCACCTGCAGACAATATTACGCTCTCAGGAATTGCAAAATATTTATCTCCCGGTGTCGACTCCGAACTAATTACAATCTATGACGAACTTGAATCCACAAATAAAACAGCCCGGAGCATGGCTTCCTTTGATGCACCTCACGGCAGTGTAATCATTTCGAAAACCCAGACCGGAGGTACCGGAAGAAAGAAAAGGCACTTCTCATCTCCCAAAGGCGGCATATACATGAGTATCATTCTTCGCCCAGAAAGGATGAATATTTTTGATTATTCTCTGATCACCCCTTTTGTCGGTGTCTGTGTCTGCAAAGCTCTGGAAAGCGCCATCGGCGTATTTCCCTCAATCAAATGGCTAAATGACCTGTATATTGATGACAAAAAGATTTGCGGGATCCTTTCCGAAGCAGGAACTGATTTTGATACCGGCGAACTTCAATATATTGTTATTGGTATCGGCATAAATTTCAATTCCGATATAAACGAATTCCCACCGGATTTAAGAAAGACAGCGGGAAGTTTGTTTGAGAAAGGCGGAGAGACTATATCAAAAGACCGGCTTATCGCTGATATTTTAAACAACATTCTTACAAATGATGTGCCGGACTGCATCGTAGAAGAATACAAATCAAGAATGAAAATGCTTGGAAGTACAATCAGAGTAATCACTACAGATGGAAATTACGAAGCAAAAGCTATTGATGTGAACGAAAAAGGGAAGCTCATCGTCGAGCTTCCCGATAAAACAACTAAAATATTATCCTCTGAAGATGTAAGTACAAAGAGCATTAAACCCTGAGCGTAATAATCGCCGCTTACGGCAAGGTTATTTTGCCTTTACCATCATCTCCTTAAGATCTGCAGGCGTAAAGGAATAGGCTTTTCCGCAAAAATGACATTTAATCTCTACATCTTCGCCATCCGATGCAAGGTCCTCTAATTCCTTCTTTCCAAGAAGAGTCAGCGCTCTTTCTACCCTGTCTCTGTCACATCCGCAGTGATACTTAACCGGCATGGTTGCAGTGATATCTATATCAAAACCTGCAAGTACCATGTTCAGCATATCTTCCGGAGTATTTCCCTCCTTAAGAATCTCTGTAACAGTCTTCATTCCCTGGATATTACCCTCGAGCTTTGAAATAACTTCCTCTGATGCCCCTGGCATAAGCTGAACAATAAACCCTCCGGCTTCCATTATTGAAAAGTCTTTATTAACGAGAACTCCAAGACCTACCGAAGAAGGAATCTGTTCTGATTCCACAAAATAACAGGTCAGGTCATCCGCAATCTCACCTGACAAAAGCTGTATCGTTCCCACATAAGGGTCCTTAAGTCCAAGATCTCTTGTTACGGTAAGTGTACCATTACCTACTGCCCCGCCGACATTAAGATGTCCTGCATCATTATTGGGAAGAACAACAGTATTATTCTTCACATATCCTTTAACCTCTCCTCTGTTATTAACAGTCGCAAGAAGTCCTCCGATAGGGCCGTCGCCGTCAACGGTAATAGTAAGCGCATCCTTTTCATTTTTCAGCATGTCACCCATCATGAGAGCGCCACTCATAAGGCGCCCCAATGCAGCGCTGCAAATAGGAGTTAAATCATGTATTTTTCTGGCCTCATCCACCAGATTTCTTGAAGTAATGGCAAATGCCCTTATCTGCGCATCAGCTGCAGTAGCACGCACCATATAATCCTTATATTCCATATAACCTCGTTTATAATTCTGTTATCTGTCTGTTAAGTGTCAGAGGTTTATGCCAGGCTTGCTGTAATAATTGCCATTGAGTAAACCTCTATAGCATTACAGCCTCTTGACAGGTCATTGATCTGAGCATTAAGACCGAGAAGTATCGGACCGTATGCTTCAAAGTTACCCATGCGCTGAGCAATCTTGTAACCGAGGTTACCGGCATCAATATTAGGGAAAATAAAGGTATTTGCATGTCCTGCCACAGGTGATCCCGGTGTCTTAACTCGTGCAACCTTAGGGGAAACAGCAGCGTCAAACTGAAGCTCACCATCAATCGGAAGCTCAGGATACTTTTCCTGTGCTTTCTTAGTAGCATTCTGCATCTTTGTAACAGAAGGGCTCTTAGCTGAACCCTTTGTGGAGAATGAAAGGAATGCAACTTTGGGATCAACACCGAAAGCCTTGGCACACTCTACTGTCTCTCCGCAAATCTCAACAAGCTCATCCTCAGAGGGATCAATGTTGATAGCACAGTCACCCATTGCAATAACCTCGTTATCGCCTGTAGCTGAAGGACGAACAAGAATAAAGCAGGATGAAACAACCGTGTTACCGGGCTTAGTCTTGATGATCTGAAGTGCAGGTCTTACCGTATCAGCTGTTGAATAGGTAGCGCCGCCAAGGAGGCAGTCAGCTTTCTTCATCTTAACAAGCATGGTTCCGAAGTAGTTTGCATGTGACAAAATATCACGAGCCTGCTCGGGAGTCATTCCTTTGCTCTTACGAAGCTCAACAAACTCTGCAACCATAGCCTCAAAATCGTCATAGTTTGTAGGATCAATTATTATTGCTCCTCTGATGTTATAACCCTCATCCTCAGCAACCTTGTTAATAACATCAGGATTACCAAGAAGAATAGGCTTTAAAAAGTTACCTGCAAGAAGTCTGGATGAAGCCTCAAGAATTCTGGGATCCTCACCCTCTGTGAAGACAATAGTCTTCGGATTAGCTTTAAGCTTGGAAATCATTTCTCCAAAACCGTACATTTATATTTCCTCCTAATTTATGAATAGGCAGGCTTGAAACAGCCCGCATTGGTGATAATACATAGCCTGAGCATACAGCTCATTTATAATTATGCCTCAAAATTATAACTCTTAATGTCTTAAAATCTCAAGAAAAGATAAAATTTTATCAAAGTTTTAATAAACGCCTGACATCAAGATAAAAAGTAAAGCCGGATAATCGCATAAAAACGACTATCCGGCTCTATCCCCATTATATTAGTCGGGGAGATCTATTTTCTTACCATCGCGGTGCATTGAGAATTTATCCATAGGATAATTTTTAAGGTTTTCAAGAACCTTTCTTCCGTCAGCCTTTGCAAGAAGTGTTGCTCTGGCCTTGGTAATCTCTGTCTCCGTTTTATGCTTGGAGGGTCCTCCGACGCAGCCTCCGGGACAAACCATACCCTCAATGAAATCATCAGGGAACTTGCCCATCTTAAGAAGCGTCAGTGCTTTCTTACACTCAAGACCACCGGCTGCTCGATGCAGCTTAAGGTCACCGATGTCCTCACCTCTCTCCTGCATGCACTCGATAACGGCATTTGCAACGCCGCCGCTGGTAGCAAATCTCTTACCCCAGATTGAGGATTCCTGATACTCATCATCCACAGGCTCGAACTCTACATCCTTAGATCTCATCAAGGCTCTGATTTCACCATAGGTTACTACATAATCTGCATTATCCGGAACATCAGGATCCTGAGCCTCTGACTTTTTAGCTATGCAGGGGCCGACGAATACTGTAACGCATCCGGGACGCGTAGCCTTTAAATATCTGGAAATAGCACACATAGGCGAAACAGTTGAAGACATGTTGTTTTCAAACTGCTCAGGGAAGTGCTTCTTAAGCATATTGATAAATGCAGGGCAGCATGACGTAGTCATCTTCTTGCCTTCGGCGTAAGCTTCGGCCCATTCCTTTGACTCATAGGCAGCTGTCATATCCCCGCCAAGTCCAACCTCAACCATATCTGAGAAGCCGATCTTTACAAGCGCCTTTTTAATTGCAGCCATAGTGATGTTCTCACCAAACTGGCCTTCTGTCGCAGGAGCGCACATAGCAATTACTTCCTTGCCCTCCTTGATAGCCTCAATTATCTGAACAAGATAAGTCTTGGATCCGATAGCTCCGAAAGGACAGTTGTGAATACAATGTCCGCAGGATATACACTTATCCTCATCAATTTTACAATATCCATACTCATCGTAAGTGATTGCTCCTACAGGGCAAGCCTTGTGGCAGGGACGTTCAAGATGAACAATTGCTCCATAAGGACAAGCCTTGGCACACATTCCGCATTCCTTACACTTAGCGGGATCAATGTGCATCTTCATGTCACCAGGATGAATAGCATCGAACTTACATGAGTTAAGACATGCTTTTCCCATACAAAAACGGCAATTATCTGTTACTGAAAATGCTGAAATAGGACACTCATCACAAGCAGGATCAATAACCTGAACCACATTTTTTGAATTCTCGTTATAGGAAGTGCTCTGTCCGCATGCCAGACGAATTCTCTGACGCACTATCTCTCGCTCCTTGTAAACACAGCATCTGTACTCAGGCTTCGGTCCGGGCGCAACCTGATATGTAAGCTTGTCTTTGTGCTCCTCGTCAAGCTCTCCCTTCCAGGCAAGGCGGCAAACCTCCTCCATAATCTTGTGTTTAAAACTTACCAGTCCTTCGTCGTTTGTTACCATAGAAATCTCCCAATTCTATAAAATCAATTTACAACTACATATATAAACCTATCATCCCAAAGGAATTTCAAGGTATATTACAATTCAATACGTCTGCAAAAATCCAGACCCTCCATATCATGAGAAGTAATAAGAAGCGGATTTCTTCCCTGTTTTTCTCTGATATACTCAATTGCCTTTATCCGATTTTCAAGGTCAAGTCCTGTAAATGGCTCATCCATAATAAGCATATCCGATGGAATAGCACATGCTCGTACTATCGCAACTCTTCTTTTCATTCCTCCCGAAAGCTCAGATACCGGTTTATGAATCGCATCCTCGGGAAGGAGTCTTAAGAGTTCCTCCTCGGCAACTTTTACTGAGTTTTTCTTATTGACCATAACAACATTCTGAACTGCAGAAAATTGTTCGCAAAGTCTGTTTTCCTGAAAAACCACTCCTGCGTTCAGATATGGATATTTATAATCACCCATCAGATGAACTCTTCCGCTATCAGGTTCTTCAAGGCTTAAAAGAATTCGTATAAGCGTTGTTTTTCCGCTTCCCGAAGCACCTGTAATAACATAAGAATGATCATTTTCTATTTCCAGATTAAAATTTTCAAGGACTTTCCTCGCCCCATAGGATTTGGAGATATTCTCAAGGTCAATTGTCATCCTGCACCTCCTCATCCTTACTGTTCACAGCCTGATTATTTGCCGATGCAGGCACGAACAGTTTCTTTAGTATGGAAATTATCATTATAAATATTTTTTCAACTACAAATGAAGCTAAAACAATCGTAAATGTCCAGGCAAAGACCTCTGCTGTATCAAGATTTATCTTAGATCTGTAGAGCCCGTTACCCATAGTGAGGAGCGGCTGCCCTATTACTTCAGCTGCTGCGCCGCTCTTAAAGCCCATGCCTACTGCGACTGAAATCGCACTCATATATGATGGGATAAGAGCCGGAAAATAAATATATCTTATTTTATTGGCAGATGGCATACGATATACATGTGCCATCTCGAGAAGCTTATCATCTGCTGCGGATAAACCGTTTGTCGTTGCCAGATATAAAATAGGAAAAACCACCAGCGCTACTATCACTGTGGACAAATTGTCACTACCAATCCAAATAAGTATAAGCACAACAAAGCTTGCTACAGGCACTGACTTCACAGTAGTCACCACAGGGGAAATGAATTCTCCTACAATTCTGTATTTAAGAGCTATAGCCCCCAGAACAATTCCCAGCACACAGCCGATCACCACTCCTGCTACAATATGAAGCATTGAGGTTACAACCGATGCTGAAAAATCAGGTGTTTTTGCCATCTGGATAAGCGCGTTTAATGACTCTGCAGGGCCTGCAAGTAATATTTTGTTGTGGATTATTATAGCCAGCAGTTGCCAGACCAATAGCCAGAAGGCCACAATGCCGGTCTTTTTTACTATTTTCATAAAACCTCAGAAATAATTAGTCCAATGTATAGAAGGCATCATCCGGAAGGTTGCCGCCAACAGATTTAGGATCCTGATCAAAAAGAACCTGTAAGTAGCCTGAAAGTGCAGTCTTTGCATCATCTCCCGAAATACAAACAATATTGCAGGAAGGAAGTGCCTTTGCAGCTATCTCCTTTTTCTCAATAATTCCATACTCTTCCACAAGAGCTGCAGTTCCTTCGACATCTGATATGGCCATGTCTGCACTTGCCTTATGCTCTTCAATGAACTTCTGAACTTCTAAGTTATGCTCATTTAAGAAGTCGTTTCTGACAACAGTTACGCCTGTTAAGAGCTTTGATCCATCGGAAACCTGATCCCATTCATCGGTAAGATCGAACACTGCCGATACAGCATCGTTCTTTGCAGATGCCACTGTAGCAAATGGCTGCGGAAGAATTGCCACCTTTGATGCGTCCTCCTGAAGAAGAGCCGCAATTTCTGTTGCCTCGGACTTAAATTCTATATTGCAGTCAGTAACGCCGTTTTTATCAAGAAGGTATCTGAGAACATACTCAGGTGATGCACCCTGTCCGGTAGTCACTACTGTTTTGCCCGCAAAATCCTTAACACTCTTTACGGATTCGTCACCGGTTACGCAATACAAAACCCCCAGTGTATTGATATCAACGAGGGAAACGCCTCCCTCAGTCTTATTATAAAGAACAGATGCCATATTGGCAGGAACAAGTGCTATATCAATATCGCCTGACACAACTCCCGCCATGATTTCATCGGGCTGAGTCTTCATTGAAAATTCATAGTTACCGGCAGACTCTCCGTTCTCGGAATCCTTCATAAGATTCACAAGTCCCATAGTTGTGGGACCCTTGAGAGAGCCAACTCTTACAGTAACCGAGTTGCTTGTCTCTTCTGCCGATGCTTCCTCAGTCTGCTTTTCCTCTTCAGTTTCTTCTGTAGTTTCTTCTGCTACTTCTTCAGCAACTTCCTCTGCTGCTTCTTCTGTTACTTCTTCATTTGATTCTTCAGCAGTTGCTTCAACTGTTTCTTCACTTGCCGGTGCAGATTGCTTCTTTTCTGTGTTTCCACAACCAACAAGGGTGGACACAAAAAGAGTCGTTGCACATAAGATAGATAATGCTTTTTTCATTCTAAACTCCTCGTATACCTTGCTTATTACTGTATTTGTGCATAAAGTCCGATTTAGTATATCATAAAACATAAGGGTATCACAATCATTTTATGGCTAACTAAAGGGCCATAACCTGTCCATATTTACATTTGACGCGCTCTTCCAAATTTGATATTTTATTATAAGTAAAAGGGAGTAGTTGTCATGCATCTGCATGTAACATTCATCCGTCAGTACGGGAAGATGTCCTTCCCCGGATATGTTGTAATTAACGAGACTTTTACTGCATTATCTGCAGTATCAGTCTCTTTTTTTATCAAATATAAAATAGCGAAAGGAATTATAAAATGAAAACTCTTGCAATTATCTTATTTGTGGCGATGTATATCGGACTTATCGCATTTCCGAAAAAGCGTGCATATATCGCTCTGGGAGTTGCCGCAATATTTATTGTGACCGGTATTCTCCCCTACACTAAAGTAGTTTCGGCAGTTGATTGGAACGTACTTCTTATGATTTTCGGAACGTTACTGCTTGTAGATTACTTTATTGAATCGAAAATGCCAAACCTGATAGCAGATCATCTGCTTGATCTTGCTCCAAATGTAATGTGGGTAACAATTTATATGTCACTGTTCTCGGGACTGATATCTGCATTCATCGACAACGTAGCCACCCTTCTGATGGTTGCACCGGTCGGACTCGCAATCTGCAAGAAGCTCAAGATAAATCCTGTTCCGATGATCATTTCGATTGCAGTATCATCCAATCTGCAGGGAGCTGCTACACTTGTCGGCGATACAACTTCCATTATGCTTGGCGCTTATGCAAAAATGGACTTCAATGATTTCTTTTGGATGAACGGCAGACTTGGAATCTTCTTTGCGGTAGAGCTTGGTGCTCTGCTTACAGTTCCGATCATGATGATTCTTTTCAGAAAAGATAAAGAGCCTGTATCCGCAGAAGAAAAAACAGTCGTTAAAGACTATGTCCCTACAATAATGATGGTTGCCCACGTCGTTTTGCTCATGGGCGCTTCATTTATCCAGAACAAACCTGAGATTACAAATGGTGTCATCTGTCTTGTATGTTCTCTTATCGGAATCGTATGGGAATACTTCAAAGATCACGATGTAGACAGAATAAAAAATGTTGTTAAGAATCTCGACTATGATACCGTGCTCCTTCTTACCGGATTATTCATGGTAATTGGCGGCGTTACAGAGGTTGGTCTTGTGGATGATCTCGCAAAGCTCATTGTTAAAGCCGGTGGAAATAACATTTTCTTATTATTTACAATTGTAGTTTGGGGCTCAGTTCTCATTTCTGCCTTTATCGACAACATACCTTACGTAGCTACGATGCTTCCCGTACTTCAGGGTGTTACCGCGTCTCTCGGAATTGCTCCGTATCTGCTCTATTTTGGACTCCTTTGCGGTGCTACCCTTGGAGGAAACATCACTCCCGTAGGAGCAAGCTGCAATATTGCAGGTGTCGGAATGCTCAGAAAAGAAGGATATGAAGTAAGCTTCAAAGATTTCACCAGAATCGGTATTCCTTTCACATTGGCTGCCGTTATCGGCGCATATGTGTTCTTATGGGTACTTTGGAGATAATAATGCAGCAAAAAACTTCCTCTTGTCTCTCCTTTGAGAACAAGAGGAAGTTTTTTATTTTACATTTTTATATCAATTCAAAATGTTTCAGAGCCTTCCATATCCCATCATCATCAAGCGATGCTGTAATATAGTCGGCATATTCGGAAAGATCATGATAGGTTCCGCCCATACCTACACCGACACCGGCTGCTATAAGCATCTCCTTATCATTTATGCTGTCTCCGAAAGCAAAAGTATTGCTGATATCTTCTCCGAGAAGCTCACATACCTTCTCAATTCCGACGCCCTTATCAAAGCCCTTGGGAACCATCTCAACTACGGTATCGCTATGTATCATGTAATCATATAGGTCAGACAGCTTTTCAAAGCATTCATCGCGCTTTTCTACCGGAATCTCTGTGGCGCAGGAAAGCTTTTGCATCTCCCATTTGCCCCAGCATTCATCGATTCCTCGCAGACGGTCTCCCATCTCAGCTATAACCTTATCACCATACATATCGCCTTCAAAATCAGACAATTCCAGGTATAAGTGATTGGGGCCTTCCAGAATAGGCTTGAAGCCGTAAGCTCTTACTGTCTCAATAGTTCTTATGGCATCGTCTGCCGGAATAAGGCGATTATAAACCACCTCGCTGTTGTACTCGATCATAGTTCCACAGGCTGATACTATGCCATCAAAACCTATTCCCAGCAGATCTTCATTAGTGACAAAGGCTCTCGCCCTGCCGGTATTTATAAAGCACTTATGCCCATTCTTCCGTGCAGCGCGAATACCTTCTATAGTCTTATCACTTATTTCATTTTTGTAATTCCAAAGTGTTCCGTCTATATCAAAAAATAAAACCATTAAAATACAACCTTCTTGAAGGACTTCTTACCTCTCTTAACCATCACACCATCACCGGCAAAAGTCTCCTTAGTGTATGTAGTCTTAAAATCGGTAACCTTGTCATCGCCAAATGTTACACCACCCTGCTGAACTGCTCTTCTAGCCTCACTTCTTGTAGGGCAAAGTCCTGAAGAAACAAGTACCTGAAGGATATCAATAACTCCGTCTCTGAAATCCTCTTCCTTAAGAGAAACAGCAGGAACATTTGCAAGATCTCCGCCGCCTGCAAATAAAGCTCTTGCACCATCCTGAGCTTTCTTCGCCTCTTCTTCTCCATGAACAAGCTCTGTAAGCTCATAAGCAAGAATTTCCTTCTTCTCATTGATTCTGGAATCTTCCCACTTCTCCATCTCCTCTATCTGCTCGATAGGAAGGAACGTAAGCATCTTAAGGCACTTATCAACGTCAGCATCGCCGACATTTCTCCAATACTGATAGAAATCATAGGGTGATGTCTTCTTGGGATCAAGCCATACAGCATTACCAGCTGTCTTACCCATCTTATTGCCCTGTGAATCTGTCAGAAGAGTTATAGTCATAGCATGTGCATCCTTACCGAGCTTTCTTCTGATAAGCTCTGTACCACCAAGCATGTTACTCCACTGATCGTCACCACCAAACTCAAGATTACAGTTATATTTCTGGAACATGTAATAGAAGTCATAGGACTGCATAATCATGTAGTTAAACTCTAGGAAAGACAGTCCCTTTTCCATACGCTGCTTATAGCATTCGGCACGAAGCATATTGTTAACTGAAAAGCATGCACCAACCTCTCTGAGAAGCTCTATATAATTGAGGTTCATCAGCCAGTCTGCATTGTTTACCATCATAGCCTTGCCTTCGCCAAAGTCAATGAATTTCTCCATCTGGCGCTTAAAGCACTCTGCATTGTGATCGATATCCTCTCTTGTGAGCATCTTTCTCATATCGGATCTTCCGGAAGGATCTCCGATCATGGTAGTACCGCCACCGATAAGAGCGATAGGCTTATTTCCTGCCTGCTGAAGTCTCTTCATAAGAGTAAGTGCCATAAAATGGCCTGCTGTAAGGCTGTCTGCAGTACAGTCAAAACCGATATAGAAAGTAGCCTTTCCTTCATTTACGAGCTCTCTTATCTGCTCTTCATCAGTTACCTGCGCAATAAGCCCTCTTCTTTTAAGTTCTTCATAAATTTGCATAATACACCTCCGTTTTTTATGCGAGGACGTCCTTTTGGTTCTCCTATAAAAGCCAAAATAAAACGCCCTTCGCAATCAATTATAGATTACGAAGGACGGGTTTAAATCCGTGTTACCACCTTCATTCACATGTAATTCACATCACATGCCTCAGCAAGTACTTGGAATATTCCGCATACTCTTCCGTCTAACGCTCGGTTCTCGTCGCGGCTTACTAGATATATCATTCCTCCGCGCAGCTCCCGGATGTATTC
Organism: Butyrivibrio sp. WCD2001; assembly: GCF_000424485.1. NCBI lineage: Bacteria > Bacillati > Bacillota > Clostridia > Lachnospirales > Lachnospiraceae > Butyrivibrio > Butyrivibrio sp. WCD2001. The sequence continues at coordinate 68,785 of NZ_AUJZ01000001.1, read as the reverse complement.
ATCTAATGAGCATATCCGCGCCTCTCACCAACCGGCAACTCTCTGTGGCTGAATCATTAGACTACTTATTCCATTCATAGCCTTTACGTAATAATTATCAATATTTTTGATTTATTGTCAAGAATATAATTTTATAATTCAGATTTTTGTCCAGATTGAAAGCGACTTCATATTTTTCTTGAAATATGGGGTACTCGTAATAGATGCCCGGCCACTTGAAAACTCTGAAAAACCACCACTATTCTTTCCAATCTCCTTTTTAACTCCCGTGATACCTATGAGAAGTTTCCCTTCACTTTTTTTAGGATATGTAACATCATATGTTACATCCCAATTTTGGGTAATTGTATAACTGGCCTTAACATTTCCTTTTCTCTGTACAAGTTTTTTTAACTCTCTATTTGTGACAATCATTTTACAGGAAAGTACAGAGCCCAAACGTCCCGTGTCCGCATCAAGTATAAATGAGCCACGATCAAGAGCACTGTTTTTATGCTTACTTGCCATAACAATCTTTGCTGCATTGTTTTTGATTTTATTGAGCGTCGATTTTGGATAGTAGCAATGAATTGATACTTTGGCCCGCTTTGCCTTATAGCTTTTACCATTGTATACGAATTCCCCATCTTTTTTCTCTACAGTATCAAATCTCACTTTCATCTTTTGATAACCGATACCGGGAAAATATGTCTTTATCGTATATGTGCCGTTCTCTTTTGCAGATGTATTTAACATCCCCTGCGAATATGCTGCAGCACTTACAGTATGGGGTGTGTATGAAAATACTATTACAGATGCAAGAATAACCATTGAAAGGATTTTAAAAACTTTTTTCATATACCATTCCTCTATATTTTTTGATCAAGGATATTATATCAAATTCAAGGAGCTTCGTTCAAAAAAATACAAAAAGGGATCGGTGCGAGACCAATCCCTTTCACTAATGCGATTTTTAATTACTGAAGTCTGATAGCTGCAATGTTCTTTTTGCTTCCACCAAATCCTGCCTGATTAAATGTGCAATAACCATACTGATAGGAATTCAATGCGCTGTATGAAGGCTGACCCTTTTTAAGACCTGCTATACCAACGCAAACGTCCGGTGAATAAGCAGGGCATACAACCATAAGCTTGAAATTTCTGCTCTTAGGAGTAGAAACACTACAATGATATCTGTAATATCCGCTTCTGTATACAGCTTTCTTTGTAAACTCACTGCTTGACTTTGTGATACTTGAATATTCCGCTGAAACTGCTGCTCTGGTACCGTTTATATCATTACCCTGACTATCTGTAAGAACCCAAGTATAAGTCGAGAGTGAAGACAAACCTTTCCTGGAGCATTCCTTATTAATTCCTATACATTCATCTGTGGTGAATTTTGTGTTCTGCAATGTAAAATCAACATAATATACATTGTAGCCCTGGGAAGATCCCATAAATCTTTTGTCGTGACAGGTAACCTTTGCCTTGTGTGCCTTGGCACCCTTATAATACTTTGACTGTACCTTCTTAGTCTGTCCTACATTTACAGTAGTAATTCCGGCAGCAAATGCTGTCTGAGGCATTGCAGTGAATGTAATAGCACATGCAAGAACAACGCCTGCGAGTGTTTTCAATACTTTTCTCATTTTCTTTTCCTCTTTCCTCTCTCATATAGAAGACAAATCATTTCAGCAATGAGCCCCATAACTCATTAAATGATTTATCAGCTTAAAACGTACTTTGTAATATTACCACATTTGGAGAAAAAAATGAAATAAAATTTTATAATTATTTTATATTTACGAAAAAAAACTCACATACCATTGTTAAATGGTATGTGAGCTTAAATTACCATCCCTGAAGGTCGTTTTCGTCCTTACCTTCTCTGTTCATAAGATCCGTAACAGCTTCAATCGCCGGTTTATTGTTAAACAATACCTCATTAACCTGCTCGACAATCGGCATCTCAACGTCATACTTTTTCGAAAGTGCAAGCGCAGCTGATGCACTATTAATTCCTTCCACAACCATTTTTACCTCTTTGGTTGCCTCGTCAGCGGTTTTACCCTGCCCGATAAGAATTCCAGCTCTGCGGTTTCTCGAATGCATAGATGCACAGGTCACGACAAGATCACCGATTCCTGACAATCCCGAAAATGTCTCAAAGTCGCCACCCATAGCAACTCCAAGTCTGGACATTTCCGCTATGCCTCTTGTTATGAGAGCTGCTTTGGCATTGTCACCATACCCCAGTCCGTCGTTAACTCCTGCCGCAAGCGCAATAACATTTTTAAGGGCTCCGCCTATCTCTATACCAAGCATATCCGGGCTGGTATATACACGAAATGTATCAGCCATAAACGTATTCTGAACTTCTTTTGCGGTATCCTTGGAGAATGCACTTACAACAATAGTTGTCGGCAGATCCTTTCCAACCTCCTCGGCATGTGACGGGCCGGAAAGAACAGCCACATCCCTTCCCGGGAGTTCATCAAGAATAACATCAGACATAAGCATAAGGGATTCTGCTTCGATTCCTTTAGCACAGTTAACGATTATCTGGTGTCCCTCTTCCTCAGGCATGAGGTAGGGTTTCATTTTCTTACAAACCTCTCTGACTGCAACAGAAGGAACCGTTATTACTACCATATCCTTGTTCTTTAGTGCGCCTTCGAGGTTATCTGTTATCTTTATACTTCCATCCAAAATTACTCCGGGAAGCTTGTCCTTGTCCTCTCTGTAAGTTCTGAGCCTCTCGGCAGATTCTCTGCTCCTCGCCCATAAGGTTACATCCGATCCGTTTTTCCAGAGTCTCCATGCGAGTGCAATTCCCCAGCTTCCGGAGCCTATGACGGCTATACTGTTGTCCACATTATCCTCCTCAATCTACTTTATTTTTCTTCCAAATATAGGTTTTTCTCTCTTCACCGCGAATCAGCCTTCCAATATTGGTTCTGTGCTGATAAAACGCAAGCGCAGTCATAGCAAATGCTATAATATACATTTCAATAAGGTGCGGCTGAGACATGTTTAAAAGTCCCATTTGTCCTTCTACTACGAGCTGGATAAAAAATACTGCATAAAGACAAAGTGAGCCAAGAGATACAAAATGAGTGATATTAAAAGGGATCAAAAATGCAAGTAGTCCTCCGATCACAAAGGTCCATTTAAATGCAAGAATATATCCTGCCGTACAAGCTATTCCTTTTCCGCCCTTAAATTTCATATAAAAGGGGAAATCATGCCCCAAGACACATCCTGCAGCAGTATATATCTTCAACAGATACTTCATGTCACCATATCCGTCACCAAGAATCATCTTACATAAAAATGAAGAAACCACTACAGCCGCTATACATTTAAGCATATCCCCAAAAAGTACTGTAAATCCGGCTTTTGCCCCAAGAACACGAAGCGTATTTGTTGTACCGGCGTTGCCGCTTCCGACATTTCTGATATCCACACCTTTCATCCTGCAATAAATTACAGCAGTCTGAATAAGGCCGAAAGCATAGCCAATTAACAGACACAAAACTCTAGCAATCATACAAATCCCCTCCCGGGCCCCTTCATCCGTCAGCTTCGCTGACACCTTCTCCCCAGGGAGAAGGCATATATTTTAGAGTCCCCTTCTCTTTTTTACTTACTTTAATGTGTATTTCTTACTTTACTTCTTGTCATTAGTCCTCTCTCGGATAATAAACTTAAGAGGTGTACCCTTGAATCCGAAAGATCCCCTTATCTGATTCTCAATATATCTGGTATAGGAAAAATGCATCAACTTCTTATCATTAACGAAAATCACAAAAGTAGGTGGCTTAACCGCAGCCTGGGTGATGTAGTAGAGCTTTAACATTTTACCCTTGTCTGACGGAGGCTGCTGCATTACCACTGCCTGCATCATTATTTCGTTGAGGACACCGGTCGCAACACGCATAGCGTGATTCTCACTTACTGCATCTATCATGTCATACAGCTTTACAAGTCGCTGTCCGGTCTCGGCCGAAATAAAAATAATCTCTGCATAAGGCATGAAGGAAAGTACGCTTCTTACATCCTTTGTGAACTCATTAACCGTCTTATTGTCCTTCTCGATAAGATCCCACTTATTAACCGCAATTATGATTCCCTTGCCGCGATCATGCGCAATTCCAGCAATTTTGGCATCCTGTTCAGTGACCCCTTCATCAGCATTTATAACTATGACAGCCACATCAGCTCTTTCAACCGCGGTAACAGTTCTCAGGATCATAAATTCCTCGAGCTTTTCTTTGACCTTGTTTTTCCTTCTAAGGCCTGCGGTATCTATGAAGGTATATTTCTTACCGTTATATTTTACCTCTGTATCAATCGCATCTCTTGTAGTTCCTGCGATATCTGACACAATAAGTCTGTTTTCTCCGCAAAGTCTGTTTATTATAGAGCTCTTGCCAACATTGGGCTTACCTATAACAGCAACTCTTATTGAGTCATCCTCTTCCTCTTCGCTGTCAGAAGCTGTAAAGTTCTTGGTAACTTCCTCAAGAAGATCTCCGATTCCCTGCTTATTCGCAGCGCTTATGGGGAACGGCTCACCGATTCCCAGATTGTAGAACTCATAAACATCCATGGAATCACGCTTAAAGCTGTCCACCTTATTGACGCAAAGAACAACCGGTTTTCTGGATTTCCTAAGCATATCCGCAACCTGTGAGTCCGCATCAGTCAGCCCCTGTTTTACATCACACATAAAAATGATAACATCGGCAGTCTCAATCGCTATTTCAGCCTGAGCTCTCATCTGCGCGAGAATCGTGTCATTTGTATCCGGTTCTATACCGCCTGTATCCACAAGTGTGAAATTGTAATTAAGCCACTCGACATCCTGATAAATTCGATCTCTGGTAACTCCGGGAGTATCCTCAACAATAGAGATATTTTTCCCTGCAACTGCATTAAACAGGGTACTTTTTCCTACATTGGGTCGTCCCACTACCGCAACTATGTTTTTTCTTTTCATAAAATACCATCCTGCTTCGTAATTAGTCCCCTTATGAAATCCATACCTCCGCTTTTTATAATGCGAACCTTAACCCCAAGCTCGCTCTCGATATCGGATACTCTCACATCATCCAGGAGATAATCTTCTCCTGCCCTAAGTACATTCTGTGGAAGTATCAGCGCATCTCCAAGCTTTTGCCCTTTAAGCTGTGCAATTATGTCCTGTCCTGTAAGAAGCCCTGTAACGGTTATTCTCTCACCAAAGAAATTATTTATAATTTCATGAACATGAACCGTAAGTCCCGGTGCTGCTTCGGTAAGCTTTCTTGCCATCTCGCATATAAACGGATATATAAGCCTGCCGCTAGCAGTTGACACCTCTCCTTTATATTCACTTAATGGAATGCCATCGACCCCGTTTTCTATTGCATCCCTAAGCGCTTCATCAAACTCATCCAGAAGAAGCCTGACCATCCCCACTCCGTTTTCAAGCTGTCCGTAATCGTCATACGCTTCTGCGGGAGGAATCGGAAGCTGTGCAATCATATACCACTCATCCGAGGCATGTACAAAATGGTCTCCGTATTCCTCAAAAGACTTCTCCTGCCAATAATTGATTTCCTTTATTACAGCTACGGCATCATCTTTTTCAAACGGTTCCAACGGAAACAGACCATCCCTGTATTTGGACAAACCGACCGGAACTACTGAAACACTCTTAAGATTTGGTCTGTAATTATATAGATCGGTAAGCGACCTGTGAAGTTCTTCCCCGTCATTAACACCCTTGCACAGAACAATCTGTCCGTTCAGCTCAATTCCGGTACCCGGCTCGCAAAGCCTGTCAACCTTTTTCAGTGCTTCGCCGGCAAATCTGTTATTTAGCATCTTGCAGCGAAGTTCAGGATTAGTAGTCTGAAATGATACATTTATCGGAGAAAGATGATATTTCAGAATCCTGTCGATATCTTTATCACTCATATTTGTAAGAGTGACATAATTCCCCTGAAGGAAGGAAAGTCTCGCGTCATCATCCTTAAAATACAGCGTCTCTCTCATCCCCGGTGGCATCTGATCTATAAAACAAAAAATACATTTATTGCAGCAGGATCTGTAGTCATCCATAAGTCCGTTATCAAACTCTATGCCAAGATCCTCGTCGTAATATTTTTCTATGTCAAGCTCCCACTCTTCTCCGTCCGGTTTTCTAACAAGAAGGGTGAGCTCTTCATCCTGTACCATATACTGGTAGTCAAATATATCCTCTATAGGTTGACCATTTATTGCAAGCAAATAATCCCCGGCGGCAATTTCCAATTCATCCGCTATGCTTCCGGGTTCAACCTTTTTTATCAAATGTCCTTTATTATCCATAAAACTGATTATACATTAAATTTCTTGACGTGTCAGTATAAGATACAATAAGATAATAGCGTAAAAAATCTATTATTATTTTTGTTAGGAGATAAAATGCCTGATTTTCATAAATTAGATTCATCAATACCGGTTGCTCCGATCGCGCTCATGGTCATGGAGTCTGCCAAAGGACTTGGAGAACTGGTCAATGCACGTCTTGTCGAATTCAGACACGACCTTCACAACACCCCGGGTAACGACCCCGCTTTTCAGGGATATGTTAAGGATGAGTACAGGGTTAAATATGCTAATCCCCGCTTCGGAAGCGGTGAGAGCAAGGCTCAGATTTATGAGTCACTTAGAGGTAAGGATGTCTTCATTCTCACCGATGTTATGAATCATTCAATGACCTACAAAATGTATGGTTATGATAATTACTACTCTCCCGATGATCACTATCAGGATTTAAAAAGAGTCATTGCTGCCATCAACGGTAAGGCAAGAAGGATAAACATCATTATGCCATTCCTCTACGAGGGCAGACAGCACAACAAGAACAATCGCGAATCGCTTGATGCCGCAGTTATGTTCTCGGAGCTTTACAGCATGGGTATAAGCAATTTCATTACCTTTGATGCCCATGATCCCAGAATATCCAATGCAGCTCCTATTTCAGGTTTTGATAACTTTATGGCATCACCGCAGTTCATGAAGGCTATTATTTCGGAAATTGATGATCTTACTGTTGATAAGGAACATCTGACCGTTATAAGTCCTGATGAAGGCGCTTTGGACAGAGCGGTTTATTTTGCAAATGTTCTTAACGTTGATACCGGAATGTTCTATAAGAGACGTGATTACAGCAAAGTTGTAAACGGTTCCAACCCCATTGTGGCACATGAGTATCTCGGTTCCGCAATTGATGGCAAGGACGTTATCATAATCGATGATATGATTTCCTCCGGTTCGAGCATGATAGACACCTCCAGACAGCTCAAGAAAAAGGGCGCAAAGCGTGTATTTATATGCACAACCTTCGGCCTTTTCACGAACGGAATGGAAGTATTCGATGAGGGTTATAAAAACGGTGACTTCGATGCGCTTATAACCACTAATCTCATCTATCAGAATCCTGACTTTATGAACAGAGAGTATTATCACATTGCTGACATGAGTAAATTCCTTGCGACAGTCATTGATTTCATGAACCACGATGCATCGCTCAGTAACGTTATTACTCCAACAGAATCTATTCACAGTATCATTGATAAATATAATGCCAGAACAGCAAAAGCTGAGGACCTGTTTGATTAACAGGTCCTCATTTTTTAATAGCCTTTTTTATTATTTATCCCATTTTTTCCGAAGCAGGATTTCCGTTGCTGAATTTTCCGGTTTCAAATCCCACATTTACCTTGAACAAATCACCGTCAAGAATAATCTCAAACTCTCCTCCCATTGCTGTAGTAAGACTCTTTGCAATGGATAGTCCAAGTCCCGAACCTTCGGTACTTCTGGAAATATCTCCTCTTATGAATCTCTCTGTAAGTTCATCCGCGTTTATATTCAACTCATTTTTCGAGATGTTCTTAACAGAGAAAACTGCTTTGCTGACACCTATCTCCGTTTTTGCCACAAAAAGATCCATATATACTCTTGTATCCGGAAGAGCATATTTGCATACATTGTTCAAAAGATTCTCGATGACACGATACAGCTGTCTTGCATCAGCCTGAATAAACACATCATACTTCTCGCACTTAAGAATGGGCACCAGCCTGAAGCTCTCGAATTTCTCATAGAACTCACCAAGAATCTGATTTACAAACTCGGCAAAATTGAGCTCCGTTATCGTAAGTGTAATATTGCCGGAAGAAATCTTCGAAGCCTCCACAAGATCGTCTGTGAGCTGCCTCAGTCTCTGCGACTTATTATCAAGTATCCTTATATATTCACTGACTTTCGGATCGTCAATGTTTTCTCTTTTCAGAAGATCAACATAATTGATTATTGATGTAAGAGGCGTCTTGATATCATGCGATACATTTGTTATAAGGTCAGCCTTCAGCTTCTCATCTCTCATACTTCGATTTACAGCTTCTTCAACAGAAACCGAAATCTTGTTTAGTTCTTCCCCAAAGTAGACATTACTGCTGTGAAGCTTATTAACATCCACCTTGACATCAATCTCGCCCTGAGCAATCCTTTTTAGCGCATCAAGGATGATAAACTTATCATTGTTAAGGTTTATAATATATAGCGCCACAGCAACGTCAAGGACTATAACTATAACAATTCCTACAGCGCCCCATCTGAGAATAAGATATAGATTAAGCAGCGTAGAAGTCAAAAACGGCAGCACCGTTCTCACAAAAAGATTCTGCCTGAGTGTCATCTTACCAAAAAGCTTATGAATCAGCCCGATAATAAACTTAAACAGGGATGTTTTATATAATTGTCCTGCCTTGGCTCTTCTGATTATGCTGTAAATTGCATAACATATGGCATTATCACCTACAAAAGAGAGTCCTCCTGCAAGAAGCGACATATTCATTGTGTTATATTTAACAACTTCATAATTATTGATGGCGAATTGGAATAGCCCAAACAAAATACCCAAAACAGCCAGTGAAAACACAAACACAATTTCTATCGGGATAACATCTATTCTCTCAATCCCGCCTACTTTTCCGTCAGCGTATTCGATTCGTCCTTCATATATTGAAAGATGGACAAGTACAATCACATACATCACCGCGAAAATTGCACTTATTATATACAGTTGCCTGTAGTACGGCATATACCTGTTAAACGCTTCTTTTCCAACCTTGAAATCATCTATATTGGCAGTCTTGTTAATATCGATTGCAAAATAGAACTTCATTTGATCGGGGAAGGCATATTGATAATTGCCAAGAAGCTGTCTTAAGGAATCCTCGCTTATCTGAGTATTGGTTGAATATTCGATATCATAAGGGCAGTAATAAATATACCTTCCGTAGGACTTGAAAACATCCTTCAAATTCAGTCCGTTTGTGCCGCTCTTAAGTGAATCAACATTTGTAAATACTTCAGTGCGGGCGTTAATCGTTCTGGTGATATAATATCTGAAATTCGATTTGTAAAACGAATATTTGTCCTTATATGCATCATAACGCTCATACCCTGCAGCCATTGTGGATGCGGTCTCGGTGATATTTGCACATAGCTGATTATACTCATCCCAGCCCGAAACAATATCCTCGATATTTTCACCGTTAATGGTTTTATATCTGGGAATCAAAACAGTATGTGATCCGGCTCCGTCCTTATCGACTTCCTTTACATTGGTTCTTACCGCATTGTTTTCAAGCTGAGAGTTTAAGAACGCATTCATTCCACCCTCAGCATTATTTTTCAAGAGATGCGTGTATACTGTAGTAGCAGATAAGAAATCCTTGCTCTCTTTTGTAGTAAAATTCGCATCATCATATTCAAAGCCATTCTGGGACCACTTGATCAGATTTGAAACCGGGTAAACCGCAGTAATATAATCGCTCTGTAAAACTGTATTTCTGTTAATAAAAGCGGTTACATCAATATTTTTATCTCCGTTATATACTCCATCGGTCTCAAAAAGAGTCTGATATGCGGCAAGCTCCACCGCATTTCTCAGATTATCAAATAATATTGAATTAAAAAGCTCCGAATCGGCATATTCTTTTCCGATGTCGTCCTTCTGCAAATTATAGACAACACCGCCCGTGCCCGTGAAGGTAGACCCTTTATAAATATAAAAAACAAGAGCAACTACCGCAGCAAAACATATGTGCTGAAAAATTCTCAGTATATATCTGCTGATCCAGGACATGGTCTTATGCCTGAATATTTTATCAAACATTATCAATCCTCAGTGTCGATTTTATAGCCTACCCCCCAAACAACCTTAAGATATTTGGGATTTTTGGGATCAATCTCAATTTTTTCCCTGATGTGTCTGATATGTACTGCAACAGTATTATCAACAGACACTGCGTTCTCGTTCCAGATATTCTCGTATATCTGGCTGATAGAAAACACCTTCCCCTTATTCTTGATAAGGAACATCAGAATGTTGTATTCAATTTTGGTAAGCTTAACCTCTTCTCCGTCCACGGTTACAGACTTGGAATTGTCATTGAGAACAAGTCCGCCGGCGCGGAAAATGTACTCATCATCGGCATCCTTTGTATCCGCATTTCCAAGCTCCGTATAGCGACGTAGATTTGACTTTACTCTGGCCACAAGTTCAAGCGGATTAAATGGCTTAGTCACATAATCGTCCGCACCAATATTGAGTCCTAGAATCTTATCCGCATCCTCTGATTTGGCGGAAAGAATAATAATCGGGATGGAACTGTGCTCTCTTATCTTCATTGTGCACTGAATTCCATCCATTACCGGCATCATAATATCAATGATAGCCGCATGAATCTCATTTGTTTTTACAATCTCCAATGCTTCAATGCCATTGAAGGCTTTAAAAACATTAATTCCTTCTTGTTTTAAATATATCTCAATAGCTTCAACTATCTCTTTATCGTCATCACATACCAAAACGTTCTGCACTATCTGTAAATCCTCCTCTATTATCACCACGCATTGTAGGGAATATATGAAAAAGCATTTTTATGCCATCTTATATGAATAGCTGATGTTTCGTCAACCTTTATGGCAACAACATCATATCTTATCGGGCATTCCTCGCTTATACCGAACCGTATTTTATAAAAATCCGACACCCGGCAGATTGTCTTCTGCTTCCGGGAATTCACCGCCGCTTCCGGTTCACCGAAACGAGCTGATGTTCTGTATTTCACCTCAACAAATGTAAGATATTTTCCATCTCTTGCTATAATATCGATCTCACCCTTTTTACTCCTGAAATTTCTGCAAACAATCTTTGCTCCATTTTCCGAAAGATACTCACAGGCGAGATTTTCATAATATTGTCCTGTTTCTCTTTTATTCATAATACTTATCTATTATTTTCTTTGGCCTTAATCCTATCCATAGCATCTACGAATACCAGAATCTCAGCCACTACCTCATAAAGCTCTGGAGGAATCATTTCACCGATTTCCAGCTTCGACAGAGTATCTGCAAGCTTCGAATCCTCATGAATTGGAATATCCTGCTCTTTAGCGGCATCAATAATCCTTTCGGCCACGATACCCTTTCCGCTTGCTATAACGCGAGGAGCCCCGTCTTCATTTGGATCATACGCAAGAGCTATCGCCTGCTTTGGTTTTCCATCCTTCGTCTTTCCTTTTTCAAGATCACTGTTATCTGCCATGTTTTAGCCCTCTTATGCTCTCGCATCAAATGATGTTGTTGATAAAAAAGCTGTCTTTTTTGAATCAAGCAAACTGCTGACGGGCGGATCCTCACTGTTTTCATCCTGATCAGTATGAAGCATCATCCTCGCTTCCATAGTGTATCCTCGCTTATTCAGCCTATCATTCAGCTCCCCGATGTGCTCAGCAATAAGATCAATAACCGATTCGTCTGCGACATAGAAATTTGTCTTTACATTGGTATCTTTCATCTTCACATAAACATCGATCGGTCCGAGATTATCCATATCCAGATGCAGGATCGCACTTACCGTATCTCCCGGTTCAAACTTTTTCTTGCCGTTTGAATAAACATAAAGATCACCGTGAGCATCCTGGTCTGCCATCTTAAGAGGCAATTGAATATAATGAAACATCTGGTTGATCTGATTCATGAAATCAATATTATTCTGGAGATTCATTGCACTTTGTGCAACCTTATTCTCAGGTCCAAGGCTCTCTGTAAGCTGCTGGGTAAGCTGCTTGGCCTGTGTACTCAGTCTTGTGTAGAGATTTTCAACATTCTCCTTTATGCTCACATCATCAGGTCTTATCAGCCATTCTTCCTGCATCACATTTTTCATGAGTTTATTGTACTCATTACTACTGAATATTTTTGAAAAAGCAGCTTCCTTATTTTCAGCTGAATGTGATGCTGCCTGATAAGCATCGGCGAGTTCTTTTATAAGAGCCATCTGATCAATCTCGGTACTTTTACCCGTACCGGCCTGAGCAATAAGCTTTTGTATCTGGTCACCGGTAGCGCCTGTATTTGTGTTTAGTTCTTTGATAAGCTTGGCAAAGTCATTATCAAAAACCATTTTCTGTGTGCTTGCACTTTGGTCACCGGCTGCTTTCTCTGTTACTTTCCCGGACTGCGCTTCTTCAGAGTTCACCTGAAGCTCTTTGATATTCGGATCATCACTTACAGCATTTTGCGCATTCTGCACATTGCCGGGCTTTTGTGCATCACTCGCCACACCATCGTCCGAATTTATAATATTCTCTCCATTTGCAGTTATAACTTTTGCATCATTGTTCTGAAGCGAAACTGTACTTTCGTTTTCACCTTCGGCGAGAATCGTTTGTTCGCCGTTCGTCGCCTCTGCGTTATTTGTAACTTCACCTGTCGCGGGATTTGTCCCTGTCGCTGCATTCCGCTCCTGAATCATCGTGGCAGCATCACCCTTGACCACGGTCTGCTCCATATGCTCTGCACCTTCAGAGAGCATGTTCAATATCTTCCCGTAAAGATCATTTGCCTTTTCACCCTCACCATTTTGTACAAGCTGATTATAAGCCTCGGGAAGGTCATCCATAATAGATTTCATGGTCTCCACAACCTGATGCTCATAATTTTTATAGCTTTCAAATTGCCCGATATTCTGTTCTGTTATTGGAATATTAAGAGCCTTCATCTGAACCAGAGAAGTAACCTCTGCCTCAGGGTGAGAATTCACCGTCTGTTGCATGGCATTTAAGGAATCCTTGTCAATTCCCATCCCGTTTTCCATCATGGTCTTTACCATGTTAACGGTATCCTGTGTGACCTCAATTCCTGCTGCGTTTAGCGCTTTCAGAGCAGTCGGATCCACAGAAGTATTTTCATAAAGAGGTGTAAGTGTTATCTGTCCGGATGTTCCGCGCACCTGAAAAGATATTGTCTGTCCTTCCTTAAGGTACATGCCATCCTGGAGCTTTGCATTTATTACAGTGTCGTCTCCAAGTCTTATCTGGGCATTTTTTGCCCCATTCTCATCAGACATGGAAATAATCTTGCCGGACAGTCTCTCCCCTGTCTCCAAAGAGCGCAATGACTCCTGCGATTTTGCAGCATTCTGATTAACAATATGGCCATCAACCTGTACAACAGGCCTGTTACCGGTCAAATTCTGAATGATACTCATGCAGGCACGCTTTCTTAATTAAGAAAATTTTTTATAAAGGATTTTCTGTGAATCTCACAAGGTCCGATTTGCCGAAGAGCAGCTATGTGATCTGCACTTCCGTACCCTTTGTTATGTGAAAATCCGTAACCCGGATACTTACTGTCAAGTTCGGCCATAAGTCTGTCTCTCGTAACCTTGGCAATAATACTTGCCGCAGCTATAGATACACTTTTGGCATCACCCTTTATTATCGATTCCTGAGGATAGGCTTCAAGCTGCGGTATATGAACCGCATCAATAAGCAAAATATCAGGCTTAACAGAAAGATTATCTACAGCCTTAGCCATAGCCTCAAAGGTAGCCTGAAGGATGTTGATTTCGTCAATTCGCTCATGGGTACTAAAGCCAATACCAACCGATACAGCTTTTTCCATTATTTCCTGATAAAGCTCTTCTCTCTTTTTTTCGGATAATTTCTTTGAATCATTTATATACAGTATTTCAGCATCCGCCGGAAGAATGACCGCTGCAGCGTATACCGGTCCCGCCAGAGGGCCTCTTCCAACCTCATCTATACCACAGATATATTTTTTATCAGAATGAAGCCTCTCGTAACTTCTCATCTCATAGAGGCGCTTCTTCTCATTTTCAATAGCTGTTATATGCTTTTTTGCGGACTCAATCAGTTTTTTGACTCCCGCTCTGTCATCAGCCTCATATCTTTGGCAAAATGCTTCGTAATCCTCTACGGAAACAGCATTTGAAAGTTCAGACTTAATGACACCTATTTTCTCAGTCATCGCTCTTATTTTCCTTGTTTTTATCAATTATTCCGAAAGATGAAAAAGGATACATCCTGAGCCAGGTTCTGCCGATAATATCAGATCCCTTTATATTTCCTACGAGCGGTTCTCTTGAATCCATACTGTAATTTCTGTTATCTCCCATAACAAAATACTCATCATCACCAAGAGTTATCGGTTCTTCAGCTCTGCCGGGATTCTGGATTATTTCTGCACCGTAATGCTCCTCAAGTATCTCTCCGTTTATGTAGATATTACCGTCATAATCTATCTGAACGGTCTCTCCGGGAAGCCCTATAACCCTTTTAATAAAGTATTCGCTGGGATCCTGTGGATACGGGAAAATAACTATATCAAATCTCTTTGGCTTGGAAAACTTGTAAGTAAGCTTATCTGCCATCAGCACATCACCATCGTGAAGTGTATACATCATAGACTCACCGTCTACATCTGTTCTCTGAGCAACAAATTTCATAAACAGCATTGTTATAATGCAGACGATTAAAACTGTAAGGATAGTACTGCCTGCACTTTTCATAAACTCTTCTATTTTATTCATATCGGTCTCTCCAAAGATATTTTTCCAAGTCTCCCATTCCTGAAATCATCAAGAAGCTGCATGCATGCTCTTTCTATATCAGCTTTTCCGCCCTGTTTTATCAGTTTCCTGTTATCGGCTATAGCTGTAAGAATTGATGACTCCGGGGTCTCATACATATCCTCTTCATAGAGGAGCTTCTGCTTGTCCGTAATTCCATATTTGTCTGAAAGGACACCGGGATACCAGTCCTCGAGAATTCTTATAAGGCTTACTGCAAGCTCACCCTTATCAAGGTTCTCATCATTCATGGAACCGATAAGTGCAAGGTGAAGTCCTACATTTTCATCATCAAACTTTGGCCACAATACTCCGGGCGTATCAAGAAGCTGCAAATTCTTCCCAAGCATAATCCATTGCTTACCCTTTGTAACGCCGGGCTTATTGCCTGTTTTTGCTGCCGCCTTTCCGGAAATCCGGTTTATAAAAGTTGATTTGCCCACATTGGGGATACCTGCAACCATCGCCCTTATAGGTCTGTTTACTATCCCCCTCTTTTTATCACGCTCAATCTTCTCCCGGCAGCTCTCAGTGACCTGATCCAGAACTGTTCTTACCTGAGAGCCCGTTTTGGAGTTCATCTCCATAACTCTTGCCCCGGTGGATGAAAAATACTCTATCCACTCCTTGCTGATATCAGGATCTGCAAGATCAGCTTTATTTAAGATAACAAGTCTGGACTTATTTTGCCCGAGTTTGTCAATATCGGGGTTTCTTCCCGACATCGGTATTCTTGCATCCGTAAGTTCTATTATCAGGTCTACAAGCTTGATGTTTTCCTGCATCATGCGCATAGCCTTGGTCATATGACCGGGATACCACTGATAATTATTCATACATTCTACCTTTAATCCACAAAGCCTGTTTTACCCTCTTTAGATCCATAGGATAACCACGCTTTGCCTGCAATGGTCGAAAGCTTCACAACACCAATATTGGCACTTCTGGAATCTTCACTGCTGTTTCTGTTATCACCGAGAACAAAAAACTCTCCGCTCCCCAAAGTAATATCATTTTCAGCTATTCCAGCTTCTTCCATTTTATCATATTCACGATCTTCAGTGACGACAGTTTCGCCATTCACCAAAAGATTGCCGCCTTCAATTTTTACCGTCTCCCCAGGGACCGCAACCACTCTCTTGACATAATAATGTGATTTCTCATTACCATTTGGCAAAAAAACGATCACATCATCCTTCTTTGGCGAGGTGAGCTTGTAGACAATCCCGTCAACAAGTACACTCTGACCATTAGTAAGCGAAGGTTCCATCGAATCTCCGATGACTCTGACTCTTTTTCCGAAACAGAGCACAAGAACAAAGGCCACAAAAAAAGCCACCGCGGTATAGAACACCCACGAAAGAATCTCCTTGAAAATTTCGGGCGTTACCTTCTTTTTCTTTTCCAAATACATTGGTCTGTATCTATTTTTCCGAAGCATAAACACTCCTTAAAAATCCCAAAAGATAAAAAGGGCAATTACTAAAAAGTAACTGCCCTTACCAAAGAAATCATTCTTAGCGAACCTTTTCCTTGACCTTTGCCTTCTTACCTGTGAGGCCCTTAAGGTAGTTAAGCTTAGCTCTTCTAACCTTACCCATTCTCACAACTTCAACCTTCTCTACAAGAGGAGAGTGAAGAGGCCATGTCTTCTCAACACCTACGCCATTTGAGATCTTACGAACTGTGAATGTTGTGCGGTTTGAACCACCCTGAATCTTCTTAACAGTTCCTTCGAAAACCTGTACTCTCTCGCGGTTTCCTTCCTTGATCTTGTTGTAAACACGTACTGTGTCACCTGTGTTGAACTCAGGAGCGTTCTCGTTAAGCTGCTCCTTCTCGATCTCTGCAATGATTGTGTTCATTTGCTTTCTCCTATACTATATAAATGGACGTTCTTAAATACATGATAAAATGCGTACCAGAGGACCGTCATTTTCGCAACTATGAAATAATACCATAATTTTGCTCGCGAAGTCAAGCTTTATCTTTGGCAATCAGCTTCTTTAGTGCCTCTATAGCTACCCGGATAGCCGCATCCGTATCATGTGCCTGAGGATTATCAAGCCCGGCCTTAGCCCTCTCCTGGTTGGCAACTGTAAGCATTACAGCACCCGTTCTTGCGCGAAGCCATTGTCCAACAATAAAAAGTGCTGCGGACTCCATCTCAGAGCCAAGACATCCACATCTTTTCCATGCTTCCCACTTGTTCTCAAGCTCATAAAATACCGGCTTTGTCTCAGGTTCATGCTGTCCGTAAAAAGCGTCCTTACACTGAACAACACCGACATGATGTCTTATGCCAAGTTTCTCGGCAGACTCCTTCAGTGCCTGTGTTACATCAAATGTAGCAACCGCAGGATATTCAATCGGCGCATATTCTTTTGACGTTCCTTCCGCTCTTATAGCGCCGTTAACGACAATAAGATCTCCGCCCATGACATCAAGCTGCATTCCACCGCAGGTTCCAACTCTTATAAAAGTATCTGCACCTATCTTGTGAAGTTCCTCTACTGCAATAGATGCTGATGCTCCTCCTATTCCGGTCGAAACAACACTTACTTTCTCTCCGTCAAGATAACCGGTATAGGTGTTATATTCACGGTTATAAGCAACCTGCTTCGCATCATCAAAATAGGCCGCAATTTTCTCACATCTTCCCGGATCACCCGGCAAAATAACATACCGGCCCACATCACCTTCTTTAAGATGAATATGATATTGATATCCGGCACCTTCAGTATAATCTACCATAACCGCTTCCTCCTTATGAATTTAGCTACAATAATTATACCACCTGCACAGCTTAACCGCTAATTTCATTTCAGCACTTGCCCGATCATCAATCAAACAAACCATCCATTACGTGTATGGTCATAATCCCGTTTTCTATATCAATATTCTTAACGCATTCTTTAATTCCCGGAATCATGACTGTTTCTGCATCAGGATCATCGGTGCGCTTCATTTCATAAACATCATTGGAACCGGTCTGAATAACCTGCTGCAAAATACCGAGCTCTTTTCCATCCTCATCAACAATCTTCATTCCTTCGAGATCCGCAAGATAGTACTCACCCTCTTCCAAGGGAATGGCGTCCTCTCTGCGAACAATAAGCGGTTTCTGCCTAAGGCGTTCAACCTCATTAATATCATTGAATTCCTTGAATTTTACGATAACGAATTTTTTGTTAAAACGAACTCTCTCTATCGTAAGCTCCTTTTTTCCGTCTCTTCCGGTATCAAGGATTACTTTTTTCAGATCAAGAAATCTCTCCGGATCCTGTGTGGTAGGAAAAACATTAACTTCACCCTTAAGTCCATGTGTCGAGGCAATTACGCCAACCTGAAAATATTCTGTCATGTCTGCTCCTTAATTTTATCAAGAATCTTGTTTCTCTTCTTTATCGCTTTGGGTGTAAACTGCTCCGGATGTTCCTCTACATATTTGTCGTAAAGTTCCGGTCTTCGCTCTTTTGTTCTTTCAAGCGACTTCTGAAAACGCCATACATCTACATTCGCGTGATTACCCGAGAGTAAAACCGGCGGAACCCTCTTATCCATCCAGATTTCCGGTCTTGAATACTGAGGATATTCAAGAAGTCCGTCATCAAAAGATTCCGTCTCCGCAGATTCATCATTGTTAAGAACTCCGGGAACAAGTCTTGCCACAGCATCAATCATTACCATGGCCGGAAGCTCACCTCCCGTGAGCACATAATCACCTATAGAAATATAATCAGTGACTATCTCCTCAAGCACACGCTCATCTATTCCTTCATAGTGGCCACAGAGAAAAATAACGTCCTCCTCCGAGGAAAGTTCTCTCGCTTTTGACTGACTGAAAACCTCCCCTTGAGGCGTAACATATATAACTCTCGGATTCGAATCAGGCTTATCTTCTCTTATAGACTTCAATATATCCTGATAGCAGTCATAAATTGGCTGTGCCTGCATCAGCATTCCTGCTCCGCCGCCATATGTATAATCATCAACCTTGTTATGCTTGTTGTCTGCATAATCTCGGATGTTTATTGCCTTTGCTGTGATTATTCCCTTATCCATGGCACGTTTTAATATGCTTGTATTAAGTACATCCATTACCATTTCCGGGAATAATGTCATTATATAAAAGTTCATAACTCTCCATAGAAAAATAAATACCCGGAGCTGTAATTGCAGCCCCGGGCATAGTCATATCAATCGACGATTTCAACGTCAACCTTAAGGTTCTCTCTGGTTGATGCAGCCTTAACAACAGAGCGGATTGCTTTTGCAATTCGTCCCTGTCTTCCGATTACCTTACCCATATCAGAAGGTGCAACGTGTAGCTCCAAAACAATGGTCTGGCCGTCTTTTTTCTCATTCACAACGACCTCATCAGGGTTTTCAACCAGAGCCTTTGCAATAACTTCAACCAATTCTTTCATGAATTTTCCCCTAGTTAAAAAGTGATTACTTAATACCTGCCTGCTTGAAGATCTTGCTAACAACATTTGTAGGCTGAGCACCGTTTGCAAGCCACTTCTTTGCAAGTTCCTCATTTACCTTGCATGTGCTGGGATCTGTGTTAGGATCATAAGTTCCGATCTCCTCGATGAACTTTCCGTTTACAGGGAACTTTGAATCAGAAACAACGATACGATAAAAAGGAACCTTCTTTTTACCAATTCTCTTAAGTCTAATTTTTACTGCCATTTTTAAAATCCTCCATTTAATAAATAAAAATGTTAACTATGATAAACGAATTTCTCCGCAATCATCATGTGTCTATATGAAATCCTTACAGGATACTCATAACTAATTGTTTAAAAGAACTTACCAAAGCCGCCCTTTCCAAGGCCACCTAAACCGCCAAGTCCGCGTCTGCCCTTTTTCCCCATAAGTCCGGGCATCTGCTTCATCATCTTCTGCATCTGATCAAACTGCTTGATGAAACGGTTTACATCTGCTATATCATTGCCGGACCCCTTAGCTATTCTGTATTTTCTCTGAGGGTTCATGAGCTTCGGATTTTTACGCTCGGCCGGTGTCATTGAAAGTACTATGGCTTCCATTCTGGCAAGCTGCTTTTCATCGGGAAGCTGATCATCTCCGATCTTACCCATTCCGGGAAGCATTCCCATAATTGCTCCAAGGCCACCCATATTTCGCATCTGCTTCATGGACTCAAGGTACATCTCAAAATCGATCTTACCTTTTTTCATCTTGGAGGCCATCTCGCGCTCTTTTTCTTCATCGCGCTCACGATTGGTCTCTACAACCTTATCGATGAGGCTGAGCACATCGCCCATTCCCAAAATTCTGCTGGCCATACGGTCGGGATAAAACTGCTCAAGATCTGAGAGTTTCTCGCCCATACCAACATAAAGAATAGGCTTGCCTGTAACCTGTCTTGCAGAGAGTGCCGCACCACCTCTAGTGTCACCGTCCATCTTACTGAGGACGATTCCATCGATGCCGATTCTGTCATTGAACTGAACTGCTACATCTACAGCAGCCTGACCTGTCATGGCATCAACAACAAGAAGTGACTGGTGAACAGTGACTGCTTCTTTAATTGCCACCAGCTCCTGCATCATATCTTCATCGATCTGCAGTCGGCCTGCAGTATCGAGAATTACCACATTTTCATTATTTTTCTCAGCATGTTCTATTGCAGCCTTAGCAATTTCTACAGGACTGACATCCGTCCCCATGGAGAAGAAATCAACTTCCTGCTTCTTGGCATTGATTTCAAGCTGATCAATAGCCGCCGGTCTGTAAATATCACAGGCTACAAGAAGAGGCTTTTTACCTTTAAGCTTAACCTTGCCTGCTATCTTGGCTGCGGTAGTCGTCTTACCTGTACCCTGAAGACCGCACATCATTATAACAGTGATGCTCTTACCGGGCTGGAACTGGATCTCTGTGATCTCAGATCCCATAAGATCAGTCAACTCTTCGTTAACAATTTTGACAACCATCTGCGCAGGATTCAGTCCGTTTAAAACATCCTCACCGACAGCTCTCTCCTGAACCTTGTTAACAAAATACTTAACCACACGGAAGTTAACATCCGCCTCGAGAAGTGCCATCTTGACTTCCTTCATGGCAGTCTTGACATCCTCCTCCGACAGACGGCCCTTGCCGCGCAGATTCTTGAATACATTCTGCAGTTTATCGGATAAGTTTTCAAATGCCATATGTTATGACAGCTCCTCTGTAATTGATTCTATTGCCTTAAGGACAACCGCTCTAAGTTCATCATCCTTAAGTTCTTTGTCAGAAGCAGCACCCGCAAGCTCATCAAGCTGATGTCTGATCCTGTCTGTTCTTTCGATCATGTGAAGTCTTTTCTCATATCCTTCAAGAGAATTGGTGCATCTCTTTAAAAGGTCATGAACTCCCTGCTTGCTGATATCATACTCTTCAGCTATCTCCACAAGGGAAAGATCATTGTAGACCGCATCCTCATATACTTTTCTCTGATGATCAGTCAGAAGCTCGCCGTAAAAGTCATACAAAAGCCCCTGTTCAACAATTCTCTCCATTGTATCTCCAAACAGATAATAAACAATACAAAAAATGCGATACTATACGCACGAAGCATATAATATCGCATATATTTTAAAGTGTCAAGTATTTTTACTTTACTTTCATTTATTCTTTACGGATAACACAAAAATCCAAGTTTACCTCTCCTTCAATACCATCAATAACGCCATTTCTTGAAAACTGCCACATCCTATAGTCATAAGGATAGTATTGGGGGAATCCATAATAGGATACCCATACAGGATATTTTTCCAGCGATACCGGCTCAAGGAACTCTGTAAAAGTCCTTATACCGCCCATTATCATGGGAGTATATCCTTCTTCTTTTACCCTCTCGCAAAAAGCATCGGCGATTTCCGAATAAATCTGCTTTGTCAGCTTTGAGGTCCTGGCATCCGATGAATTTGTCTGTTCAAGATCAAGTGCCACAGGGTAAGTAATTTCATAATTCTTAATCTGTTTTAAGACGTATTCCGCCTCTTCCACAGCCTCATCAGCATCAATTGATTGTGAATAGAAGTAAACTCCGACCTCCAGTCCGGCCTTCTGAGCATTCTTTATATTTGTCTTAAAATAGTCATCTTCAAGAATAGTGCCCTCGACAGAACCGCGAAGTCCCACTCTTATCATTACAAAATCTATGCCTTCGGATTTAACCTTATAAAAGTCAATATCGCCCTGGGTTCTGGAAACGTCAATTCCTTTAGTAATAGACAGACTCTCATCCGTTCCTATATACTTTACAGTTCCGTCTTCAAGGAGCTGAAAATCCTCCTCTGTCAGCGGACTTAGGGGAAGCGACTCATCTATAGGAGTAAAATAATACTGCCCCGCATATTCGGTAATTATTTCATCAGGATAGAGGGTTCTTATAGCACCTATTCTATCGCCCTCTTCGAGCTTCCCTCTGAAGATGTCCCTGAGCCTGTCTCCTTCTTCCTTACGCGCCTTTGCATCAGCCTGATCGATAAGCTGGTTGGCTCTCGCAGTAGTGTAATAGCCCTCCGTCTCAAGCGCGTCGAGCTCACTCTGCGATGCATCAGCCTGTCTTCTTATCGCAGCATTGCTAAGAAGGAGTCCGATACAGGTCGACAGCGCCAAAAGACTCACAAGGCTGAGGAAAATAACCGAAATCAGATTCTTGGTATTCTTAACCATTTTGCTGTTGTTTTTGGTATTTTCAGTTTTCTTCATAAGTATTATATCCGCTCATCAAAATAGCTCTTATAGCCTTCACCGAATATCTCTGACGCACTTGTAACTATCATAAATGCATCAGGATCCTCCTCACGGACTATATCCTCCGCCATAGGAGAAAGTCTCTTTTTTATAGCACAGAGTATAACCTTCTTATTTTCGCCACTGTAAGCACCCTGTCCGAAAACATGTGTTACACCGACATCCAGTTCCTTAAGAAGTCTGGATGTGATCTTATCTGTATGATCCGAAATAATATAAATAAGCTTAGCTTCATCTCGACCATAAAGAACAAAGTCGATAACATAGGATGTTATCATTACAGCAAGGAATGAATACAGAACAACTTTTATATCTCTTAAAACAACACCGGCAAAGCTCACAACAAATATATCTATCATCATGAAAAGCACACCGGTCTTGATATGAGGATACTTAATTCTAAGTATCTTTATTATAACATCCGTTCCGCCCGTAGTCGCGTGGCATTTAAATGTAATACCGATTCCTACGGCAACAAAAATACTGCCGAATATCACACCGAGAATTACATCCTTAACGATAATCCCCGACGCATATCTTGCGATAAGATCCGTAAAAATAGAATTGACTACCGTAGCGTAAACAGTCGAAATCGTAAATCTTATTCCAAATTTATAGATTGCCAGAAAAAGAATAGGAATGTTCATAAGCATGAACCATACACCCGTTCCTATAGGCACAATTCTGTTCAGAACGATAGCTGCACCGGTAAGACCACCGGGCGCAATATTATTAGGATCATTAAACAGACTGGTCCCTATTGCGTATAAGAATGCTCCGAACGTAATAAGGAGATAATCCGTACCTTTTCTGGTAATCTTTTCTACATATGCCATAAATTAAATAATTGTGCGAACAAGCTTCGGCCTGTAACCATGCTCTTCAAGGATCTTTATAATCTGTTCCTTGTGTTCGCTGCCAAATGCCTCCAAAGTAATACGCAGTTCAACAGCTGCGCTTCTGTTGATCGATACAAACTGATTGTGCTCGAGTTTGATTACATTTCCACTGGTCTTCGCTATAACCTCTGCCACTGCAGCAAGTTGTCCCGGCTTATCGGGAAGAAGAACTGAAACTGTAAATATACGATTTCTCATAATGAGTCCCTGCTGGACAACAGAGCTCATTGTAATGATATCCATATTTCCGCCTGAAAGAACACAGACAATCCTCTTATCCTTAACATCAAGCTGTTTAAGCGCTGCAACGGAAAGAAGTCCGGAATTCTCAACAACCATCTTATGGTTCTCAACCATATCAAGGAAGGATACGACAAGATCCTCATCCGGAACAGCAATTATGTCATCAATGTTTTGCTGGATATAGGGGAATATCTTTTCGCCGGGTGTTTTAACCGCAGTACCGTCAGCAATTGTATTAACTGTAGGAAGAGTTGTAACTTTACCGTTTTTAAGGCTCTCCTGCATACAGTTAGCACCTGCAGGTTCAACACCGATTACCTTTATCTTGGGATTAAGGAGCTTCGCAAGGGTACCCACACCTGTTGCAAGTCCGCCACCTCCGATGGGAACAAGAATCATGTCCACTGTAGGCAGTTCTTTGATTATCTCCATAGCAATGGTTCCCTGACCTGTTGCCACATCAAGGTCATCAAAAGGATGAACAAAGGTATATCCATGCTCATCCGCAAGCTTAAGTGCATGCTCGCAGGCTTCATCATATACATCACCATGAAGAATGACCTCTGCGCCGAGAGCCTTTGTTCTGTTCACTTTGATAAGAGGAGTTGAAGTAGGCATAACGATTGTAGCCTTTACTCCGTAGCTCTTTGCTGCATAAGCCACACCCTGCGCGTGGTTACCTGCTGATGCAGTGATGAGCCCCTTCTTTCTCTCATCCTCAGACATTGTAGATATTTTGTAATAAGCACCTCTAACCTTATATGCCCCGGTTCTCTGGAGATTCTCAGGCTTTAAATAGACCTTACTGCCTGTGGCAGCGCTCCAATAGTCACTGTAAATAAGTTTTGTTTCAAGAGTTACCTTTTTAACATCCTCATACGCTTCCTCGAATGCGGGAAGCGTCAGGCTTTCGTTTTTCTCAGACATGTCCATTCTCCTTATGAAAATAATGCATCTACAAACTGGTCGGAATTAAATCTCTCAAGATCCTCTAGAGCTTCACCGACGCCGATATATTTAACCGGAATATTAAGCTCTGACACAATAGCAACTGCTATTCCGCCCTTTGCCGTACCATCAAGCTTAGTGAGAACTATTCCGGTAAGATCAGCAACCTCACCGAACTCTCTCGCCTGCGATATAGCATTCTGTCCGGTTGTGCCGTCAAGAACAATAAAGTTTTCTCTATGTATTCCGGGAAGCTCCTTGTCAAGAATCCTGTTCATCTTGGCAAGCTCCTCCATCAGATTCTTCTTATTATGAAGTCTTCCGGCCGTATCAATCATAAGAATGTCGCAATCTCTCGACCTGAAAGCAGCAACAGCATCATAGATTACACTGGCGGGATCCGCTCCCTCTTTTCCGGAAATAAGCGGAACTTCGGCCCTGTCTGTCCACTGTCTTAATTGCTCAGTAGCACCTGCCCTGTAGGTATCGGCAGCCGCAACAAGTACTTTCTTGCCTTTCTTTCTGAAATGAGCAGCAAGTTTTCCGACAGATGTCGTCTTACCGACACCGTTTACTCCGATAACAAAAATAACTGTCTTATCTTCCTCAAACTTATAGGTATCGTCATCAGTCTTCATCTGCTCTCTGATGTTGGATACAAGGAGTGTCTTGCATGCCCAGGTATCTGTTATATGATTATCCCTGACCTGCTCGCGGAGCTTGTCCATAATCCTGCTGGTAGCATTAACTCCGATATCTCCCATAATGAGAGTCTCTTCAAGTTCCTCGTAGAAATCCTCATCCACAGTTGAAAAGTTGCTAAGGACATTATTTATTCCCTTTACAACACCTTCTTTAGTTTTTGATAGGCCATTTGAAAGCCTTGAAAAAAAGCCACCTGCCATTAATCCGTCAGCTCCTTATCAATCAAATTAACACTTACAAGTGTCGACACACCCTTCTCCTGCATGGTTATACCATAGAGTCTGTCAGCACTTTCCATTGTACCACGCCTATGGGTAATTACAATAAACTGGGTTGATTTCAGCTTATGCAGATAATGTGCAAATCTAACTACGTTATTTTCATCAAGCGCCGCCTCAATCTCATCAAGCAAGCAGAAAGGTGACGGCTTCAGATTCTGAATTGCAAACAGAAGCGCAATTGCAGCAAGTGCCTTCTCACCACCGGAAAGTTGCATCATATTAACAAGTTTCTTTCCCGGAGGCTGAGCATTGATTCTGATTCCAGCCTCAAGGATATCCTCATCCTCAACAAGTTCCAGCGTACCCTTACCGCCTCCGAACATTTCTTTAAATACCTTGTCAAACTCTGACTGTATTTTTGTAAACTCTTCCATGAACTGCTTTCTCATGGATTCATCGAGTTCGGAAATAATCTCGCGAAGCTGCTGCTCGGCTGTAACAAGATCATCATGCTGTGTCTTCATGAAGGTATATCTCTCCATGAGCACTCTGTAATCCTCAATGGCGTTAACATTAACATCACCGAGTTTTCTTATAGCATCCTTTAACGAGCCTATCTGCTTCTTCATCGCAGACATATCGGTGAGACTTTCGTCTCTCATGGAGGATGCATCGGTTAATGTTATCTCATACTCATCCCACATATAGTTGATCTGAGTCTCTATAGCTTCCTTTGCTCTCTCACATCTGGCACCAAGTCTTGTAACTTCCTTATCGAGTCCGTTCATCGTCTGATTCAGTTCTTCTGTAAGTTTAAAGAAATTCTTCTGAGAAGCTGTAAGTTCTTCCTTCTTTGCACGCTTCTCTTCCATCTCCTTATTTACATCGGACTGAACATCCTTGGAACTCTCAATTGTAAGCTTTATCTCCTCGATGTCCTTCTTCCTCTGCTGGAGGATCTCGTTATTTTCTTTTATTGATGCAAGAATTTCATCGAGAGCCGCCTTCTCTGTAGCTATCTCACTGTTTATACGATCAAGATTCTGCTGTTCAAAGGTCTCCTTCTGCAAAATCTTCTCATATTCGATATCCCAGGAAGAAACATTCTCAGCTTCTTTCTCTTCGTCGGCATGCAAGGCTTCAAGCTTAGCCTGATACTGAGTAACCTTCTCGGATTCATCCTTCTCGGTTTTTTCAGAAAGTTCAAGAGCTTTCTTGTACTCCTCACGCTCACCATCAATATCGATAATCTGCTTCTCGATTGACGCGCTCTCTTCCTTCAGGTCTGAGTAATTACCCTTCTGCTGATTCTGTCTCTCCTTCTCATTCTCAACATTGATTCTGGCTGTATTCTGCTCTATGAATTTAGTTTGAAGAGAAGTTCTGGTCTCCTCAACGATAACTCTCAGCTCATTTCTGCGCTTCTTGGTATCCTCTATCTCCTTTTGGAAAAGAGCGATATCCTCCTTGCACTTCTTGATATTTTTCTCAAGTTCCTCCATCTCTCTGCGTCTTCCGAGGAGATTGGAGTTATTTCTGAAGGTACCACCACTTATGGCTCCTCCGGGAACAAGAAGTTCACCCTCAAGTGTAACCATTCTGATGGTATACTTGTATTTTCTTGCGATTAAAACCGCATTGTCTACTGTATCGACAACAACAATTCTTCCAAGCATTGCCTTCGCAACACTTCTGTATCTGTCCTCTGTCTCAACAAGTTCATCCGCCATACCGAGAACACCCTTTTCGCTTAGGGCTTCCTGTGCCTTGAACTCCTGAGGTTCGCGAATACTTGTAAGTGGAAGAAAAGTTGCTCTTCCGGCCTTGGTCTTTTTCAGATAAGCAATCATATCCTTTGCGGTTTCTTCATCATCGGTTACGATATTCTGAATATTACCGCCCAGTGCTATCTCTATAGCCGTTTCATACTTGGGCTGAGTCTTTATAATATCGGCAACAACACCTATGATTCCAGGATTGTCGTCCTTTTTCTCCATTACCTTCTTAACGCTTCCGCCGTAGCCTTCATAGCGTTCGGTAAGATTACTCAATGTTTCAAGCTTTGACTTTTCCTGCGTATAAAGGTTCTGTGCATCACGGAGCTTCGAATCCTTTGCGGAGAGTTTATCTCTTATACCCGCAAGCTCATTCTCCGAATCCTTCTGCTTCATGTTCATTTTACGGATTTCATCCGTAATCTGATCGAACTCGGCCTGAAGCTTTTTGATTATTTCTTCCTGCATGGACTCATCGGAACGCGCCTTAACAAGCTTTCCGGTAAGCTCTGCCTTTCTGATATTTATCTGTTCCTGTCTGGTATCAAGAGAACTCAGTTTACCTTTGATTGACGAACGCTCCGACAATGTCTCGATTATCCTGCTCTTGCAGTTCTCGATCTCATTATTTATCTCGCTAATGTTCGCAACGATACCATCAAGTTTTTTTCTTGCTTCCTGTCTGTCTGCGGAAAGGACTTCCAGTTCCTTGTCTATCTCGCCCTTTACGACAAGCACCTTATCTCTTTCCTTTTCCTTTTCGGAAATCTTAAGCTCTTCATCGGCTTTTCTTTTTTCAAAATGTTCAGCATCACTTGTAGCAGATCTGATCTGCTCATTCATAATACCGATCTGGCCTTCAAGCTTCTCGCGTTTTACAGAAGTATCCGTAATCTTTGCTCTTGCTTCTTCGATATCATGATCAATAGCTTCCAGTTCTTCCTGAATCTGCTCGTACTTAATCTTTGTATCTTCATACTTTTCCTTTGCTTCTTCAAGATTTTTGGTCGCAATCTTTAGACACTCTTCAGACTCCTCGAGATTCTTCTTCTGTGCCGCATTTTCCAAAAGGAACATGTTTACATCCAGAGTCTTCAACTCTTCTTTATGTTTTAAGTAAACCTTTGCAACCTCTGACTGTTTCTCAAGTGGCTCAACCTGTTTCTCAAGTTCTGAAAGGATATCATTCACTCGGGTCAGGTTCTGCTTTTCCTGCTCCAGCTTCTTGATAGCAGTATCCTTTCTGGACTTAAACTTAACAATACCTGCAGCCTCATCAAATAGATTACGTCTGTCCTCGGGTTTACTGGACAAAATCTGGTCAATCTGGCCCTGTCCGATAATAGAGTATCCCTCTTTACCGATACCGGTATCAAAAAACAGCTCATTAACATCCTTAAGTCTGCATGAGTTGCCGTTTATCATATATTCACTCTCTCCTGAGCGGTAAAGCCTTCTGGAGACAGTTACTTCATCATATTCAATAGGAAGCGCATGATCCGAATTATCAAGCGTTATAGCGACATAAGCGTAGCCAAGGGGTTTCCTCAGCTCCGTTCCCGCAAAGATTACATCCTGCATAGTGCCGCCACGAAGCTGCTTGATTCTCTGTTCTCCGAGAACCCATCTGACAGCATCGGCGACATTGCTTTTACCCGAACCGTTAGGTCCGACAATTCCTGATATTCCGTTGTGAAATTCCAGTTTTATCTTATTTGCAAATGACTTAAAGCCGTGAATTTCTATGCTTTTTAAATACATGTTACTCTTTTTTCAATTCCAGGATAGCCTGATATGCAGCCTTCTGCTCAGCCGCTTTCTTGGTACGTCCTGACCCCTCTCCCAATTTTTTATCGCCCACGTAGACCGCAGACTCGAATATTTTATCATGCTCGGGCCCTTTTTCGCCACAAATTTCATAGCGAAGTTCCAAACCGTTGTCTCTCTGCACCATCTCCTGAAGCACAGACTTGCTGTCATAAAAAATCTGCTTCTCTTCGGGATTGTCCAGTATAAATTTCTCAATATGAGCTTTAGCAGCTTTAATTCCGCTGTCGAGATAAATAGCACCTATAATAGCTTCCATTACATCAGAAATAATGGATTCCCTGTATCTTCCGCCGGTAGCCTCTTCGCCCTTTCCGAGAATGAGGTATTTTTCAAGGTGAATACTGCTCGCACAATATGCAAGCGCAGGCTCACAGACCATAGATGCTCTCATCTTGGTCATCTCGCCCTCTTTCTTATCCGGGTATTTCTTATAAAGATAGTGACTGGAAACAAGTTCAAGTACAGCATCTCCGAGGAACTCAAGCCTCTCGTAATCTCCCCTTTTATTTATCTTCTGCTCGTTTGCATAGGAGCTGTGTGTAAGCGCCTGTAAAAGCAGATTACTATCCTTAAAATGATATCCGATACTCTCCTGTAATTCGTTAAGTTCATTCTCGCCTATCATAATATTCTCTCCTTAAACAAACAAAGTGATATGACGCAAAGCAAACATCGCGGGCTCTGCTCCATATCACCTGATTGTCGTTATTATTGTCTGTCAGCCTTCATTTCTGGCTTTCTTCAGAAGCTCAACCGCCTCGCCTACTGTTGTGATCTTCTCTGCAAGTTCTGCATCAATTTTCACATCAAACTCGTCCTCTATCCCCATGATGATCTGGAATACATCGAGTGAATCAGCTCCTAGATCGTCAGTGAAGGTTGAGTCCATAGTGATCTCATTTACATCAACATTAAGTACGCCGGCAATTACTTCCTTAAGCTTTTCGAATTCCATAACTTTTCCATCCTTTTTACATATTATTATGCGATAAAAAACGCATATCATATCTGTGTTCTAAAACTATAATACTATTCACGGTACCTTTACAAGTACTTTTTATACATCAGGTATCTGACAAAATAGATTCCTTGATTTTCTCGGCAATATTCTGCTCCTTAAAGGTTACACACTGCAGAATACTGTTCTTAACCTCTACGGCCTTGGCACTTCCGTGGGTCTTAACAACAAGTCCTGTAAGTCCAAGCATAGGTGCACCGCCGTATTGATTCATATCATAGTCCTTCAAGGCATCCTTGAGAGCCGGTTTAATAAGCAGTCCTCCAATCTTTGCTCTTAAGGAACTCATAAGTCCCTTCTTAACTACTTTGAGGAGCGCAGTTGCAACGCCTTCATACATCTTAAGTATTACATTACCGGTAAAAGCCTCACATACTATTACATCAGCAACGCCGTAGGGAATATCCCTTGCTTCAACAGAGCCGATGAAGTTGATGTCCGGGCAGTTCTTAAGAAGTGGGAATGTCTCTTTAACAAGCACATTGCCCTTCTCCTCCTCAGCACCGATATTTACGATTCCGACTCTGGGATTCTTAATCCCACAAACATTCTCCATGTATACCGAACCCATCTTTGCAAACTGTACAAGATGAGAAGGTCTGGCATCAACATTGGCACCGCAATCAATCAGAAGAGACACTCCGTTCTCTGTAGGAATAAGCGGTGCAAGAGGTGATCTCTCAACCCCCTTAATTCTTCCTATAATAACCTGACCGCCGACAAGTGTCGCACCAGTACTTCCGGCAGAAACATATGCATCACACTCACCGTGTTTTACAAGGAACATAGCCTTAACTATAGAAGAATCCTTCTTAGTTCTTATTGCCATAACCGGAGGCTCAGCCATCTCAATGACTTCCTCTGCATTTACTATCTCGACTCTGCTCTCATCATAAGTATATTTAGAGAGTTCATCCTTAATTATCTGCTCTTTTCCCACAAAAAAAATCTTAAGTCTGTCAGATTCCTCAAGAGCATCCACGGCGCCCTTAATTATCTCTCCGGGTGCATTGTCGCCACCCATGGCATCCAGCGCCACTTTTACAAGCTCAGCCATAATTCCTCCTCTATATACCACGGTTTATATCTGACTAAATCTTGTCGGATGTCCGTTTTTGTACTGTCGTGCAAAATACGCACGACAACAAAAAAGGCTCCGCATAAAAAATAAGTTTAAATAATCCATAAAAATTCTACTAAATAAATATAAAAAAAGCAACGAACCGAATTATAAAAAACTTTTACATATAGCAAAAGCCCGAGACCAAAATGATCTCGGGCCAAATATGCTTAAATAATTAAAATCAATCCTCGTTAACCACAACGCTCTTCTTGTTGTAGTAGCCACATTTCTTGCAAACCTTGTGAGGCTGCATAAGCGCGCCACAGTGGCTGCACTTAACCAGTGTGGGAGCAGTCATTTTCCAGTTTGCTCTTCTCTGGTCTCTGTGACCCTTGGAAGACTTATTCTTCGGGCAGATAGACATTCGGTAACACCTCCTTACAGCGTTCATATCATGAACCATAAATGGTCATTTAGCATTTTTCAACACACTCTTGGTATTATAAGCATATAATCCGCAGTTGTCAACGATAAAATTATAATGTATTATCACCGTCTCTTCCACCTATTATAAATATGAAAAAATTATAAACGGAAATACATCCATTATAATTAGCAATTGGCGTTAAAAGTTTAGCATTTTTTTAGAATTATTTATAAATTATTCGTGTTATAATGAATTTTATAAAATAAAATTTTTCCTATGAGGAGGAGAACTAAATGAAGAAACTATTAAAGTATTTGTCTCTCGCAATGATGCTCTCATTGCTGCTGGTTCCTGCCGTTAAGGCAAAAGCCGCTTACAGCCAGCCTGTAAAGGTTGAATCCAGAACCGCAAATTCATTTACCGTATCCTGGCAAGCACCTACTGCAGGAACTACCTATTATTACAAATTAGGTATTGGTACAAGCGTTGAGGATGCCACCACGAAACTGGCTGCAGTTACTCCAACTACTGTTGGAACGACCAATACATGCACCATCCCGAACCTTACACCCGGCACAAAATATACAATACTGGTTCAGGTTTCTACCGACAATGAAAAATTCGACGATCATGCTACTGTTGTTGCAGTAACTCTCCCTGCCGTACCGAAGAATATAAGACAGGACTATTGGAGAGCTTCTGATGAAAAGACAGTCTTTTCATGGGATTGTGACGGAAATGCAGCCGGATTCCAGCTTATTCTTAACGACGGCGTTGATAAGGTAACGAAAGAAACAACAGAGAAAACATGTACCTATAACTGCGACGATGACGCAACAAAGCTTGATGTTACAATTCGTTCTTATGTTTTAGATACTAATAACAGCAAAATTTTCAGTGAATGGTCAGAGACCTACAGATGCTTCGGTCAGCCGATGCTCAAGGAAAACGATGACGGATATGCTATTAGCGTAGTAGGCAGCAAGCTTAAGCTTGAATGGGAAAAAGAACCTCGTGCTAATGGTTATGAAATTTATATCGGCTCAAAGAGAAACGGCACTTACAAGAAGGTAAAGACAATAAACGGCAAGGACAAGACAAAGGCAACCTTGTCTAAAGACAATAAGAATAAGAAGTTCAAGAAGAACAAGGATTATTATGTTTATGTTCTTTCCTTCAGAAAAGATAATGGTAAGATTACAAGATCAAGTTCAACTTATCTGTATTTCTACCACAAGGGCGAAACATATATGACTCTTAAGAAATAACATACACTGACAACTGAATATTGAATACATAATTTCAGGGGCTGTTTCAGATGAAACAGCCCCATTATTTTTTGAATATTTAAGCTTTCACCATCGACTCTAGTATCTTCACATAAAGATCGTGGAAAGTCAGAATATTTTCTTTATCAAATATCTCTTCCACATACTCGAGTTCCGCATCAAAACCGCCGTCACCATATTCATTCTCAAGAAGTTCCAGCTCTAGGCGTGCACTGGCAGCAGAATACGGATCCTCCAGTTCAATGAATTCCGGTCCCAGTTCATCGAGCTCATCCGCATTAATTCCAAGCTGCAAATTGACCTCCATTGGATCGGAATTAAATGCTGAATCAAAGCCCGTGAAATAGTCATAGGAACAATGAGCTATGCCCTCTCCGATCTGGCGTTTAACTTCAAAAAGTAGGTCTGACGGATTATCATACTTCGAAACATCAACACCCACAGGAAGGTTCTTAATAAGAAGTCCTACGGCATGCTCCGCTTCAGGAGACAATCTGTCATTATATATCCAGTTGCACATTACCTTATCTTCTTTTTCATGCTCAGACAAAGCTACAAGTGCGCTTGTAATAGCCATACACGAATGAGTAACTCCCCATTTCTCCTCTGCCTTTTTGACCTGCTCAGCATCAAAATCAAGACGCACCATTCTTCCGGCAGAAGAATTCTTATTGGACTTATGATCCGGTGTAACGATTATCTTAAAGCCCTCAGCATTCTTTCCGTACTGAGCCTCAAAATATTCCCTGTCAGCATCGTAGATTCCCTTTTCACGCCCAAGTGCTGCATTCTCAAGAAGTGTAAAATAGAAATCTCTTTTAAGCTCCCTTCCATAATAAGCATCTGTCACATCCTGAAGGAGCACGCCAAGTGATCCTCCATCCATAAGCAGGTGATGAACATCCAGGAAGAAGTAGCTATGCTCACCGGTTCTGAATACTCTTGTTCTAAACAAACAGGATTTCAGGATTTTCCTAAAAGGAACGACAAGCGTCTTAGCAAGTCCGCCTATATCACTCTCCTCAATATGTTCAACAGTCACTCCCGAAAAGATTGAAGGATCATATCTCTGCTGAAGCTCACAATCGTCATTGTACTCAAAAACAACACACAAGCCCGGATGATTCCTGATAGCCGTGTTAACAGCATCGCATAACTTATCGGCATCGATTTCTTTACCAAATCGAACCAGTATATGCATGTTGCTCCACATCGAAGAACCGGGATTATAGAGCTGATAATCAACCATCTTAATCTGCATTGAAGACAAACCATAGGTCTTTGTTCTCGCCTTGTCGTCAATTTCTACAGGGTCTCCCATCGAACTTCTGGAATTAACAACAAGAGCTATTTCCTTCGGAGTCTTCTTCTGGAAAATGTCAGCTGCGGTAAGTCCATCTATAGCAACCTCCGAAAGAACCGCCATCGCCTTTAACGAATCTCCGCCAAGTTCAAAGAAATCATCCGCCGTACCGATAGAGCCTGCCTCAAGCGATAGAGCCTTCTCAAATGCCTCGCATAGCTTCTTCTCAACCTCATTCTCGGGAGCGACATATTCAGCCTGAAGCTCGGAAGCATCAGGAACTGGCAGAGCTTTTCTGTCAATCTTGCCGTTAACCGTAAGCGGCATATCATCAACCCGCCTGAATACCTGTGGAACCATGTATTCCGGAAGTTTCCCCTTTATAAATTCCTTATATGCATCAATATCCGGTCCGTTCTCTGAGTCTGCACCGGTTGCCACTTCGCAGGAATAATAACCTGCCAGAAATTCCTTGCCACCCGTCTTAATTACCCTGACAGCTGCTGCCTTAATTCCTGCAAATTCGGACATGACCTTCTCAATTTCATCAAGCTCGATTCTAAAGCCGCGAAGCTTGATCTGATTATCTATTCTTCCGAATATACGAACCTTACCATTATCCGCCCAGGAACAGAGATCACCGCTGTGATATGCCTTCTGTCCCTTATGCTCGAAAAATGCAGCCGCAGTCTTCTCGGGAAGATTCACATATCCGCGTCCAACCTGGTCACCTGCTATGATCAGTTCTCCTCTAAGTCCTACAGGCAACTCATTTCCGAATTTGTCAAAGATATAAAAGGCTGTATTAGCTATAGGATTACCTATCGTTACATTTGCGGGATCATCGACAACATCTGCAGAGCATCCCATAGTGCACTCTGTAGGTCCGTAAACGTTCAATATTACGCTATCATCTCGAAGGCTCCTGAGGTTGTCGTACAAAGGAGCAGGAAATGCCTCAGCGCCTATGTCAAAGAAAGTCAGATTCTTAATAGCATCCCTTGATACCGGTATCCCAAGAAGGCTTGAAAGATATGTAGGAGTGCAGGTAATACCGTTTACACCATTTTCATTAACAAGCTTTGCGAAAAGCTCAGGGTCATGTATCTCATCCTCAGTTGCAATCACTACCGTGTTGCCGTTAGTAAGCGGAACAAACTGCTCAACCACGGAAACATCAAAGGAAAATGATGCCAGAGCAAGACATACCCTGCCCTCATCAGCATAGTTCATTATTTCAACGGACTTCTCATTTCTGTGGCAGTAATTGAAAATATTTCCATGTTCAATCATTACCCCCTTAGGTCTCCCGGTGGATCCGGAGGTATAAATGCAATATGCCAGGTCATGTCTATCGGACTTGTACGGAGTGAAAGCACCCTTATTAACATTCCCGGTACCGGCCTCGATTATTTCTTCAAAAGTTACCACTTTGTATCCATTGTCACAAAGCCCCTCCCTGGCTTCTTTAATTTCCCCGGATGTAACCAGTATAGGAATCTCAGCATCCTTCATGCAAAAATCAATTCTTTCATCAGGATACTCAGGAATGAAAGGCACAAAAGCTCCACCGGCCTTTAATATTCCATTTTCAAGGGCATAGACATCGATCGACCTATCCAGGAGAACTCCCACAGGCACATCTTTTCCCACTCCAAGGCCTGATAAGAAGCATCCGATGCTGTCCGATAACACATCCAGTTCTTTAAAAGTAAGGGACTTTCCGTTACAGATTACCGCTTTCTTATCAGGAGACTTCTTGGCATAGGCAGCAATCTGCTCATGCACAGGTACAAACTCAATAGGAAAAGCCGTCTCATTAAATCCTGAAATCTTCTCTTTTTCGGCATCGCTCATCATCACGATATCGCCGATATTCTCACATTCAAGAAGCCCTTTTGCCACAATAAAGAGATGATCGGCAAAGATCTTTATCCACTTCTCGGAGAACTTCTCATTTCTGTACTCAATAGTCATGTTGTAGAAGCCATCGGTAGAAAACAGCTGAATCGACATGCAGCCTGTGACCATGCCTGTATGGTAATGTTCCATAAAGTAAGAATTGCTCTTAAGGAGCTGTTCTCCTCCGTCTTTTCCCATCTTATCCGTAAAAAGATCCCCCTGGAAAATGAGCTCCACATCCTCATTTACCGGACAGTTTTTTAACACCTCATCAAACGAATAAATATCATTGCTCATATTGGCAAAGATCTGTTTACTTACATCTGACAGAAAGTCTTTTACGGATTTATCCCCGGTAAGATCTCCGTATACAGGAATTCTCTTTATCAGAGTGCCTATTGTATTCTCCATTTCGCTTAATGATCTCCCGTTATAAACCATGGAGAAAGAAACCTGGTCGGAATATAAATACTTTCCAAGAAGGATTGCCATAGCACCCATGAAAAAGGCGCCTTCACTTATCTGATTTTCAAGGCAGAATTTCTTAACTGTCTCTGCTTTAAGAGTATCTGGTTCATATCTGTAGTTCTGACTG
This sequence comes from Butyrivibrio sp. WCD2001, assembly GCF_000424485.1. Classification (NCBI taxonomy): domain Bacteria; kingdom Bacillati; phylum Bacillota; class Clostridia; order Lachnospirales; family Lachnospiraceae; genus Butyrivibrio; species Butyrivibrio sp. WCD2001. Next base: position 31,826 of record NZ_AUJZ01000001.1, on the reverse strand, counting down.
ACACCGGGCGTAAGAGGATGGTTAAGGTCTCCTGCAAGCGGATCGATTCCATCCATTTTGGCAAATAGTTTTTTATAATAATCTGCTGCCTTATCATGAGCACCATTCTGAAGAAGCAACTGTTCATATAAGCCTGCCTGCTGAACCAGGAATCCATCCTTTTGGAGCTCAGTTCCATGAATAGCCCTGTTAAGATCTGATATAATGAGACTAATAGATGTTGCATCCGATGCAATAAGGTGTGTCCTAAGAATCAGATAGCAGCACTTTTCACTCTTATAAACAGCAAAATTAAACAGCAGATTATCAAGTACCTTAACCACCGGCATGTAGCTTTTTAAAAATGTAAGTCTGTCCTCATCTTTTCCTTCAAATACAGGTACTTCCACCTTGGCATCAGGAACAAACTCAGAATATGGAAGCTCATTTTCCCTGCATCTGATCATATATTTCATCGAAGGGTGAGCATCGAAGAGCTTGTGCACGGCATCAATAATCCGGTTCTCATCAATCTCAGGGGCCGCTTCCATCATATACTGCATAGTATATGTTTCTTTATTCCCTCCCGTAATTCCTTCAAGATAAATTCCAAGTTGAGTTTTCGTAAGAGGATATTCATCCCTGTCAAGCTGTGGAATACCTAGCTTGTCTCCGGAATTCTCTATAAAATCAGCAAGTTCCCCCGGAGTGGGATGTTCATTAACATCGCCGTATGAAACAGAATATCCCTCTTCAGATAATTTGGATAAAAACTTCGTTACACTAAGAGACGTGCCTCCATATTCGAAGAAATCCGCATTCTTTCCAAGACCATCCATATTTAGAACAGTCTCGAACAGGTTGCATATCTTTTTTTCAAGTTCCGTCTCCGGAGCAACATAATCACTTCTGTTAACTGTAATGGGCATCTCAAGAAGCTTGACACGATCAATCTTCTTGTTTGCATTAAGCGGCATTTCATCAAGATAGACAAAAGCAGAAGGAACCATATAAACAGGAAGTTTGACCTTCAAAAAATCCGAAAGTGTATTTTTTGTATACTCCTCTTTAGCTGTGTAAAAGGCTGCAAGGAAATCCTCTGCCCCGTTATTTCTCATAAGGACCTTACACTGCTTAACTCCCTCAAACTCACGCAATACGCTCTCAATTTCTCCAAGTTCTATTCTCTGCCCATGGAGCTTAACCATATCATCTTTTCTTCCGACAAGATGGTATTCCCCCGCACTATCCTTAAATGCAATATCTCCTGTTTTGTAGTATCTTTCTCCGTCCAGTACCGTAAATGAAGACTTATTTTTCTCATTATTCCCCTGATATCCGACAGTAACTGCAGGTGAAGCAACAAGAAGTTCACCGTTTTCATCCACTCTTAGCTGATTATGATTATCCCCTTTGCTGTCTACAATATAAGCTGTAGCCATAGGCAGAGGTTTTCCTATGCTTATCTTCCTATCCTCAGAGGTAAACAGCTTGCATACGGAAATTCCATTTAATTCCGTGGCGCCAAATCCGTTAATTATGTGAATCCAGGGATTGATCTTAAAGACAGGCTCCATTACACTTTCATCCATGACTTCTCCAGCCAGGAACAGAATATCAAGAATTGCCAGAGCAGGTTTTGTTCCCTTTACATCAAGAAAAGTTTTAATAAAAGATGGCGTAGCAAAAACACTCTGAACCTCATATTCAAGCATCTTTGAGGCAAGCACTTCCATATCCCTGTAATCTTCTTCAGGAATAAAAAGGACACTTCCGCCGTTATATAGTATCGCATAGTCTAAGAGCGACATAACAAACGATATCTGGGTCACGGCCATAGTAAGCTTCTTGAAATTGTAATATTCAAAAATCGGGCAATCTCCTGTCTTTGTGTTTACTATATACGCATCTGCGTAGGCAGTATTTCTTACACCCTTAGGCACCCCCGTAGAGCCTGAAGTATAAATGATATGAGTAAGTCTGTCTCCCTTTATCTTCGGAAGTTCCTTAGGTTCTCCTTCGTAGGATAAAATTTCTTCAACAAAGAGAACTTGAAAATCCATATCCTTAAGTTCATCTTTTCTGTCAAGAATTTCTTTGGTTGTTATAAATACCCCGGCACCGGCATTTTTCAGGCAATAGGCTATTCTCTCTTCCGGGTATTCATCAGTCATTGGAATATATGCAAATCCGGCGCGAACTATCCCAAGTTCCAGTGGGAAAACATAAGATTTTCTGTCAAGAAGAAGTCCTATAGGGGTACCCTCTTCCATCTCACCACACTTTGAAAGAATCCCATAAGCCGCCTTATCAGATAATTCATCAAGGTTTCTGTATGTAAGTATCCTATCCTTGGCAATAATAGCTGTCTGATCAGGTATACTTTGCGCATTTTGTTTGATCTTATCAGGAATAAAAACCATTTCGGAATACTCTTTTGTCATTATCAGCACCTCTCGATCTTTACATTTTTCTGACTCGTTACATATTTCCCAGCTGTTATACAGATATATCTTTTCTATATCTTGTTTTATTTAGAATAACCACTATTACGATAGTAATAATTTCCGCCACCAGAGCTGTGTACCATATCGAGTCTTTACCAAATAAGTAAGGAAGCAGATAAACCAGTACTATCGGCATAAAGAAGCTTCTTGTAAAAGCAATAATCGCAGACGAAAGTCCATCCGATATTCCTGTAAAAAATGATGATGAAAACATATTTACTCCGGAAAGGAGAAATGCCGCTCCGCAAACTCTGAGTGCATAAGTGGACATATCTGCAAGAACCGTATCATATCCCACAAATATCTGTGAAATCAGAGGGCTAAAGACCATAGATATCGCCAGCATAATACTACCCCAGATCAAAGAAAGTTTTATTCCCTCATTACGAAGCCTTGTAAGCTCATCATAGTTTTTCTCTCCAAATCTATAACCGAAGACAGGAATCATTGCTATACCAAAGCCCATAAATACAGCATAGAATATTCCGGTTACATATTCCGTAACGGCATAAGCAGAAACGCCTCTTGTTGCAAGAAGAGTAATGAGTCGCTTATTGAAAATAATAGCAACAACTGCATAAGAAACAGCATCAACCATCTCAGAGGATCCGTTGCCCAGAGCCTGTCCGATATAGTTCACATGAATCTTAAATGAAGTGAGGTGAAGGTTATGCTTTTTATCAACAAAATAGCGAACCGCCACAACCAGGCTGACGCACCAGGCAATGCCCGTTGCAACAGCAGCACCGGTTAGTCCAAACCCCAAAATTCCCACGAACAGGAAATCAAGTATTATATTAGTTACAGCATTCACCACAGAAACAATCAGTCCAAGCCTTCCCTCATCGGCAGTAACCAGGTACTCCTGAAAGGCATAATTCATCATCTCCGCAGGCATAAAAACTGCCAGTATTCTTCCGTATGCAGCACAATACGGAACAAGTTCATCAGTTGCACCTACTATTTTCGCGATCTGTGTCATGAACACAAATGCCACCGCAGACACGATAGTACCAAAAATAAGAAGAAAAATACTGAGCATGGACAATGTCTGCCTTGCTTCTTCGTCCTTTCCCTCTCCGAGCAAAGCTGCAATAATAGCGCTTCCGCCTGCTCCAACCACAAGTCCCAAAGACATCAAAAGGGCCAGAGGCGGAAATATCATATTTTCGGCAGCGAATACTTCCTCACCGAGAAAATTGGAAATAAAATAGCCGTCGACAACCTGATAAGTGTTATCAACCAGCTGCATTCCAATACAGGGAAGTGAAAACAGAATCATTTTTTTCAGAGTGAATTTATCGGAAATTTTAATGGTTTCTTTCATAATAATCATCCCGTTTTTAGAGTTGTCTGTAACAAATTAATTTTACAACACGCAGGCCTGATTAGCTCCTTAAATTTATCGTTTTTATGATAAATACTTTATTAAAATTTTATAAAATCAAAGTATTTTAATAATAAAAGGCTCATAATATATCCATAGTCTCATATACTTTCGCAATAATAATTGTCATATGTCAGGAGGATGAAAAATGGTTACAGCAAAGAAGTTTCTTTCTACACTTTTCTCATGTGTTCTAGCACTATCATTTATTATTTCTGCCAATATAAAAGTTACAGCAGCTGAAAATGTCAACGTCCTTCCTTTTACCAGTCCGCTTAATTACGCAGACAGCAGCAACTGGCTATATGATGGTATCGGCGATGACAAACCTGTTGACGTCTTTATAGTTGCACCGTCAGTAGATGTTAAAAGTGAGATCAATTCGGCGATTACGCCCGGATATAAAAAGAGCTTCAGAAATGCCATGAATCAACAGCAGGCCCTCTATGCATATACCGCAAAACTGTATGCACCCTATTACAGACAGGCCGCTTTGAAAGCCTATGAATATGATCCGATAACCAGGGAGAAGATACTTGCCAATGCATATATAGATGTTTCGGCATCCTTCAAATATTATCTTGAGCACAAGAATAACGGCAGACCTATAATCCTTGCTGGCTTTTCACAGGGCGCAGATATGTGCTACAGACTTCTTCAGGAATATTATGGAGGAGATAGTGAAAGGGCAACCGCTCTTAGAAATAACCTTGTTGCAGTATATGCAATCGGTTGGAATATGACAGAGGATATGGTACAGAAGTACCCTCAGATAAAGCCTGCCACAGGTGAGCTTGATACAGGCGTTGTAATAAGCTATGACTGTGAAGACGGGAATGTAACAGACAGTATCATCACTCCAAAAGGAACAAGAGCCCTCTCCATCAATCCGTTAAACTGGAGAACAGACAGCAAAGTGGCAGATAAAAAACTCAATAAAGGCAGCGTTACGCAGGATTCTGCCGGTGCGATAACCTCCTGCACAGTTGGTGCCTATGGCGCATACATAGATCCCGAAAGAGGTACTTTGATCGTCACAGGAATTGACACCAATCAGTATCCTGCAGGATTATCCATATTCCCCACCGGCTCACTTCATCTTTATGATAATTTCCTGTTCTTTGTTAATCTTCAGGATAATATACAAAAAAGAACCACTGCCTTTCTCGAAAGATAGGGACTTACTCAAACGCATCCTTTAGTCCTTCTGCCACAAGATTTGCCGATATCATCAGAAGGACAAGAAGTATCATAGGCGGAATAAGTGTATATGGGTGGATCAGGCAATTATCAAAACCTTCGGAAATAAGTCTTCCAAGGGAGCAGCTTCCAACAGGAAGTCCAAGTCCCACAAAGCTGAGGAAAGTTTCAAAAAAGATTGCCGTTGGGATGGACACCATAAGTTCAGTTACCAGGGATTCAAAAATATTGGGAAGTATTTCCCTGAACAAAATAAAGAAATCGCCCGCTCCAAGTGTTCTGGCAGCGAGAATATATTCCCTGTCCTTAAGCTTAAATACCTGAGCTCTGGCAATAATACTCATCTCCATCCAGCCAGTCAGCATAATAGCTATGATAATAGAACTGATACCGGGCTTAAATACCAGCATCAAAAGCGTTACAACCACAAGGGTGGGAATACTGCTAAGCACGTCCACTATTTGTTGCATGATTAGATCTGTCTTTCCACCTATATACCCGGATATCATTCCGTAGTTCATACCGATAACCAGTGAAATCATGCCTGCTGCCAAGGCAATAAGAAGAGACACCTGCATGCCTTTGAAGCATCTCGAAAACAGATCCCTTCCCAGCTGATCGGTTCCAAATAAATAGGCCGTGTCATCTATGGAAAGTTCTTCATATTTATTAACTGTTCTCTCTCCAGTTGTATAAGGTATTCTCTCCGAGCCGTTTAAAATTCCGGGTATCTTAGGAGCTACAAAGCTTCGATCCGGATTCTGTGCATCTATCGCTTTTCCCGAAAGAGCAGGAATAAGTATACTGGCAAGAACAAGTATAGTTAGTGTAATAAGCCCAAACATTGCTGCCTTATTCCTCTTATATCTTCTGAGCGCAGTTTTAAACCTTCCTTCACCCGAGAAGGTAGTATCTATCTCCATATCATCAGTTCTGACCGCCACTTCAAAATCTTCCGCAGTAAAACCATCCTCATATTTTTCGATTGCCATAGTTCTACCCTTTCTTAATCAAGCTACTTTTAACCGGCTCTGTTATTACTTACCGGCACCTCCGGATACTCGTATTCTGGGATCTATAAGTCCATAAACCAGATCCAGAACAAGTCTTGCAACCACATATATAACCGCATAAACAAAGCTCAGTGCTATTACCACGTTGTAGTCATTAGCTGTTATTGCGGTGGTAAGAAGCGCCCCAATTCCCGGTATGGAAAAAATTCTCTCTGTAACGAGAGATCCCGTAAGAAGTGAAACCAACAGCATTGCCATCACCGTTATTACAGGAATCATTGAATTACGAAGAACATACCCAAACAATATCTCTTTCTCCGAAATCCCCTGACTCCTTGCAAAGAGCACATAGTCTGACTTAAGAACCATAGTTGCTTCATCCCTTGTGAACTTCATAACAACTCCCATAACGCCTATTGAAAGTGCAATCACAGGCATAATGGAGGTTCTTACCGGAATTCTGAAATCATATAGAAGAGGCAAAGCTTTCCATCTAAATCCGACATAATAATTCAGTAATATAGCAAAAATATATGAGGGAACAGACACTCCAAGTATACTGATTATCATGCATATTACGTCCATGGCTTTTCCTCTGTTAAATGCTGCAAGAAAGCCAAGTGCAAGCCCCGCAATGCTTCCGATAAGCATTGCCGCACCTCCTACCTGCATGGAAACCGGTAGTCTTGTGCTGATAAGCGACGCAACAGGAGTATTAACCGAAATGCTGTAGCTATCACCAAAATCCCCATGAAGCATATTTATCATATATACTCCAAATCGGTATATGACAGGTTTATCCAGCCCATAAGCTTCATATAGCACCTGCTTTTGCTCTTCGCTTAGCTTCTCATCGTTAAACGGAGATCCGGGCATCAATTCCATAAGCATGAATAGTATAAAAATTATAAGGATAAGAGATAAAACTGATATCAATATTTTTTTGATAGTATATTTAACCATTTTTCTCTCCTTTACCTATTCTTAGAAACCCACGTCGGATCCAAAGTCGAGCCGTTAAAGTTAAACACCACATCCTTAACCCCGCCGGATATCAGCCATGCATCCCCTTTTGCATATATAGGAAAATAGAGACTCTCTTCCATCAGCAAATCCTCTGCTTCATGAAGCATTTCGAATCTGCGAGTAGGATCTGTTTCAATCACTGCATCATCTAAAAGCTTGTCATATTTTTCGCTTTTAAGGTCCGCATAATCATATTTCGACGTAGATATAAATAGTGACAAGAATGTATTGGGATCTGAATAATCGGCTCCCCACCCGGCTACATATAGATCATTTTCTTTTTTATCCAGTTCATCCCAATACTGCTTGGCAGGAATAACCTTTGCATCAATACTTAGCCCCGGAAGATTATTCTCCCACTCATTAATAATCATCTCTATCACAGTTTCATCATTGGGTCTGCATATTAGCGAAAGCTCAAGTGCTTTTGTGTTTATTTCATCAAGTCCCTGCTGCCAGTATTCCAGCGCTTTCTCCTTATCATAGGCACATACATCGCTATATTCACCCGGCTCTTTCACATAGTCATTTCCGTTGGTATCAAGACTGAAGTTTTCGGGAACAAACCTTTCCAGCGGTGCAGTTCCTCTCTTTGTTATATTTCTTACAATACTTTCCCGGTTAATTGACTTTATAAGTGCACGCCTTATATTTTTATTTTTGAGTGCGCTGTTATGAGCCGGAACCGTACCCATATAAAATATGCTTCCTGAAGCATTCTCTGTAACGTTCTCGTCATCTTCTGCCAGCTCCTGTATAGAACCTGAAAGATTTATAACATCCAGTGCACCACTCTCATAGCACATCATCGCCTGCTGGCCGCTTTGTACATATCTTATTGAAATACCAGAAAGCTGTACTGCCTCAGAATCGTAATAATAGGGGTTCTTACTGTAATGAACCTGGGTATCAAATGGTTCATAGCGATCTATGTAGAATGGCCCGCTTCCTAAAATATATTCGGCCTTTGTGGCATAAAGGCTCCCGCATTTTTCAACAAAAGATCTGCTGCAGGGTGCACTGCATGAAGTTGCAAGAGTGCTGATAAAATATGGGCATGGTCTTTCCAATTCTATCACCAGCGTCCTGTCATCAGGTGCAGAGACCCCTAGTTCCGACAAAGGTAGCTGTCCCTCATTAACTGCCTGTATATTCTTCACCTCGCAAATATCATGAAAGACAAAAATTGCGCTGCTTCCTGATAACGGATCTGCAATTCTTTGAAAAGCATAAACAAAATCCTCCGCTGTTATCGGTGTTCCGTCACTGTACTTTATATCGTCCCTCAGCTTTATCGTGTAGATAAGCCCATCTTCAGATGCTTCATAACCTGCTGCCAGATCCTCTTTAATTTCACCGTTTACATCTTTGAAAAGTGTTGAGATCATTGGCCTTAGGTAATCAGTGGAAGCTGAATCAAAAGCCATCTGCGCATCCATCGTAATAGGCAAATTTGCAAATCCGATATTGAGTTCTTTCTCCGCATCTATGTCCGCACTTTCATTTGCACCCGAACAGGCCGTAGCACAGAAAACTATCAGAGCAACTGTCAGCAACGCAATATATCTTTTGCTTACATACCTACTCATATCGATAACCCCCATCTCTCAAATTCACTGTCCGTGCACCATACTTTATGTTTTTCGTTGCCATTTACATCATGCCAAAATCCATTTTCATAGAGAATACCGGAGGTCTCATAGTCATAATGCTCATTCTTCTTAAACTGAACAATTGGATTTGGAATTGGATTGGCGGCAAGGAGATTGCGTGTATAGGGATGCGCAGGATTTTTGAAAATCTCCTCTTCCTCTCCGGTCTCGAGAAGATAGCCGCGGTGAAGAACGCCTATCCTCTGGCACAAATACCTTACCATTGACAGGTCATGGGAAATGAAAAGAAATGCAGTACCGGTTTCCCTGCATATTCGCGATATCATATTTACAATCTGGGCCTGGACAGATGCATCCAAAGCAGCTATGCATTCATCGGCCACAATAAGCTTCGGCTTCATAATAAGGGCTCTTGCTATTCCAACTCTTTGCCTTTGTCCACCGGAAAACTGTCCGGGATATCTCTCTGCTTGTTCTTTTGACAAACCTACAGTTTCAAGAACTTCACTTATCATGCCATCCCGCTCTTCCATGGAAGAATACAGTTTATGGATATCCAGTCCGGCACCAACTATATCCTTAATCTTTTTCTTAGGATTAAGTGATGACATAGGATCCTGAAATATCATCTGGATTTCAGGACATATGGAACGAAGCTCCTTGCCCTCAAAATATATTTTTCCGGATGTTGACCTGTTAAGTCCAATGACGCACTTACCTATCGTGGATTTTCCGGAACCAGATTCCCCGACAAGTCCGTATATCTCGCCTTTGTTTATTGAAAAGCTCACTTTATTTACAGCGGTAAAAGAATTCCTGCCATTTCCAAATCTCATAATCAGGTCTTCGACTTTAAGAAGTGGCTCACTCGCCCTTGTATCACTCATTGACATACGCAGCTGCCTCCATCCTCATTCTCTGAATTCTCTCTTCAAGCTCCTTTGGACGACTTACAGGTTTCGCCCTTTCATCGAGCAGCCAGGTTGCTGCATAATGACTGTTTGATATCTTAAATAAAGGTGCTTCCTTTTTGAAATCAATATTCAGTGCATATGGGTTTCTTTTTGCAAAAGCATCCCCTACGGGTTCCTTTGTAAGAACCGGAGGCGTTCCCGGTATTGAATATAATTCCGTGTGACTGTCACCTACATCCGGTATTGCTGAGAGTAATCCCCAGGTATACGGATGTCTCGGATCGTAGAAAATGTCAACTATAGTCCCGCACTCTATAATTCTTCCGGCATACATGACATTTACGTAGTCTGATGTCTTTGCTACCACTCCAAGATCATGGGTTATATATATTACTGACAGTTCTCTTTTTTGCTGAAGACTTATAATCAGATCGAGTATCTTGTCCTGTATCGTCACATCCAGCGCAGTAGTCGGCTCATCACAAATAAGAATCTCGGGATCAGATGACAAAGCCATTGCTATGACTATCCTTTGCCTCATTCCACCTGAGAATTCATGAGGATACTGCTTCAGTCTTCTTTCAGGTTCGGTTATACCAACTTCCCTAAGCAGGGTGACAGATTTTTCAAAGACTTCATCCTTTGAAAGCTTTGCATGAGCAAGAATTGCCGCTTTAAGCTGACCACCGATTGTCATAGTGGGATTCAGGGAAGTCATAGGATCCTGAAATATCATAGCAATCCTTTTTCCGACGATATTTGTCCTTAGATAAGATGGTGATTGTTTTAGAATATCTATCTCTTTCTCACCATCCTTTAGGATAATACTTCCCTTATTGATAATGGAACCTTCAGGCAAAATACCCATTACAGCTTTCATGGTGATCGACTTGCCTGAACCCGATTCACCAACGAGTGCAACCGTTTCACCTTTTCGAAGGATAAGATCAAGCCCTCTTATGGCATGTATTTTTTCCTTCCCCATAGATATACTTATATCTAGATTACTTATCTTCAAAACTTCCTGCGCTCTGTCAATCATTCTTCATTCCCTCATATTCATCTGCCTTATTTGTTCAGCACGTTCAATTACCTTCTCTGTCCACTCTTCATCCTGTCCTTTTACCTGATAAGCGGTATAACCATATTGCCTTCCCAAGGTACAAACAATATTTTCATCATCAATATGCAGTGAAATCCTATATCTGCTTGGGAGCTTCTGAGGAAGGGTGGTCCCGTTATCTCTCTGGACTTCTCGTAAATGCCTGTCTGCATTAACAATACCGTCAAACTTTACGCCATAATGCTTAAATAATTTGCTTATATATTTCTCAGTACGAAATGATGACGTATATACCCAGACTTCATATCCCATATCCTGAAGCCTTTTTATCAGCTCGGGGGTGCCTAGTCGCAGCCTCTCCTTATATATTTTGTTAAACGGAAATTTTAATTCAGGTTCGGTTTTAACGAAATCCGGATTTACAAAAAGCACTTCATCCAAATCAAACGAGACCCTCATTTTTGCTTCACTTTTATCCGGCATCTCCTTATTCTTCCCCTTTAGTGTCAAATCCTTCAACTATGTTCATCACCATAGCTGACCACTCATTACTCTCTTTGCTTAACTCATATTGTTCGAAATCCTTTGTATCTTTAATAATCCGGACAACCTGTTCATTATCTATATTTATAGTTTCCTTATATTTCATTGTCATAAGTTCTTCGATATTCTTTTTTCGTTCCTCAATATTCCCAACCTTTCTTGCTGTACCTGTCACTATTCCATCTACCTTTGCAGAATATTTATTCAATAATTTCCTAATATATTCCATTGAGTAATACTCTGAAGTAAAAATCCATATATCATATCCTCTGATGCGAAGAAAATGAAATAATGCCGGTATTCCCAGACGGATTTTTTCCTCGAATTTATGCGAAAATAAAGATCGTTTCAAAACCTCGCAGTCTGAGCCTTCATCTGCAAACACAACCTCATCAAGATCAAAGGTTACTCTCTTTTGCCTGTCTGATTTTTTAAGCATTTTTCTTATATCATCTTCCTGTGTAAGGTTTACAATTTCTACAGGCACATTCTGTAGACCCGCATTTCTTGCAGCTGCCCACCTATGATGCCCATTAAGGATAAGATAACCGTCCGGTCTCACTTTTTCGACAATAATCGGCTCTGAAAATGGCATTAGCTCCTTTCTAAGGTTATCTCTGATCTTTTTTTCATATTCAGAAATAATCCTGAAGCTCGGCCCAATACTTTCTGAGCAAAACTCATCATCGGGATTGGGATGAAGGCTTGAACACGGTAGCTCTGTTATCAATAATCTTTCCCATCTGCCAGCTTTAATAGGGAAATAAACTCCCTTGTATTTTTTTATCTCACTTTTTATAAATTCCTTGAATTGATAATTTGTTTCCGCCATAAATAGTCCTTTTCCGGATACTTGATCATGCAAATATTCCGATAATTATCCATGATACATTTCACTATCCTTCATTAATTCTACTATTTTTGACTTCATAAAAATCTTAAATAAGCATAAATACCCCCGTAAATATGCATAAAAACTCCCGGCATGTTTTATCATGCCGGGAGCTCAAAAGATAATTCTTATTCCGTTTTATTTCGTTGTTCGTTTGTAAAAGATTATCAATTACTTACAAAGTTCATTTGTATCTCTTGCAATTGCAAGTTCCTCGTTTGTGGGAACAACAAGTACCTTAACCTTGGAATCAGATGTAGATACTTCTTTCTCTTTTCCATGAACTTCGTTGGCATCCTTGTCTATCTTTACTCCAAGGAAACCAAGTCTCTTACAAATGATATTTCTGACAAGAGGTCCGTTCTCACCGACACCTGCTGTGAAACAGATGCAATCCACGCCGTCCATAGCTGCTGCATATGAACCGATATACTTTGCTACTCTATAGCAGAAGGTGTTGATTGCACGAATACATCCCTTATCTCCATTGTTGTAACCATCCTCAAGATCTCTGAAGTCTGAGGAAACATCACCTGAAAGACCATAAACACCGGACTTCTTATTGAGGATATTCTCTGCATCGGATACGTCGCAGCCCTCTTTTTTCATAATAAATTCAACAACAGAAGGATCGATATCGCCGCTTCGCGTTCCCATGATAAGTCCTTCAAGAGGGGTAAGTCCCATTGAAGTGTCCACACACTTACCATTCTTAACTGCTGATACGGATGCGCCGTTACCGAGATGGCAAACGATGGTCTTAAGCTCACTGTAATCCTTGCCAAGCATTTCTGCTGCTCTCTTACTTACATATGAATGGCTTGTTCCGTGGAAACCATATCTGCGGATCTTGTACTTTTCGTAAAGTCCATAAGGAATTCCGTAGAGATAAGCCTCCTCGGGCATTGTCTGATGAAAAGCTGTATCAAATACGGCTACCATAGGAACACCGGGCATAGCCTTCTGACATGCTCTTATACCTATAAGATTTGCAGGATTGTGAAGAGGAGCCAGGTCAGAAACCTCTTCGATAGCTCTGATAACTTCCTCATCGATAACAACTGACTTGGTAAACTTCTCGCCGCCATGCACAATTCTGTGACCTACCGCACCTATCTCATCAAGTGATGCGATAACTCCTGTATCCTTATTTGTAAGTGCAGCTATTACAAGCTCAATAGCTTTGTTATGGTCCGGTATAGCAGTATCATTTGTAATCTTATCGCCATCACCGGGAGTAAATACAATCCTTCCGTCGATGCCGATTCTCTCACAAATGCCCTTTCCGAGTACCTGCTCTGTCTCTGAATCAATAAGCTGGAATTTAAGTGATGAACTTCCGCAATTGATAACCAGTATTTTCATTATTAAACCTCCATGATAATATATTTTTTATGAAGACTGTCGGAATCATTGCTGAATTTAATCCGTTTCACAAGGGACACGAATACCTGCTTCGGACTCTGAAAGAAGAGACCGGAGCTGATTATGCTGTAATTGTCATGAGTGGCGATTACACTCAGCGTGGTGCTCCAGCAATCCTCGATAAATATACAAGAACAAAAATGGCTCTCATGTCCGGAGCCGACCTTGTATTTGAATTGCCTATATATTATAGCACATCCAGCGCAGAATTTTTTGCCGGCGGAGCTGTTTCTGTTTTAAATAATCTTGGATGCATAGACTACCTTGGCTTCGGTTCTGAGTCAGCAGATCTTGATTCCATGAAAAAAGTGGCCCGCGTTCTTGCCGATGAGTCTGAAGAACTCAGCATACGTATAAAAGACAATCTGAAAGCAGGCATGAACTACGCTGCCGCAAGATCAAATGCTTTATCAGTTTCCGCATCTGCCGATGGGACCGATAATATAAATTTATCCCTTATCTCTACTCCCAATGACATTCTTGGAACCGAGTATATTAAGGCTCTTTTTCTGCAAAACAGCTCTATCAAACCCTATGCCATAAAAAGAGTCGGTGCATCCTATGATGATATGGGTATAAGTCCGGATGCAGAATATTTCTCATCAGCAAAAGCGATCAGAAACATTCTCGAAAACTGTGACCTCTCCTCAGAAGAATTCTCAGGAGCGCTTTCACAGTTTCCATCAGACATCAAAAATTATTTAGAAAGTTCTTACCCGGACGGAAATTTAAAAATTATTTCCGCCGATATTTTTTCCGAGCTTCTTCATTACAAGCTTATAAGCGAAAAAGACTACGGTTTTGAGAAATATCTTGATGTAAGTCCTGATCTCTCTGATAAGATAACCGGAAAAATTCCAGAGTACACCTCTTTTTCAGATTTTACGGCACTTCTTAAATCAAAGGATCTTACCTATACCAGGATAAGCAGGGCTCTTTTGCATATTCTTCTTGGAATGACCACAGAAAAAATGTCTTTGTATTCACCCGATCGAAGCGCATTTACTTCCTATGCCCGCGTTCTTGGCTTTAGAAAAAGCGCCTCTCCTTTGCTGAAAAAAATACAGGAATGCTCCCGCATTCCTGTTATTTCCACGCTCTCTGATGCCTATAAGACACTTGATGAAAACGCCTATAGCTTGCTTAGTGAGACTATAGCCGCATCAAACATTTATGATCTTGTAAGAGGCATATCACCCATCAATGAGTATGCCAAAACGCCTGTTATTCAACCTTCTTGTACTGATAAGCATAGGGACTGAATCTCTGTACATAATCACTTCCAAGCAGTTCCTTCTCATCCACCTCGAACTCCAAAGCAGCATTTGATGACAAGTCACCTTTTTCCTGCGCTTCTTTTATCTTTTTAACATACTGTATATCATAACCAATTACTTTTGCCAGATATAATAAGCCGCCAAGTTCCTGGACATCATATTCTTCATAGGCAATCCTTGCCTTTTCTTCCAATTTCTCCTGGACTTTTGTTCTTGGCGATTTTTTTAGAACTTCAACAGCCATCAGGAAATATGTCTCATCAACATCTTCAAGGCATCTAAAAAGGAAATCCATTTCATCATATTTTGCCTGTTTCCCGATCACGCTAATAAGTCTGATTCCGTTACATACGCTAAACTCATTCTGATACTTCTCAAAATCCGTATAATAAGAAAGACTTCCCTCTCCTTTTCCAATAGCCCTTACCACTCTGGCGATTTCAGCATCCGTAAGAACTCTCTCGAAGAAATCATCTCCGATTTTTCCGTCCTTATTACTGCTGCCGGCAATAGCTTTTTCCCACTGATAACGAACCATTCCCCAATCTGCCCTTGAAAGGTCTTTGCGAGGTCTGTCAAGAGCAGCCTCAAATCTAACTTCAGCTTTGCCGGGCATTGATTTATAATAGAAACCTCTGTCTTCGAAGAATTCCTCAATACCGGTACTTGCACTGCGAAGTTTGCATCTTATAGGAAGCTTTATTATTGTTCCGTCAATAGCATATATTTCATTCTTTGTCTTATTGTATCCGCAGATCAGGTCTATAGGATAATACGCACCGAAAATACATACCCACTTATCATCTTCACTGACACGAATTATTCCAGACTTCTTCCCATTCGGGCGAATAAACGGATGAAATGAATGTTTTGATAGTATGTGTTTTATCTGATATTCCCTATACATAGAGCTAAAATGAGGCATCGTTCCATAGCCGCTCACCACACTGTAATCATTCTCATCATTAACTTTTTCGTCATTACCTTTATCGTCATAGCAAACCTCACCGGATTCTTTTTCTTTTTTGTCAGCAATGAGAAAAAACCATAGTGTAAACATCGGAATCAAAAAGCATATTGATATTATTTCAACCTCTACACTATTTGTAATTTTACCTAAAAAAAGCCCAAGAATGTAAGAAGCTATACCTGCAAATGCTTCAATCCCAAATATTCTTGTTATAATCTGAACACCTATCTTAAGCCTTTCCTCATTGTTTGCGTGCTCAGCCTGTTTTAATAATTTGTCGAACATTAAAAATACTCCATTCCACATATACAGGTTCAAATTACCTGTATAGCATACAGTCCCCACGAACGAAGATTATATCAGAAAAAGAACATAATAAAAAGAGCTGCCAAAACAGCTCTTCTTACTCAAAGTCATAGTTTATAGTAACAATTCATCCCGCTGTAATCTGATCCGGGAATATCTCCGATGGCATCGGCTTAGCAAAGTAGAATCCCTGGATCATCTCGCAGCGAAGCTTTCTGATATAATCATATTGCTCCTGGGTTTCCACACCTTCAACAACGATCTGAAGGCCGAGTCTTTTAGCCATCTGAACAACCGATTCAAGAACAATAAGTCCTTTCTCACTGTTCTCAATATTCCTAAGAAAATACATATCTATCTTCACAATATCAAGGGGCATATCCTTAAACATATTGAGGTTAGAGTATCCGCTTCCAAAGTCATCCATCATGACGATGAATCCGTTTTCCCGCAGCTTCGTGAGCATGGTAATAATACTGTCGATATTATCATTGAATGCACTCTCAGTAAGCTCTATCTTAATCAGTTTATGATCGAGTCTGTATTTATCAACCGTAGCGATAATCTCTTCCACAATCCCATGGTGATCCACATCAACTCTTGAAAAGTTAACCGAAACCGGAACCACATCAACTCCCTGGTTGATCCACTCCCTCAAAATTCTGCATACTTCATCAAGAACATATAAATCCAATTCCGTTATGAATCCGTTTTTCTCCAGTATCGGAATAAAATCTGCAGGATTGATCATCTGGTTTTTTGAATCAATCCATCTTACAAGAGCTTCCGCACTAACTCTTTCTCTGGTCATAGTGTCGCATACAGGCTGAAGATATACCTTAAACTCTCTGTCCTGAATAGCTCCCCTTACCCTCTGCTCCACAGATTTTCTATGCTCGTCCTCTCTCCTGATATCATCATCATAGAACGCAACATTGGTCTTAAAATTACCGGAAACCCATTTCAAAGCATATCCCGCATGATCAAGCATCTTGTTGATATCGGTATCGTCCTCTTCAAGTCTGTAAACGCCGGCATAGAAAGATACAGCATAATCAAGGCCGGTAAGAGGGTTTCTTATTGACTCAGACAAATCCGCTTTTGCCATTGTACTGATTGATAATTCTTCATCAGTAAGAACAGCAAAAGTATCTCCGCCTATTCTGCCGCATACCGCTTTATGCTTTGCATTTTCAACGCATCTTTGTATGTTATCAGCAAGGAGCATCAGCACCCTGTCCCCGTTCTCAAGTCCTGTGCGCTCATTAAGCTCCTGCATGTGATAAACCTGAACTTTGACCATTGCATATCCATCCATTTTTTGCTTATGCATAAGTTCATCACAGGATCGAATAAATCCGGCTCTGTTGTTTAGCCCTGTAAGCTCATC
Source organism: Butyrivibrio sp. WCD2001 (assembly GCF_000424485.1). Taxonomy (NCBI): domain Bacteria; kingdom Bacillati; phylum Bacillota; class Clostridia; order Lachnospirales; family Lachnospiraceae; genus Butyrivibrio; species Butyrivibrio sp. WCD2001. Next base: position 14,321 of record NZ_AUJZ01000001.1, on the reverse strand, counting down.
AACCGTAACGTCCACAAAGCAAAAAACAACAATTGTCATGGCAACAGCAAGTGCAATGACAAGTCCTGTAAGTGACTGTTCAGGAAGGAATGTCTGATAAATCAGATTAAAAACAGTAATAATAAAAACCGTAATAAGAAGCCTTTTCCTTATGCGTCCAAGGTATCTGGAATGCCTTACAGCACAGACACCGACTGAGCTTGAACATACAAGATAATATATAGATGTCAGCCATGCTCCGGGTCCATGCTCATAAACCATAGTATTTCTATCCATGGTAAAAAAGAGATCAAAGAAAATATTACCAAACGTAGCCAGCCCTATCATCAGCGCAAGTCCGCCGTCCATGAACAGTCTGTTTATCTTTTCTCCGCACAATTCATAAAAATACTTTGTAGCACAATAAGGAATAAGGAACAGAACACAAAAATATGCCAGCAAAAGAATATATGTAACATAATAGGTCCGGGGATTTGCTATCTGAAGAAGAATAACTGTGGCAGAATCCAGAACATTATAGGCAATGGCGCACAAAATAAGAAGCTTTAGACTAAAACTAAAGTTCTTCATAAGCTTAGGACGAATCCATGCACATATTAAGCTTGTCATTAGTACCATTATACCGGCGACATCAAACTGATATGTAAACTGCATAAATAATCCTCAAAAGGAGCCTTCCTCATAAAACACAAAAGGAGAAATGATATACCCGAAAAGTACATCAACTCTCCTCCCTAGTGTTACTTTAAATATATATTTTTGAGGTCTGTTTTTCAAGATTTTTTTGGCCCGTAAACCGCGATTTTCGTTAGATTTTGAAATATCTTTACCAAACTTTAATGAATTGCTATCAGTTTTTCGTTTATAATAATGATATGATGAAATTTTTCTTCAAAGAGGGGCAATATGGGACTAATAGCATTAGCTAAAAATCAAGTATTACACAAATGCGGAGATAAGGTAGAAACTCTAGAGATTGTAGTAAAGGGTTCTGTTTGCATAGCTATAGAAGGTGAATCCGTTGAAGTCGGAATTGGCGGAATTCTTGGTGTCGGAGAACATCCGGGTGATGAATATATCTATACCTATACAGCCAATGAAGAATCTTCTGTTTTCTCATACCCTTTTGGTTCCATTGATGATATCTATAAAATAATTAGTTCCAACCCTAAAATTTCACCAATTTTGGCTGCGCAATCCGTCAAAACTGTAGTTTTATGCCTGGATAAGTTAGAAAATGATTTTTTGCAGGCAGTACAAGACTATGAGCAACTTGACACAGACAAAGCAGAATATCCTATGCTGGCAGTTTCCGTTGGGCTTGAGGTTGAAGACTTTCCTGATCTTGATAATGTTAAGCCACCCGTACAATCACAGGCACTTACCGACTGGCAGGAAAAGTTTTACCGGACTCTTGCTGAAAACGAAGAATTACTAAAAAAGACCTGCTATGCAAGATCCTCTGATATTGCCAACGGTTTTATAATGAATGCTCTTGAGGCAATTTCATTTATAGCAGCATGCCGCGAGAAACTTACCGAATATAAAAAAGAGTTCCAGAAACATGTGGGGAAATTCCGCTCTACCATGCAGCTGATCAGAGCAAAGTCCGCCGATATGAAGCGCAATGGTGCAGACGGAGCCATTACAGATATTGATATACAGGATGCACTCAATACCATCCTTGAGTATGCAGGCGCAGACGAAAAAGCAACCGAGAACTTCCGAAGAATTATAGGCGAATTCAAGAAGACTTCCTCAAGATATGATACATCGGACGAAAGCCGTGCTCTACGTCGAAGCGTAGCCGTCGATTACTATGCAATCTACACGGCTGCATTCCTTCGCAGCCTCAGTGATCCTGCTGTTCCGTCTGAAGTAATGATGTTTCTGATGTTCGGTTTTGTTGACGAGGAACTCGCAGGTCTTGAAAATACCAGGCAGCTCTATGCTCTTATGAAAACCTACAAAACCGATCCGAACGGGTATGTTATCACCGCTTATGAGTGGCTTAAAAAAATCTACAACATGGAGCTTGAACCCTCACGAAACGAATTCGATGAGGATTACTTTACCGCGCTTCGCACCTTAAAAACAAGCGGCGATATCAACGAAGAACAGATGGAGGCCATGAAAAACGACCGAAACGAGCGTCTTAAATTTGAAATCAAGAACCTTCTTGCTCTCGGTAACAGAATGACCTACGGCAGGCCTTCCACCTTTGTGCCTGTATTTGATGCTGAAAATGTTACAAGACCTTTGGATGTAGCTTATGTAGATGCGAAAAAGATCAATGATTTTTATGACTATATCAGATCCATCGATTATTCAGTTTTTTGCAGGCAGGGAAGCTACTCCAATCCCGATATAGGTGTCACCCAGGTATTTATCGATGAAGATGTAACTCCATATATGATTCTGATGCCAAATGTCGGAAGCCGTGCCTCTCTATGGCAGGAAATCGAAGGAAAAAAGAGAAATACCCCTGCCAGATTTATCATCTCAATTTTCAACACAGAAACTTTCGAAGATGTTATGATACGTCTATGCGGTGAATTTCGCTGGGAGATGTGCAAAACAGAGCAGGGCGTGCACTGGAACGATGTCACGGATCCTTCTCTCACATCCATGTTCTGTGATTACCTTCAGTTCTATAAGAAGAACCACTCTCTTTCAACTGAAATGAAAGAAAAGATAAAAACTGACTTAAAGAAAAACAGCAACAACTATAAGAACGTTTTTGTCGGGGAATACATGAATTATCTGAAATTTGAAGCAAACGCATCACCAAGGCTTAATAAAATTTCAAGAGAAATCATATTTACTTACTGCCCATTTTCAAAAGAACTTCGTGAAAAACTAATGGACAACCCTCAGTATGGTGAGCTTGTCAAAAAGCATGTCTCACATCATAATGGTCTAATGAGGCCTATTGCCAATATGATCAGAAAGATCAAAACAGAAGGCAATGAGGTTCCTCAGATTCTGTATGACCAGTATGAATTTTTACAGAAATAGCTTTTATTGAAAGGATTACATATATGCAGACACGCTGCGATGAATGTACTTACTACGAATATGATGAGGACGATGAAGCATACTACTGCGGAGTCAACATGGATGAAGACGACTATGCCAGACTTATGGGCAATTCAAAAAGTGAATGCCCCTTCTATCGGAATAATAACGAATATGAAGTAGTAAAGCATCAGATGTAGAACTTTTAATGAGTTCTGTCATAGACATCTCTTATATAATCACGATTTTCTCTGGCATATCTGTTCGTTGAAACTGGACTTACATGCCCCATCATCATCTGAACCGCCTCAATATCAGCTCCTCTTTCAACAAGATGAGCTGCAAAACTGTGACGCAGTGCCTCGGGAGTTATCGGAACCTTTATATCTGCCTGCTGGGCATAGCTTTTAACAAGCTTCCATACTCCCTGTCTGCTCATTGCTTCTCCCTGATAATTTATGAAAAGAAGTTCTTCGTCAGTTCTGTTAATCAGATGGCGTCTCCCATCCTGCAGATATCTTGATAAAACTGCTTTCGTTCTCTTATCAAAAGGAATTATTCTTTCCGTCTTATTGTTTTTACAAAGAATATTACCAATCTGCATATCAAGCTGGGATACTTTCACTGTCACCAGCTCGGAAACCTTGATTCCGGTAGCATACATAAGCTCAAGCATCGCTGAATCTCTCTGCCCTTTTGCAGTTCTGACATCAGGCATGCCAAGGAGATCCTCCACCTGCTTTCTTGTGAGCACATTTGCTTTGGGAAGTTCTACCTTAGGTGCAACAAGGTTTTCAGACGCATCTATAGTCACTCTTTCAATTTTCACCAAATGCTTGAACAGTGCCTTTATTGAAACTATATTTCTTGCGATAGTCGAAGGAGAATAGCCTTTCTCTTTTAATCTGTCCAGATGGTCTTTAAGAACCTTTTCGGAAATCTTCGCCACATCGGTTATTCCCAGTTCGCTTACATAACTCTGAAGTTTATCCAGATCGCATTTGTAAGATTTGAGAGTGTTATGGCTCATACTCCCCGACTCTTTGCAATCATTTATAAAACTATCTATTTCAGTCATATCACATTACTCTGACCCGCAGCGTATCCTGGATCACTCAAATTCCTTAAGTATTTTATCAAGTTCGGCAAATTCAGGCAGACAATCAAATGTAGCAAAATAATCTCTCGGTGTCTGCGCTCTTCTTATAAGCTCTACGCTTCCATCCTCTTTGAGTAAAAGCTCCGAGCACCACAGTTTTCCGTTGTAGTTATAACCCATTGCAAATCCGTGGGCTCCGGCATCATGAATAAATAGATAATCTCCCATATCTATCTTGGGAAGTTTTCTGTCTATAGCAAATTTGTCGTTATTCTCGCAAAGAGATCCGGTAACATCATATACATGATCAGCCTCTGCATTCTCTTTTCCGAGAACCGTGATATGGTGATAAGCACCATACATGGCGGGTCTCATAAGATTAACCGCACAAGCATCCACTCCTATATATTCCTTGTAGATATGCTTTTCATGAATTGCCTTTGTAACAAGGGCGCCATAAGGTCCGAGCATGAATCGACCCATCTCGGTATAAATAGCAACATCACCCATTCCTGCAGGTGTAAGAATCTTTTCGTACTCTCTTCTTACGCCTTCACCGATAGCAGCTATATCATTGCCTTCCTTATCGGGTTCATAGGGAATGCCTACGCCGCCTGAAAGATTGATAAAGCTTATATCTGCACCGGTCTCTTTTTCAAGCTCCACAGCAAGTTCGAATAGACCTGCGGCCAGTGTCGGATAATATTCGTTTGTAACCGTATTACTTGCAAGAAATGCATGAATACCAAAATGCTTAACACCTTTTTCTTTAAGCATCTTAAAGCTCTCGAAAAGCTGCTCCTTAGTCATTCCATACTTGGAATCTCCGGGATTGTCCATGATTCCGTTACTCATCCTGAATACTCCGCCCGGATTATATCTGCAGCTGATGGTCTCCGGAAGCTTGCCTCCAAGTGCTTCTTCGGCAAATTCAATATGTGTGATATCATCAAAATTTATAATACCGCCGATTTTTGCAGCATATACAAACTCCTCGGCGGGTGTGTCATTTGAAGAGAACATTATGTTGTCTCCGCAGGCACCGATTGATTTACTTAGCATAAGTTCTGTAATAGAAGAACAGTCAAAGCCGCAACCCTCACTCTGCAGAAGCTTCATAAGGACCGGATTCGGCGTAGCCTTAACGGCAAAGTACTCACGAAAGCCTTTATTCCATGAAAAAGCTTTCTTCACTGCTCTGGCGTTTTCCACTATTCCTTTTTCGTCATATAAATAAAACGGTGTTGGGTATTTCTGTACAATGTCTTCGACTTGTGCTTTGTTTACGAACGGTTTTTTCATAATATCCTCCTGTTTTTGAATTCACTTTACTACGTTATCACGAAAAAGTGTGCCTGTCTATCTAAATTTTTACAGCTTTACAGGTTTTCTATCTGCCAGTCAATGGGTTCAAGCCCATTTGCAGTTAGAAATTCATTACACTTTGAGAAATGTCTGCATCCAAAAAATCCCCTGTAAGCAGAAAGCGGACTTGGATGAGGAGCTGTCAATATGAGGTGTTTGGGATTATTAAGCATCTGCGCCTTACTCTGAGCAGGCTTACCCCAGAGCATGTAAACTATAGGCCTGTCCTGTTCATTTAAGGCACGTATGATTGCATCCGTGAACTGTTCCCAGCCCCTTCCCTTATGCGAATTGGCTGCGTGAGCCCTAACCGTAAGAACGGTGTTAAGTAAAAGCACTCCCTGATCCGCCCATTTTTTCAAATATCCGTTGTTTGGTACATAACAGCCCAAATCCTCGTGAAGCTCATTATAAATATTCACAAGTGATGGAGGAATATTCTGCCCCGGCTGTACCGAAAATGACAGTCCATGTGCCTGTCCCGGTTCGTGGTATGGATCCTGTCCCAATACAAGAACCTTAACGTTTTGCAGCGGAGTAAGATGAAGTGCATTAAAAATATCATCCGCAGGTGGATAGATCACCTTCGAATGATATTCGTCCAAAACAAATTTATATAATTTTTTATAATAGTCCTTACTGAATTCCGGCTTAAGTGCCAGTTGCCAGTCATTAGCTATCATTGGCATGTTAGTCACATCCTTTCATCAGAGTCTCACAGAGACTCCTTTCTCATGGAGATATTTCTTAACCTGTGATATTTCAAGCTCCTTGTAGTGAAAAAGAGAAGCCGCCAATGCCGCATCAGCGCCACCCTTTGTAACCGCTTCGTAAAAGTGTTCGCAATTTCCTGCACCTCCTGATGCAATAACAGGAATTGATACAGAATCAGCAACAGCTCTTGTAAGCTCGAGGTCATAGCCCTCCTTGGTTCCATCTCCGTCCATACTCGTTAAGAGAATTTCCCCTGCGCCTCTCTTTTCAGCTTCTATTGCCCACTTGATGGCATCCAGACCTGTATCTATTCTTCCACCGTTTTTATATACATTGAAGCCGCCATTTTCATTTCGTTTTGCATCAATTGCCACAACAACACATTGTGATCCGAATTTCTCTGCAGACTCAGTAACAAGCTCAGGTCTGTTTATCGCAGCAGAATTAACAGCAACCTTATCAGCGCCTTCCCTAAGTACCGCTCTCATATCATCTACACTTCTTATTCCGCCGCCAACCGTAAACGGAATAAAAATCTGCTCTGCCACTTTTCTCACAAGATCTACAACTGTATTTCTGGCATCCGAAGTAGCGGTTATATCCAGGAAAACCAGTTCATCTGCTCCTGCCTCGGAATATGCCTTTCCAACTTCAACCGGATCACCTGCATCTCGCAGCTGAACAAAATTTATACCTTTAACAACTCTTCCGTCATTTACATCCAGACATGGAATAATTCTTTTAGTAAGCATATTATATCCTCTCAAACTTTAAGGAAATTCCTGAGAATTTCCATTCCCACTTCAGCACTTTTTTCAGGATGGAACTGACAGGCAAAAACATTGCCTTTTTCAACCGATGCATCAACAGTCACTCCATATTCAGTAGTCGCTGTCACTATACTCTTATCCGCAGCATCAAGATAATAGGAATGCACAAAATAGACATAAGAGTCCTCATCAATTCCTTCAAACAACTTTCCCTTATTGGGATATTTCAGATTGTTCCATCCAATCTGTGGTACCTTCAGGCCATTGTTATCGGGAATCCTTCTAATTTTCCCCGGTAAAATGGAAAGGCCTGAAACTCCTTCCGATTCCTCACTTGAATCAAAAAGAAGCTGCAAGCCCAGGCAGATTCCCATAAACGGAGTACCGCTACCGGCAACGGTGCGGATTACATCCGTAAGGTTATATTCATTTAGCTTTTTCATTGCGTCACCAAAAGCACCGACCCCGGGAAGAATCACGCGATCTGCTCTCATAATCTCTCCGGGATCTCTGGTGACACAAATATCGGTTCCCAAATACTTAAAAGCATTCTCAACGCTTTTAATATTTCCTGCATCATAATCAATTACAGCCAGCATACGACAATATCTCCAATTGTGGATTTCGACATCATCACTCTGACTTTGGCATAATCTTTTCTATGGAACCTGTAATTTCCATTATGCGCTTTGTGTAATCCTTCTTGCCCTCAATGGCATTTAGTTCCTCGATATCTTGCGCGCTTAATCCATATACAGACGTGAGTGCCGATTCGATATTAGCATACACGCTTTGAACCTCGCCTGCAACCTGAAACTCTTCTGCCTCAGTTTCTATTTCATGTTTCTTTTTCATTCCGATAAGCAGAATATCCAGCGCTTCGTCCTCCATATTCATCGCTTTAAATCTTTCATATGAATCGAAATAATAGTTAGCGCCGGCGATTACTCTTGCCTTATGATACTTAAGCGTTTGCTCCTCATTCAGTTTTTTTCCGTAAAGAAGCTTATATGCCGTTGCATAATCAGCCTTCTCAAAAGCTTTATTCGCCCTGCTCATTATAATTCTTCCCGGAAGAAGAATTGCGGGCAGACAACAAAGCACACCTATGCTAAAAGCAAACAACATGGAAATTGCAACCTTCTTGGGAGCAAGTGCCTTTTCAGGCGCACCGTCGTCCGGTTTGGGCTTCTTTTCCTTCTTCGGTTTCGGAGGTTTCTCTTTCTTGGGCTTCTTTTCCTTCGGCGGCTTTTCCTTCTTTGGCTTCTTTTCTTTTTTCTTCTTTTCCTTCTTTGGCTTTTTTCCGTCTTCAGCTGCCAGTTCATCAAGTACCTGTTGATTCTCATCAGTCAGACTGGCAAGTTCGTCTTCCTCTGATTTAGGATTGAGATCCTCATCAGTTTGCGTTAAAACTTTGAAAAGTGCAGCAAATATTAGGAAAATAAGCGGCGGCCTTTTCTTCTTTTTCTTTCCGCTCTCTTCGCCGTCAGCCGGTTCTTCTCCGCCCATCCTAAGGGCAATCTCATCATAATCTCCGCCATTATCATTGACTTCATCGGGATCCGGAATATCATCCGAAAAGCCTATCTCATCAAAGGCTTCCTCACCCATGGATTCCAGAATATCATCAGGATTTACCTCTTCTCCGGCATCCATACCACCATCAGACAAAGCTTCATCGCTACCCATATCATCAAGGCTTATCTCATCGGCGCCACCGCCTTCCTTTTCGTCGATATGAGCAGTGTTTTCCATATCCTCAACGTCATCACTGGCAAGGCTGTTCATTATTGCATCAAGATCGGGCATCTCAACGTCCGCAGGCTCGCTTCCTTCACCTGCCTGATCTCCACCAAGATCTTCCAGCATACTGTCGAGATCCATATCCGCTCCGATGTCTTCATCCTCAGCAGCTTCGTCTCCGACATCTTTTAATAAATCATCGAGCTCTGCGCTCATGGACTCAAAATTGACATCTGAATCATCGGCCTCTGCATCGCCCTCTTCGCTCTCGCTCATAGCATCTGCAAAGTCTGCAACTGCATCCTCCAGAGCAGTCTCATCTATCTCTGATGTTTCGCTTGCAGCTTCCTCTGAAATATCCATGTCCTCCAGAGAAATATCCTCCAAAGCTTCTGCATCTTCCATGGCTGCTTCGGATTCTTCCGTAGCTTCAACGGACTGTCCTATATCATCCAAGGATATTTCATCCATTGCTGCAGACTCTCCAGCAGCATCCTCAGGCTCGCCTACATCATCCAGTGATATTTCATCCATTGCTGCGGTATCCTCTGTAGATTTTTCAGGCTCACCAATATCATCAGGCGATATCTCTTCTGCAATCGCACCATCTTCAGTTGGTTCCATGCTTTCCGCTAATTCATTTTCTTCCATGCTAATTACATCTGATGCACCGTCCCCTTCTCCTGGCATATCAGAATTCAATGAAAGCTCTGCTTCTGTCATTTCATCTGAGGGCTCGGTCATCATTTCTCCCTCTGGAATATTTATATCATCAAGCGTAAGCTCTGACTCCTCTAAAAGACTTTCCTCCCCGCCTTCGTTTACTATAGCCTCAAGTGATGCCGCATCTTCACTTAGATCCGCCATCATATCATCCAATGATACTTCACCCTCGCCGCTGTCAGAGGATACTTCACTGTTACCATCAAGCATACCTTCAATATCAAGCATCTCCTCAGATATTGCGTCTTCAGATTCAACAGCAGGTATCTCCAGTTCCTCAAGGCTATTATCTTCAGTCGTATTCTCTGCGCTGCTACCTAAAACCTCCTCCGGTGTCGAATGCATCATCTCATCCAAAATATCTTCAGTGGACTGATTCACATCCGTTATCTCGCTTCCTTCCTCCAAAAACTCATCTGCAATAGGAATCTCAGGTGCCACCTCCAACAGTGCATCAGCTGAATCCTCCGGCACCTCCATAGCAACCTCACCCATGAGGTCATCTACAGGACCAATAGTCTCCTCTTGTGCTGGCGTTGCTTCTGCTATGTCTGCCGGTTCTGCTTCAGCCAGACCTTCTGCAGGCAGTTCTGTATCTGCTGATATGTCCATTTCTGCCATCATCTCTTCTATGTCTTCGGAAGACACATCTTCTTCAGATGATTGAGCCGCTGCCTGCTCAGCTTCTTCTGCCTTTTCCATCTCAACCATCAGCTTCTCGATATCTTCCGTTGTCATATCTTGTGATGGAGCTGTTTCTTCTACACTAGGTGCTTCCTCTACATTAGGTATTTCCTCCTGTACCGGTAGTTCTTCTGTTGGTACTGCTTCCTCAGCCACAGTCTCTTCGACTTCTGTCATTATGCCCATCTCAGCCATCACCTTGTCTATATCTTCCATAGGCATTTCTTCTGATGATGGTATTTCTTCAACAGCAGGTATATCCTCAAGAATCGGAATATCTCCTGCTGGCGCAGGCTCTTCTAAACCTGGTACTTCATCTATTTCAGGTACTTCATCAGTTTCTGCAGGTACTTCATCGAGTTCAGGTATTTCCTCCGCCAAGGCTTCAGCTCTTGCAATAGCTTCGTCCAATGCAAGCTCATCCGCATCTTTTTCATAGCCTTCCGGGACTTCATCCCCAACCTTATATTTATGTAAAGTCTCATCTGCAGGCGCACTGATAGCATCCAGAACCTCTGTCATTCCTGAATCCAAAAGCTCTCCGCCATCCAGTTTTTCAAGCATCTGTCCAATTTCATTTAAATCATCATTCTCGGAGGAATAACCTATAGCCTCGCTTAAATCAGCATCATCGGAATGGTGTTGATTGGTTTTAGTCTTAGCTATTCCCGAACCGGAATTATTTGTCAATGAATGTAAAAGATTGTCCAAATACTCTTCATTTTTTGAATTCATGTTACTTACTCCCCAAGAAACCAGACTTCTAAAAGTCTATAAAACCCTCACCAAAATTATAAAACTCCCTTCATTGTAGCAGTCATTGAAAATTGATTTTCATAACTGAAGCAATAAAGGGAGTTATCATTCACATCATATATCTTTATTTGGCATCGCCATCAGCATGAACAAGTTCATCAATTACAGCTACCAAATTACCGATTTCCGGCTTCGATAGCTGTCTGTCGGCTCCAAGTGACTCTCCTTTTCTTCTCATTTCCTCGTTTACAAGAGATGAGAAAATAATAAGCGGAATCTGCTTCGTATCATCGTCACTCTTTACGAGCTTAGTCAAGCGGTGTCCATCCATGATCGGCATCTCAATATCGGTAATAATACATTTAACCTTATCAAGCTGACCTCTGTCCTTGCAGCCTTTGACATAATCCCATGCCAGTTTTCCATTTTCGAAATGACGTACATTGTCATATCCGGCTTTCTTAAGGGAATCAACAATCAACTTGTTAAGCAGCTGTGAATCCTCGGCCAAAACAATCGGAATTTCGTTTCTTTGTCTTGTTCCGATATCTGTGAGCTGAGCCACATTAAGACCGGTATTAGGATTGATGTCAGATACGATTTTCTCGAAATCAAGGATAATAATCAGTCGTTCTTCAAGTTTGATGATACCGGTGGAAATACTCTCCTCAGCCTTTGAAATTGTGGCATTGGGCTTAATGATATCTGCCCAGGATACTCTGTGAATACCTACAACAGCGTCAACATGGAACGCAATGTCCAGCTTATTGAAGTTCGTAATTATAAAAAGTCCGCCGGGCTTAGATGCACCTCGCTGAAGACAATTACGTAAATCGATTGCAGTTATCATAGTATCGCGGGGCATAAATATTCCTTCAATACTTGGGTGAGCATTCGGAACAGGCGTCACTTCCTGATATACAATAATTTCCTTAATCTTTGCAACGTTTATTCCATAGCAATGATCATCAATTCTAAACTCTAAGACTTCAAGTTCGTTTGTACCATTTTCAAGCAAGATTTTTGATTCCATATTTTCACCTCACGCTTTGAAAAAAGAAACTGCAATCACTTAATAAACAAACTAAAAACCGATTGAATATATATTTAATATCCTAATTCAGTATAGCATATACTTTTTGAAAATAAATAGAAAAAACAAAAAAGAAAGCCGAATTGACTGTCTTTTAAGAATCTGTTTATAAGTATTTTAGAAACTTAAGAAGTTGTCTAGTTTTTAACTCTTTTGTTAATGTTAAAATCTAATAAACATATTATTTTTCGTTTACTAATTTGCCTTTATGTAATTCCGTTTGGAGGAATTTTATGAATATTGTTGCTATAGCAGTCACAGACTACATAGGAATAATACTTCTGATAGCTTTATTAATCAGTAGTCGCTTCAGGCGTGTAGAGGATCAATTGGATCTTAAGATTTTCTCTAACATAGCCATCCTTACTTTGATTTCCTGTTTTGTGGATTTTGTTGCCTTTTATTCGGATGGAAAGCCCGGAATGGCTTGGAGAATTATATGCCTTCTTGCCAATTCCTTCTGTTTTATCGCCAATCCGATCTTTGTTTTCTGCTGGTGCCTTTATGTGGACTACAAATTATATCATTCTCTTGAAAGGTATAAAAAGATATATATTTATGCATCTATTCCGGCTGTACTAATGCTCCTGATAGTTATAATTAATCTTTTCCTTCCTATAATTTTTTACATGGATTCAAATAATTATTATATCCGAATGCCTCTTAGTTATTTCTATTATTTGGTAGACACCGGATATATTCTCTTCAGTATTATTGTTCTTAGTAAATATCAAAAGAAATATGGAAAAGTACGATTTTTCCCTATATATCTAATGGTTGGGCCTATTGCTCTGGGATGCGCTTTGCAATTACTTTTCTATGGTGTATCTCTTATCTGGGTATCGCTTGCAATAGGTATCACCGCTATTTATATGTCAATTCAAAACGAGTTTTCGTACCTAGATACACTTACCGGCCTTTATAACCGTGCCTATCTGTTTTATAAAGCTGAAACTTTTAATAGATATTCAAATATCGGTGGAATCATGATTGATGTGGATTATTTTAAATCCATAAATGATACTTACGGTCATTCTGCCGGTGATAAAGCACTTATTGACGTTGCAAAAATACTGATCAGGAGTAAGCCCGAAGATTCTCTGCTGATCAGGTATGCCGGTGATGAATTCATGCTCATTGTCTATGAAACAACACCTGAGAGATTAAATAAAATCATGGCAACCATAAATGAACAGATTGCCACTTATCTAAAAAAACATAGTCGACCATATACTCTGTCTCTATCACTCGGCAGCAGTATGTATGATCAGGAAAACGAAACTCTCGACAGCTTTTTCAAAAAAATGGACAATGCCATGTATGAGGCAAAGGAGAAGAATCACAAAAAAGACAGAGCTTAAGTGCCCTGTCTTTTTTACACTTGGTTCAAAACTTACATATTGTGAGAACCAATCAGTTTTTCCATCCATATCATGTTATACCATTTATCAAACTTATAACCACATTTATGAAATCTTCCGACTGTCTCAAATCCAAGATGCGAATGAAATTCTTCACTGTTTCTATTTAAGTACTGATCAATTTCAATAGGATCACCTATGCATGCATATAGGTTTTCGATTCCCATTTCAGTAAGTCTAGCTTCAAGAGTCTCATATAAAGCTCTGCCATATCCCTTCTTCTTTGAATCTTTATCGAGATAAATAGTCAGTTCACAGGATTTATCATAAGCAGCTCTATCTTTAAATGTATTTGCATAAGCATATCCATATATTTCTCCATCTTCTTCAATAACAAGATACGGATATTTTTTTGTAATATTTTGTATACGTCCAGAAAATTCCTCTATTGATGGAATATCATATTCGAAAGTAATTGCTGTATTTTCTACATAATATCCATATATTTCCAACAAGCGTTTTGCATCTTCTATTTTTACATCTCTTACCATATACATATTTTATATTCACTCCCTTAATCACAAAACTCGTTACAGTATATCAGATTATATTTTTATATACAAAAAAAGATAGTCATAATGACTATCTTACAAAATATCTATGCCTTCAAAACCGAACACTGAATACTCATCTTAAATCCATTTCTCTCTGTTCTATATCCTTTTTGGACAAGCCCTCGACCTATTAGTACACATCAGCTGAACATGTTACCATGCTTACACCTTGTGCCTATCTACCTCATAGTCTCTAAGGGGTCTTACTGCCGAAGCAGGGATATCTCATCTTGAGGGGGGCTTCACGCTTAGATGCCTTCAGCGTTTATCCCTTCCGGACTTGGCTACCCAGCCTTATGCATCTGGCGATGCAGCTGATACACCAGCGGTCCGTCCATCCCGGTCCTCTCGTACTAAGGACAGCTCCTCTCAGATATCCTA